>NZ_CDBN01000039.1 GCF_000820085.1 Aeromonas sanarellii
CGCCGCTGGCGGCGGTGGCCGAAGAGATGGTGGACACCATGTTCACCCATGGGGACGCCATGCTCTGTCTGGCCCGGATCCGGGCCAAGGATGCCTATCTGATGGAGCACTCCATGAACGTCGCCATCCTGCTGGCGAACTTCGGCCGTTATCTGGGGCTGGAGCGCAGCGTGCTCAGGGAGCTGACCCTGGGGGGGCTGCTGCACGACGTGGGCAAGATCATGACGCCGGACGAGGTGCTCAACAAACCGGGCAAGCTGACGGACGAGGAGTTCGATGTCATGCGCCAGCACGTGGTGCACAGCCACGACATCCTGATCGCCACCGCCGGCATCACCCCCACCATGCTGGAGGTGGCCACCAACCATCACGAGCGCCTCGATGGCACCGGCTATCCAAGACGGCTAAAGGGGGAACAGCTCTCGCTCCATACCCGCATGAGCGCCATCGTCGACGTCTACGACGCGGTCACGGCGGACAGGGTCTACAAGCGGGGGATGCAGCCGACCCAGGCGTTTCGCATCCTGCTCAAGGGGGCCGATCACCACTTCGACCGGGTGCTGGTGACCAAGTTCATCAAGTGCATGGGGGTCTATCCGGTCGGCACCCTGGTGCAGCTATCCAACCAGCGGCTGGCCGTCGTGATGCAGCGCAACGAACAGCAGCCGCTCAAGCCCGTGGTCAAGGTGATCTATCACGCGACCCAGCGCCACTATCTCGAGGTGCAGTGGCTGGATCTCGCCCGAAGCGGAGTGCAGGAGACCATAGAGAACACGGTGGATCCCAAGGAGTTTGGCATCAACCTGGCCCATTTCGTCTAGCGCACCCGGGACTCGGGGGCCTGCTCGCGGCAGTAGCGGATGAGGAACTCCTCATCCAGCGGGGAGAGATCGAAGCGCAGGCAGGCCTCCTCGATAGCCCGGATGTCGTGCAGATGATGGTCGCTTAGCCAGCGCACGGCACGGCGCAGATCCTCTCCATGGGGCAGCAGGGTATGGTCGCTCATGGTCACCTCCGGTCAGCCATCGTTCCCGGCCCGTCGCGGCGGGCCCTCTCTATCTAGCTTAGCCCGCCTGCCGCCCCTTCATCCTGCCTTCAAGCTGGCTCAGGCAAACGCCCGCTGCCAGTCCTGATCGAATTTCGCCAGCGCCGCATCCACCGCCGGCACCTGGAGCAGCTGCTCCGCCACATCGAGCGGCAGGGTAATGGACCGGCAGCCCGCCAGCAGGCAGTCGAGGGCCTGGCGCGGAGTACGGAAGGAGGCTGCCAGCACCTTGCTGTGCGGGGCGTGCAGCGCCAGCAGCTGCTGCAGCTCCTGCACTGTCTTGATGCCGTCCCCCCCCTGGGCATCCAGCCGGTTGACGTAGGGCGCCACGTACTCGGCCCCGGCCACCGCCGCCAGCCAACCCTGCAGCGGGGTATAGACCGCGGTGCCCAGGGTCGGCACCCCGTTCGCCGTCAGGGTCTTGATGGCCGCCAGTCCTTCCGCACACACCGGGATCTTGATCACCAGGTCCAAGTCCAGCTCACGCAGGGCAAACGCCTCGCGCACCATCTCGGTCTCGGTTTTGCCCATCACCTGGGCAAACAGCCGTCCCTTGGCTCCCAGCACCTCCCGCAGGGCGGGCAGCAGCTCGGGCAGCGGCATGCCGCCAGCCGCGGTGATGGACGGGTTGGTGGTGACGCCGGCCAGCGGCAGGATCCGCGACCAGCGGCGCACCGCGGCCACATCGGCCGTATCGAGATAAAGCTCCATCTCTGACTCCTTATGGGGATGTTCAATCTGTCGCCATTCTAGCGGTTTCTCATTCGCAAGTTTATTGATCAATATCAAAATGACTTTCGAATGAAAGCAAATAGAATGAAAATCAAAAGGAGGTGGTATGATTTTCGACCTGCAACGCTACTCGACCCACGATGGCCCCGGCATACGCACCCTGGTGTTTCTCAAGGGATGCTCCCTCGCCTGCCGCTGGTGTCAAAACCCGGAAAGCCGCTCTCCCAGGCCGGAGATCCTGCTCGACCGGCGCCAATGCATCGAGGGATGCAGCCTCTGCAGCCAGGCCTGCCCGGCCATCCTGCGTGACGCTCAAGGCATCCGGCTGATACGGTCCGGCCTCGGAGCCCAGGATGTGGAGCGGCTGCGCGGCCTCTGCCCGAGTGAGGCGCTGCAGGTGTGCGGTCGGGAGGAGAGCCTGGACGCGCTCATGAGCACAATATTGCGGGATCGCCCCTTCTTCGAGCGCAGCGGCGGCGGGGTCACCCTCTCCGGCGGCGAGCCCTTTATGCAGCCCGACTTCGCCGCAGAGCTGCTGGCCCGCTGCAAGGCCCAGGGGCTGCATACCGCTGTGGAGAGCTGCCTGCACGTGCCCTGGCACCAGATTGAGCCGAGCCTCCCCCACCTCGACCTGCTGCTGGCGGATCTCAAGCACGTGGATGAGGCGCGTTTCTTCGACTGGACCCGCGGCAAGGTCGCCCTGCCCCTGGCGAACCTCGGGCGTCTGGCCGAGCGCGGCGTGGCCATGCAGATCCGGGTGCCGCTCATCCCCGGCTTCAATGCCGACCGCGAATCGATAAAAGCCATCACCGACACCGCCGCCCGCCTCGGCACTGTGCAGGAGATCCACTTTCTCCCCTACCACACCCTGGGGGCGGGTAAATATGCCCTGCTGGATTTGCCCTACGAGGCGCCAGAGCGACCCCTCAATGACCCGGATTTGCTCGACTTTGCCCACACCTATGCCCAACGCCAGGGGCTGACCCCTGTCACCAGAGGATAAGATCATGACCCAGCTCGATTTGAATACCCTCAGCCCCCGGATCCGCGCCCACAAGGAGAGCCTGATCCACATCGTCCAGCCGCCGGTCTGCACCGAGCGGGCCCGCCACTACACCGAGGCCTATCAGGCCCACCTGGCCCGGCCGCTGCCGGTACGCCGCGCCCTGGCGCTGGCTCATCATCTGAAGGAGCGCACCATCTGGATCAAGCACGACGAGCTCATCGTCGGCAACCAGGGGAGCCAGGTGCGGGCGGCGCCGCTCTTTCCCGAATACACGGTGGGCTGGATCGAGAAGGAGATCGACGAGCTGGCCGACCGCCCCGGTGCCGGCTTTGCGGTGAGCGAGGCAGACAAGCTGGCCATCCACGCCCTCACCCCCTTCTGGCGCGGCCAGACGGTGCAGGATCGCTGCTACGGCCTCTTCACCGACGAGCAGAAGGCGCTGCTGGAGAGCGGCATCATCAAGGCCGAGGGCAACATGACCTCGGGAGATGCCCACCTCGCGGTCAACTACGAGCAACTGCTCGCCCTCGGCCTCGACGGCCTCAAGGCCAGGGTGGCCGAGCGGCGCGGCCGGCTCGATCTGGCGGACTGGGCCGATCTGCAGCGCGAGCAGTTCCTGCAGGCCGTCGCCATCACCTTCGATGCCGTCAGCCAGCACATCGAGCGTTATGCCGCGCTGGCCCGCGAACTGGCACAGCAGGAGCCGCGTCCCGAGCGCCGCTGCGAGCTTGAGACCATCGCCCTCAACTGCGCCCACATCGCCCACCGGCCCCCCGAGACCTTCTGGCAGGCGCTGCAGCTCTGCTACTTCATCCAGCTCATCCTGCAGATCGAGTCCAACGGCCACTCGGTGTCGTTTGGCCGGATGGACCAGTACCTCTATCCCTGGTATCGCCGGGAAGTGGAGCTGTCGGAATCCCTGCCGCGCACGCGCGCCATCGAGCTGTTGCAAGGGTGCTGGCTCAAGCTGCTGGAGGTGAACAAGATCCGCTCCGGCACCCACTCCAAGGCCTCAGCCGGCAGCCCGCTCTATCAGAACGTCACCATAGGCGGGCAGAACTGGCGCAATGGCACAGCCCAGGACGCGGTCAACGGCCTCTCCTACGCCATTCTGGAGTCCTGCGGCCAGTTGCGCTCGACCCAGCCCAACCTCTCGGTGCGCTACCACGCCGGCATGAGCGAGGATTTCCTCGATGCCTGCATCCAGGTGATCCGCTGCGGTTTCGGCATGCCCGCCTTCAACAACGACGAGGTGGTGATCCCCGAGTTCATCAGGCTCGGGGTGAGCGAGGAGGATGCCCACCACTACGCCGCCATCGGCTGCATCGAGACCGCGGTGCCCGGCAAGTGGGGCTATCGCTGCACCGGCATGAGCTTCATCAACTTCGCCCGCATCCTGCTGGCGGCGCTGGATGGCGGCCGCGATGCCACCACGGGCAAGGTCTTCTTGCCCCAGCCCCAGACCCTGCGCGAGGGCAATTTCGCCTCCTTCGACGAGGTGATGGCCCGCTGGGACGAGCAGGTGCGCTACTTCACCCGCAAGTCCATCGAGATCGACTGCGTGGTCGACAGCGTGCTGGAGGCCCAGGCCCACGACATCCTCTGCAGCGCCCTGGTGGACGACTGCATCGAGCGCGGCAAGACCATCAAGGAGGGGGGCGCCGTCTATGACTGGGTCTCCGGCCTGCAGGTGGGGATCGCGAACCTGGGCAACAGCCTGGCGGCGCTGAAGAAACTGGTGTTCGAGCAGGGCGTGGTGGATCAGCGCGAGCTGGCCGAGGCGCTGGAGCAGGACTTTGCCGGGCTTCAGGGGGAACAGCTGCGCCAGCGCCTCACCCATGCGGCCCCCAAATACGGCAACGATCTGGACGAGGTGGATCTGCTGCTGGTGCAGGCCTACCAGAGCTACATCGACGAGCTCAAGGGGCTGCACAACACCCGCTTCGGTCGCGGCCCCATCGGCGGCACCTACTATGCGGGCACCTCCTCCATCTCAGCCAACGTGCCGTTCGGCGCGGCCACCCTGGCCACCCCGGACGGCCGCCACGCCCACACCCCGCTGGCGGAAGGGGCCAGTCCGGCGTCGGGCTCGGATCGCCTGGGGCCGACGGCGGTGTTCAACTCCCTCGGCAAGCTGCCCACGGCGGCCATCCTCGGCGGCGTGCTGCTCAACCAGAAGCTGAGCCCGGCCAGCCTGGAGAACGAGCGGGACAAGGCCAAGCTGATGAGCCTGCTGCGCACCTTCTTCGAGGTGCACAAGGGGTGGCACGTGCAGTACAACATCGTCTCGCGCGAAACCCTGCTGGCGGCCAAGACCCATCCCGACCAGTACCGGGATCTGGTGGTGCGGGTGGCGGGTTACTCGGCCTTCTTCACCGCCTTATCCCCGGATGCGCAAGATGATATCATCGCCCGCACCGAGCACAGTCTCTGACCCCCACAGCGCCCGTGCGACCGATGACTGGCAAGCCACCCCCGGGTGGCTTTCCCTTATCTCCCCAACCTGCGAGGCCCCATGAACCCACGCCACCAACTGATCCTCACCCTGGTCCATCAGGCCCGCAAGATGAGCGTGGCCGAGCTCTCCCGCCACACCGGGGTGTCTGAGGTGACGGTGCGCAACGATCTCACCGCCCTGGAGAGGCAAGGGCTGCTCAAGCGGGTACACGGCTCGGCCATGGCGCTGGAGAGCGACGACCCGGACGCACGGATGAACATCAACTACCTGCTCAAGGAGCGTCTCGCCGAGCGGGCAGCCCAACTGGTGGAGGACGGCGAGACGGTCTTTATCGAGGGGGGCAGCGCCAACGCCCTGCTGGCCCGCTATCTGGCGCTGCACAAGCGGGTCACCATCATCACCATCAGCAGCTACATCGCCCACCTGCTGCGGGACACCCAGGCTCAGGTGGTGCTGCTGGGCGGCCTGTTCCAGCACCAGAGCGAGAGCGTGGTGGGGCCGCTGACGCGCCTGTGCATCGAGCAGGTGCACTTCTCCAAGGCCTTCATCGGGGTGGACGGCTTTCACCCCGAGATGGGCTTCACCAGCCGGGACATGATGCGGGCCGACGTGGTCAACAGCGTGCTGGCCAAGGGGGTGACCAACGTGGTCATCACCGACAGCAGCAAGTTCGGCGCCATCCACCCGAGCCCCCTCGGAGCGCCGGGGCAGATCGGCGTGCTGGTCACCGACGATGCCCTGCCCGCCCCCATGCGGGCCGCCCTGGCGGTGCGCGGCATCACCCTTCACTGCGTCGCCGCCTGATCCCGTCATGGCCGCTCGCGGCCTGACGCCTCCCCCGCCTGGCCGCTTGACGGCGCCCACCCTGACAGGGGTATGCTCGTCCTCTTTCGGCCTCCCCTGGCAGGAGCCGCTCACACAAGGACGTTGCATGCAAACCAAGGACAAGTGTCTGGCCGCCCTGGTCATCCTCTGCTGGGGCCTCAACTTCGTCGCCATCAAGTGGGGGCTGGAGGGCATACCGCCGCTGCTGCTGGGGGCGCTGCGCTTCATCGGGGTGGTCTTCCCCGCCATCCTGCTGGTCCCCAGGCCCGCCATGCCCTGGCGCTGGCTGCTGGCCTACGGCGGCGCCATCAGCCTGGGCCAGTTCGCCTTCCTGTTCTGCGCCATGAAGTTCGGCATGCCCGCGGGCATGGCCTCTCTGGTGCTGCAATCCCAGGTGGTGTTCACCCTGCTGTTCGCCATGATCTGGCTGGGGGAGCGCTGGCAACCCCACCACTGGGTGGCCCTGCCCCTGGCGGGGCTGGGTCTCTACCTCATCGCCACCCATGGTGAGGGTAACCTGACCCTGCTCGGCTTCGTGCTGACCCTGTGCGCGGCCGCCTGCTGGGGACTTGGCAACGTCATCAACCGCCAGATCGGGCTGCGCTACCAAACCACGCTGCCCAGCCTTATCGCCTGGGGCGGCCTGGTGCCCATACTCCCCTTCCTCGCGCTCTCCTGGCTGTTCGAGGGACCGGAGCTGATGGCCAGCAGCCTGCTGAACTTCAGCTGGCAGGGGCTCCTGTGCGTGCTCTATCTCTCCTTTGTCGCCACCTGGCTCGGCTACGGCCTGTGGGGGCGGCTGCTGATGCGCTATCCGGTGGCGCAGGTGGCCCCCCTCTCCCTGCTGGTGCCCTGCGTCGGCATGGTGGCCGCAGCCCTGCTGCTGGATGAACACCCCACCCCCTTGCAGTGGCTGGGCTCCGGCCTGGTGCTGCTCGGCTTTCTGGTGCATCTGCTGGGAGGCAGAATGCGGCTGTTCAGGGTCCAGGCCGAGGATTGACCTCGCAGGGGAAACTTCCCATGATGGTGAAGGCCCTCTTGGGCCCGATCCCCTATCCCGGCCGGACGCCATCATCAGGAGAGCAAGGACATGCGCCACCCTTCACCCTCGGTCATTCCCTCTTTATCACGGGCCATGGGGCTCATGGCCATCGTGCTGCCGCTGTGCTGGAGCCCCTTCGGCTGGAGTGCCAGCCTGCCGGCCGACCTCAAATGGGAGAGCAACGACACCGACCCCGTCTATGCCGACCCAGAGGCCAGGCGGGGCGGTACCTTCCGTGACTTCATGTCGAGCTTCCCGCTCACCCTGCGCAAATACGGGCCCGACTCCAACGGCGGTTTTGCCGGCTATGTTCGCGAGACCAACCTGCCGCTCTTGAGCACCCACCCCGTCACCGGCCATCCCATGCCGATGCTGGCCAACCAGTGGGCCTTCGGCGCGGACCACAAGACCCTCTATTTTCGCATCAACCCCAAGGCGCGCTGGTCGGACGGCCAGCCCGTCACCGCAGATGACTGGGTCTTTACCCTCAAGATGATGCGCAGCAAGGAGATCAATGACCCCTGGTACAACAACTACTACAGCACCCAGATAAGCGAGGTGACCCGGTTCGACGACCATACCCTGGCCATCACCAGCGGCACGGAGAAGAGCCGGGAGGATCTGCTGGAATCCCTGCCGTTCAGCCCGGAACCCAGCCACGCCATCAAGCTGACCAGCGACTGGGTCAAGGAGTACAATTGGAAGGTGCTGCCGGTCACCGGCCCCTACCGGATTGGCGAGGTGAAGAAGGGCAAGGCGATCACCTTCGAGCGGGTCAAGGATTGGTGGGGCAATGACGAGCGCTACTTCCAGCACCGCTTCAATCCGGACCGGATCGAGATCAAGGTGCTCAGGGATCAGAACATCGCCTGGCAGCACTTCCTGCGCGGCGAGCTGGACACCTTCCCCCTGGTCATGCCCAACTGGTGGCACGACAAGAGCAAGACGGCCGAATTCGAGAAGGGCTATATCGAGCGACTCTGGTTCTACAACCAGACGCCCCAGTCCCCCATGGGACTCTACCTCAACACCGCCGACCCCTTGCTGTCGTCTCTCGACGTGCGCCTCGGCATCCAGCATGCCCTCGCCTTCGACAAGATGCTCGAGACCCTGCTGCGGGGGGATTACCAGCGCCTCAACACCTATGGTTCTGGCCAGGGGGCCTTCACCAACACCGACATCAAGGCACGCCCCTTCGACCCCAAGCTGGCGCGGGAATACTTCGCCAAGGCGGGCTTCACCAAAACCGGGCCGGACGGGATCCTGCAGAACGACAAGGGCCAGCCCCTGAGCCTGACCATCACCTACACCACGGCGGAGCACGCCCAGCGCCTCACCCTGCTGCGGGAAGAGGCGAAGAAGGCGGGGCTCAATCTGGAGCTGAACCTGATGGATGCCTCGGCCGGCTTCAAATCCATGCTGGAAAAGAAGCACCAGAGCGCCTGGATGGCCTGGAGCGGTGGCCGCTACCCCGCCTATTGGGAGTTCTTCCACAGGGTCAACGCCAACAAGCCCCAGACCAACAACATCATGAACCTCGATGACGAGGCCCTCTCGGCCCTGGTGGAGCAGTACGACAAGGCCTTCGACTTCGGCAAGAAGGCCGAGCTCTCGCGCCTGATCCAGCAGCGGCTCTATGAGCTCGCCAGTTTCGTTCCCGCCTACCAGGTCCCCTATACCCGGGCCGGTGCCTGGCGCTGGGTCCGCCTGCCCAAGGTGCCGGCCACGCCCCAGAGCGATCTGCTCTACTGGCCGCTGGACGGCGGC
This sequence comes from Aeromonas sanarellii, assembly GCF_000820085.1. GTDB lineage: Bacteria > Pseudomonadota > Gammaproteobacteria > Enterobacterales > Aeromonadaceae > Aeromonas > Aeromonas sanarellii. The sequence goes on from NZ_CDBN01000039.1 coordinate 8,876, forward strand.
AACAGCGGCTACAGCTATGGCGGCCTGCTCTGGATCGACGAAGAGGCGAAGGCGCAGACCCGGGCCGCCATCAAGTCAGGCCAGACCTTCCCGACAGTCACCCTGATTGATACCACCTATCAGCAGAAATGAAGCGGCTTGCGCCGCCTAGCCGCGCCACAAACAAAAGACCCCGCACATAGGCGGGGTCTTTTCTGCAACCGGGGTTGCAGCGGCAAGCGGGGCGATCAGCCGCGCTTGGCCTGCTTTTGCGCGATGGCGTCGGCCACGTCGGCCGGATCCAGCACTATGCCTTCCTGATCCGGCGTCGGGAACACGGCGACGCAGAGTTCGTCCTGCTCCATGCCATCCACCCAGCGCTCCAGCCACACCTTGAGGGTGATGGACTGCGGTTTGCACTCGGCCCACTCCCCTTCGGCCCAGGCCTTGGCGTAGTCGGGATGCGGCCACACCGGGATGCAGTCTTCCTCTTCGGTCGTCAGCATCATGACGCCGTGCTCGTCGGTCAGGACAAACAGCTCTTCGTGCTCGACCAGCTTGCTGATGAAGTGATCAAAGCGGTAATCGGCGTTCAGTTGCAGCGCGGCATTGCGCTCGGTGTCGCTAAGTTCATAGCTCATCGGTCAAGTCTCTCATGAAATAAAGGGCGATATGTTCACATCTTGCCGGCGCCTTGTCCAGCAGGAGTGATCGGTCACCCATTTTTCGCGATCTCATCCCAGCTCCGGGGTCACCAGGGTGATCTCCGCCATCTCGCTGAAACGCTGGCGCAACCAGTAGGCGGACTCCACCTCGACGAAGCAGAGCTGATCCCGTCCGGCCCGCACCCCTTGCATGATCTGCTCGAGGCGCGCCTGTTGCTGTCGTTGCCAGGCCGCCGCCAGCTTGGTGCCATGGGCCTCGTCCACCACCTCGCGGCGCAGCTCGAACAGGTTATCGGTGATCGGGCTGTTTATCTTGGCGGGGCTGTGCCAGTACATCAGCAGGTTGTCCAGCATCTCCTCGTCGTAACTCGCGAGCGCCTCGAGCCCGGGAGTGTCGCCTTCCCCCTGGGCGGCAAAGTCGCACCAGCCCGCCGCCAGCGGAGCCAGGCTCTGCGCACTCGCACCCTTGCCATGCTGACGCAGTGCTGTCACGTCCTCCCCCCTGATGGAAGGCAGCCAGAGATCCCCCTGATGTCCGTCCAGGAGGGGAAGCAGCAAGGAGGGGGCATAAACGGAAAAACGGGGGCCCAGGGAGTGCAGCAGAGATACCAGGGTGACAGTGATCATGAGACGCGCCTTGAACTGAACGACCTGGTGTCATACCCGGCCATGAGGATGAACGAGGGGCCATTCTAGCATGTTTACCAATGCAGAGGCCCAGAACCACGGCCCGGCGAGCGGCGGGCCAGAGCCCAAAAAAGCAGCGTTCGAACCTGAGCCTCCCCGAGAAAGACCAATAGTTTGAGCCAGCGCCCACTAAAGTGGCACCGGGGATGCTAGGTTGCATACATCTTTAGCGTGAGGAGTGCATCCATGAGTGGGATCAACCAGGTTTCTGACGATTTTGTGAATGAGCTGAAAATACTGGCGTGTTTTGATCCGGCCAACATGAGCCTGGGGATCAAGCTGCGCAGCGACATGTCGGAAGCGCTGTGCCAGGCCGCGGCACGCCTGCACAGCCAGGGTCTGATCACGGCGGCGGATGGCGGCTATCTGACCCCCTTCGGCATGACCATGCTGGAACATCTCCAGCACCTGCTGGTCGCACTCAAGCCGAATTGAGTTCCTGCGGGGCCCAGAGCGAAAAGTTGAGCAACTCCCAGTGCGCCCCCTGGCGCAGCAGACAGGCAAACAGCAAAGGACCTTCGGGTCCTTTTATCTTGCCATCGATCACCCACTCCCCCACTCGCTTCACCACAGGCTGCGCCCTGATCTCGTCGGGTTGCGTCGCGCTGCCCAGTCGCACCTGTACAAACTGCTGGCACACGGAGGCGGCTTCACGGGCCACGGGATCGGGTATCGGGACATTGACGGGGCTGGAGAGCGCCGCGCTCAGCAGGAGTGATGGGAGCATAGTGGAGGCCATGGCAAGGATCTGTCATCAAGATGGCACAAAACAAAAAGCCGTGGCACCAGAGGTACCACGGCTTTCTTAAATTCTGTAAGAATTACAGAGCAGTTACGTTCTCAGCCTGCGGGCCTTTCTGACCTTGGGTCACAGAGAACTGTACGCGCTGACCTTCAGCCAGGGTACGGAAGCCGTTACCTTGGATGGCGCTGAAGTGAACGAAAACGTCCGGGCCGTTTTCTTGCTGAATGAAGCCAAAGCCTTTGGTTTCGTTGAAGAACTTGACGGTACCGGTGATCATGTTGGACATATCTTTAAACCTGTATTCAAAATAATTACTTATGCTTTTCAGCGGATAAAGCTCAAAAAACGGGATTACTTATGAACAACAGGAAAAGATGCAAAACATCATATTCATTGACATAACTATCGCCCTTTCAAGCTGGTTGAGATTATACGTGCCTTTGTCGATTACGCAAACAAATTTGTACCCCGCCAGCGGCAGGGTACAAACGCTTACACCTCCGCGGATTCCAGCGCCTGAACCAGAGCCTTGAGGAAGCGCGCGGCCTCGCCACCGGTGCAGGCCCTGTGGTCGAACGTCATCGACAGCGGCAGCGCCCTGACCGGACGCGCCTCCCCGTGAACGAACACCACCTTCTCGAACAGCTTGCCCGCCCCTATGATGGCCACCTGGGGCGGCGTGACGATGGGGCTGGCGTAACGGCCCGCGATGGCACCGAAGTTGGTGAGGGTGATGGTCGCCCCCTGCAGCATCTCCCGCGGTACCGCACGGGCCTTCACGTCGGCGATCATCCGATCCAGCCCCTGGCGGATGTCCGCCCTATCCCGCTCGGCCACGTTCTCCATCACGGGCACATAGAGCCCGTGTTTGGAGTCGACCGCAATGGCCACGTTGACCTCGCTGAACAGCCGCCGCGACAGGGTCTCCCCGTCAAACCAGGCATTCATGGAGGGCTCGGCCCGGCAGGCGACGCCGATCGCCTTGATGAGGCGCACCGTCACGTCTTCGTCGGACCGCCAGTGGCGCAAGTCCACCTCGTCCGTGATGCTGACCGGCACCACAGTCTGGTGGGAGAGCTCCATTGCCTTGGCCATGGCCCGCCGCGACCCCTTGAGGAACTCGTTGCCGCTCCCCTGCATCGCCTCGAAGGCGCTCTGCACGTCCTGCTCGGTCACCATGCCGGCGCTGCCGCTGCCCTGGATCCTGTCGATGTCGAGGCCAAGTTTCTGCGCCAGCAGGCGCACGGCGGGCATGGCCTGCACCAGGGTGCCGCCGGGCGCCATGGCCCCCACCACGAAGTGATCCTCGATGTGCTGCTGATGGGCACTCACCTTGCCCACCACGGTGCCATCGTCCTCACCGCCCTCGAATTCCACCAGGGGGGCGCCGATGTGGAGTATGTCCCCTTCCTGACCGCACAGCCGGGCGATCACTCCGGCCACCGGCGAGGGCACATCCACCAGCGCCTTCGCGGTTTCCACCGACAACAGCACCTGATCGACGCTCACGGTCTCACCGGCTCGCACCTTCCATTCGACGATCTCAGCTTCGGCCAACCCTTCGCCCAGATCCGGTAATTTGAAAAATTTCATGACCCGTTCTCCATCCGCAGGAACATCACCAAAGGTTGAAAGATCTCATGGCTCTTGCTTGCCGGGGCGCCAGCGCGCCAACCTGTGAAAAAGGTCATAGCCATTTGTTCTCCATCAGCTGGCGAGCCGCATCGGCGATCTCCTGCTCGGTGATGAGGTAGTACTCCTCGTTGCGATAGTAGGGCACGGCAACATCCACCCCGGTGAGGCGTCTGGGCGGTGCCTTGAGGGAGGTGAGCGCCTCCTCGGTGACCCGCGCCACTATCTCGGCGCCCACCCCGAAGCTGCCACAGGCCTCGTGCACCACCAGCAGGCGCCCGGTCTTGCGCACCGAGGCCAGTATGGTCTCCATGTCCAACGGCTTGATGGTAGCCAGATCCAGCACCTCGCACTGGATGTCCTGCTCCGCCAGCAGGGTGGCGGCCCGCATCACCTCCTGGATACAGGCCCCCCAGGCGACCACGGTCAGATCCCGACCCGGTCTCAGGGTGAAGCAGACATCCAGCGGCAGGCCGACCCCGTCATCCACCACCTCCGACTTCATGGAGCGATAGATGCGATCCGGCTCGAAGAACATCACCGGATCAGGGTCGCGGATGGCCGACAGCAGCAGGCCGTAGGCCCGCCTCGGGCTGGAGGGGATCACCACCCGCAGCCCCGGGATATGGGCGAACAGGGCCTCCACGCTCTCGCTGTGGTGCTCGGGGGAGTGGATGCCGGCCCCATAGGGCGAGCGATAGACGATGGGGCAGGAGAGCCGCCCCCGGGTGCGGTTGCGCATGCGCGCTGCCTGGCAGACGATCTGCTCCATGCCGGGGAAGATGAATCCCTGGAACTGGAATTCGGCGACGGGCTTGAGCCCCTGGGTCGCCATGCCCACCGCCACCCCGGCGATCAGCCCCTCGGCCAGCGGGGTGTCTATCACCCGCTTGAAACCGAACTTGTCGCGCAGGCCCACGGTGGCACGGAACACCCCGCCATTGACCCCCACGTCCTCGCCCAGCACCACCACGTCGGGGTCGTGCTCCATCTCGTGGTGCAGCGCCAGATTGATGGCTTCGAGCAGCGTTATTTCACTCATGGTGAGCCTCCCCGCCGTGCTGCTGCATACCCTTGGCGATGATGCGCCGGCGCTGTGCGCGGTAATCCTTCGGCAGCTCGGCAAACTGATAGTCGAGCAGGGTCTCCGGCGCCTGCGGCATCATGCCCTCATAGGCGGCCACGGAGCGCTCGACTTCGCGGCTCGCCTCCGCCAGCAGCGCCTGCTCCTGCGCCTCGTCCCACCAGCCCTGCCCGGCCATGAACTGGCGCAGCCGCTTGACGGGCTCCCTGGCCCAGGCGGCTTCCACCTCGGCGGAGTCCCGGTAACGGGTTGCGTCGTCGGCGGTGGTGTGATCCCCGAGCCGGTAGCTGACGGCCTCGATCAGGGTCGGTCCCTTGCCGCTGCGAGCCCGTTCGACGGCGGTGCGGGTCGCATCAAAGACGGCCACCACGTCGTTGCCGTCCACCTGGAGGCTGCGCACGCCGGCCCCAATCCCCTTCTGGGCCAGGGTCGGGGCGCTCGACTGCAGCTTGCGCGGCACCGAGATGGCCCACTGGTTGTTGTTGATGATCATCACCATGGGGAGATGCCAGACGCCGGCGCAGTTGAGCCCCTCGAGGAAGTCCCCCTTGGAGGTGCCGCCATCCCCTATGGTGACCACGGCGACCCTGGGCTGATTGCGCAGCTTGAAGGCGGCCGCGATGCCGGCGGCATGGGTGATCTGGGTCGCGATGGGCACGCAGATGGGCAGATCTTCGGAAAGTTCGCCATCTGCCTTGTAAAAGACGCTGCCCCGTTCATCCCCGCCCCAGTACTGCAGGTTCTGCTCCATGGGCACGCCCCGCACGTAGAGAGTGGGCATGTCCCTGTAGTAGGGCACGTAGACATCCTCCGGCTGCATGGCGAGACCGACCCCTATCCCGACCGCTTCCGCCCCCAGGTGGGAGGGAAAGGTGCCGAGCTTGCCGGTTCGCTGCAGTGCAATCGCTTTCTTGTCGTAGCTGCGCACCATCACCATGTTGCGGTAGAAGGTGTGCAGTATCGCCTTGTCCAGCCAGGTCGGCAGTGTCGCGACCGGGCGCCCCTCCTCATCGAGGTAACGAAGGAAGGGGATGTCGACATGGGTCATAACTGGCTCCTTGCCGTTGTCAGCGTCACCACCATGAGGTGACCCCTAAAATGTAAACAACATGTTAAGTGCAGGGCAATGGGATTCACTCAGGTAAGACCAGTAGAAACTTCTTTAATTTAAGAAAGACACTGAGATCTTCGGCGAGCAGAAACGAAAAAGGGAGCCCATTCAGGCTCCCTGTCACGGCGAGTTCGGGATCGCTCCTCCCATCACAATGGCGCTGCGGGCCGCCAGGGAGGCAGATCCTGCCAGCACGGGCGGACCGGGATCACTCCCACAGCCGGGTCGGCACCACCAGCAGCATGGTGCGCTGGCCGATGGCCACGTTGGCGTTGGGGAAGACCACCGCCTCCCGCGGTTTCTCTACCCTGTATTGCCGATCCCCGTCTTCGGCCAGCACAAAACCCTGGGGAAATTCGGTGAAATTGTCCACATCGCTGGCAAACAGGAAACGGAACTGCTCCGACTGCTTGTTGATCACCCGATCGATGGCGAAGAGGGTGAAATCATCCGCCCGCCAGGGCTCGAGCAACACCTCATCCTGGGTCACCAGCTCCTGCAACGCCTGGCGCACCTCGATGAAGCGGGTCATGTCGTTCTCGCCGAAGGGGCGCACCTTGCCCAGCTCCACCGTGAAGGCATGGGCCCCGTGCTGGTGCGAACTGTAATAGCTGAAGGTGGTGGTCGGGCCGCTCGAGAGCAGTATGGTGCGCACGCCGCAGGCACCGAGGAAGCGGACCTGCTCCTTGCAGTGGGGGCGCTCGTGGGGGAAGGGATAGACGGCAAACTTCTCGTGGCGCGAGCCGCGGATGGCGGTGTGCAGATCGTAGTGATAGCGGGGCCTGGCGGGATCGGCGAAGAAGCGGCTCACATACTGCTCCAGGCGCATGGCGCGAATGCGCTCCCGGTTGCACAGCCCCTCCCCCCTGCTGTGGGCACCGGAGAAGAGCCGGTTCATGTTCTCTTCCACCTCCCGCACACCCTGGTTCATGGCGGCGGGGTTGCCAAACAGAAACAGCACCCGGTGACGGGCCCTGAGTTCTCCCCCGAGCAAGCGGCTCAGCAACTGGTTGCAGATCTCGATGGGGGCGGTCTCGTTGCCGTGGATGCCGCAGGAGAGCACTATGTCCTTGCGCCCGCCCGGCCTATCTTCCGCCCCGTGGGCGGGCTCCAGGCAGATCACGCCGGTGTCCCACACGCTCACCCTGGTGCCGTCGGGCAGGTCGAAGTCGAAGGGATCGAGCTGCCACTCGTGGCGACGCGTCAGGGCCAAAAAGTCATGCTGGGGAATCATCCGTCTCACCCTCTTGTCTGGAATACCATGGCCGGATTATACGCAAGGCGAGCGGGCTTAAAATCAATTTTTAAACAAATTCAAACAGTAACGACACAAAATTGGCGATGGTTGATGACAAGTCATTCAACACCAGGGGACGCGAGAGCAATACGGGGGAGGAAAAACGACGGCAGACGGCAAGGGGAAAGGGCGGCTCTTCACGAGGGGCATCAGGCCCCGGGGATCAGCGAGAGAAACGAGGCATCCGTGCCCGGCTGATCAACCACGCCAGAACGGCTTGGTGGTCTCTTGATAGCGATCGGCTTCGTTCAGACCGATGTCCTTGAGCAGGTAGGCGGGCAGCTCGGAGAGCTGGCGACGGCTGCGGCTGCGTTCCAGCCAGGTCAGGACGGTCATCTTGGCGCGAGCAACCAGGTTCGAGTCGCTGGAGTGCTGGTAACCGGCTTCGGTATAGGTCATGTTGGCCATGGTGTGGCTCCTCTAAGTTCTGCACTGGGTTCGTATTTTCTTGCGCAAAGCTTAGTCAGCCCGGTGAGGTGCCTCAATTGACGAATTTTGATACATGACATTAGTAAAAGTAATGGCTATTCTCCCCAGCCATAAAAACATAACCATATGATTTTTATCATAAATGTCAGGGCAACTTTCCCCCGTGCAACCCGACAGCATTTTCTCCTGCATCACGGGTTTCTAACTATGCAGTTTCCTACGTTAGCTATGCACGGACCGGCGCCGGACCCAAAGCCGGCCAGCCCGGTCTCACCACCAATTGTTAACCGAAAGTTTCATTAAAGATCGTTATTTAACAGAACGATGCAGCAAGGCAACGCCTTCGCCACGCACCGCGAGGCGACCCCGATCAGGGGCAGAAAGGGACACTTGGCACCCTGTCGACATGCTGGTATGGTTATTTATACAGTAGTCAGTCATGCTGCCTTTCCCCTCAATGCCGGACAGGCGACACACAGGATCTGCCGATGGACACCTTTACCCCCGCCGCCGCCCTGCGCCAACAGATGGCCCTGCTGGAAGAGGCCCTGGCCCGCCTCGCCAGTCGGCTCGCCCGGCTCGACTTGCAGGAGGCCCATGTCTATCCCCTCCCCGCCGTGGCGCAGGGGGAAGAGCACGAGCCCATCGAGGCCATCGAAGTCGGCCATCTGCAGGGCGACGCGGCGCTGGCCGCGACCCTGGCGGCCTTTCAGGATCACAGCGCCCGCCCCGGCTGCTCCACCAAGGCGACTCATCGCCTGCCGGGCTGGCTGCGCTTCCCCGCCGCCTGTGCCGCTGATCTGGCCCCCCTGATCGAGGAGATCAACGGCCACAAGCTCGCCTTCAAGGCCCTGGTGCAGGCCGCCGGCGGACGGGACGAGAAGTTCGAGCTGGTGCACGGCGCCCTGCCCGGCGTCATCACCCTGCAGGTCTATCGCAAGCTGACCTGGCTTCAGGGGGCGCTCCACTCCCTCGGTTTCACCTGGGCCGACAAGCAGAGCATCAGCCGCCTCAGCCGTGAGCAGGTGCTGGAGATGCTGGAGCGCAGCCGTCGCTACATCCCGGCCCTGTCGGACAACGAGGAGTGGAGCAAGATGGTGGATCAGGAGGTGTACGACATTCGCCGCCTGCCGGCGGATGCCCAGCTGCGCATCCGCCGGCCGGTCAAGACCCACCCCATGATCAACCTGCTCTGGCAGGACAGGGAGCCGCGCAAGCAGCAACTCAAGGCGAGCCTGCCGTTGCTGCTCTGCTCCGATACCTCGCCCAGCGTCACCCACCTGGGCCACTACCCGCCCAAGCTGCGTCAGGCGCGCCGGGATCGCAAGATTGGCGGCGAGCCCATCATCGAGCGGCTGCACCTCTACCTCTATCAGGGGTAGCTCGCCCGCACGGCCCCAACGACAAGGGGAGCATCCCAGATGCTCCCCTTGTCTCGCTCACCCGCACAGGCTGTCAGCTCATCAGCAGCGCTCTCAGGCTCTCCACGTCCAGCCCCTTCACCTCGGACTGGCCGCTCAGGAGGCCATCGGCCAGGGCCCGCTTCTCGTCGTGCAGGGCCACTATCTTCTCCTCCACCGTCTGCTCGCACACCAGCCGATAGACGGTCACCGGCTGGGTCTGGCCCATGCGGTGGGCCCGATCGCTCGCCTGATCCTCCACCGCCGGGTTCCACCAGGGGTCCAGGTGCAGCACGGTATCGGCCTGGGTCAGGTTGAGACCCGTGCCCCCCGCCTTGAGACTGATGAGGAACAGGGGCACCGCTTCGTGGCGAAAACGCAGGATGGACTCCTGACGGGACTTGGCGGAGCAGCCGCCGTCCAGATAGCAGTAGTCCCACTGCTTCTGCGCGATGCGCGCTCGCAGCAGGCTCAGGAGATCGACGAACTGGCTGAACACCAGCACCCGGTGGCCGCCGTCGATGGCCTCCTCCAGCAGGTTCATCGCCTCGTCCAGTTTGCTGCTGGTCTGGGACCACTCCGGCATCACCAGCTGGGGCGAGCAGCAGAGGCGCCGCAGCCGGGTCAGCCCGCTCAGCACGTGCATCAGGGCGCGGCCATCGGCGCTCTGCACCTGCTGCACCACCTCGCGCCTTGTCGCCTCGTAGAGCTGGCGCTCCTCGGGGGAGAGGCTGATGTGGTGGATGATCTCGGTCTTGTCCGGCAGCTCGGTCAACACCTGCTGCTTGAGGCGGCGCAGGATGAAGGGGCTGATCACCGCCCGCAGCATCGCCATGTGGCGGGGATCCTTCACCGCCTTGCCGAAGCGGCGCTTGAACTCGCCGAGGCTGCCGAGCAGGCCCGGGTTGATGAAGGTGAACAGGCTCCACAGCTCGCCGAGGTGGTTCTCGATGGGGGTGCCGGAGAGGGCCAGGCGAAAATCCCCGTCGAGCTGGAACAGCAGTTTGGCACGCTGGGTGCCGGCATTCTTGATCTGCTGCGCCTCGTCCAGCACCATGCTCGCCCAGTGACGGGACTTGAGCGCCTGGGAGAGGCTGCCGAGCATGCCGTAGTTCACCAGGATGATCTGCCCGGCCCTGGCCTCTTGGATCAGGGTCGCCCGCTCGGCGGGGTGCTCGAACACCACCACCTCCAGCTCGGGGGCAAACCGCGCCACCTCCTCCTGCCAGTTGGTGACCACTGACTTGGGTACCACCACCAGGGCGGGGCCGAGATGCTGGCGCATGCGCAGCACCATGAGCGCCTGCAACGTCTTGCCTAGGCCCATGTCGTCGGCGAGACAGGCGCCAAAGCCGTGGTGGGCCAGGGTCGCCATCCAGCGCACCCCCTCCTTCTGGTAGTCCCGCAGCGCCGTCAACAGCTCGGGGGCACACTCCACCTCCTGCTGCCACTCCTGCTGCAAGTCGTGCCAGGCGTCATCCCCGGCGGTGGTCACCGCCGACAGCAGGCGGGCCAGGGGATAGGCCAGCTTGTTGTTGATGCGCTGCTCGGTGTCCAGCATGGCCCCCAGCATGGTGAGACGCTCCACCAGCTTGTCGCTCAGCATCAGGCTGGTCTTCTCGTCGAGCTGGACGGTGCGCTGCCCCGGGGTCAGCTGGCGCAGGATAAGGCGAAGATCGAGGATCTGGTGCTCATCCAGCGCCAGCGCCCCCTCCACCTGGAACCAGTCCTGGCGCCGCTCGATGCGCAGGCTCAAGGCCGCCTCGTCGAGGCTCTTGAGGCGGGCGCTGTCCTGGTGCCAGTGCACCACCACGCCGGCGTCCACCAGCTCGGGCAGGGCGTTGACCAGGGTCAGCGCCTGCTCGCCATCCAGCTTCCACTCGTTGCCCGGCAGGCCGATGGGCAACTGGTTGCGCAGGCGCTGGGCCTCGGCCTTCTCGGCGGCCAGATCCCGCTGCCAGTAGTGGTACTCCCGGATCCCCTGGCGCACCATGGCCTCCCCCTTGCCAAGGGGCAAGGGAGGGAGATCCCCCTCCCGGGTCACCAGCTGGACCACCAGCTGGCCCTCCTGCCAATCCAGCTGGACCGAGGGGATGCCGGGCCAGGGGGCCAGCTCGGCGTTGCCCTTGAGCCCCGCCACCTGGCTGTGCCAGGGAAGATCCGGGATGGCATCCAGGGTGCGCTGGAGCTCGTCGAGCCCGGCGGGCGGCAACGCAGGGATAGCCTCCAGGGCCGGCAGCCTGTCGAGCAGCGCCTGCGGAGTCAGAATGAGCTGCCACAGATCCTGGGCCAGGGGCACGATGTGCGCGCCACGGGCCGCGGCGGCCGGGCTCAGCAGAGCCTTCATGCCGGCGCCCTGGGCCGCCGGGTCGTGGGCGCCTTCCTCCGGCACTATCTGCAGCAGGGGGGCGCTGATGGCCAGTTGCAGCTTCTGCCCCTTGGCATTGAACAGGCGGGGGTGGTCCGCCAGGGGGCGCCAGGCCTCTCGCGGCAGCTTGCCCATATTGCGCTGCAGGGTGCGCACCAGCGCCCAGTCCGCCTCGTCCAGCAGGTTGGCGTACTGGGTGGAGAGCAGGGCCGGATCGACCCGGCGCCCGGCGGTCCACTCCCCCTTGGTGCTCTGCTTCTGGATCTTGCACTCGAGCTCGGGCCCCTCGGCGTGGAGCAGCCATACCAGCCGCTCCTGAGGCTTGCGCACACCGCTCGAGCGCCCCAGCCCCTGCAACCAGTTGAGCCAGCTCGCCGAGGCGGGCGCCTTGCCTTCCTCGCCCTGTGCCCCCTCCTCGTCCTCATCCAGGGGGGAGGCGCGCAGCGAATGCAGCGGGGCACGCACCGCCCCCTGCCCCAGCAAGAGCCGCAACAGATCCTGGCAGAAGGCCATCAGACGGTGGCGCGGCTCGGCCTCGAGCAGGTGGGAGAGATCCCACTTGTGCAATATGGTCACCTGGGGACTCTGTTCGCCGTGGCGGGCCAGGGCGCAGAGATCGAGCCAGAGATAGCCCCAGTGCAGCTCCTCCAGCGGCAGTTGCAGAGTATCGAACAGCCCCACCGCCTGACCGTGGCGATCGCCCGCCCACTGTCCCAGCAGATCCGCCAGCAGGGGGGAGCCATTGCCCAGGCTGCGCTGCCACTTCTTGCGCTGTTCGCTCCCCTGCACGGGATCCGCCTGCTGCAACCAGCCGAGCCAGAGCAGGGCGCTGAACATCCTGGGCCAGGACCCGGCCCCCCCCTGCACCTGCCACTGCCCAAGCGCCCTCTGGAGCCGTTCGGCCAGGGGCTGTTCATCCTCCCGCGCCGCCAGTTGTTGTAGCGACGGCCAGTGAGTGGTCACCTCGCCGGTCAGCGGGCCGCAGAGCCACTCCCACTCGGTGGCCAGCGCCTCGACCCGCGCCGCCAGTGCAGGGGCGCAAGGGGTGACCAGGGACGCCAGCGGCCAGCTCGCCTCCGGCTCGGCATCCAGCAGGGTCTGCAGGGCGAAGTGTTCGAGCAGCAGGGTTTGCCAGGCGGGGCTGGAGCCAGGCAGCAGGCGATGGGCGTCGGGCAGATCCAGCAGGCTCAGGAGCTCCGCGCTCTGGTAATAGGCCGGGATCTGCCCCGCCTCCCCCAGGCAGAGCTCGCGCACCACCCCTTGTGCCACCTCCTGCCCCGTGACCGAGGGCACCCGGCGCCAGTCCGGCATGGGGCAAGCCCCCGAGCGTACCGCCAGGATCAGGGTCAGGGTCCCCTCCGCCGTCAGGCTCCACTGCTGCTCCGTGCGCTGGCGGATCAGCCCCAGCCGCTCCAGCCGGTTCAGGGTGTCGGTCAGCGAATGCTGCCCATGCAGCGTGTCTTGCAGGTAACGGGTGCTGGCGGCGCGCTGCAGTTGCAGCTCGCAGAGCAGGACATGGCAATCCGAAGAGAGGGTGAAGGCTGACATCGGAACTCACGGGCAGATGCAAAGGCGGAATTTTAACGGGAAAGCGGCGGCGGCTCGACCCTTAAGCGCGAATTAGCACAAAAAAAGCGGCGCAGGGATCTGGAGGCGCCGCCACGGCCACTGGCTCAGGCTGCCGGCGCCATAAAAAAAGGCGCCGCAGCGCCTCTTGATTGAGCCAGGAGTCACCCTCAGCCTTCGAGCCGTGCCAGGCGGGATTCCAGCGCCTGCAACTGCGACTTGAGGCGCTCGACTTCCTCTTCCAGCTGGCTCAGGCGATCGGCGGCAGGAGAGGCGTGGCTGACTGCCGGTGCGCTCTGTGCCAGGGCCTCCAGGTCTATCTCCCCGCCGAACAGGTGGGCGTAGCGGGACTCCCGCTTGCCCGGCTCCCGGGGCAGCTTGACCACATAGGGCCCCCGCTCGACGAGGCCGGCCAGCACGGCATCCACCTCGGTCACGTCGTCGAAACTGCACAGGCGATTGGTGCGCGAGCGCAGTTCACCCGGGGTCTGCGGGCCGCGCAGCAAGAGTTCGCAGACAATGCCGAGCTCCTGGGCGCTGAACTTGAGCTCGCCAAATTCGGTGTTGCAGAAGCGGTGCTGGTAGCGCGGCACCCGGGCGTTGAAACCGGCGGTATTGACCACCAGGCGGCGGCGGATCAGCTCGTCGATCACGGCGCGGATGTCCAGCTCGGCGAGCTCCAGCACGGGCTCGCGGTTGCTCTTCTGGTTGCAGGCGTTGACCAGCGCATTGAGCGAGAGAGGGTACTGATCCGGCGTGCAGATCTCTTTCTCTATCAGGCAGCCGATCACGCGCGCCTCTAATGGGCCTAGTACTATCTCCATGTCATACTCCCTTGCCAAACAAGACGTTAAGACGGTTATCTTAGCCAAGACGCTACCGCCGTCCAGCACTCAAGCCCGTTTTTGCGAGCCGATGCCCCCCTTGGTGCAACCTTGTACAGCTCCTGCCTCGACGTGGCTATACAGACTTGTCGACCCGGGTGTCCGCTCCCGTGGTCAGGATGCGCACCCTGTCCCCCTTGGCGAAGGTGAGTGCGGGATCCTGCTCCTGCACGACGTTGAGCAGTTTGCCCGCCTCCGTCTTGATCAGCAGCTCGACCGTCTGCCGGCCCTGCCCGCTCTGTTGGTTACCCTGGCGGCGGCGGGAGACTTCGGCCCCCGCGACGGCCCCCACTGTGGTGGCGACGGTCTGGCCGGAGCCACCGCCAAATTGGCTGCCGACGGCGGCTCCCAGCGCGGCCGCCCCTATGGTGCGAAGGGGCCGGGTAGTTCCCTGCCGGGGCGCCTCCTGGGTGAGGAGGCGGCTCTCCTGTACCGTGCCGTATTCCACCTGGGCGCTGGTGCCCGCGACAGCGGGCGAACCCGTCAGGGCGAGCAGGCTGATGACGATGAATGCACTCTTCTTCACGATATCCACTCCGGTGACGACCAAGACCCGATGACGCCGACCCCGCCTTGGGCCACGCCATCCCCCCGGGGAGACTACACCACCAAAGCTGACTGCCAGCTTGCCCGAGGTGGAAATGATCACGGCCGCGAGGCGGCCGTGATGGAAAGACACCGAGGGCTGTCACTCCGGACTATGAAGAGGGCTTGCGCTCCAGGGTCGCGGCAACGGATCTCGCCGCCGAGCCGGTGAGCAAGGGCTCACCCGGATAAAGCACCAGGGCCTCGGCCCGCAGGCGATCGGCCTCCTCATGCCTCCCCAGGGCATTGAGGGCGATCACCATGTTGGCGTAAATATTGGCCCTGGGGGTATGGCGCACGAACCCCTGTCCCCAGTCGAGATAGGCCTCCAGCTCCCCCTTGTTGTTGCTCTGCAGGCCCACCATCAGCCGCACCGCGTTCACGTCAAACTCCACCCGGGTCAGCCAGGCCATGGGATTGACGATGTCGAGCAGAAGCGCCGGCTGCTTGTAACCGCCCCGCTCATACTTGGTCACCACCCAGGCGGTGTGCAGGGCCGTCAGCATAAAGGGCACGACTATGAGGGGAATGGCGATGGCCGCGAAGCGCAGCAAGAGCCAGGGGCGACAGACATGCTCCCGCCAGTTGGCGTGGCCGGCCAGCCCCTCCTCCTCCACTTCCGCATCCACCACATGGATGAGCAGCAGCAGCGCCCACCACAGGGCAATGGCGTGGTAGAAGGGATATTCGGTCTGGGTATGCAACAGGATGGGCGTGACCAGGGCCAGCAAGGCCGCCCCCCTGACGATGCCAGCACGACCCAGCCGCCACAGCAGGGCGCCCCCCATCAGCACCATGCCGAGCATGGGGGCCAGCCCCCCCTCCACCGCCCAGTAGAGAAACTCGTTGTGGGGGTGATCCAGGTTGTATTCGATCTGCACCATGGCGGGGTTCAGCGCCTTGTCGGCCATGTAGTGCTGCAGAAAAACGGACTCGAAGCTGCCGTAGCCCCAACCGCTCCAGGGCGCCTCGGCGATGAGCCTGGCAGCATAGGGCCAGTAGACCGAGCGCATGCCGCCGGACTGGTACATCTCGAGCCCCCGCTTTGCCCCCGCCATCCCGTACTGGGAGGCCAGCCCGAGCGCCACACCCAGGGCCACCAGACCCAGCATCCGGCCCAGCAACCGCTCGCGGTGCAACCGGGGCACGAGCAGCAGCAGGGCCAGCACCCCGCCGAGTTGCCCCACCCTGGATTGCACCACCACCAGCAGCAGGGACGTTGCCAGGATCACCCCATAGCGCAGCCCCCTGAGCCAGGGGTGCCCATGGCCCCGCAGCTCCAGCCAGATGGCCAGCGACAAGCCGGTCGCCATGAAGCTCGCCATCACGTTGGGTTGCTGGAAGATGCCGTAGGGGCGGTTGACCTTGGTGTCATAGCCCAGCCAGTTGCCCGGCACCAGCAGGTAGTACTGCACCAGGCCGAGCAGCGCCTCTATGGCGACGGCACCCAGCAGCAGATAGAGCAGCCGGTCGCGTGCGCCGCGATCCAGTCGCCACTGGTAGAGGCTGGCGAGGAACAGCAGGCCGGCAAACAGCCCCAGCAGCCGGGGAATGGCGTAATCCTTGAGCTCGAAGCCGGGATAGGCCATGGGCAGCAACAGCAGCAAGCCGCCAAGCCACAGGACCGTCAGCAGCGGCGAAACCATCAGCCGCTGGTTGAGGGTGACCTGCCACAGCCCCAGGGCCATCACCAGGCTCGCGAAGATCCAGCCCCAGGCGTTGAACGGCAGGTAGAGCCCGGCCCCGCCGGGGTTGTGCATAAAGAAATGCATGCCCAGCAGCCAGTACAAGACCGACGTTCCCCAAAAAACCATATGAACTACACTGCACTCTCTTCTCATTTATGCCTCATCATGCATAAAAAAAGCCGTGACAGTGAAAACACTATCACGGCTCATCACACTAGCGAATCAATACCGAGAAGAGTCTTACAGCGGCAGGCGTTCGGTCATGTCATACAAGGTATGGCTACGGCTGAGCATCTGCCCCCCATCTCTTGTCAGAGGAACCCATCCAATTGTTCCCTTGGATGTTGTGGGGCGAATCAACATCAAATCAAAGGGAATCGTGATGTAGATGCCTTTGGTAAAACTGCCTTCCCCATACTCTTCGGCCGACACATCCGTCAAGGTTGCATATGCTCCCATCACAATCCCGGAGTCAAAGCGCTTGGAGAAATCAAACGTGGCCCCCAGGTCACCAGCCAGATAGCGCCCGACAGCTACCTTGGCAGTGACATTGTCCATGAAAGGCAACTGCCAATAGCCAGTCAGGTGACCCGTAGCAACGTCGTAGTCAGCCATCTTCAGGGTGTTGTTCCAATCACGCTGCTTGACCCAGTTGGTATCCAGACCCAGAGCCCATGACTGACCGAAAGGACGATAAAGCACCTCTCCCCCGACACCGGCGTACATCATTTCCAGATATCCGCCGTATGCTTGGCCGTACCACTCCTGACCAAATTGCTCCATATGCGTTAACTGGAGGTTGTTCAGCAGTATATTGGAAGAGTCGACATACTCTCTCACCCAGGTGCGAACTCTCGGTAACGCATCTGTATCGGCAGGCGGTGTTTTGTAATTAAATTTGTCGTAGTTATTCGCGATATTGAAGAACAACGTACCCTGTAACCAATCCTTATCGGTAAGACGCAACTCACTGTTGGCATTAATACCTATCTGGTACATATAAAATGATTCAGGGCCACCAAAAGATTGCGTCAGGGTAGGGTCAAATGAATAAGAGAACCACTCTGGTTCAGATTGGTAGCGAATCGTTCCCTGAACAGGATCTGGTACTTTTTGATGATCTACTGCCACCGTCTCCTGCCCAAGAACCTGGGGCTGGTTAGCCTTTCGCACAGAGTCGAGATCGATCACAGTCTCTTGCAACTGGAAATCACGCTGGCGCTCAATGATTCTCAACTCTTCGACAGTCTCAGGTAGATGATTAATCGCAACCAAGGCCGTACGATCGATTGCTTCTTGCTGGTCTCTGTATTTGTGCTGTTGGCCCAGCAAGGTTACCTTGGACTGGTCACTATAAAGTGAAGCCGCACTCCAACCAGCATTGTTTTCAAATTGTCCCGCCATAGCAGGCCAATCAACTTCAGAGGCATCAGACGGAGCCTTACCTGCAGTGTAAACAGGACGGGGTTCATCTAAATGATTCTGCCGCAGATCATTAAAATTGGTACGAAGAGTCACGCCCCACATCAGAGTATTTCCCCTCTGATAACTAAGATGGGTGTCCATGTAGTCAAACAGACGATAAACAGCACCTATATTGATAGGGGACGAATGGTCTATTTTCCCAGCAAATTCATTACTATAATCATTGCCATCATATTCCAGCTTCAGGCGAAGTGGCTGCCAAGGTGTCTGGTATTCAACACCACCAAATAATGCAGCATTACCATGAAACATATTCCCGGTTTCAAATCTACCACCGCCGCTGGAATAACTATTATCGCGGGAACACCAATCATCTTTCCACTCGCAAAAAGGATTGGTGATATTCCCGCTCTCTCCCATATTCCCCCAGCCCATGCCAAGGGTGAAATCAAACGGGCCAACACGCTTGCTGCCGACAATATACTCACTATCAAACAGCCCCGTTCCCATCAGGTCACGGAAACCCAAAGAGATATTCGGGATCCAGGTAGACTCCTCCAGCAACCTGATTTTGACATCCATTCCTTTGTCTTTGTAAGTCTGGTCGCCACTGAAATCGGGATTCGCGCTATAAAGGCGAGTTCTTACGTCTGTATAACGCAGAGTGGCTTCAAGCCAGTCGAACGGCTGCACTGACATGGACCAGCGACGATACTGATCATCATCAACATAATTGGCACTGAATTCACCCGTCTTGGCCATCCTGGCGGTTGGCATTTGCAGCAGGCCAACTCCGCCAAAGTCACTTTGTGATGGCCCCAACGGCTCAAAAATGTCGGCATCGGCGTGGGTTGCAAAGGATACCAGCAGGGCAATCAGTGAGAGTCTTGGGTAGGTCATTTGGGCATCCGATTCGCTAACAACGTCAACATGCGTGTATTCAAGTCTTGATACTGCTCAGGCAGCACACTCGGCGTAAAACCGACAAACAAGGTCGCTCCTGGCATGGCTTCGACATGGCGTTCATTCCAGATGGCAACGGGGATCCACTCAGATTTGCCACTGGGTGAGATCAAATAAGCACCGGTGTCATCACTGCCAGACAAGAAATTAAGTCTCTTCCAATATTCACGCAGGCCCGCAGCAGGTAAAACGGGGACTTCGCCGGGGTGACCAATCAAGCCAGCCAGATAAATTTGCGAACGGCGAGGGGCAAGATACAGCTGATAATCCCCCTGCAATACGGGGTTGACACCTGAAGGTACCAGGCTGATATCCGGGTCGACAGGCAATTCGAAACGCCCCGTCAAATGCAACTGCTGTAGCTGTTGATGCAACTGTAAAGCGGAATGGGCGAGCTCAGCTTCATCATGCTGTTGCCAGTACGTTGCCAGCAAGGTGAGATCCTTCAGCACGGCTTGCTGTTGATACTCAATGTCCTTTTGGCGCGCAGGGGTGGAAATATGCGCGACAGGCCAATAATTCTCGTACTGGGAGACTGCCGAGTTTAACAATACGTCACTCAACAGCATGGACTGGGGATGGGTCATTGTTGTTTTCGGTTGACCTTGCCACCAAATAGACACGGACACATCCGCCATAACGGGGGCAAATCCCAAGGTAGCGAGCAATAAGCTATATATTATTTTCATGATGAGTAGGGCTTAAGGAATGTCATTTCGATCATTGGCAAAGAAGGACCTAATTGCTGCTGGAATTTACGAACTTGACCTGTCTGCTCATCGATCCAGAAATGATTCAGCCATCGATCTTCATTCGGGGCGGTAACGACGTGCTCTTCAACAATCGCCGTTTTATAGGGGCGGTCCATAATATTCAGAACCTCATTACCCGTCTGCGTGTAATGCATGCTCAAGGGATAACCACTGGTGTATTTTTTCGACCACTCAGCGACGCTATACCACACCATCGATGGCGTCTTGTCTAACCGGGAGGTCTTCAGCGGATCCTTCTCCAAACTCCCCAGATAGCGCAAATCATTTGGCAAACCCACTGTTTTAATCAAGCGCCCATGTTGGGTCACAAACATCACACCATCGGCACTCATCCATGACATGCGCGGACCATTGACATAGGCCAGCACAACCAAGGCCTGGGGTAGATCCCCCACCTTGATATAGGCACTCGCATAGGGCAAGGCTCTCAATTCAGATGCTGTCAGTACGATGTCATCAGGCTTTTTAAATACATAGCCCAAGGTTTCTATTGTCTGATGCGTTGAGGTACTGCATCCAGCCAATAAAATCGCGGCTGATAATGCCAATAACCTGAGGGGGGGGAATAAATACTGTGCCACGCGCAATAAACCATCCATGAGGGACTAAGAGGAAAAACAAGGCTGCTCAAACTGAGCAGCCTTGTTGAATGTTATCGGGTTGACGTGGTAGTGCTGGTGTTATTGTTGCGGTTATTGGATTCAGATACTGCAACGACAGCCACAAATGCAGCAGCAGCACCAATGGCGATAGTCGTACCAGCCACACCCGCAGCAGCACCGGCCGCGCCAGAACCAGCAGCAACGCCAGCAACTTCTTCTGCAGCCATGCTATTAGCGGAGACAGCCAGCAGCGCGGCCAAAACAAACGCAGTCTTCTTCATATTATCTTCCTTTTTGTTGACACAGCTAAAACTAACACTGAGACGCTGAGTACTCCCAGCGTTATCTAGTATTACTCAAAAGAGGCATCAATTGAACCCTCAATTTTGCCCCTTAGAATATAACCGATCCCTTATCTATTCTCTCAGACTGGATCAGGCTTTCGTTTTATCACCATAGCTATATTGATAATATCCGTAATTACCGTAATAACTGCTGGCTTTCTTTTCTACCGCGTTGAGCAGAATACCCTTGATCACCACGCCATTCTGTTCGAAGCGGCGAATCGCCACCTCCACCTCTTTGACTGCCGTCTTGGCAAAACGCGCCACCAGCAAGGAAGCACCTACATGCTGACCGACGATGGCCGCATCCGTGACTGCCAGGATCGGCGGGGAGTCGACGATGACGAAGTCATAATGCTCACTGGCCCAATCCAGCAAAGCCTTGAAACGAGGATGCATCAGCAGTTCAGATGGGTTGGGCGGTACAGCGCCACGACAGACAAAATCAAGCCCGTCAAACCCCGTTTTGCTGATCACCTGCATCATCTCGGTCTGGCCTGCCAGATAAGCGCTCAGGCCGGCCCCCATCTCTTGCCCCATGACTTTCTGCATATAGCCTTTGCGCAAGTCAGCATCGATGACCAGCACCTTTTTCCCCCCCATGGCCAAGGTGGCGGCAAAGTTGGTAGACACAAAGGTCTTGCCCAGGCCAGGGCCAGGGCCAGAGATCATCACTATGTTGTTTTTTGCCTCCATCATGGCGAAATGGAGGCTGGTACGCAGGCTGCGCAGCGATTCCATCGCCAGATCGGCTGGATTGCGGGCGGCCAGCAAGGCTTCGTTGAGCGGCATCGCCTGACGACGTTTCTTCTTTTGTTGCTGCTCGATCTTGGCCTGATCCCCTGAATAAGGAATGGTTGCATAAACAGACAGCCCCATCTCTTCCAACTGCTCGGGGCTCTCTACACCGCGATGGAACGCGGCACGCACCAGGATGACACCCACCGACAGCATGCCACCCAGCAGGGTGGCCAGTACCACGATCAGCGGCTTCTTCGGTTTGACGGCACGGGTTTCGACAGCAGCATCGTCGATGATCCGCACATTCCCGATGGTGCCCGCCTTCATGATATTGAGTTCCTGTTGCTTGTTGAGCAACTGGACGAAGATCTCCTGACCCACTTGCACATCACGGGTCAGACGCAAGATGTCCTGCTGGGTTTTCGGCAAGCGCTTGATCGACTTGTTGATGTTGTTCTTGGTGTTGATCAGGGTTTGTCGCTTTTCCATCAGCGCAATATAGGCAGGATGCTGACGGGTATAGAGCTGCTGCAATTCAGCTTCACGGAAGGTCAACTCATTGAGCTGCTTCTCGAGACCCACCATGGTATCCAGTGCGGCCTTGGCCTCCAGCGACAAGTCGACCGACTCGTTCTGTTGACGATATGTATTGAGCAGTTCTTCCGAACGGTTCAGATCATCTTTGACCTGGGGCAGATGGGTCTGCAGGAAATCCAGACTTTTCTGGGCCTCTTCGGTCTTGCGCACCACGTTCTGCTGCAGATAGTTTTGGCTGATGCTATCGAGCACGGCGCGAATGCGCCCCTTGTCTTCCCCTTCCAGAGCAAGGGAAATGATCCCGGTATTCTTGCCCTTCTCGCTGACCTGAAGATCACGCTGCAACTCGCCGATCACATCCAGCAGTGGCTGCTTGACCAGAGTAAATACCTGACCATCCTGCGCAGCCACATCGGCCACGAGCAGGGTGATATCCTCTTTTGTCAAGAGCTTACCTACCTGCCCTTCCAGTACCCGGCCTTCAACCTCCAGGGTAAAACGGCTATCCCCGATAAAAGCCAATGTCATTGGTGTGTCGATCAACTCGGGAGCCACCTCAAACCGGCTCACCGCCACCTTGGGATAGGGCTGGCCCATCATGCGTGACAAACCACGGCCGACCAGTGGGAAGAAATCGGGAGTCACCAAGGTGTCAAGATGAAGCTCTTGCACAGTACGCCCCAGCACCATACGGGAGGTCAAGAGCTCTATCTCAGCGGCGGCATCAGCCTGTTCGCCGCCCAGCACATCAGCCATATCGCCGAGCAGGGCGGTACCGCTGGCCTTTTTCTCCACTTGCAGCAGTGCGTTTGCCTTGAAGATCGGCGTTGCCAGCAAGGCATAGGTGACCCCTATCACCATAAAGAGGCCGGTGATGGTCACAATCCACCAACGGCCATCGATCAGGTAACCCAGCAGGCGCCCCAGATCGATTTCATCGTTCTCCACCACGGCACTGTTTTGCCGGGACGAAACAGAAGAAGTCGTCATTACACAGAATCCATTTTTATTGTCAGATAAACCTGAACACAGGCTGCGAGTGTTGTTACAGTTTTTTCACCCAGCCATCGGCACTACGCGCCAACAACTGGTAGACGTGTTCATAAGCTTCCCGGCTGAGACGATAGGGATCAGGCACCTCGCACTCACCCAGCCAGTGGCCAAACAGCATGGTCTTGCCGCGAGCGCCAGGATCAATACCGGTCACGGCGGAAATATGCCCTTTCTCCATGACAAGGATGAGATCGGCCTCCTGGCACAACGCGCGGGTAAGCTGGCGTGCAACATGCCCCTCCAGGGAAAGTCCATGTTGCTGGGCCACCTCGGTAGCAACCTGATCGGCTGGCTTGTCAACCAGGGCACTCACCCCGGCCGAGGTGATCTGGCGACCAGACAAACGCTCACGCAGCAGACGCTCACCTGTCGGGGAGCGGCAAATATTGCCCACGCACACTACTAGAATCTTCTCAAACATATCGCTGTTACTCTTTCCCTTCTCCCGGCGCGAGAGAGATGCCACGCCGACACCACATCGAGACTTACCAGTTACGAACCCGCAGCATGCCCTCGGTCAACTCGTTGAACCCATTGATAGAGGGAACCAGCTGACTCAACACGCGGTTCCAGCGTGTTACTGGTGCCGTCGTCACATAGACAACATCATAGGGTTGCAACGCAAACTCGGTACCCATCACCAGAGCGGTCGCATCGCTCAAATCGAGTTGGTAGATGGCTGCTTTCTGCTGCGATTTGCCCGCCGGGCGCAATACGAAGATCCCCGTGGCATTGGCAGCATTCTGGTTCAAGCCCTCGGCACTGCTCAGGGCTTCGGTCAAGCTCATCCCTTCACGACCTATGGTCAGGGTTGAGGCTTTATTGACCTCCCCCATGACGAACACTTTCTGGGCATCATTGCGCGGCACATAGAGCATGTCGCCATCGCGCATCAGCTGGTTATGGGAGAGATCGCCATACTGCAGCAGGTCCTGAAGTGACAGCGGGTATTCCTTGCCCTGACGGGTCAACACCACGTGGTGCCAATCCGCCGTCGAGCTCAAGCCGCCCGCCAGATTGAACGCGTCGAGCAGGGTCATGGGCACATTGGTAATAGGCTGCGCGCCAGGTTTGGCCACCTCGCCGGAGATGTAGACCTTCTGGGAGCGGAAAGCGGCAATGCTGACATCCACCTGCGGGCTTTCAATAAACTGGGCCAGCCGCTTGGCGATATCCACACGGATTTCAGACACCGTTTTTCCTACCACGGCGACCTTGCCGATATAGGGGTAGAAGATGGAGCCATCCGCATGCACCCAGTTACCCGCCTCACTGGCGCTGCGATATGAGCCGGCGGGAATGGTCAACTCTGGGTGATCCCACACCGTTACATTAAGGATGTCACCGACACCAATCCGGTACTCATAGCTGCTGATCTGGCTATTGAGTTCAGGGTTGGCCTTGCCCACCACAGGCGCCTTGCGAAGTTGGCTGACCAGGGCAGGCGTCACCGGGTAAACATCGGCCAGTTGATCAACATCAACCGTCCCGGTAGCCACCTCGGTCTTGCCGCTGGTGGAAAGATTGGTACCCGGTACCACAGTGCATGCACTGAGCAGGGCCACGGCCGACAACAGAGGGATGAGCTGAATCCTTTTCACTTCCACACCTTATTTATGCTTGCCATCAAGAACTGAACCGAAAAATCGCCGTATGATAACGGAGAACACGGAAAATCATCAGGAAAATTTATCAAGAAAATCGGATCTGCCACCAGAGATGATGGCGAGAGACTGTGCGGATTAACCATAGACATGACATGCCTATCAATAGCACCTTGCGTGACGGTGTCCCATATCGGCGCCACGGCACCGCTTGGCCAATTAACGTGGTGGCATGATGTCAATATGATGATTGCTTGATATGAGCAACTCACTGGGCCTAATAAACGACCCATGGCAGGTTGCCCGCAAAGGGCAACCTGTTTCAGGGGGATTAATCACTACCAAACAGATCGCGGGTATATACCTTATCCATGACATCGGCCAGCTCATCCACCATGCGGTTTGCCAGAATGACATCACAGCTTGCTTTAAATTCCACCAGATCAGTCATCACACGTGAGTGGAAGAATTCAGTTTCTGTCAGGCTAGGCTCATAGACCACCAACTCAATGCCCTTGGACTTGATCCGTTTCATGACACCTTGAATGGCAGATGCCCGGAAATTATCGGAACCCGCTTTCATTACCAGCCGATATACACCGACACGAGTTGGATTTTTACGGATCACCGAGTCGGCAACAAAATCCTTGCGTGTGGTGTTGGAGTCCACAATGGCGCGGATCAGGTTATTGGGGACATTGTTGTAGTTCGCCAACAACTGCTTGGTATCTTTTGGCAAGCAATAGCCACCATAACCAAAGGAGGGGTTGTTGTAGTGACTGCCAATACGCGGATCGAGGCCAATGCCATCAATTACCTGCCGACTGTCCAGCCCGTGCAGTTGGGCATAGGTATCGAGCTCGTTGAAAAATGCCACCCGCATCGCAAGGTAGGTATTGGCAAACAGTTTGATCGCCTCTGCTTCAGTGCTGTCAGTGAAAAGTACAGGCACATCTTGCTTGATGGCGCCCTCCAGCAACAGGTTTGCAAACACCTGTGCCCGATCTGAACGCTCCCCCACCACGATGCGCGAAGGATGCAAGTTGTCATAGAGGGCGCGCCCTTCACGCAAAAACTCTGGCGAGAAAATCAGGTTGGCACATCCCAACTCCTCCCGCAGCCGAGCAGTAAAACCCACCGGAATCGTCGATTTTATTACCATCACCGCATCAGGATTGATGGCCATCACGTCCATGACCACGGACTCCACGGTACTGGTGTTGAAATAGTTAGTCTCTGGATCATAATCGGTCGGCGTGGCAATGATGACAAAGGCAGCGCCCTGATAGGCCGCTTCTTTATCCAGAGTGGCACGCAGATTCAAATCTCGGCTGGCCAGATAGCTTTCTATCTCTTTATCTACGATGGGAGAGCGGCCCTGATTGATCATCTCGACCTTGCTGGCAATCACATCAACGGCCACCACCTCATGGTGCTGTGCCAGCAATACCGCATTGGACAAACCGACATAACCCGTACCACAAATCGCAATTTTCACAACAAACCTCGCTTACCGCTGCGCGTTATAATAGTTTTTATACCATTCGACAAAGGCCTGAACCCCTTTTTCAACAGACATGACAGGACGATACCCTGTCGCTTCGAAGAAATCTTCCGTGTCGGCCCAGGTGGCATACACATCACCGGCCTGCATTGGCAACATATTTTTGATGGCTTCAATGCCCAACGCCTTTTCCAGGGCATCGATAAAGTCCATCAATTTGACTGGACTGCCATTACCGATATTGAAGATACGATAAGGGGCGCTGCTGTCAGCGGGTGAACCTTTCTCTGACTGCCAGTCAGGATTGGCAACCGGTACCACATCGGCAATGCGCAAGATACCCTCAACAATATCGTCGATATAGGTAAAGTCACGGCTCAACTGACCATTGTTATACACATCGATTGGCTGGCCAGCCAGCATGGCTTTGGTGAACTTGAACAGCGCCATGTCAGGGCGACCCCATGGACCATAGACGGTGAAAAAGCGCAGGCCTGTGGTTGGAATGCCGTACAGATGGGAATAAGTGTGCGCCATCAGCTCATTGGCCTTTTTCGAAGCGGCATAGAGTGAGACGGGGTGATCGACGGCATCTTGAGTGGCAAACGGCATTTTGCCGTTCATGCCATACACAGAACTGGAAGAAGCATAGACCAGATGTTTGACACCGTTGTGACGGCACCCTTCCAAGATGGCCAAATGCCCTGCCAGGTTGCTGTCAGCATAGGCAAAGGGATTCTCCAAGGAGTAACGCACACCGGCCTGCGCAGCCAGATGAATGACCCGTTCAAATTGCTCCTTGGCAAACAACTCGGCCATTCCTGCCCGATCGGCCAGATCAAGTTTGCGAAAATCAAAATTGGCTTCACCCGCCAGCCGAGCGAGGCGGTTCTCTTTTAACGAGACTTCGTAATAATCATTCAGGTTATCGATGCCAATAACGGTATGACCCTGTTGGCAGAGCCGCTGACTGACGGCGCTGCCAATAAATCCTGCCGCTCCCGTAACTAAATATTTCACAAATCTCTCCTTATGCGCCACCAAAATTACAATGTTTTAATTAGATCTATGTATTTATTAATAACTATTTTTTCATCAAATTCTTTTTCAATCTTATCACGACTTTTCTTTCCCATATTCAGCCGTAGACCATGCCCCATAGCAATGATTTTTTCTAATGCATCGACAAGACTCACAGTACTGCGTGGCTCACATAAAAAGCCATTAATACCATCATCAACAGTTTCTCTGCATCCGACATTATTCGTCGTTACAATGGGTTTTCCCATAGCTCCTGCTTCAAGTAATGATTTAGGCACGCCCTCTCGATAAAATGAGGGTAATACCATACAATCAGCCTTAGCTATTTCGTTCTCAACCTTATCCGTTGTGCCTAAATAATTAATTATACCTTCATCAACCCAAGCTTGCATTTCTGCTTTAGAGACAGCAGATGGATTATTTACATCCAAAAAACCTAGCAATGAAAATTCAACGCGAAGGCCATACTTTCTCTTTAGAATTCTCGCTGCTTCTACATAATGGATAATTCCTTTTTCATATAGCATCCTTGCAATCAATAAAAAACGAGTAACGCCATCATCAACTGTAGGGGTGATAGAAAAACGTGACAGGTCAGCACCTGAGCCAGGTAAGCGATCGGCAAGCTCAGCTCTTACTATACCGATATTAATAAAAAGGGCTCTGTCATCTTCATTTTGGAAAAATACTTTATGCGCATAACACTGGCTAACCTTGTATAGCATACGTGCAATTTTGGACGTCAATGTTTCATTGACAAACAATGTCCCAAGACCCGCAATATTATTGATAGATTTAGTTCCACTGATTTTTGCAGCTAAAGCACCATAGATATTATTTTTTGGTGTAAAATTAAGAACAATATCAACTCTGTGTTTGTAAAACGCTTTAATGAGTGAGTATAGAGTTTTTATATCCTTAATTGGATTGGTACCACTTTGATCTATATCAACATGAATAAACCTAGCGCCTAGGTCTTCTAATTTAGTTGCATAGGTATCATGTGGTGCTATTGCAATAACTTGGTAATCTAGCTCAATAAGAGCAGTAATGGTGTTTTTTCTAAAGTTATATAAATACCAACTAGTGTTGGCTGATATGGCTATTGTTTTCACATCTATACCTGATAGCAGTTTATTTAAACTCATCCCAAAGCTTACCAAGCATGAAGTCAGCAGTTCTAGGGTATATAGGTTCCCAGCCACTGCCATGACAGAATGTCATTTCTCCAAAATAAACTCTATCATCAACACTATACATATCAACACGTACATATTTAAAATCTTTTGAAAGTACTTTTGCTAAATAAAGAAGCTCTTCTATATTAGATGGGAAAGTGAAGTTAATATCAACAGATTCATACTTGGGCTGAATAGAAAAACCAGCAGGCGTTAAGTCCTCATTGTAAATTGTACGTTTATGATTCCCAAATCTATCAACATCAACTTGGATATATACTTTTGTAGTGTCACTGCCATTAAAAATATGGATTTTGTAATCCGAAGGATAACAGCCATCATTATGCTTTATTAATTCTTCAAAGATTATTTTTGGTGTTTCTATATCATAAAAATGCTCATCAACTATAACTCCCATCTTTATACCAAGGAAAGAGTTAAATGTATTGCATATTTCTGGCAGATTTAACTTTGATTTATCTTCTACTATTAGTACATTCTCTCCTCCACCACCATTACTAGTTTTAATCACGAATGAATCAGGAAGATCATCGAAATCACATGGATCAATACGATCAACAGCCTTTAAAAGCTTGATGAGATACTTGGCGCCAATCATTTTTGAAACATATTCCCTGACGGCATATTTATCTACATATTTTGAATACAACTCGGGAGCGGTGCTTATTTTCCTGTATATTATTTTCTCAGAAAATGAAACTGGCTTATCAGTGTTCAGTAAGTATCTGTGAGTAATAAAAAACCTTATTTTATTATACCATTTAACACCTAACAATAAACGTAAAGAATCCCTTAATATAAACTTGATTTTTTTTGGCATCATATTCTTCTTATCTTTCAGCTTTTTATTACAAAAATATTTTATCCAATTGCTCTCTCATTCTGGATTGAGAAAACATCCCGATAGTTTTTGCTTTATCCGGTTTAAATAGACTCACGTTCTCAAATATCTCGAGTATTGCATTCGAGATAAAAACGGGATCTGATTCTTCAATTATTATACCATCACATTTATCTGAAATTATCTCACTTACACCTGGGGTATTAGTAGCTATTACAGGGACACCGACAGATAAAGCTTCGATAAGTACAGTAGGTAATGCTTCACTCGATCTTATGGTTTGTAAATTATCACCAAGCTGTATCTTCTGTTCAATTACACTAGGAAAAACCAAAAGGTCACTATTCGCAATCTCCTGTCTAGAATGACAAGTCCAACCTTTGAAATGAATTTCTGTTTTCTTGATTCTTGTAAGAAGAGAGTCTAATAGTTTTTTATATTCCAAACTACACTGTTCAAAAGCACCATATATATTCAAGCATAGATCATACGGTGTGGATTTTTTCTCTAGGAGAGTAACTGCCTGGATCAAATTATGCACCCCTTTATGTGGAAAGGGGGTTCCTAAAAATATCAGTTTCTTTATATTGGGATTTTTAGGTACAGAGCATCTAATTTCTTCATCAAATATAAAGCCATTATAGATTATGCACACTTTATCTGTATCAGAGAAACTTTTTGCTATTGCTTCAGATGGCACAATTATGCGTGAACATAGTGAGATAAGAAATTTTTTTAAAATTTGACTCTTAGGTAGCTCTGAGTGTAAATGCCAAATTACCCTTACTCTAAATAGTCTTAAAAAGAGACAACTAAGGAGTAATCCTCTTGGATCATAGGTGTAAACATAACTGGGCCTTAACTTTATTATTTTTACTAAAGAGTAAATATTACATATCAATACAGAAAATATAAAATAAGAAATGTTTATTACTGAAAGATTGCCAAAGAAATCACCAGACCCAAATATTTTTTTTAATAGTGATTCTATAGGGAGAACACCCGTCTTTTTATAATTTATAAAATTTCTCTCATAACTTCCGTTGCTGTCTCTGTGTATAACATATAAATCAAACTTGGTATTCAAGTACTCCAATACATTTAAGCTAACCTTCTGAGCGCCTGCACACCCCCCAGAAAAAGGCTCTATAAACAGCAACCTACTTTTCATTATTTCAGAAACCCTCTTTTAACTTTAACAATTATTAATAACATGAAGAGTTAATAACATTTATTAATCTATCTTTGTGATCGTTATTAACCAATTCCGCATTTATCTGGAAGTCACTTCTTAAGATATAAGCAACCTTAGAGGTGAAAATATCAAGATCAAATCGAGGTATCAGAAAACCATTTTTCTCGTTATCAATTATTTCTGAAGGGCCACTCTCACAATCAAAAGAAACTACTGGTGTACCACAGGCAATGGATTCAACTAAGACGTTGGGATACCCTTCATAATAAGATGTAAGAATAGTGACTCTAGCCCTATTATAAAGGGTTACCATATCGTTACATTTGTATTCATAAGTGTATTTAATTCCATATTCATCTAACTCATTCAAGAGTAAGCTTTGTAACTCACCAACACCAACAATATGAACATTAAAAGATGAAATGGTGGATTTCATTCTCTTTAATATTTCGATAAGATTGTCAATGCCTTTTTGCTGAGTTAATCGGCCGACGAACAATATATCAATATCCTTACATAGCTCAATTTTTCTAAACTTTGGGGCGATAGGGTTATAGATAACCTCGATTTTATCTAACGCAATTGAATATGAATCTGACATTGATTGCTTCATCATATTACACTGCGCTATATATCCATCCATTTTATTATAAAAAAAACGCATCAGAAATTTTGTTATATGACGCTTTAAGATATTTCCTTTTTTAGCATTCAAATCAAGTTTAAGATTGTTTACATTCCGAGCAATTATAGTTTTCTTTATAAAGATCACTCTCGTTAAAATGTATAATATAAGCGATATCTGATGATTAAATGCTATAAAAACATCTGTATCTTTAATCAACCTTGGGCATGAAAGAAGGGTTAAAAACGCAAAGACACCATTCTTGGCATTTAGATTGATAATTTTTACACCTGCATCTAACTCATCTAGATAGCTTCTCTTTTTCTGGTTAAAAACCATGATTGATACGCTAAACCCCAGATCAGCCAATATATTAGCGTATGTAATACATACTCGCTCTGCGCCGCCAGTACCAAAAGTATCAATAAATAGAGTGATTTTTCTACGCATAGAATCAGTCGCCTGAAATTTATATATTATGTGATATGCCTTAAATAGCTATTTTCTAAACCGTCTTGAAAGAACGTTATTAATAACAAGA
The DNA here is from genome assembly GCF_000820085.1 of Aeromonas sanarellii. Classification (GTDB taxonomy): domain Bacteria; phylum Pseudomonadota; class Gammaproteobacteria; order Enterobacterales; family Aeromonadaceae; genus Aeromonas; species Aeromonas sanarellii. The sequence continues at coordinate 39,984 of NZ_CDBN01000039.1, forward strand.
AACAGCCAGACCATGAATATAATGGAAAGCTCTAAAAATATTGACGATCTAGAAAGGTATAGAGACTTAGAGTAAAAGACGAAAAATGAAACAACGCCTATATTTAAATATGAAACGTCCCCTCTATTAAATCTCGTCTCATTAAAACCTATAAATAAACCAAAAATGAACATCCCCAAAAAAACACCTGTAATGCCAAAATCTAAATAAAGATCCGCTGTAATAGATGTACCATCACCATATGTCTGGTTATCACCCTGAATCAAATATGAGATAAATTCCGCTGTGGAAAGATAATTATCATCACCGTTCTCAACAATACTGTTTATAACGCCCTGCATACCAGGGATAATGCCGGAAATTCTTTTTAACGCGTAGATCCCATATCTAAAATCGAAGTTATTTGGAACATTATTCAACGAATGGTTTAATGTTCTGCCTGACTGAGCAAGTTCAATAAAACTATCACCAGGAACCGTCTCCTCATACCATCGACTATTTTCTTTTTTTCCACTTAGGGAAACCACAAACTGCTCATAATAAGTCAATGATTTATCTTTACTTTGTCTAACCTCACCAACAATTGTTAAGAAAAACGATGCTGTAATTAATATAAAAATCAGCTTAACAAGCCCAATTTTCTTGTTTTTATACACATAAGCCGATGCAAAAAGCAAACCGTAGGCTATTATAACACCGCGATCACCAATATAGAGTGAAAAACCTAAATGCCATGTTATAATTAATAATAACGGAAGTCCAAAGAAGCGAACATACCGATACAAACTTAACTGTTCTTTTGAAAGAAAAATATTAGTTAATTTTACAATGATTGCAGCAGTTAAGGACGCGTTAAATAACTTAAGAAAGTAATTTGAAATAGGCATAGCATCCGCAGCATAATATACACCTGACCGATATGAACCGGCAGTTGAGAAAAATGCCGCATAAGATACATAGATAATAATTACTAATAGGAATATAGAGTTAGTTTCTTTTTTTAATGAAACGTTGGTTTTTTTATAGTTAAAAAAACCAGCGTATATATTGCCAATCATATATAATATGATTGCTACAACAGATACAACGAGAGATAAGTTTTCAATTTTTGGATCGGACCAGTATTGTTTATATGACCATGCAGGCAAATAATACCCTACATGTTGTAACAATATGATTTGAAAATAAACTATAAAGTACCCAGATATAAATATCACATTAAATGAAAGCCAATTTCCATTTATATTTGAGATTTTGAAAAATAAAAGTGCTGCAATAAACACTAAAGCTAACAGAAGTCGCTGATAGTTTAAATCAACATCAATAGGAATGAAGAAAAATGCAATAAAAGATACGGCAAGAATTGCATGCAACGTAAGCAAGGGAATTGTTATTTTAGATGTCATATGAATGAATTAACCAATAATTGTTTTATATGAGATTAGTTTTATTGCTCTCTAATAAAGTTTCTTTCTGTTTATGATTTAGATTCTTTGTAAGCAAAACTCTAGGCAGATTTTTCTCTTTATATTGCTCTATTGTCATTATTTTCTTCACAGGAACACCAGCATAGACATACCCACCCTCAAGCTCACCACGAACAATAGAGCCAGCCCCCACAATAACATTATCACCAATACAACTGTTGGGGAGAACGATTACATCACAACCTAAGAATACATTCTTTCCTATACTTATACGTCCAAATAGATCTGCACTCTTTAGCTCTGGATAAAGATTTCTCAATACATTAACAGACCCATCATGGGTAACAAATTTAATGCCTGTTGAACAGTAGAAGTCATCGCCTAGGGTAATTAAGTATGGCTCACTACCAAAATCGACTGTTTTATTTAACTTACAATTCTTCCCCAGCTTAACACCTCTTAGCTCAGCAAGCTTATTGGCGGACAGGAATATTTTTTGAATCCTACGATAGAAACTACTTATTAATGACATGATATCACCTGAAAAATATGATTCTGTTCACATATAACTGCATTATAAAATGGGCTATTTGAACAATTAAGAAGCAGATCGCTAATCCGATAGCATCATATTCAATAACCAATGGATAGACGATAATCAAGTTAAGCAGCACAGTAAAAAATGTGATCCTTGATAAGACCGCACTTCTGTTCTCAATAATCAATACTGTTGATAGAACGCTACCGACTGAAAACAATAAGCACAGTGAAAATATTGCAAGCATATCCTGCATATATTGACTGCTTTCTTTCATCAGCATTATTAAAATATAGTTTTTAGATAGATATAACAACAATGATGAGGCAACCAAAACAATAAGAAAGATAATAAAGAATTGTTTTATTTTTTTATTATATTCTACCGCATTATTTAACCTTAAACGAGATAAATATGGAAATACTGCTTGTATTAGCGGGTTAAGCATCTCTCTTATGGCCATATATATCTTTTCAGCTACAGCATAGTAGCCTACCATGATAGGTGATGATAATAATCCTAGTAGAACTACATTAAACCTAGTATAAAAAAGAACAGAAAACTTTGATAAAAAAATATGCCAAGAAGCTCTCAATGTAGAAATAACACGTCGATAGTTAGGCGCATGAAACTCAATGTTAAACTTTTTCATTGCCCATGAGAAAGAAACTAATGACGAGATTAACGCAACACTGCCTTCAATAAGTGGTATGTATAATGTATCGTCACTAGAGTTAACAAACAACATTGTCAACCCAACAAATATAAATCGACTGGATAACTTTAGTACGGTTATAGCTTTCATTCTCTGCACACCTTGATATAACCATATAGGAAAAAATACATCCGCAAAGGCTAAAATAAACAAGGCAAACAGAAGACTTTTCAATTCATGAAACTGAGGTATAAGTAGAGTCAGACTGACTAAAAGCGCAAAGCAAATCAGGGAAAGAAGTATCTTAGCATAGATTATCTCTTGGAAGATCTTACCAACCTCTTTGAGGTCATCAGATACTTCTGCAATGGCTTTAGTTCCACTTAAGTCGAATCCATATGATACGATTGCTCTAAAAAACATTATAATTGCAGTCGCGAAGCTTAGAACTCCGAACTCTTTCACTCCAATCTTAATAATTAGATATGGAGTGAGCACAAGTGGCACTATGTAGTTACCTACTTGCAATAAAGCCAATGATACAAAATTTATAATTACATTTCTATAATTAGAATTCATGCATCATCCCAACAATAATTTGAACACAAAAATCAATACTTATTAAATAAGCTTTAATTTCAAATGACATATCAATTCCAATTATAAATTGTACATCTTAATTTTTTTTAATCTTATTAATATCTACTTCCAAATGTTTCATATTCTTAACCCACTTTCCCAACTTCCATGCATGTGACAAACAGTAGGAATAGGCAGCAAACAGCAGCAGATAGAGTGCCATCATCAGCCATTCAGGCAATTGGGCCTGTTCGGAGAAAATGCCAAAGAAGACGATGCCCAGATTGGCCACCACAATCAATAGCAGGGCCTCGCGGGAGGTAAAGCCGGCATGAAGCAGAATATGGTGCAGGTGATTGCGATCAGGGCGCAGGGGGGATTGGCCTTTACGAATGCGACGGATCATGATGCCCACCATGTCCATCAACGGCAGGCCGATCAGCCAGAGGGCGGTCACGGGTCGAAAGGCAGGTTCCAGATCATGATGTTGTGAACCGAACAGCACCAGATAACCGATGACAAAACCCAGGAACATGGAGCCGGCATCACCCAGGAATATTTTTCGCTTGAAGGGGGGAATGTTGAGATTAACCAGCAGATAGGGCACCAGGGCAATGGTGATAACCAGGCAGAGTTGAGCCATGTCAGGCATGGTGTTGGCAAACAGTATGGAGAGTCCGACCAGCGAGATGCCAGCCATGCTGCCTGCAAGACCATCGATGCCATCCATCATGTTATAGGCATTGATGGCGGCGCAGACCGCGACAATGGCGACCAGCAGATCAACATACGGGATGGTGAGATTGCCGCCCCCCAGCACATTACCAAACTGATGCAGGCTGATGTCGGTCGAGAGGCAGAGCACCAGTATCAGGAAGGCTTGCAGGCTAAGCCGGATCCAAGGCGAGATATCTTTGGCATCATCAATGGCACCAATCATCATCATGCAACCGGCACAGATCAACATGATGATGATCGAGCTTTGCAAGGGAATGGTGAAGAAGACGCTGAGGTAAACCCCCAGGCACACCGCAATGCCTCCAATCAGAGGGACTGCGCCAACGTGTTGTTTACGTTGATTAGGTAAATCAACAAGTTGCAATTTAGCTGACAATGGGCGCAAGCAAGCGATAGCCAGCGCGGTTCCAAAGAACGCAACCAGACCAGACGTTTCCATTTTTTTATCCCTAAAAAATATCAGGTTCGCTTCGATGACGACCTGCTTTTAATTTGCCTAACGGCAGCCAGCATTTATTAAATGACAATCTAGACCGTAACAACCAATAGGAAGCCGACTCAACAAACAATAAAGTGGCTACCGCCCCTGAGTTACAGCTCCCAGTGTGCTCGCAGTCTTCAACATTGCTTATTTTGCCCAAGAAATATGACAACTTTCGATCTTATGCACGTTGTCAAGCAAGACGATGAGAACCTCGCCATACTTACCCAGCGTCATAACCCTGCTCTCTCTACGTCTATTAAGCGCAAGAAGAAACAGGATTAATTTTGAATCGGCGGGCGTGATTCTACCTGCGGTTTGCTGAAATGGGTAGCCAATCCGGTCTAATCAAAACTTGATCGCCTAAAAAATAACCAAAAAGGACAGCTTCATATAAGAAAACCCTTATATTGGGGGTTCATAATAATTTTATACTTGACATCCCACCGATAATTATAACAAGAGCCACTCAGAGGGAGTTGAGAGATATTGCTGCATGCCAGCCCAGGTCTTCCCGTCAAGTTTCAAAGCAGTGATTCCTCCCATCGCACCTGCCACAGAAATAGAAAAGGAGGCCTGAGCCTCCTTGCATCAAATGGGCATCCGTTTACCTGATGCTGCCTTGCCCACGAAATGCGAATCGTATGGCCACAATCCCCACCCCCAACATTCCCCCAAACAGGGTAGCCAACACCACCACCAGAGGTCGCTTGGGCTTGTCCCGAGACAGAGGCTCGCTGGGCGAGGCCTGATAGGCGAAGGATTGGAATGGCAGAGCCTCCAGCTTGATGGCCTGGAGGCTGCTCAGTTGCAGACGCAAGTCACTCATCTTCGGGTTCATGAACTCAGGGTTTTTGATCTCCTTGAGCACCTTGAGCTTCTCGGCGAGAGCCCTGGCCCCCAGATTGATGGCAAAACTGTCCTGATTTTGCAGATTTTGCACTGGTGTCTCGATCCCTGCAGCCTGGCTGATGCGCAGACTGTATTCAGTGCGCAAAATATCATCTTGCAACTGCTTGAGGGTATCGGCTCTGGCGCTTTCAAATTGGCTCTGCAACGTTTTGATCCGGTTGCGCCAGAGGGTGTCGAGCTCCTTCCCCTTGGAGGCGGACTCCAGGTTCTGGATAAAGGAGATATACTGCTCCAGCCGCTCTTTGGCCTCTTTTGCCGTGCTCGCAGTGAAGGAGAGAGTAATATCTTCACTCAACTTATCCGGAGCCCTGGCATCTATACCCTCGGCCATCTTTTTGAGCAGCAGTCGCTTGTCCCTGCCGTCCGTGACGTTGTTCTTCGCCGCTTCGGCATCCAGATAGCCTTTTTCCATCAAGAACTGGCGTTTGTTATTGAAACCATTGAAATTATTAACAAAATCATCATATATCACCTTCTTTTCAAAAGCGGTGAAGGCGCTCGCAGGTACCGAGGCATTCATTAGCTGATTGATATTGAGTTCAAGGGATTCTGTCTCCTTGAGGGTAGGGCGTTTGATCTCCGCATGGCTGACCCATACCTGAGGTGCCAGTAAGGCATAGGTGATACCACTCGCCGCAAATAGGCCAGCAACACAAAGGATAAGCAGCTTGCTGCGCCAGAGTTCCAGGATCAGTGCTTTCACATCGATGTAATGGTTCGGACGGGACGGAACCCAGTCTTGGGGAAAATCTGCCTTGGGAGGAGTCAGGGTTGGTTCTTGATTACTCATATTGTCACATTTCTCTGATTAGAAACTGGGTGGGCAAGCCCACGGCAAAAATGGTGTGCAACCCGGAGTAGGCTGGCCTATGTCGCCACGATATCGGCCGCAACGGTTTTCACTCCCGCTGGCAGTCATCCTTGGCTGATGGCCACGGGCATCCCCAACCCGGCTTGGGTGCGAAACCTATTATCACGCAGCATTGGCTTCGTTGGCAGGCTTGTCGCTGGCTTCTCGATCACCTGGATATTTCATCTCCTTGACACCAAATTACGCCAGGTTGCAGAAATCGTACAGCAGGTAGAAAGGTCATCGATACACCACATTGCGCCAGCGTTATGTACTTCTACAACGTGGCCAAGGCAATTCGAAGAAACAAGCGGGTTGCCCTGGAAAACAACCTTCCGGTTGAGATGCCTGATGGACAGCATTGCCACATCCTGGAACATCTACCGGGACAGGCGGGTTCCCGTTACTGCGATTGCCAATGCCACTTGGTTGCCGCCAGCAAACAGGCACTTCACAAGAGGGCACTTGATGACGTTAGCTATGCTGATCATTGCCCACTATTGCAAGACGGTTACATGATTCCCTCTCTCGTAGGGGAACCCCAGCGATCTGGCTAGTCGCAGCCAAACAGATCGCGGGTATACACCTTATCCACCACATCGCTCAGCTCACTGGCCATACGATTGGAGAGGATCACGTCGGAGAGTTGTTTGAACTCGTCCAGGTCGGCGATAACTCGGGAGTTGAAGAAGGCCAGCTCCTTGAGTGCAGGCTCAAACACCACCACTTCTATTCCCTTGGCCTTGATCCGCTTCATGACCCCTTGGATGGCTGACGCACGGAAGTTGTCTGAGCCCGACTTCATGATCAATCGATAAACCCCAACCACTCTGGGTTGACGACGTATGATGGAATCAGCAATGAAATCTTTACGGGTAGTATTTGCATCGACGATAGCCCGCACCAGATTGTTCGGTACATCGTCATAGTTTGCCAGCAACTGTTTGGTGTCCTTAGGAAGGCAATAGCCGCCATAACCGAAAGAGGGGTTGTTGTAGTGATTGCCGATACGTGGATCCAGCCCCACGCCTTCAATAATCTGGCGACTGTCAAGACCATGGGTCTGGGCATAGGTATCCAGTTCGTTGAAATAAGCGACCCGCATGGCAAGATAGGTATTGGCAAATAGCTTGATCGCTTCCGCTTCTGTGCTGTCTGTCAACAATAGCGGCACATCCTGCTTGATGGCCCCTTCTTGCAAGAGGGAGGCAAAACGCTCAGCACGCTCGGAACGCTCACCTACAATGATGCGCGAGGGATGCAGGTTGTCATAAAGCGCCCTCCCCTCTCGCAAGAATTCGGGTGAGAATACCACATTTTCACAACCCAGTTTTTCTCTAATCATATTGGTGTAACCCACGGGGACAGTGGACTTGATCACCATGACGGCAGCCGGGTTGATGGTCATCACATCCCGGATCACCGCCTCCACAGAACGGGTGTTGAAGTAGTGGGTGTCCACATCGTAGTCGGTCGGGGTCGCAATGATGACAAAATCCGCCCCCTGGTAAGCCTGATGCTTGTCTAGGGTTGCCGTCAGATTGAGGGGGATATGGGCAAGATAGTGCTCTAGTTCGTTGTCTGCAATGGGGGACTTGCCTTGATTGATGAGTTGAACTTTTTCTGCCACCAGGTCGAGGGCGACCACTTCATTATGCTGGGCAAGCAGCACGGCATTGGACAGACCGACATAGCCGGTTCCCGCTACGGCAATTTTCACCATGGGATTACCTGATTGATTAGATTAAGGGGCTGATTTTGAGTAGGCAATTGTGCCACAAGAGCATGGGGTTACACTAACTTCAGGGGCAGAAGCAGGGGGCATTGGCATCCTTTTCGGACAGATGCACTGGCACTCCAGACCGCAGAGGCCAATCAATGGCCAAGAGAGGAGAATCCCAACGTAGGGTCTTTTCCCCCTCGGGATAGTAGTAGTCACTGCATCGATAGAGCAGATCAGCTACTTCACTCAACACATAGAAACCGTGGGCAAAGCCGGGCGGGATCCACATTTGGTGGTCATTTTTCTCTGACAGAAGCTGGCCAACCCATTGGCCATATGAGGCTGAGTCAGGACGCACATCCACTGCAACATCAAAAATGCGACCGCGAACAACCCTCACCAATTTTCCTTGGGGTTTCTCCGTTTGATAATGTAACCCACGCAACGTGCCCTGCCAGGAGCGGCTATGGTTATCCTGCACTAGGGTGTATACGCCGCACTGGTGCTCAAATTCATCCTGCCGCAGAGTCTCCATGAAAAAACCACGCTCATCACTATGACGAGTGGGAATTAGTAATTTAACGTCAGGAATTGCAAGGGATTGATATTTCATAAGTCTCTTCAAATGTTGAGCCAGGGAGGTTGCGCTGCAGCAAGTTCAGAAGAGTAATCACCCACATGTCTGCTCAGACTGGCAAGTCGTTTGTAGATGGTCATGCTCATCAGATAGCGCCAACTAGCCTAATCACCTCGCTCAATACGATCTCTCTGTGCAGAGTCATGACACCCTCTGGGTTAAATAAAGGGAGTTATGGAAGAGGATCTCCGTCCACCCGATTGGCTTCAGCCCTTAGTCTGATCAGCCAATCCATCATCTGCGTTTGCCAAGAGGGCAACGCGATATTAAAAGTAGTGGAGAACAATCGACAGTCCAGCCTGGAGTTCAAAGGACGAGAAGCAGCCTGGAACCAGCTCGCTGAAGAAATGGGATTCACCGGGACTGGCTTAGCCAATATACCCAGCCTATAAGCTTCCTGTACCAGAACCGACGCAAAACCATGCCAACTTGTATCTCCCTTGCAGCTCAAATGATAGAGACCTCGCTTGTCAGGATCCATCAACACCTGAGCCAAGGAAAGTAACACCATACGTGCAAACCAATGAACCTGGGTCGGTGTCCCCCATTGATCATCTACGACTTGAATGGGGAGGCCTTCCCTAGCATGGCCAAGTATGGTGCTAGCAAAGTGTTTTCCCTCACCACCATAGAGCCAGCTAGTACGAAACATCAAATGAGCCGGACATATCGATTGAATTGCCTGTTCACCGGCATACTTGCTGGCGCCATATACGTTGAGAGGCCCGGGCTTATCCGTCTCCATCCATGGTGTAGTACCGCTGCCATCAAACACATAGTCGGTGGAGAAATGTACCAACAGGGAGCCACGCCCATTCGCCTCCCGAGCCAGAGTCACTACGGCTTCATGATTGATACTCTCAGCTAGCCGAGGCTCGGATTGTGCAGCATCGACAGCCGTATACGCGGCCCCATTGATAATCACATCAGACTGGTAGCGGTTTAAGGCATCTGTCAGGGAGTGAGGATCTGTGATGTCACACTCGTCTCTACCCAACGCTACCACCTGCCAACTTGGCCAGTCCTTGCACAAAGCAGAAAAAAGAGCTCGTCCTAACTGGCCACGAGCCCCCAGCAACAAGATCCGCATTGAGGATTACCGCGCGCCAAAGCCGGTCAGAATGGTGCGGATGGTCTTGAACACGATGAGCACATCCAGCCAGAGGGAGAAGTGCTTGATGTAGTAAAAATCGTGCTCGATCTTGATGCGGGTATCATCGGCATCGGCCGCATAGCCGTGCACCACCTGGGCCCAGCCGCTGATCCCCGGCCGCACGATATGACGGTACATGTAGAACGGGATCTCCCGCTCGAACTGATCGACGAAGGTGCGCTGCTCTGGCCTCGGCCCAATCAGGCTCATGTCCCCCTTGAGGACGTTGAAGAACTGCGGCAACTCGTCGATGCGCAGCTTGCGGATCACCTTGCCCACCCGGGTGACGCGCATGTCGCCATCCTGAGCGAACTGGGCACCGGCCTTCTCCGAATCCTTGCACATGCTGCGGAACTTGTAGATGCGAAAATCCTTGTTGCCCTTCCCCACCCGGTTTTGCAGGAACATCACCGGACCTGGGCTCTCCAGCTTGATGAGGATGGCCGTTACCAGCATCAAGGGCGAGAAGAGCGGGATCGCGATCAACGCGGCCAGGATGTCCATCCCCCGCTTGATGAAGGCATAGATGGGAGAAGGCAGGAGGGAGCCAAGCTGGTTCTCGTGGAGGTGGTCAATCTTTACACGCCCGGTCAGGGTCTCACTGATCTGCTTGATATGATAGACGGGGATATGAGCCAAAGCACAGCGTGCCAAGAAACGTTCCCATTCCCCCGCCAGCTTCTCATCTCGAAGATCTGCCACCACAGCGTCATAACGAACCTCCCCCAGATCCGGTTTATCAAGCAGACGCCATTGTACACTCTCATGTCTGGTCAAGGGCTTATAATCACCAAATGGGAGCAAGGCATACTTGGGTGTCCGATAGCGACGGCCGATAAAATAAACAAGCCAACAGCAGAGCAACGCCACAACATATGATTCGAACAAGACCTGACGACTGTAAGGTAAGCGCAGGAAGAAAAGAATTCCGACCAGCAGACCATAGAGTGTCGTCACTGTTGGGATCATGTAGGCAACAGGGCTTGCACCTGGGTATCTCAGAAAACGATGAAGTACGATGCCTGTGAGTAAGAAGGCTACAAAGGCTCCAGCCAAGGTATTGACTCTTACCGCATCGAGTCCTCCCCAAAAACCCCATCCCCAGCGTTCAATTGCAGGGACGCATACAGCCAGCAAGGCTCCAAACAGAAACAAAGAGGGTGGGCTAAATAATACACGCTCATACCAGCGTGAGTGACGGCGTTGGTAGCTCAATTATTACCTCGGGATTATTCTTATAAAATGAAATTCAACATCGCTCGGAAGCCAGGAGCCTAACAATTTCAGAGTGTAGATTGCTTAACACATGTCATCAAGGTTTACACTACAGCTCTTGTTATATCCCAAGCCACATTACTTGTAAAACCTCTACTTTAAATTGAAACAAAATGATCTACCCATGAAAAAACAATCACACATAACATATTATGGTCGGATGTTAAAATTATAGAATTCATCAAACATTGACTATTATGGTTTATGCTTCTTAATCCCATTAAGGGCATACCAGAAAAAATACCAAGAGGATCTTAGCAAACCCAACTTGACTACTTTCCTGTAAAACTCCCATTGGTATTTTGCAACATTGATTTTGTTTTGAGTCATTCCTGAATCAGTTCTATATTTCGCCAGAACATCCGACAAGCTATAGGCTTTACTACATTTTTTGAGAAGAGTTAGCCAAAGCCCCATATCTTGCCTTTTCCTTATTAAGGGCATTCTCTGCTTACCTAAAGCCTCGGCATTATATACGGCAGTAAGGCATCCAATTACATTGCCATAGAGGAGCTGATTATATGATACTGACTCCGGTGCATTAACTATTTTCCCATCCCCAAGATGCGAAAACATCTGGTAAGATGTAAAAGTAAAAAGATAATTATTTTTCTCCATAAATGAGATTTGCATTTCTAGCTTATTTTCAACCCAAAGATCATCCGCATCTAGAAATGCAATGTATTTTCCACTCGCCCGCTCAATAGATGCATTTCTAGAAAAACCAGCACCTCTATTTCTGTCGTTAATAGTAATAGAAATGCGTGGCTCATCTATTGCCATCTTCTCAATGAGATTTACTGTATTATCTTCAGAGCAGTCATCCGTAATAATTAGCTCCCAATTATCATAGTTTTGATGCAATACACTTTTTATGCTATCAACAACTGTATTGGATGAGTTATATGTTGGCATTATGACTGAAACCAAGGGCTGCGAAGTATTTTTCATAACCTGATTCAACCTCGCCATAAAACGGATTTCAGTGCCGTTTTGATAAAGAACAACCCAAAACCAGCTTTATGTGCGATAGCACTCTTTTTCACAACAAAGAGGATAAAAAGAAATAGGCCACAACGAGGAGAGACTCTCATAAACATATTTCTCTTGGCTATTATTTTTTTATCCGTTGAATAAAAGTCAGCCCCTGAAGTGATCGGTGGATGCGAGGACACTTCTATAGGATAACGCTGGATGGATAATCCATTTCTCAAACAGTCAGATAGGAATATCATTTCCTCACCTGAAGGATTGTCTGTACCTAATCCAAACTTTTCATCAAACCGAATCTGGTTACTTAAAATAGCTTTCCTATTAAAACAGATGTCAATGGATGAGGGCTTGGCGATAGTAAAAAAATTAAGCTTATGTGAGACTTGAGTGCTTAACGTAGTTCTGCCATCTAGGTACCTATGATAATAAGTACCTACATCGGCATTATCTCTCTTCATTCTTTTTATTATATCTAGAATTTTTTCAATGGAAAAAACGACATCATCATCCATGATCATCACGTATTCGCCATTAGCATTTTCCAATGCTATGTTCCTGCTAATAGACAACCCATTGGTATCAGTAGGGATATATGAAACATCATCCCTGCTTTTTAAATTGTTGATTGCATCCAAAGGCGCCTCAAGTGGTTTTTGGTGAACAATCACATATTCAATATTTGGGTTGAAGTCCAAGTTTAAATTACTAACCCTATTAGCATATGTAGAAATCGCTATTGACAAAGAGACCATATAATCACTTAGAAAGGTTTAATTTTTAAATTCAAGTGTTCAGCTTGTATCACGTCATTTCATTAGCAATGATTGATCGCTATTATCACCTACTTTATGCCCCCCCCAATACCTTAGAGCGCCAACCGTGTATATTGGTAAAATCAAAAAAAACAAAACATATAAAAAATATTTTTGATATATAATAAACTGCAAAGATTGGTTTATTGGCAACGTTGAGAAAAATATAAGTGATATTGGCCAATAAACTATATTGTTCAGCGATGTCAACCATCGAAAGAATATCAGATAAACCAATAATGAAAATAAGATAAAAGAAGAGAATAAATATACGCCTAACTCTCCGGAATATGCCCACATCTCACCAACAATAAATGTGTTAGAGTTGATGACATGCCCGCTATCGCTATATATATATGGAACTATCCATTCATCTGGCTTTAGTTCTTTTAATCCAAGAAGATGTGAGAATGGTAAATCAGAGAATACCCCTGTAAGCTGGGGTTTATAATACTGCATGATATAGTACATGCCTTGCGCTTGGCCAAATATACTTCGGTCAAGAATTCTGACTAAGGCGTTACCATCCCCAGACATCATTGTAGAATAAATTAAACCAGTAGTAAAAACGAAGGAGATCGAAAAAATAATGATTTTCAATACTGACTTAGAGAGCAAGAAATACGTCACCCCCATCATCATGAAAAGCAAGAATAAATGTGCTTTCTGGCCATCAAACGTAAGTTGAATTGAGGATACTGCAATAATAAAAAATAGTCTCATTCTAGAGACCTTATTATTACTTACCAATATCATCGTGGATATCGTTATATAAAAACAGAGAAAATAAAATATTTTTCCAATATAAGGAATATCAACAAAAACTTCCCCTTTCTGAATCGAAGCTCTAGATAATGCAGCTTGCGTATAATCACCTAACGCAACATAGTAGAGTGGAGATTGTTGATAGAACAGTATAAATTTGACCAAGCAGTATATAATAAAAAGCAAAGACAATGGATTGATGACATATACAGCTTCATTAACCTCCGCTTGATCATGTAATGACATTTTTTTATTGTCGATGGACAAAAAATATACTAGCAACCCCATGAAAATAATAATTACTGAAAAGGAAGTCATATAATATACATTATGTATGACTTCTTTATTGAATCCATCTAGTCTGGCCGATATATCTGGGAAAAAGACAACCAGCACTGTAGAAATCCAAGAGGTAAAGAAAACATTAAAGACTATTAATATAGAACAAGATATGCTTTGCTCTTTTCGTTGGAGCATGCTTATTACTAGAATACTAAAAAGCACCCCAACTAGAACTGCTATGATAACCTCACTAACCATTATTTATTCCTTAGTTGTGAAGTAAGTTACACATAATAACTTTCAACTACATTCAACAATAAGCATTAAAGATTAACGGCCTATATATATTCTTAGCTTTTTCAACTGAAGAGAAATAAACCCTGGTTTCAATAAATTAATCAAAGCAACTATAATGTTGGAAAAGGTATTGGGAGTGTTATTAAAAATCCTAGCCACATACACCATTGCCTTCGGCCATGCTTTTTTTCTTAACTTTAAGATATACTGACTTTTCTTTAGTTCAGGTATTACAACTACGCTATCAATTAATGCCATCTCATTGAAGTAGCGTTCATTGATTATTTTTGAGCGACTACTACTAATACTATCAGACTTGCGATATTGAACAGTAATTTTATTAAAAAATTTAAGTGTGTAACCCTGCTTTGTCAATTTAAGCCATAAGGGGTAATCTTCTATTAATTTGAATCGTTCATCTGCATAACCTACCGATATCAATGCACTTCTTTTAATAAAGGATGAGGGGGCAATGGGAATACCATTGATTTTCAAATAATCATACTGAGCTTCAGCCGTTAGATAAAAAAAGTGATGATATGCTGAAGATGGCATTAAATGAGAGTTGACCTTATTGGATTGTTCATCCATATAAAAAACTTGCATTAATGAAAATACAGCACCGACTTCAGCATTAGCTTCATTGAGAACATAGTCGACATTATCATCGAGACAATTTGGCAAGAGTATATCATCTCCCGCAATAGTCTTAATCCATTCTGAAGTAGATGCAGTCCATGCAACATTTATATTCTTTGAAACACCACCATTTGTTTTGTTTTTAAAAAAGACAACCTTGTTAAAACTAGATTCATGTAGTGCCAACCAATCATGAATAACTGCCACTGTATTATCTGATGATGCGTCATCGGAAATTATCAATTCAATATTTCCAGCACCATACGTCTGACGATAGATGCTGTCTAATGTTTCAGTAACAGTCTTCGCTGAATTGTAAGTTATAACAGCAACAGATATTGTTTTTTTCATGGTTATATATTTAGTCTCGGTGATAGTAATTAATGCGTGTCACTTGGATATTTTTCTTACATTGAAAAAAACAAACATAAAATATAGGCAATAATTAACTAGATATGCCATAGGTGCGCCCTCAACCCCGATGACACTGATAAGCGAATACGATAAACCCACAAGAGTCATTGAGGATATGATTTCGCTAATAATAAAAATTCTGGTAGTTCCACGGGACAACATGGGATATGCGTATAACCAGCTGGCGATTTTCATTATGTCACCACACAACTGGATGGCAAATAAATCACGAGCAGAGTTGAACTCTGCAGTGAAAAGAAGCCAAATAGCTATATCACGTAACAAATAAACCGCCAATGCCATCACTGCTACAACAGGGATTACAACCCGAGCAGTCCTATGAATTTCATCAACAATGGCATCAACACCGATCAAAGATGACAAACGTGGAAGGTAATAAGTACTGAGGGCCATCGTGATAACACCAAGATATACTTCAGATATTTTCCACACCGCTTGCCAATATCCAGCAGCCTCCCATCCAACCAACTCGATTAAAATCGTCCTGACCAAGATGAGTGATATTGGAAATGTTAAAGCACTTGTGATTGCCATCAGCATATATCCACCAATGGATTTCCTTGCCTCAACGCTTGTCTCACCCCACCAATACTGCATTCGAAACCAGGCTTGATGGAAGTTCGCTATCAGCATCACCAGCCCTATCAGTCCGGCTTGTACTGCCGCTGCCAATAAGGCACCTCGGATATCCGCCATCACAATCATCATCAACATCACACTACTGGATATGACTACCGATAACATACCCAATAAAACATAGCGACGATAAAGTTGTTGACCGTTTATAACTGAATTACAAAGTGTACCCACAGCAGATAGAGGCAAAACGCAAACCGTAACCATCACAACCCAAGCCAGTTTCGCATCCTGGAACAGCCAGTTAGCAACATGCTCAGCAAATAACAATCCACTAGGAATGAGCAGAGCAGAAATGACTAAAACCCACTGCAGTGATGCTCGCCACCAAGGTGCACAAGACTCAAAACCCTGCTGTTTATTTTCGGCGGTATAACGTACTACTCCACTACCAACGGGAGCATTAATAACTCCATTGAGGCTGCCCACCAGACTTTGTACTTGGCCTAACATAGCCATACCAGTAGGGCCTGTATATATGGCGACAACTTTCGCAATAACAAAACCCATCGCCATTTTGAGCAATGTTAAAAGCCCTGTCATGGCAGTCACTTTTAGCAAGCGTCTCATGCTGTAAAGCCATTTACCGCATCTATCACCCGTGTCACAGCCTCATCACTCATGGTAGGATCCATAGGCAAAGAAAGCACTTGCTGATGAATGCGTTCCGTCACTGGCAATAGGTAATCCCGATACTGTGGGTATGCTTGTTGCTTATGAGGAGGTATTGGATAGTGAATCAGAGTTTGGATTTTTTGCTCGAATAACCACTGCTGAAGCTTCTCACGCATATCGCAGCGCACAACGAATAAATGCCACACATGTGCACCTTCATTTTCCACATTAGGTAATTTCACTAAAGGGTTTTTAATTCTTGTACGATAAGATTGGGCGATATTCTGACGACGAGCAGTCTCCCTTTCCAGATAAGGTAGTTTAACTCGCATCATAGCGGCCTGAATTTCATCTAACCGACTGTTGACCCCTTGATACAAGTTTTCATACTTTTTATGTGAACCATAATTGCGCAGTGCACTGATTGTTTGAGCCAACTCATCATCATTTGTTGTCACAGCACCGGCGTCTCCTAAAGCACCTAGGTTTTTACCCGGATAGAAGCTGAAGCCTGCAGCATCCCCCCAGTTACCTGCACGCTTGCCCTGGATTTCAGCTCCATGCGCTTGGGCACAGTCTTCCAACACCAATAAATTAAATTCCGTAGCAATTGTCATCAGCTCTGGCATAGGAGATAGCTGGCCGTACAAGTGCACGGGTAGTATGACTTTGCTTCTGGATGTGATGGCCTTTCTAACTTGGACGGGATCCAGATTAAAAGTTTCTGGATTAGGTTCGACTAAGACAGGAACCAAATCGTTCTCAGTAATTGCCAAAATGGAAGCAATATAAGTATTTGCTTGTACTATAACCTCATCACCAGCTTGTAACTTACCAAGTTCTTTCCATGCTCTCAGTACTAGGTTCAGAGCATCTAGCCCGTTTGCTACACCGATCGCATACTTGGTTCCGCAATAGTGAGAGAATTCCTTTTCAAATTCGACCAGCTCATTCCCCATAATATACCATCCAGAGTCAATGACTCTGGCACAGGCATCTTTAAGTTCATTTTTGTACTGATTATTGATAGCTTTCAAATCGAGGAAGTTAATCATTTTTCCATCTCAATATAACGGATTATTTTAGCTGGATTTCCAGCGACAACGGCATAATCGGGTACATCTTTAGTGACAACGGCACCAGCACCTACCATTGCATATTTCCCGATTGTAATACCAGGCAGTATAGTTGCATTGGCGCCTAACGATGCACCAGACTTTATTCTCATTTTAGGGAATTCCGCTGGGTAGATTTTAGAGCGAGGATGTTTGTCATTTGTAAATGCAACACAGGGACCAATGAAAACGTCATCCTCAATTGTGATACCATCCCAGACATATACACCAGATTTGATCGTGACGCGATCACCTATGGTGACGTCCCCCTCAATCAAAGTATGTGCACATATATTACATTCCTTACCGATTTTTGCACCTTGCAACACAACCGAGTACTGCCAAATACGAGTGTTATTACCTATATCATTTGACATTACATCGCTAAGATGATGAACAAACATTTATATCTCTCCTAGCTAGGCACAAGAAATCTTCATAGCTTCTTATATAGTCAGATTCATCATACACTTGATCAGCCAATACCATCAGTACACAATCTTCAGAAAAATCATGCATCTCACGCCACATAAAAGATTCTATTAACAACCCTTTAGTAGGTCTATCAAGAACAACTTCTGTCCTAACCATTCCATCATCGAGGACAAAGCGGCAAGATCCAGACACTGCAATAGCAACCTGTTTTAGTGCTTTGTGGGCATGAAATCCACGAGAGATGCCTTTTACTGTATTGAAAATATAATAAACTCGTTTTATATCGAAAGGGATATTCTTATTTCCTTCCAGTGATAACAAAGAACCTCGCTCATCACCGAGCATTGGAAATTCAATTAATTTAATAAGGCTCATCTTAACTCCTTATCAAATCTAGTAGATATTGGCCATAGCTGTTTTTAGCCATACGTTGTGCTGTAATAGCTACTTCATTTTTACTTAACCAAGTATTTCGTAATGCAATCTCTTCAAGACATGCAATCTTGAAACCCTGTCTAGCCTCAATGGTTGCCACAAAATTCGATGCTTCGAGTAAACTTTCGTGTGTTCCACTGTCAAGCCAAGCAAAACCTCTCCCCAATAACTCTACATTCAGCAGTCCTTGCTCCAAATACACTTGGTTAATACTAGTTATCTCTAGCTCTCCTCGTTTGGAAGGTTTTACTTGCTTGGCAATATTGACCACTTGATTGTCGTAAAAATAGAGTCCAGTTACAGCAAAGTGAGACTTGGGTTGTGTCGGCTTTTCTTCAATAGAAATGACGCTCTGCTTATCATCAAATTCAACGATTCCAAATCGCTCGGGATCTTGAACTTTATAGCCGAACACTGTTGCACCTTTTTCCCTTTTGGCAGCCTCATGTAACATCGGTGAGAACCCCTGCCCCCAAAACATATTGTCACCCAAGATCAAGCATACCGAATCATTACCAATGAACTTCTCACCGATAATAAATGCCTGCGCAAGCCCATCTGGGCTTGGCTGTACGGCATATTCCAATTCAATCCCAAATTGACTACCATCGCCTAAAAGGCGTTGAAAGCTGGCCTGATCTTCTGGAGTGGTAATAATCAGTACATCCCTAATGCCTGCCAGCATCAATACTGACAAGGGGTAGTAAATCATGGGTTTATCATAAACTGGCAAAAGCTGTTTTGAGACGCCCATGGTGATAGGGTAAAGGCGAGTTCCGGAGCCGCCAGCCAGAATAATGCCTTTCATCACTTCTTCTCTCCATACTGCTGAGCTATCCAAGACTGATAGGACCCGCTCTTGACGTTGCTGACCCACTGCTGGTTATCCAGATACCACTGCACGGTTTTGCGAATACCGGATTCGAAGGTCTCTTGCGGCTGCCAATTCAGTTCACTGCTCATCTTGCTGGCGTCAATGGCATAACGACGGTCGTGGCCGGGGCGATCCGTCACATAGATGATTTGCTCACGATAGGAGCCAGTCTTCGGCACAATCTCATCGAGCAGGTCACAGATGGTATGCACGACGTCCAGATTCTGCTTCTCGTTATGACCGCCGATGTTGTAGGTCTCCCCTACCACGCCCGTGGTCACTACCCTGTAGAGCGCACGAGCATGGTCTTCCACATAGAGCCAGTCACGGATCTGGTCGCCCTTGCCGTATACCGGCAGCGGCTTGCCATCCAGCGCGTTGAGGATCACCAGCGGGATCAGCTTCTCGGGGAAGTGGTAAGGACCGTAGTTGTTGGAGCAGTTGGTGACTATGGTTGGCAGGCCGTAAGTACGGCGCCAGGCGCGCACCAGATGGTCGCTCGATGCCTTGGAGGCAGAATAGGGGCTGCTAGGGGCATAGGGGGTGCTCTCGGTAAAGAGCGGCAGCGCCTCACCGGTATTCACCTCATCAGGATGGGGCAGATCGCCGTAGACCTCGTCGGTGGAGATATGGTGGAAGCGGAAGGCCGCCTTGCGCGGATCAGGAAGATCGTTCCAGTAGGTGCGCACAGCTTCCAGCAACATATAGGTCCCGACAATATTGGTCTCGATAAAGGCCGCAGGGCCGGTGATGGATCGATCGACGTGGCTCTCGGCGGCCAGATGCATCACGGCGTCTGGTTGGTGGGTGGCAAAGACTCGATCCAGTTCGACGCGGTTGCAGATATCCACCTGTTCAAAGGCATAGCGCTCACTGTTTGCCACACTCGCCAAGGATTCCAGGTTGCCCGCATAGGTCAGCTTGTCGAGGTTGACGACAGAATCTTGGGTGTCACGAAGGATGTGGCGAACCACTGCCGAACCGATAAAACCGGCACCACCGGTTACAAGGATCTTCATTGAAAGGTTCCCGATTGCAATCTAATGAAAAGGAAGACTTTTGGTTAGGGTCTGCAGTTGTGTATCACTCTGGTTTTTTCTTCGTAGAGCAGAATGATTGCACTGAGACTACGAATGCTTGAATTCCAGACCAGGCTCCTCGTTTAGGCATGTATATTTATCTGCCTAAGCTAAGAAATGGCCCTCAAGGCGAGAGGATTAACAGTGATAAACCAGAGGAAGATTGAAATGCATAAATGATGACGCTACCGCCCCTGAGTTACAGCTCCCAACATGCTGCTTTTAACCTGATTGTGCGCGCTGTTGGCCATCATACCCTCCAGCAATTTCTTGTTTTGATTGATGTTTAGCAACGTTGTCGCATTACATTGCACACCCAGGCAGTCCGCAGCCTGCATTGCTCACATCTTGGGCTATCTGTGCCCTAAACCCGATTTTGGGCCAGATTCTATCTTGTTTGGCGCTGGTATGAATAGTCATAACCGCAGAAAACCTCTCGTAGGGTAGGGATTCAAAATTGCCACTCATTCGACCTTCTGACCCTTCTCGCGCAACATCCATCCCTACGACACATCGGGAGTTGTTCCCAATCACCAGCGCCAAACAATAAAATTGAATATGTTCAGGCGATTACAACTGCATGCCTGCGTTGCCCCGATGCTCGGAGCCAAGTTGTGACGATGAGCACTGCTGCAACAGTACAGTGAGTCCCCATACCCACCAGTGCGATCAGAACAGTCGCAAGTAGTCACCAATGGAACCCCAACAGTCCTCATCTGATTCGACAGCATGACTCACAATAAAGCACGAAAGGTATGGCTGCCGATGCAAGGACGGGTAGAGGAGACAAAGGCTGGCATGATTCAGTCCCGATACAGGGGGGTCAAGTAGGATCCGCATTGACTCTCCTTCTTGTTGACCCTCTAATTGACAGCCTGGACCCTTATCATCATGCATCTTATGAAAATCCTACTGGTCGAAGACGACAAGCTGCTCAATCACCACCTCTCCACGCTGTTGACCGAGGCCCAGAATCAGGTTCACAGCACGGACAACGCCCAGGTGGCGCTGCACTATGCGACCGACTACCCCATCGACGTGGCCATCATCGATCTCGGCCTGCCGGACATGGACGGCCTGCAGCTCATCAGCCGCCTGCGCGAGCAGCAGATCCCCTTCCCCATCATAGTGTTGACCGCGCGGGGCAACTGGCAGGACAAGGTGGAAGGGCTGGAGGCCGGGGCGGACGACTATCTGGTCAAACCCTTCCAGAAGGACGAGCTGCTTGCCCGCCTCAATGCCCTGGTGCGCCGCAGCGCCGGTTTCATCTCCCCCAGGGTGAAGGCGGGTGACTACGAGCTGGATCTCTCCCGCAAGGAGCTGACCATCGCCGGCGAAGTCACCGTGCTCACCAGCTTCGAGTATCTGATCCTGGAGTACCTGATGCGCAACGCCCGCCAGGTGGTCTCCAAGCAGCAACTGCTGGACCAGCTCTACGGGGATGGTGAAGGGGATCCCAACACCATAGAGGTGATGGTGAGCCGACTGCGCAAGAAACTGGATCCGGAGGGGCTCATCCAGCCTATTTCCACCATCCGCCGCCAGGGTTACATCTTCAACCTCTCCTGCAGTTGATGCCCCTTGCCATGCTGCACCCCATGACACTGATCCGTCGCTCGCTGCACCTCAAGCTGATGCTGAGCGCCATGCTGGTCATCGCGCTCATCATGGCCTTCTCCGTCTATATTCTCTACCTCGGCCACGCCGAGGAGCAGGCCCAGAAAGCCAGCATCCGCATGCAGGAGAACCTCTCCAAGCTGTTCTCCTCCAAGCAGCCGGAGCCCCACGCCATCACGGATCTCGGCGGCCTGACCCCGGATGCCATCGACCCCAATCTCGACACCCTGATCTGCCGCTCCGATGGAGAGTTGAGCTGGTCCAGCCTGCACATGCCCGAGGTAATCACCATCAAGGAGACCATCTGCCGGGATCTGATGAAGTACCTTGGGGGCCTGGATCAGGACTATTTCTTCAAGCTGCACACCATCAAGAATGGCGAGAGCTACTTCATCTACAGCCTGCGCTTCCTGCGCAACCACGGCGACGGCCCCACGACCTACTACGTGGTGATGGTCGATTCCGCCAAGCGCTACCAGGCCCAGACCCGGGACTATCTCTACCGGTGCATTCGCCAGGCCTTGCTCGCCTACAGCCTGCTCGGCGCCCTGCTGCTGCTCACCAGCTTCTGGAGCCTCTCTTCCCTGCGCACCATGGCGCGGCAGATAGACGAGATCCGTGCCGGCACGCGGGAGGCGCTCTCCAAGGACTACGAGCGGGAGCTGACGCCGCTGACCGAATCCGTCAACCAGTTGCTGGAAAACGAGCGCCAGCAGACCCAGCGCTATCAGCATGCGCTCAACGATCTCGCCCACAGTTTGAAGACCCGGCTGGCCCTGATCCAGATCACCGCCCAGGAGCTCAAGCTCGGCCACGACATCCATGACAACATCAGCGAACAGATCACCACCATGGACCAGATCATCCAGTACCAGCTGCGCCGCGCCGTCACGGGTCGAAAGCGCCTCGCGAGCAAGGGCACCGAGCCGGTACCGCTCATCGAGAAACTGCTGGCCAGCCTCGCCAAGGTCTATCGCCACAAGAAGCTGCAGACCGGCTTCCAGTTCGATGACGATGTCTTCTTCCACGGCGAGCAGGGCGATCTGATGGAGTTGATGGGCAACCTGCTCGACAACGCCTGCAAGTTCGCCATCAGCGAGATCCGGGTCCATGTCGGCCACCAGGACAACGGCCTGCTCATCGTGGTGGAGGATGACGGCCCCGGCATCGCCCCCGGCAAGTCGCAGCAGATCTTCCAGCGCGGCGTCAGGGCCGACAGCTCCCCGGGCCAGGGGATAGGGCTCGCCGTCGTCACCGAAATCGTGCACAGCTACGGCGGCAAGATCCGGGTGGATGAGTCTCCCCTCGGCGGAGCCCGCTTCCATATCACCCTCCCCTGACAGATCGGGGCCAGGCCAGTGCCTGGCCCCTGCCGCATTCGGGCATCGCCATCCCGGCGCTCACCTTCTCCCACCCTTTCCCCTATGCTGCCCGGCGATGCCTGGCCGAGTGCAATGGTGCTGACAAGTTGCCTCCCATCAGAAACCGACTAGCCTCTCCCCTCACCCCCTGCTCGAGCAGAAACGACGGGCATAAAAAAACCGGCCGCGAGGGCCGGTGAAACAGTTCAGGCTTGTCAGGTGACAATTCGCACCCAGCGGATGAAGACAGCTTCCAATTCCCTGTGAAACCCTGTCCTCTTGAGTACGTGAGCCTACTCTACGCCAGGGCCACTGAATCAGGGCTGAACCGCGATGAAATCGTTTCCCTAGCCTGTCAGAGACGGATCCCGAGGGACTGGCGCAGATAGGCGCCCGCACCGAGCAGGCCCGGACCTTCGTGGGTGATGAGGAACACGGGGATGTCCTTGAGGTAGGACTTGAAGCGCCCCTTGTCCTCGAACGCCACCCGGAAACCGGAGGCGATAAAGAACTCCTGGAAGCGCGGTACTATGCCGCCGGCGATGTAGACGCCGCCGAAGGTGCCCATGTTGAGGGCCAGGTTGCCGGCAAAGCGCCCCATCAGCACGCAGAAGAGGCTCAGGGTACGGCGACAATCCAGGCATTCCCCCGCCAGCGCCCGCTCCGTGATGTCCTTGGGTTCGAACGCCTCGGGCTCCCGGCCGTCGGACTTCACCAGCCCGCGGTACAAGTTCACCAGACCCGGACCGGAGAGGAAGCGCTCGGCCGACACATGGCCCAGCTCGCCGCGCATCACCTGCAGCACCGCATCTTCCTCTTCCGTGTTGGCAGCGAAGTCCACGTGCCCGCCCTCACCCGGCAAACTGAGCCACTGTTCGCCGGCTTGCACCAGGTGGGCGACCCCGAGGCCGGTGCCGGCACCATAGATGGCGATGGGCTTGCCCGCCACCGGGGCCGCGCCCCCCAGCTGGATGCGATCAGCCTCTGTCAGCACGGGCACCGCCATGGAGACGGCAGTGAAGTCGTTGATCACCTGCAGGCGCGCCAGGCCCAGATTGGCCTGCATCTCGCTGATGGAAAACTCCCAGCTGTGGTTGGTCATGGCGACCCAGTCGCCGTTGATGGGACAGGCGATGGCGATGCAGGCCTCGCCCACCTTGGCACCATGTTCTTCCAGATAGAGGCGCACCACGGCCTCCAGGCTGGGGTGGGCCAGCCCTGAATAGGTCTTTGCCTGGGAAATGGCGCCGGTCGCCAGCTCGCAGAGGGCCAACCGGGCATTGGTACCGCCTACGTCGCCCACCAGCGCATGGGTATGCTGCATAACAAACTCCTTCGTTACCGACTCGGGGCGGCCCTTACCGTCCCGACCTTGTTATTTGGCTGCAATACTACTCGAGCCCGCTTCCCGGCGGCGCGTTTTATGAATGCAACTGTGCGCCCGCTCACAGTGTTGTTGCTTTGCAACATTTGTAAGCGTTTTCAAGGACGGAATGGAAGTTTGTAACTAAAAACACGAAATAATTAGACATGAGTCATACTTTGTATGGACGAGATTAGTTCCGATAAGCGCTTGTCTTGTATAGTCATCGCGGAGATTGGAAACCTGCTTGAGCTGTGAATTTAGTGCACAGACACTGAAGTTAAATTACAAAAATGCTTGGTGGTAATGATGAATACCCTCGATAAAATTACGAACAATTTGGAAAGTTTCAGTAAATCAGAGCGTAAGGTGGCTGAAGTGATCCTGGCATCCCCCCAGACCGCCATTCACTCCAGCATCGCCACCCTGGCCAAGCTGGCGGATGTCAGCGAACCCACCGTCAATCGCTTCTGCCGTCGCCTCGATACCAAGGGCTTTCCCGACTTCAAGCTGCACCTCGCCCAGAGCCTGGCCAACGGCACCCCCTATGTGAACCGCCACGTGGAAGCGGAAGACGGGCCCGACACCTACACCGCCAAGATTTTCGAGTCCACCATGGCCTGTCTCGATGCCGCCAAGAACAGCCTGGACATCTCCGCCATCAACCGCTGCGTCGACATCCTGACCCAGTCCAAGAAGATCAGCTTCTTTGGCCTGGGCGCCTCCTCCGCCGTCGCCCGGGATGCCCAGAACAAGTTCTTCCGCTTCAACATCCCCGTAGTGAGCTTCGACGACATCGTCATGATGCGCATGAGCTGCATCAACAGCAGCGAAGGGGACGTGGTGGTGCTCATCTCCCACACCGGCCGCACCAAGGCGCTGGTGGAAATTGCCGCCCTGGCCCGTGAAAACGATGCCACCGTGATCGGCATGACCGCCAAGGACTCCCCCCTGGCCCGCGAGTGCAACCTGGTACTCTCCATGGACGTGCCGGAAGACACCGACGTCTACATGCCCATGGCGTCGCGCATCGCCCAGCTCGCCCTGGTGGATGTGCTGGCCACCGGCTTCACCCTGCGCCGTGGCATGAAATTTCGCGAAAACCTGAAAAAAGTCAAAGAAGGTTTGCGCGAATCCCGCTTTGATACCCCGCACTCCTCCTGATCATTCGGGGGTTCGCCCCCGACTGTCTAAGCCACCGGGCTTGGTGTAGTATCGAAATTCAATCACAGAAGGCCACCCAGATGGCCTGCAAGCCGGCGCCATGCCACATGCTTGACGGGGCAGTATTTCAAGTCATATCAACTTCACATTGGAGTCTTTCATGCCAAGACGTACAAAGATTGTAACCACACTCGGTCCGGCGACCGATCGCGACGGCATCCTCGAGGGGATCATCCGCGCCGGTGCCGACATGGTGCGGATGAACTTCTCTCACGGCACTCCTGAAGACCATATCCAGCGCGCCAACCAGGTGCGTGAAATCGCCGCCAAGCTCGGCCGCCACGTGGCCATCATGGGGGACCTGCAAGGTCCCAAGATCCGCGTCTCCACCTTCAAGGATGGCAAGATCTACCTCGCCATCGGTGACAAGTTCATCCTCGACGCCGCCCTCGGCAAGGGAGAAGGCTGCCAGGAGCAGGTCGGCATCGACTACAAGAGCCTGCCAAACGACGTCGTGCCAGGCGATATCCTGCTGCTGGACGACGGTCGGGTACAGCTGAAAGTGGAACAGGTGGAAGGCACCCGCATCCACACCACGGTCACCGTGGCCGGCCCCCTCTCCAACAACAAGGGCATCAACAAGAAGGGGGGCGGCCTCTCCGCCCCGGCCCTGACCGACAAGGACAAGGAAGACATCAAGACCGCCGCCCGCATGAGCGTGGACTACCTGGCGGTCTCCTTCCCCCGCAGCGGCGATGACCTGCGCTACGCCCGCGAGCTGGCCCGCGAAGCCGGCTCCAACGCCAAGATAGTGGCCAAGGTCGAACGCGCCGAGACCGTCGCCAGCGACGAGGCGATGGAGGACATCATCCTCGGCTCCGACGCCGTCATGGTGGCCCGGGGCGATCTCGGCGTCGAGATCGGTGATCCCGAGCTGGTCGGCGTGCAGAAGAAGCTCATTCGCCACTCCCGCCGTCTGAACCGCGTGGTCATCACCGCGACCCAGATGATGGAGTCCATGATCAACGCACCGCTGCCGACCCGCGCCGAAGTGATGGACGTGGCCAACGCCGTGCTGGACGGCACCGATGCGGTGATGCTCTCCGCCGAGACTGCCGCCGGCCAGTTCCCCATCGAGACAGTCACCTCCATGGCCAGCGTCTGCGTGGGCGCCGAGAAGCACCCGAGCCTGAACGTCTCCAACCACCGCATGAGCTACACCTTCACCTCGGTGGAAGAGGCGGTGGCCATGTCCACCATGTATGCGGCCAACCACCTGGAAGGGGTCAAGGCGATCGTGGCGCTGACCGAATCGGGCACCACCCCGCTGCTGATGTCCCGCATCAGCTCCGGCCTGCCGATCTTCGCCATGTCCCCCCACAACAAGACCCTGGCCTGGGCCAACCTCTACCGCGGCGTCACTCCTGTGCTGTTCGACGGGGACGAGACCAAGCCGGTCTACGAGGTGTGCCGCGACGCCCTGGACGTGCTCAAGGCCAAGGGGCTGCTGCAAAGCGGCGACATGGTGTTGCTCACCCACGGCGACAAGATGGAAACCGTCGGCAGTACCAACACCTGCAAGGTGATGATGGTCGAGTAATCGCCCAGCCACCGGCAACAAAAACGGCTCCCGCGGGAGCCGTTTTTCATGGTGACCAGGCTGGATCAGCCGCGAAACAGCTCCACCTTGTCCCCATCCTGCAGGCTGCCGGCGCCGCGCACCACCACCCTGTCCCCCTGCTTGAGGGCCCCGCTCACCGCCACCTGCCGGTTGTCGCCAAACAGCACTGTGACCGGCACCCGGTTCACCTTGAGATCCGCGCCACTCTGCTCCACCTGGTAGACCACGCTCCCCTCGGTGCCGAGCACCAGGGCATCCCGCGGCAGCAGCATGGTCTGCCGCTCCCCCATCGGCAGCGCCACCCGCACCGGCGAGCCTATGATGAAACGCCCAGGCTCGGGCCTGAGGCGCAGCTCGATGAGGCGGGATTTGGGATCGGCGCTCGCCGCCCGCTGGTAGTAGACGGCGTGGCTGCT
The DNA here is from genome assembly GCF_000820085.1 of Aeromonas sanarellii. Classification (GTDB taxonomy): domain Bacteria; phylum Pseudomonadota; class Gammaproteobacteria; order Enterobacterales; family Aeromonadaceae; genus Aeromonas; species Aeromonas sanarellii. The sequence goes on from NZ_CDBN01000039.1 coordinate 67,906, forward strand.
GAGCTGCTCCCCCTCCACCCGCAACCGGGTCTGGGCGGCCAGTTGCTGGGCCCAGGCGATGGGCGCCCGCAGCCGGATGTCCGGCTCGTCGGGATTGACCAGCTCCAGCGCCTGCTCCCCTTCATCCACGTGCTCCCCCGGCTGGACGAAGTGCTCGTTCACCACACCATCGAACGGCGCGAAGATGCGGCTTCTGCGCAGCTGCTCCTCGATCTGGCGCACCTGTACCCGGGCCAGCTGCTCGGCCAGTTCCGCCTGCTCCACATCGTAGCGCGCCTTGTCGTACTGGCTTTGGGAGGCGCTCTTCTGCTGGTGCAGCCGCTCCAGACGCTGGAACTCGGCTCGGGCGTAGCGCAGGTTGCTCGCCTCCCTGGCTTGCTCCGCCCTGGCCTGCTCCAGCGAGAGGCGCAGGGTCGCGCCGTCCAGGCGCAGCAGCTCGTCCCCCGCCTTCACCCGGCTGCCGAACTCGGCAACCCACTCCACCCGTCCGCTGACCTCGGCGCTGAGCGCCGCCTGCTGACGGCTCGCGACCGTGCCGCTGACCCAGATGCTGGCCCCCGCCTCCCCCTGGGCCACCTCCGCCAGGGTCACCATCTTGCTCTGCGCCTGCGCGGGCAACGCGCCCGCCAGCAGCAGGGCACCCACTGCCATCCTTGTGAAACCTTGTGTCATCGTGAGCTCCTTGCTCAGGCCCGCTGCCGAATGGCCTGCGGCACGTCGACCCGCTCACCCAGCCGCAGGAAGGCGGGTAGCAGGATCAGGGTAAACAGGGTGCTGCAACTCATGCCGCCGACGATGACGGTGGCCAGCCCCCGGTAGATTTCGCTCCCCTCGCTTGGGCTCAACATCAGCGGCAGCATGCCGAAGATGCTGGTGAGGCTGGTCATGGCGATGGGGCGCATCCGGCTTTGCAGGGCATCGGCCACCGCCAGCTGGCGACTCAACCCCTCCCGCTCCGCCGTGCGGGTCTGGTGCACAAGCAGGATCGCGTTGTTGACCACCAGCCCCAGCAGGATGACGAAGCCGATGATGGTGAGCAAGTCCATCGGCAGCGGCACCAGCAACCCGCTCAGTCGCAGCGCCAGCACACCGCCGACGGCGGCGAGGGGCAGAGTGAGCAATACCAGCATGGCGTCCTTGAGGGAGGCGAACACCCCCCACAGCAGGATGAGCAGGATCAGCACCGCAAACAGGAAGATGCTGCCGAGGTTGTCCAGCGCCTGCTGCAGGCTGTCGGCATTGCCGGCGACCTGCAGTTCCCCGCCAGTCGGCAGTATGGGCCTGATGGCGGGGAAGCTCTTGCTCTGTAGGGTCTCCAGCACCTGCTCCATGCTCACGCCGTCCGGCGGGGTGATCATGAGCTGGATGCTGCGCCGGCCGTCGGCCCGGAAGATGCTCTCCGGCCCGAGGGCTGGCTCCACCCGCAGCAGTTCGCCGAGGGGGACGATGCGGCCTGACGGGGTCGCAAGCGGCACCGCCTTGAGCTCGTCCGGGTTGGCCGAGCTCTGGCCCATCAGCATGATGTCGAGCCGCTCCTCCCCATCGAAATACTCGCCGACCCGCAGGCCATCCCCGAAGGTCTGGATGATGGTGGGCAGGGGGGTGCGATCCCAGCCCACCTCGGCCAGACGCCTGTCTTGCGGCACCAGCCTCAGCTCGGGGGCAGTGAAATCGAGCCCGGGCTCGGGCCTGACCTGGGCCCCCGGCAGGTCCTGCTGCACTATGGCCATGCTCTCGCGAGCCGCCTGATAGAGCTCGGGCAGGGTGCCCCCCTGAATGAGCAACGAGATGCCGTTCTCGCTGTCAAACCCGCCAAACAGGGAGCCTTGGCCGCCGAAGGCCCGGGTGTCCGGGATGTTGACGAGCAGCTGGTCCATCAGCAGGCGCTCGAGCCCCTTGATCCGGGTCTCGTCCTTTGGCCGCACCCCGATCTGGGCGCCACCCGGGTAGCGCAGGATGTAGTAGTTCTTGAGGGCGGGCTCCTTCTCCCCCTTCATATAGGGATCCAGCCTGGCGATGAGGGTGTCTATCACCTCTTCGCGCTGGGCCTTGGGATTGACCCCGGGGGTGAAGCTCATCCAGACGTCGATGGCATCGCGCTTCACGTCCGGCAGGTAGTTCATCTTGGGCAGCAGCAGCCAACTCGCCAGCACGGGCAGGCTCATCATCAGGGTGATGATGGCCCAGCGCCGGCGAGGCGTCGCCGTCCAGCGGATCACGTGGCGGGTGGTGCCCTGCCACAGGTTGTCGTAGGGGTCGGTCAGGCGCTCGCGCCCCATCCAGCGCGCCGCCACCGCCGGCAAGACGGTCACGGCCACCACCATGGAGACGGTGACCGCGCAGGCGATGGTCAGCGCCAGATCCGCAAACAGCTGCCCCTCCACGTCGTTGAGCAAGAGCACCGGCAGGAAGATGGCGACCGTGGTCAGGGTCGAGGCCACCAGCGCCGTCCACACCCGGCTGGTCCCCTCCAACGCCGCCTCCGCCTTGCTGATGTCCCCCGGCTCGGTGCGGCGGTAGATGCTCTCCAGCACGACGATGGCGGCATCCAGCACCATGCCGACCGCAAAGGCGATGCCGGCCAGGGAGATGACGTTGAGGGTGCGCCCCATCACCTTGAGCAGGCAGAAGGTGAGCATGATGCTGATGGGGATGGCGATCGCTATCATCAGGGTCGCCTTGAGCTGGCGCAGGAAGACCCAGAGGATGGCGCAGGAGAGCAGCACCCCCAGCCCCAGGTTGGCGGTCACCATGCCCACCGCCCGGTTGATGTAGAGGGAGGCGTCGAACGACTGCTCCATGTGCAGGCCGACCGGCTCCAGCACCTCCCGGTTCAGCTCCCCGACCTTGGCCTTGATCCCCTCCAGCGCCGCCAGGGCGTTGGCGCCGCTCTCCTTGAAGATCTGGGCAGCTATGGCGGTGTTGCCGTTCTGGATGCGCAGCACCGGGTTCTCCTCCCGGGCCAGCCGCACCTCGGCCACGTCCCTCAGGTAGATGGGCAGGCCGTCGCGCCAGTCCACCACCTTGTCCCCCAGGGTCTCCACGTCGTAGCGGCCGGCGAAGCGCAGCTTGTACTCCCAGCGGCCGATGTCGAGGGTGCCGGCGGAGACGTCCCAGTCGGTGCTGGCCCGGCTGGCGAGCACGGGGATCTCCACCCCGAGTTCGGCGGCGCGGTAAGGGTCGAAGCGCACCTGGATCTGGCGCTCGTTGATCCCCTCGATGTCGACCGTCGACACCCCGGGGATCCGCTCCAGCTCCGGCTTGACCCGCGCCTCGATCAGCGCCTGGTGATCGTCGATCACCCCCTTGGCGCCGGGCAGTTGCTGGATGAAGAAGAAGGTGAGGGTGTCGTTGCTGCTGTAGTTGTTGACGTAGGGGCCGTCGATCCTGTCGGGCAGCCCGGAGACCCGGTTCAGCCGCGAGATGACGTCGAGCTGGGCCCGCTGCATGTCGGTGCCGAGGGCAAACGCCATGTTGATCTCGGTGAAGCCGGGGTAGCTGTTGCTGCCGATGCTTTTCAGCCCCTGCACCCCCTGCATCTCCTGCTCGATGGGATCGGTGACTTCCGACTCCATCTCCTGGGGCGAGGCGGAACGCCAGCTCACCGAGATGTTGAGGTGGGGACGGTCTATGTCGGGGAACAGCTGGACAGGCAGCCCCCGGATGCTGAGCAGGCCCAGCAGGAAAATAAGCACGACCGAGACCGCCACCCAGATGGGGCGTTCGATCGCCGTTTTGGCGAGGTTCATTCACTCTTCCTGAGTTGTTGTTATCGGCCATTCCGCTGGCCTTGCTTCCTGCCCCAAGGGTGGGGGCCATTGCATTAAACTGGAATTAATCGACCTTGTAAATGCCTGGTTAGACAACAAAAAAACCGGCCACATGGGCCGGTTTTGCAGTGACGCATCAGACTCAGGCGGCGTGCACCGCCGGGGCCGGTTGAGACAGTCCTTCCAGCTCACCCGGGGCGAAGTTGTCCACCTGGATCGCCTCGTAACGCAGGGCGTCGGCGGCCAGCAGCTTGTCGGCCTCCTCCTTGCCGAGGATGGACTGGGACAGGGCCGCAGCCACCAGCTCAGGCAGCGCCAGCTTGCGGGGCAGCTTGCCCTCTTTCTGGGCCTGCACCAGCTTCTTCTCGATGGGCTGCACCGCCACCATAGCCTGGAAGGCGCGCTCCATCAGACCGACCGGATCCGCCTCGTCCTTGCCCACGTAGCAGAGCGCGGTCAGACGATCGCGGAACTCCCCTGGCGTCATCATGGCCAGACAGATGGCGTGGCAGCGATCGTCCGCCGGCATCTTGTAGCCCACTCCGAACGGGAACACCACCCGTTTGAGCACGGCGCCCACCACCTTGTTCGGGAAGTTCTGGAAGAAGCCCTCGAACGCCTTGCCGATGAGATAAAGGTTGCGCTCCACCGCGTACTGCACGAACGGCAGATCGGAGACCATGCGGCCCTGATCCTCGTAGTGCTTGAGGGTGGCGGAGGCCAGATAGAGGTGGCTCAGCACGTCACCCAGACGGGCGGAGATCATCTCCTTGCGCTTGAGATCGCCACCCAGCATCAGCATGGAGACGTCGGCGCACAGGGCCAACCCTTTGCTCATGCGGGACAGCTGCTTGTAGTAGCGAGCGGTTTCCCCTCCCACGGGGGCGCCGTTGAACTGGCCCAGGGTCAGCCCCTGGAACAGGGCGCCGAAGAAGTTGCCGGTGCCGAACGCAATGTGCTTCATCAGCAGGGCATCGAACTTCTCGAGACCGCGCTCCACGTCGGTGTCGGCGGCCGCTTCCAGCTCGGCGAACACGTAAGGGTGGCAGCGGGTGGCACCTTGCCCGAAGATCATCAGATTGCGGGTCAGGATGTTGGCCCCTTCTACCGTGATGGCCACCGGAATACCCATGTAGGCATAGCCGGTATAGTTTTTGGGCCCAAGCTGGATGGCGCGACCGGCGTGAATGTCCATGGAGTCGTCCATCACCTGACGGGCCATCTCGGTCATGTGGTACTTGGAGATGGCGGTGACGATGGCAGGCGCCTGACCGAGATCCAGGGAGCCTGCGGTCATGCGACGAGCCCCTTCCAGCTGATAGGTGAGGCCACCGATGCGGGCCAGCGCCTCCTGCACCCCTTCAAACTTGCCGATGGACATGCCGAACTGCTTGCGCACGTAGGAGTAGGCGCCGACTGTGCGGCTCGCCATGTGACCGCAGGCGGTGCCCAGGGCCGGCAGCGAGATGCCGCGACCGGCGGAGAGGCATTCGACCAGCATGCGCCAGCCGCGGCCGGCGTATTCAGGCCCGCCGATGATCCAGTCGAGCGGAATGAACACATCCTTGCCGAAGGTCGGGCCGTTCAGGAACGCCAGTCCCATGGGGTAGTGGCGATCGCCGACGCGCACGCCAGGGTGACTGGTGGGGATGAGCGCGCAGGTGATGCCGATCTCCTCCTTGTCCCCCAGCAGCTTGTCCGGGTCGTACATCTTGAACGCCAAGCCCAGCACGGTGGCACGCGGCGCCAGGGTGATGTAACGCTTGTTCCAGTTCAGACGAATACCCAGCACCTCTTCACCCTTGTGCATGCCCTTGCAGACGATCCCCTTGTCAGGAATCGCGCCCGCATCGGAGCCCGCTTCCGGGCCGGTCAGGGCGAAACAGGGCACTTCCTTGCCGTTGGCCAGCCCCGGCAGCCAGAAATCCTTCTGGGCCTGGGTGCCGTAGTGCATCAGCAGCTCGCCCGGTCCCAGAGAATTCGGCACCATGACGGTGACCGCCACGCTCAGGCTCTTGGTCGCGATGCGGGTGACTATGGTGGAGTTGGCGATGGCGGAGAATTCGCGGCCGCCGTAAGATTTCGGGATGATCAGGGAGAAGAAGCCTTCCTTCTTCAGGTAGTCCCACACCGGCTCCGGCAGGTCCTTGGTTTCGTTGACGATCTTGAAGTCGTCCACCATGGCGAGCAGGGTTTCGACCTGGTTGTCGATGAAGGCCTGCTCTTCTGCGCTCAGCTCGGCCTTGCCGTAGCCATGCAGTTTCTTCCAGTCCGGGTTGCCGCGAAACAACTCGCCATCCCACCAGACGGAGCCGGCCTCCATGGCCTCCCGCTCGGTGGCCGACAGGGGCGGCAGTATCTTCTTGAAGATGCCGAATACGGGGCGGGTCACCACCTTTTTACGGATGGCGGGGACACCGAGCACCACGACTATCGCCAGCACCAGCAGGACAAGCAATGTGATCATACCGAAGTTCCTTCTATTTCACTGTTTCCGTTGATTATTGTTAGGTGTTACACGGCCAGGGAGAGCCTGGTCGACTCCACGGGCGCCCCGACACCGGACGCCAGATAAGGAATGACGTTGCGCACCAACCCTTCCACATCGAGCTGCTGGCCAAAATCGGCCTGGGCGATGTCACGCAGGGCATCGGCGGAGGCCATGGTGAACACGACGGTGCCCAGGGTGAAGTGCAGGCGCCAGAAGAGATCCGCCGGCGACAAGTCCGGGTTGGCCTTGGAGATGGCCTGGGTGATCCCGTGCAGGGTCGCACCATAGTGGGTGGTGATGAAGCGGCGCAGGTGGCCCTGGCTGTCGATATAGCCACGGCCCAGCAACTGCATGAAGAGTGCCGGACCATTTGGGCGCACCGCCACCAGCTTCATCAGGGGGTCGACGAAACTCTCGAACACCTGCAGCAGGGTCAGCTGCTCCTGCGCCATCAGGGTCTGCAGGCGCGCATCCAGCTCCGGCATGAAGAGGCTCAGATAACGGTCGAGCACCGCCTGGATAAGCTCCTTCTTGGAGCCGAAGTGATAGTTGACCGAGGCCAGGTTCACATCGGCTTCGCTGGTGATCAGACGCAACGAGGTATCGGCGAATCCCCGCTCGGCAAACAGCACCTCGGCGGCATCGAGAATACGGTTCTTGGTATCGATTTTACTCACTGGACACCTCACTTAAACGAATGTTTAAAAAGTACGTTTCATGCCCAGCCATGTCAAGAGAATGTGAACGAGTGTTGGCGAAATGTTTTTAATCAAAAAAGAGGGAAGAGGACGGGAACTTCGCGGCGAGAGGGGACTCTATATCTATGCCACTGCAATTAAACATTAAGTCTCGCCCAACCTGCGCCATGCTAGTTGGGCATTTTTTTGTCCTCGTGGCGCCAATATCATCCGGGCAAAAAAAACCGTCGCAGGGGCGACGGTGGGGAAACGGGTCAGACCATCCAGTGTCGACCCATCGATGGGTGTTCAGGCTTGCATCGATAGGGTCATCCTCGCAGGCAAACGTCATCAGACTTTGTCAGCTACAGCCTAATTTGTGACAAAGTATGGCAAGCCGTTTCGTGGCCCCTCCCCACCATTTTTGCTATGCTGGCGCCTCATGCCAGAGGGGAGAGAAGATGAAGTACACGGTCGATACCCACACGCACACCGTCGCCAGCACCCACGCCTACAGCACCATCCACGACTACCTGCCCATCGCCAGAGCCAAGGGGATCAAGCTGTTCGCCACCACGGATCACGGCCCCGACATGGCCGATGCCCCGCACTACTGGCACTTCGTCAACCTGCATGTGCTGCCCAGAGTCGTGGACGGCGTCGGCATCCTGCGCGGCATCGAGGCCAACATCAAGAACATCGACGGCGAAATCGACTTCCCCGAGCGCTACGAATCGCGACTCGACATGATCATGGCGGGCTTTCATGAACCGGTGTTTCCCCCCTGTGATCGGGCGACCCACACCCAGGCCATGATCAACGCCATCAAAAGCGGTCGGGTCGACATGATAAGCCACCCCGGCAATCCCGCCTTCCCCATCGACATCCAGGCGGTGGTCAGGGCCGCCGCCGAATACCGGGTAGCGCTGGAGATCAACAACTCCTCCTTCAATCATTCCCGCCCGGGCAGTGAGAGCAATTGCCGCGCCATCGTCGAGGCGGCGCGCGACCTTGGCGCCTACCTCACCTTCGGCTCCGACTCCCACGTAGCCTTCAGCCTCGGCGATTTCGATCACTGCCACCGTCTGGTGACCGAGGCCGACTTCCCCGAGGAGCGGATCCTGGCACGCTCCCCCCGTGCCCTGCTCGATTTTCTCGAGAGCCGCGGTCGTGCCCATATCCCGGAGTTCGCCGACCTCTGACGGTTTCCCGTAACTCCATGAGCTCACTCATAAAACTGAGTTCAGCTCATTGACTTACCACCTATTTTTCGGGAATCTAGCGGCACGCCGGTATAGCTCAGTTGGTAGAGCAGCGCATTCGTAATGCGAAGGTCGTAGGTTCGACTCCTATTACCGGCACCATATAAAACAATGACTTAGGGTTGTAGTGATGCTAAGTCATTGTGCTTTATAGCTCCATACCCCTCCATATACCCCGCTTTTGTTCTTCATTACCCTCCTGCCCTTCACTTTCTGATCCCGCTACGTCCCAAATGTACTTACTCCTCCCCAAATCCATAATGCGTCTCATTACATTCATTTGCAGATATATGTTATCTCCATGAACCTACCCAAGGGACTGCTCTGCGCAGTCCCTTTTTCATTGGAGATTTCTCATGCCTCACCTGATCGACACCATGGCCTACACTGGCCAAACCCCTTGGCATGGCCTTGGCAATATTTTACCCCCTCAACAATCTTTGGATGTCTGGCTTAAAACTGCAGGGATGGATTGGACCATCGAGCAGAGCGACGTGATGTTTAACGTCGCCTCCGATGCACTGCATATTCGCCCCTTCAGCGACAGCAAGGTGCTTTATCGCTCCGATACCCTCGCCCCCCTGTCGGTGGTCTCAAGCCGCTACAACGTGGTACAGCCTCACGAGGTCCTGCACTTCTATCAAGACCTAGTGGAAGCCGGTGGCTTTGAGCTGGAGACCGCAGGCTCACTCAAAGGCGGCCGCAAACTGTGGGCCTTGGCCAAAACCGGTCAGGATCTCAAGCTAGCAGGCGGTGATTGGGTGAAGTCCTATCTGCTGCTAGCGACCAGCTGCGACGGCACGCTCTGTACCACGGCGCAGTTCACTTCGCTACGGGTGGTTTGCAACAACACCCTGCAGATAGCACTGCGGAGTGCTACCGGTGCCATCAAGGTGCCCCACTCCACTCAGTTCGATGCCGCTGCCGTCAAAGAATCTCTCGGACTGGGACTCTCTCATTGGGATGAGTTCAAGGCGCAGACCAAAGCGCTTGCACAACGGCAAGTCACCCCCGAAGAGGCGCTACGCTTTTTCAGCGACTTGCTGGCGCAACCGCTGGATGAGGAGAGCATCATTCTCACCAAGCCGGTACAACGGCTGCATGAGCTCTATCAGGGCGCTGGTATGGGCTCAGAGCTTGCCAGTTCCCGTAATACCGCGTGGGGGCTGGTCAATGCGGTCACCGAATACGTGGATCACCACCGCCGTGCTCGCAGCCAGGATCACCGACTCGATTCCGCCTGGTTCGGTCAGGGAGCACAACTCAAATCCCAAGCCTTGAATCAGGCACTCACCCTGCTGCAGTAATTCCGCTTCCCCATTCAAACCGCATAACGACCTCATCCGGACTGGCGCAAGCCAATCCGGGCGTAGCCATTTATGCCGTCAACAAGGAGTCGTCATGAAAGCAAAAGCCAAATACGGCCAGGCCCTGCGGCTGGCCTCTACTCCCCAGTTAACCCGCGAGCAGTGGCTCGCTATCCGCAAACTCGGCATTGGTTCTTCCGATGCCGCCGTGGCAGTGGGGCTCTCTCCTTACAAATGCCCGCTCAGCCTGTGGCTGGAGAAGACCGGTCGCAGGGAGCCGGAAGATATCTCCCACAAGGAAGCTGTGCTGTGGGGCATCGAACTTGAACCGGTATTAGCGCAGGTCTATGCCAAACGCACCGGCTATAAAGTGCGCCGGGTCAATGCGGTGCTGCAACACCCCGAGCATCGCTTCATGCTCGCCAACCTCGACCGGGAGGTAGTCGGCCATCCCGATGGGCCGGGCATTCTAGAGATCAAGACCGCCAGCTATCACAGCGCCCCCCAGTGGGAGGAAGGGGTGCCGGTGGCTTACCAGTGTCAGGTACTGCATCAACTCGCCGTCACCGGCCATGCCTGGGCCGAAGTGGCAGTACTGATCGGCGGCCAGGATTTTCGGATTTACCGCATCGAGCGGGATGAGGAGAAGATCCAGGATCTCACCGAGCGGGAAGCGCTGTTCTGGCAGAGGGTGCAACAAGACCAGCAGCCTGAGCCTGACGGCTCCAGCGATGCCGCCAATGCCCTGAGCTGGCTCTTCCCCCGCGACGATGGCCAGACGGTGGATCTCTCCGACTCCCCCGAGTTCAACCAGCTGTTTGGCGAACTGCTGCGCTTGCGCGAGCAAAAGGAAGCCGTCGAGCTGCAGGAGTCGCAGCTCAAGCAGCGGCTGCAAGCCACCTTAGGCGAAGCGACAGCCGGGCTGTTTGCCGATGGCAAGATCACCTGGAAGCGCAGTAAAGACCGGCTGGCACCGGATCTGGATAAGCTTGGTCAGGATCATCCCGACCTGCTTACCCAGTACGTCAAACCGGTGCCCGGCGTGCGTCGTTTCACCATTCAACCCTTGAGGCAAACTCCATGATCAAAGGACTAGCGATCACTCCGCCCGTGATCGGGCGGATCTGCATCGGCAAGCTGGTGCAGAAAAACGATAAATGGGTGCCGGAGAAGGACGACAGCTTCACCCTCACCACCCAGGTACAACAAAAGGGGGGGTGGTTGCTCCATCCTCTGCATCAACACTACTCATCGCAAAAGCATGGCCAAGGGCAGGAGCAAACCAAGATCCGCGCCATTCCGGTGCGGGTGCTGTTCAACGATAGCGACTTGAATCTGCGGGCGGAATACAGCGCCTTTGACCGACAAACCGGCAGGCCGCTCTGTGTCGGTAATGGGGAAGTGGCAAGACGCATGGGGGCGCAAGGCATGGAAGAGGTCAGTTGCCCTGGACCAGAGCGCTGCGCCTTTGCCGGGCAACAGGGTTGCAAGCTGTACGGGCGACTGAACCTGTTTGTGGAAGGACAAGGGGATGAGCTGGGCAGCTTTATCTTCCGCACCACCGGCTACAACTCGGTACGCACCCTGGCGGCGCGACTGAAGTACCTGGAGGCAGTGAGCGGGGGCAATACCCGCTATCTGCCACTCACCCTGCGGTTGCGGGCCAAGAGCACTACCCAGTCCTACCGCACACCGGTCTACTACGTGGATTTAACCTTGCGGGAGGAAACCAACCTGACCGAGGCAGTCAGGTTGGCACGGGAGGCCGCCCTGCGTGACCAAGAGGCAGGCTTGTCCATCAACCAGATGGAGCAAGCCGCTCGCGAGCTGCTGCGTAACGGCCAATTTGAAGATATCGATGAAGAAGTACCGATGTTACTGGAGGAGTTCTATCCCGAGCCAGAAATGATAGCGTCATCTTCCACCTCACAGCCTTTGGCAACCACAACAGCACCAAAACGCCTCCACCCTCGTTCCTCGCCCCTGACCGGTAAACTGGGTAATAACGCGCCCCCTTCACCGCTTACGCCTGAGCCACAAAACCAATAACTTACGTTGGCATCTTGTTACATCCAATCAAATCAATCAGTAGCGCAATATTCTGCTACCCATCACGACGGGACGTTTATCACAAAGCGTTCCGTTATTTCTCCCCATCGCTGGTTTGGGGTCAATAGATCAAGCCCTAGTGACACTCACGAAATCGGCACTCATTTCATCTATTTCCCTCCATTTTCAGGTCAAGAAGGTCTCTTCGAGACTTTTGACCATGGGGGTCAGTGTACCTTGCCCTATTGACCGGGAGGAGACCATGGCACTGGTAGGTTACGCACGTGTTAGTACGGGAGGTCAGAGCCTGGAAGTTCAGCTTCGAGCGCTGGCCGAATGCAATAAACTTTTCCAGGAGAAGGTTAGCGGTGCCAGTGATGATAGGCCGCAACTTGCTCTCCTGTTGAATTATGTGAAGGAGGGGGATGTGGTGATGGTTACCAAGCTGGATCGTCTGGCTCGTAATACTCGTCACCTATTAGAAATATCTGAACTTCTACAGCAAAAACAGGTTGCATTGCGCATTTTAAATCTGGGAATCGACACTTCAACGCCTACCGGCAAGTTAATGCTCACCATGATCGGTGCTATCGCTACCTTCGAGCGAGAGTTGATGCTGGAGCGGCAGGCTGAAGGTATTGAATTAGCCAAGCGCCGAGGTGTTTATAAGGGACGCAAACCGACTGCCATGGCAAAAGGCAATGAGGTTCTTGCACTGATTTCCAAAGGAATATCTAGAGCTGAAATTGCTAGACGCACAGGGATAAGTGTTTCCAGTGTGCAGCGCATCCTCAAAAACCAAGGCAACTAGGCGATAAATTAACCAGCATTAATAGAGGGAAGGAATGAATAAAACACTAAAGTTTATTATTTTATCAAGTAGCCTACTGCTCACGGCAACTTCAGTTAATGCAGCATACTTAGCTAGTTCAGTTAAATCAGCCGAAATCACAGCAACATACACTGACTGGGGGGATATGAAAGCTGATGGCTGGCGTTCCGCTGACAATTTTGATGATGAAAAAATGAGTCACGCACTTCGATGGGAAGGTGAAATAAGAAATCAATACCCATGGACTAAATATGCGTTTTTACGAAAAGTTTCGGGGAGCCCATACTTCTTGGCTGACAAAAAAGAAAAGACGCTGACCTATCTTTCATTCAAAGCGCGCAGTGGCGACTATTCAGATATCGTGGTTACTTATCAGGGTGTTGATGAGGGTAAAGGCTGCTATGTTTCCATCGTCGATTCTGGAAGAATACTTGAGATTGAACGTACCAATCCATGGCCAGTCCCAGATGTATTGCCCCCACCTATTGAAGCTGTTGTGCTAAAAACCTTGCCAGAGAATTGCGTCAACAACAGTCAACTTAACGTAATTAAAGCTAAGCAAGCTGCAGAAGATAAAAAACTAAAGCAATGGGTTGGCGAGCAAACATTGAAAGAGCTTTGTCGACAAAACGGGAATTGCTAATTTTCCGCATCATGCACTTTCTTTGATTCACTTGCATAGGCTATAGCTAAGCCGAACCACTTTAAAATATCCAGGTGTAAGAGCCATGAAGAAATCAATACTACCTTTATTTATGATGCTTATGTCAGGAAGTCCATTACTGTGGGCATCAGCGCCATTCACTGGTGTACTGCCTGCGAAAGTAATAGAAAAAACAGGAACGCCATTTTGGTGTAACGAGGGTTATAGGCAACAAGGTAAATGTATCGCAACAGAAATCAGTAATCTCTCCATGATAATTGTTCGCAGTCAACCTCTTGATGGTTGTGAAGCTGGCATGTGGGGCTGGATAACATCTCCAAACTATCTACAGAAAAAATCCTTTGGCTTTACAATTACACCAGATGAAAAATTCAGTATTTCAATGAAGGACATGTGTCGACCTGGCACCATAGTTAAATTCCAACCAAACAAAAAATATAAAGGTGATGATGACTTGGTTGGTTTTTATAATGGCAAGGAAATATTCAGGTATGGGCGCGAGTAGTTATACAATGGGAAAAATAACAATGTGGAGTTTTGTCATGAAAGACATGAATCGCTACTTATTGGCCTCAACACTGATATTCACCGCCGTGGTCTGCAATGCTCAGGAACAGCGTTACCTCGCTATCCAGCACACTGACACCGTTTATGCTAACCAAGGCATCTGTTCGTACCAGTTTTCTTTAGATAGTGGTGGCGCAGATGAGTTTGGTCATTTGTATATCACGCTGCAATTTAATGACAAGAAGGGCAAAGCGCTGGCCGAATCAACGCTGGAAGTTGAACCCTTCGGCGGGAGTTCAGCTACTCGTTATGGCGGCGGTTTTACGGAAGTTGATTGCGGACAGGTTGAGCAAGCCAAATCCATCGCAATTATTCAGGCGACCGAGGTACTGGCACACAACCAAGTAGCCCGACTGCCGGTATCAACCTTCACTCCCGAGTTCCATCAACCCCTGAAAATCACCGTGGGCGGCAATTAATCCGCTCAGGAAAAACAAAGCCAAAGGGCGTCACCGTAATGGTGACGCCCTTTTTCATTTCCAACCCTTGATGAGGATCATCACCCCATGTCACGACATTTCATTATCGGCGATCACTTGGTAACACCACGGTCTGAAGGACACCATCATGGCATCTTTGTTGGCCATGAACAGGTCATTCACTGTCTACCATCCCCTTCCGGTGAGGACTCCGGCCAACTGGCGCTGACATCCTTGGCTCAATTCAGTCAGCACAACACCATTGAGGTCAGGCCCCATGCTCAACGCCTGTTCAGTCGAGAGGAAAGCCTGACACGGGCTTACGACCGACTCAGTGAAGGAGAGCAGGGCCAGCCGTTTGCCAACAGTGAGCTGTTTGTCACTTGGTGTATTGAAGGGATTCAGCATCCCCCCAAGCTGCTGCAGACCGCTGTAGCAACGGTGGTGGCTGCCGAAGTCGCTCGTCACACGTTAAGCAAGGCGGCCACCAGTGCAACGGCAGGACTTGCTGCCAGCACCCTAGCCACAGCAGCTGGAGGTAGTGGCGCTGCTGCAACGGTAGTATCGGTGACCGGTATTGCCACAGCCCCGTTGTTAGCTCCTCTTGCCGTGGGCGCCGTCGCAGCCTATGGCGTCAGCAAACTGTGGGATTGGTTAAACGACTGACCCATCACTTCAAAGCAAAACGCAGGGGTGCTCTCCTGCTGGAACTCAATGAGGAAACACCATGATCATTCCCTTTTTCCGGGACGGCTTTGCCCTGCCCGTTGACCAAGCATTGCTGGTTCTGCTCAACCAAGAAATCGCTAAAACCGAGCTCAATATCGAACGCTTAACCCAACTGACCTTCAACTTTCGCAACCCCGGCTACAGTGCTGAGCAAGGCGGCGTGCACCCGGTCGAGATCCGCCTGATCCGTGGGCTTGATGGCTGGCTGTTCGATTACGTCACCGACTTCAGCTACCAGGGGCAGGGCCAAGATGCTGAGCTCTGCAAGGAGCTCGATTTCAACTTCCTCGATGGGGAACACACCATGTTGGGCTGGGGATCGCTGCGGCTGGCCGAAGCGCGGGAGTTGTTCGATATCTGGCAGAGCAACTTCATTGCCTATTGCCGGTTGGAGTGTTTCAGCGTCACGGTCGCAGGAGATTAGGAGGACACGATGAGCCAAGAATTAGCGCTCTCCCACTACTCACGTCAGTGGTTGGGACAAGTTGCCGCCAACGCCAAGCTAACCCCCACTCGTAGTGGTCAGCGTTGGCTGCTTCACCTGACACCTGATAGCCCACCAGCCCGAACAGTCACCTTACAAGTGCGCTGGTCTGGAGTGCAGTGGCAACTGCACTCCCTGATCAATGCCGAGGACTGGCACACCATGAGCCAGCCGAGAGATGAAATCTGCATTGACCCCAAGCGAAGTTGTTTCTGGCATTGCCAAGCAGGGCCGGTGCCGCTCACCGAGCAACCCCGTGTACTGGCCAACTTTCTGGCTGACCTGCAGCGCATCTGCATCCATCGCGGCTATGCGGTGGAGAGTGACCCCATCCCTGACCAGGAGACCGAAGATGATTAACGCCGTGATCGCCATCGAGCTGGAGGCTTATCTTGAACACGATGGTCAGATTGAAGTGGTGCATGACCAAGGCCTGCCGGTGGACGGTTATACCCTCTACCTGCGCTATGAAAACGAACGGGGCGATGCACTGGCGCAATGGCTGTGCGATCATCCGGATCACCGCTGGCTAACCCAGTTAGGCACCATGCTCGCCACCAGTTACCACATTCCGCTACACGACTACACCCCGCACACCTTGGCGACCTGAACACAGCCAACCAAGCCTGCGGTCACACCCCATTCAGTAACCTATTAACCAACAACTTCGCCTACCCTGCCGCATCCAACGCTGTGGGACGATGGCGTATGGGGCCTAATCATGTTGCATCACAAACTGATCGCCGGGGAGCAACCCGGCACTTACCTCGTCACCGATCTGGTTAATGAAGATGAGCTGTTGACCATCGCCAACCAGATTGCTCGCCAGAAACTCGCCAAGGGGGTCGCCATCACCGATAAACACGTGGCCCATCAGGCCCTGCAAGGACTGCTGCAAACACGGGATCGCGAAGTGTTCGCAGCAGTGTTCCTCGATAACCAGCACCGGATCCTGGCCTACGAGGAGCTGTTCCTTGGCACCCTGTCCGCTGCAACCGTCTATTCCCGTGAAGTGGTCAAGCGAGCGTTGCACCACAATGCCGCAGCTCTGATGCTGGTGCATAACCACCCGTCAGGTCACCCGGAACCAAGTCGAGCAGACATCGAGATCACCCAGCGTATGCATAGTGCGCTAGAGCTGGTCGATATCCGGTTCCTGGATCATCTGGTGGTTGCCACAGAGGGGATTGTATCGTTGGCCGAGAGAGAGCACTTGGGTTGAGCACTCCCGCTGTGGTTCAGCCACTATCTTTGTTAGACTGCGTAGCCTGATTTTGGCCTGGAGACCCGAACATGAAACTTCTCAACACCTACGAGACAAAAGAAGACGGCGAAGCAGCACTAGCTAAAATCAATGAACCCAAACGACTGGCTAGTGAACGAGACAGTACTGAGGTGATTTATAACCTTTTTGGCACACCAAGCTGGGGGAATTTCTATAAGCTAGGCATGTTTGACTTGGATACTCTCAGAACGATCGTGGAGAACAAGAGAAATGGACAGCCTTATGATGAAAAAAAACACAGTGAAATCATTATGATGCTTCGATATGCATCCAGTACTTTTGAGCTAACTATCCCTGAACACTGGGAGTAGCAATCGAAACCAAAGTCACTTGCTATCTCACCTTAACACATCTTGGTATCTTTCTATTCCTGTGAGGTTTAAATGACGGCGGCCGTAGGGACTGCGGTATTATGCCCGGCCTTGTTGCTTGGAGTGGGGGAATTATTTGCAATCTCGGTGAGCTGATCCTGTCGAGCAAGCATCGAGTTCATCAGATAAGTAAGCACAAGATCAACAAACCAAGCCTAGATGCAACGTGCTTCGTTGACCACTGCATATGGATGGACGAACAGGCTATTACTCTGTGTTCCATTGTTACTGAGGGCGGGGTAATGCCGTTGCCGATGTTACCAGCTTAAAGCTGCATTAGAAATGCGCGCCAACCCCGTCGACATATTCAATACCGCTTTCCCAGTCAAAGCTCCGTGGCTCACAGAAGCATTAATGCCACCAGTCTTAAGGTTTATGGCTCAGGTGAATGGAAAATGCTCGAGCAAAGCAAGGAGAAGCAGCGTGCGTGGCACAATCGCCACTTGACTGTGGATGCCGCAACCCATACTGGAGACGGTGGTGTCTATGACACCAAAAACTGTCATGTGATCTTCTGTAAAAGATAGGGGCGAAAACCATCACACCACCGAGAAAGAGCCGGCACTGTGGGAGGATAGTCCTCCTTGCAACTAGTGGAGGCAACATTCAAAAACGCTGAACTGAAGCAATGAAAGCAGGACTGCGGCTATCACCAGCGCTCAATAGCTAAAACCGCCATGTACTCGTTCAAGCAACTCATCAGGCTGACGCTAAGCCAGCGGAACGACAACGCCAAAATGGGAGAAATTTTGGCCGGAGTGAGGGCGATAAACAAGCTCATAGCACTTGGTCTGCCTGTTCGACAGCTAGTAGCAGGCTGGTGAATGGCTATCCGACTTTAGATTCTATCAACAAGGCCATTCTGTGCCCGCAGTTTTTAGCTTTAAACCACAACAGAAACATTACACAACCTTAAATTATCCCCAAACGAGACTGTATACATGTACAGCAACCTTGAATTATACTTGTATAAATGAACAGTACTTGGAGTTACAGATGAATAGTTCACAGCTAAATTTTAATAAAGAGTTATTGGTAGCCCCAAAACATGTGACGCACACTGGCGGCAAAGGAGAATACCTTCACGACTGGTATGCATATCTTGAAGGCTATTCATCCGAGTTTGTCCGTTCAGTTCAGAGCACTTACATGCCAAAAGCATCTAGTATTTTGGAACCATTTGCTGGTGTAGGAACGACTCCTTTAACCCTTTCACTTCTAGGAATTAAAACATTTTACAGCGAAATAAATCCAGCAATGAGGAAAGTAATCAATGCTAAATTAAACATTGCTGCATTACCTAAAACAAAAAAGCTAAGCCTGTATAATGAGATAATGCAGTTATCTGAAAACTTACCTGTTTTGTATCTCGAGCATGCTGAGAATAAAATTCTAAGAGAACACTACAGGGCAGCATTTAAAGATAGCATTTATTGTGATGACAATATGTTCTCTAAAATATTAAAGATGAGAACACTAAATGATGAATTATTAACAAAGAACCCAATTCTGGGTCTTGCACTTGAAGTAGCAGTGATTTCAAAGCTCATAGTTTGTTCTCGATTAAAGCGTGCTGGTGATGTTAGATTCAAGACGCCAAAAGAGCTCGCAAATGGACTCCCTGAATTTGTCTGCTCAGTTCAAAAACAGCTGATGTTAATGGCTGATGATTGCTTAAGATGCCCAACATCATTGTCTGAAGCGAAGTTAGTTGCTCATAATGCAAAACAACTTCATGAACTAAAACCACTTGGTGTTGATGGTGTGATAACTAGCCCTCCATATTTAAATGGAACAAACTATTTTCGAAATACGAAATTAGAGCTGTGGTACATGGGCTTTATTACTACAGATAATTGCTTGCGTGGTTTTCGTGATCAGGTTGTAACGTCAGGCATTAATGATGTTACGAAGAATAAAGGAAATTTAGTCCACCCTGCAGCTCAGGCAGTCGTTTCTGAGCTTGAAGCTAATGCATATGATGCTCGGATATCCAAAATGGCAGCCGGTTATTTTGAAGAAATGGGACTCGTATTCAAAGGACTATCTAAACACATGAAAGTTGGTGGCATAGCAGCAATTGACATCGGAGATTCGTTGTATGGTGGAGTTCATGTACCTACTCACAACATCTTGAGTGAGATAGCAAAAGACTCTAGTTTTGTTACAATTGATATTGTCAAGCTTAGAGAACGTAAATCAAAGTCTGGAGCTCCTTTGACGCAATCCCTAATTGTACTTGAGAAAGTAGATGTAAATAAAGTCTCTATCGCAGGGGCTAACATTCAACGTTGTGATATTCCTCATAAATGGAATATGTTCAAAGAGGCATTACCTCATTTACAACACCCTTACTCAAAGCGTAACTGGGGCAATAATCTTCACTCAATCTGTTCGTATCAAGGCAAGATGAAGCCTGCCTTAGCATTTAAACTTGTAGAAGCATTCTCAAACGTTGGCGATAAAGTATTAGACCCATTTAGTGGTTCTGGCACAATCCCATTTGAAGCCGCACTGAATGGTCGTCTATCATTTGGGATGGATATTGGGTTGCTGGCAACTAGCTTAAGTAATGCCAAAATGAAGCGGCCAAACAAAGATAAGGTTACTGAAATAATCGCAGCACTAGAGCTATCTATTGCTAACTCTGAACCTAGCTACGAGTCGATAAAAGATGCAAACGAAGTTAATTTCAACAAAACCATACCCGAGTATTTTCAAAAAGATACATTTAAGGAAATACTATGTGCCAGAGATTTCTTCATAAAAAACCACGACGCACAATCAGCAGAATGGTCTCTTGTTATGTCATGTATGATGCACATACTTCATGGTAATAGACCATACGCTTTGAGTCGGACAAGTCATCCAATCACGCCGTATGCTCCATCTGGTGATTTCATTTACAAGAATTTGATTGAAAAACTATGGACTAAAGTTAATAAATCGCTGGAAACTGAAGTTCCAGAGCAGTTCATTGATGGGCATTGTTTTCAAGCCGATATTCTTGCCAAATGGCCAGAAGAAATTAAAGAGTTAGATGCAATCATCACATCACCTCCATTCTTCGATAGTACTAAGTTCTATATGACGAACTGGATGAGATATTGGTTTTGCGGATGGACTAGAGAGGACTTCGACACTCAACCAAAAAGTTTTGTTGAAGTGATCCAGAAGAAATCTTTTGATGCTTATGACTTTATTTTTCAACAATGCCATGAACGGTTAAAGACTGGTGGTTATGCAGTTTTCCACTTAGGTCATTCAGAGAAATGTGATATGGCAGACTCTCTAAGACCTTACGCTGAAAAATATTTTGAAGTTATCGATATTTTTACCGAATCCGTTGAACACTGTGAAAAACACGGCATTGCTGATAAAGGTGGAGTGAAAGGTCATCAGTACTTGGTACTTCGGAAGTAACCATCACATGGAACAAGGGTAGGAGCACTCCTACCCTTATTGCATCCTAAATAATTGAATCAGTATCTTCGTTAAGATCCAAGGTAATATGGCTATCACGTCTACGATTATACTCATCAACGAATGAGAAGTCATACCGAACCGTTCTAGAGCGCATAAGAACTTTATCTAGCGCTTTCACAACTAATTCTGCTGTTATTTTCCCGTCTCTTTCCATCAATAATGTTGGTTTTGTTAGAAACTCCTCATACAGCCAATCTAGTCGTGTGAGCAATTCTTCAATTACTTCATGATTTGGCTCTGGAGTAATTAGTTCATCAACAGAAAGTCCCGTAAAATATGACAGTTGTTCAATCTGATCTGGATTATAAAACTGAGATGGTGGTCTATCTCGCTTACTCGTATTACAGGTCGCACACAACGCCGTAGCAGTACCATCAAGAGGCCAGAGCAGAGCTAACGGGCGAGTGTGATCTAAGTGCATTTTACGTTTGTTCGGGATTCGATTATTGCAGTTGAAGCAATGCCCATTGAAACGATTCCAAACATCATCAAGCAGCTCTCGTCCAGTTGTGGTTCGATAGCTTAACTGTGGTGATTGTTGATAGACCTCGGCAATCAACAGTTCGAAGTTACGACGTCGTTGACTATCCTCTTTCATCTGTGCAGCCGTTCTCTGCCAGTTCAAGGGCATGTTTACGAAGTATTTTTTGCAGAATCTACACTCAAGCTGATATCCGTAATGCAAGTACACTGTACTTTGCGTTTCAATATTCGTAAGGCTCCCAAATCCTTTGTGTTGGCATGGAGCTTTCGCAACGCAATGGTTAGAAAAACACAAATGCTCTCGTTCATTATTGATGTTGATGGGTAAAAATCTGGCACAACGGTTACAAGATTTCAAATGGAATAGCGCTGCTTTTTTATAGTTCTTTAATAATCCTTCATATTGAATCCTTATGTTTCCCTCCTCTGTATAAAACCCAGCTTCAGGCATAATTGAGTGCATGTTATTGAGGTAACCGAGCTGATCGTTTTCAATTGCCGTATCAAACGCTTCATGCCAAATCAAACCACATTCTAGGCCATAGAAGGCAACTGGCGTATTAATTTCAGAGTAAAAAGATATCGAAGCTGTTTGTGACGCCCCATTTAGCTGCCACATTGAACCAAACTTAGATGTGTTATCTGATGAGCATTTTGAATACTCATTTTTCTCTGAGTTTGGATTGCAAAATGATACTTCAACAAACTCCTCACACTGGAAAAAACCACCAAAACCAATATAAGATTGTCCATCACTTACAGGAAAGTCAAAGAACACTGTTAAACGCCTACCAGCCTCGAGCAAGAGTGGAACTACTAGCTCAGCTTTATACTCTCCACCTGTGCTGTCGGGATGACTCTTAAATCCAGACCTTCTAGTTGTTGTTCTACGTACACCTGAATATACAGTTTTTCCTGGTAATTTTGCCACTTGACCACCTCACTAAACATTAGAAGTAGTTTTATATAGGAAAAAAGATACATTTCAACAGAAAATGGCGTTGTTGCCCAAATCAG
>NZ_CDBN01000040.1 GCF_000820085.1 Aeromonas sanarellii
CACCGGACCGGTGAACGGTTTGCCGTTGACGGTCAGGGTGACGGTGTCCCCGGCCTTGAACTCGCCGGTCACGGTGCCGCTGACCGGGATCGGCTGACCCGCTTCGGCGGCGTTGATGACGTCGTCGGCGGTGATGTCGGCATCCAGGGTGATGGCCAAGTCCACCGGCGCCGTGGTGTCGACCCCGTAGCCTTCGCTGTCGGTCGCGGTGGCGCTGTTGCCCGCCGCGTCGGTGCTGGTCACGCTGGCGTCGATGGCCTTGCCACCATCCGCCACCAGATCCGCACCGGGTACATCGATGCTGAAACTCTTGTCGGCCAGCACCAGACCGGTAAAGGTCTTGCCATTCACCGTCAGGGTGACGGTGTCGCCCACCCGCACGTCGCCGCCCACCTTGCCAGTTATGGCGATATCCTGCCTGGTTTCCGCCGCGTTGATCACGTCGTCGGCGGTGATGTCGGCATCCAGGGTGATGCGGGCTTCCGGTGGTGTGGTATCCAGCAGCGTGGTGTCGTCGGTGGCGCTGGCGCGGTTGCCCGCCCCATCGGTCACGCTGGCATCCACCACCAGATTGCCATCCGCCAGCCCGCTCAGGTCGGCGGTGGTCTGGTAGCTGCCATCGGCATCCGTCTGTGCGGTGACGGTCACGCTCTTGCCGTTGGCATCGGTGATGATCAGGGTCACGGTGCGACCCGGGCCTACGTCGGAGGTGCCGCTGATGGGCGCGTTGCCCACATTGCCACCGTTCACCTCATCCAGGCTCACCGTGATGGTGGCGGTGGTGTCCACGCTGCCGTCATCGGTGGCGCTGCCAGTGTTGCCAGCAGGATCGGTCACCTTGGCGGTCACCTCATAGCCGCCATCCGGCAGAGGGGTGAGCACGTCTGTGCTGTAGCTGCCATCCGGCTGCACAGTTGCGGTCAGCGTCTGCTGGTTGCCGTTAGCATCGGTCACCGTCAGTGTCACTGCGCTGCCTGGCGCTGCGTTCGTGGTCCCCGTGATGGTCGGCGTGCTGTCGCTGGTATTGTCCGGGGCATTCACCGTCACGGAAGGCGCCGTGGTGTCCACGCTGCCATCGTCGCTCCCCGTCCCCGTGTTGCCGGCGGGATCGGTGACGGAGGCGGTCACCTGATAGCCCCCCTCGGCCAGCGGCGTGCCGACATCCACGCTGAAGCTGCCATCCGGATTTACCGTGGTGACCAGGGTCTGCTGGTTGCCATTGGCGTCGGTGACCACCAGAGTGACCGTGCTGCCCGCCGGGGCATCCGTGGTGCCGGTCAGGGTCGGCGTCCGGTCATTGGTGTTGTCGGGGGCTGAGACTGTGATGACGGGAGCGGTGAGATCGAGCAGTTCATCCTCGTTGCCTTGCGCGTCCACCAGCGGCGCCACCGCCTCCGGATTGGCGGTATCGAAGCCGGCAGTGGAGATGGTGGCATCGCCGGTTCTGTCGATGGTGATGAAGCCGCCATTGCCGCTCGCCCCCGCGACACCGCCCCCGGTGCCCGCAGCGGGTGCCCCGCCCGCCGCCGACGCCTCAAATGTCTGGGTCGGGTCTATCCCTTCCAGAATGGCCTGCTGCAGGGCCGCAATGTCGTCAGGAGCCCCGGCTTGCGCCCGTTGTGCCAGCTGGGGCTCTTCAGACTCGAGAGTGTTGCTCGGGCTCAGGGTGAAGGTGGTCTCCCCCCCCTGGAAGCTGGCCCCTTCCGGAGCAAGCAAGACCGCATCCTTGGGCAGTGCATCGCCTTCTACAAGAAGCGTCTGGCTCCCGTCAGCGGCAACCAGATAGACTTTTCCTTGCAAGTGGCTAACGACGACGGCCTGATCCAATACGATGCGCTTGTTGCTCATGGTTTCTCCTGAAATATCGATGGGCATATGGCTCCAGCGTGCAATTTGCCTGTTAATCGGGCCAGAAACCAGTGAGAAAAATCGAACGAACAGACCGAAATGAGGCCTAGTTTCGCGATGAAACCGAAGGGATGTGGGAAGTGAATAAAATTAACTAAATCAATAGCATCAATTATGACAGCAAGAAGATGGGAGCCGTAATGGCCCCCATTTTTTCCCCATCAGGCACCGGCCCACAGCAGGATGGCCAGCAGCTGGGGAGAGATGATCCGCAGGAACATCACCAGGGGGTAGACGGTCGCGTAGGAGAGCGCGCTGGCCCCGCTGGTAGGGTGCATGCCGTTGGCGAAGGCCAGGGCGGGAGGATCCGTCATGGAGCCGGCCAGCAGGCCGCACAGGGTGAGGTAGTTGACCTTGCCATAATGGCGCGCCAGCATCCCGACCACCAGCAGCGGGATCAGGGTGATCGCCACGCCGTACATCATCCAGGCCGGGCCGTCGCCGTTGATCAGGGTGTCGATGAACCCGGCCCCCGACTTGAACCCCACCACCGCCAGGAACAGCACTATGCCGATCTCCCGCAGCGCCAGGTTGGCGCTCGGCGGCATGAACCAGTAGAGCTTGCCGATGCTGCCGATGCGCGACAGGATGAGCGCCACCACCAGGGGGCCCCCTGCCAGCCCGAGCTTGAGGGCCGCGGGGAAGCCCGGCAGATAGAAGGGGATGGAGCCGAGCAACACCCCCAATCCGATGCCGATGAAGACCGGCAGCATCTGCACCTGCTGCAGCTTCTGCTGCACGTTGCCGACCACGCTGGTCACCGCCTCGATGGCGTCCAGCCGTCCCACCAGGTTCAGGATGTCGCCAAACTGCAGACTGGTCTGGCTGGTCGGGACCAGCTCGATGCCGGCCCGGTTCAGGCGCGAGATGACCACGTCGTACTTCTGCTTGATGTCGAGATCGCGGATCCGCTTGCCAAGCACCTGCTCATTGGTGACCACCACCCGCTCCACCCGCAGCTCGGTGCCCCGGGTGGAGAGGGACGTATCCACCTCCTCCCCCAGCACCAGCAGCACCTTGTGCAGGGCGTGGCGCTCTCCCACCAGGTGCAGCAGATCGCCGAGCTCGATGCGTGAGTCGGGTCTGGGCACCATCAGCTCGTCGCCGCGCTTGAGGCGCGAGCAGATGACGTCGGCCTCGTCCAGGCTGGGGATCTCGCTCAGCATCAGGCCGTGCATGTTGGGGTTGCGCACCGCGATGTTGATGGTCTGCAGGCTCTCCTTGGTCTTGCCCGCCTGCTGCTCGAATGCGGCCGCCTCCTCCTCGATCTTGATGTGGAAGAACACCCGGATGAGCCACATGGTGAGCAGGATGCCGCAGATCCCGAACGGGTAAGCCACCGCGTAGCCCATCCCCATCAGGCCGGTGGAGCCCGGATCCGCCCCGAGCTCCGCCAGGATCTGCTGGCCCGCCCCCAGGGAGGGGGTATTGGTCACGGCGCCGGAGAAGACCCCGAGGATCACCGGCAGCGGCACGTCGAACAGCTGGTGCAGTGCCGCCGCCACCACGCAGCCGAGCAGCACCAGCAGGGCGGCAAAGCCATTGAGCTTGAGGCCCGAGCTGCGCAGGGAGGAGAAGAAGCCGGGACCGACCTGGATGCCTATGGTATAGACGAACAGGATCAGGCCAAATTCCTGAATAAAATGAAGTGTTTGCTCATCCAGCTTCAAACCGGACAGGCCGGCGAAGTGGCCCACTATGATGCCGCCGAACAGCACCCCGCCAATACCCAAACCCACGCCATAGACCCGCCAGTTTCCCAGCCAGAGCCCCAGCACCGCCACCAGCGACAACATGCTGATGGAAAGCGCGATCTCACTCATCGTTTGCATCCTTTCCAAGCTGAACTGGCCCTAGCTTGTCAGCAAACGAAGGGAGCAACTGTGGGGTGCCGCACGAATTCGGGCTTTGATGAGCGCAAAGATACCAATTAAGGGCTAGATCCGGTCATTGCTCGCCACCATCTTCTGTGGCCGCACGACTCCTGCGACAGGGCCTGTGGCTAGACGTAGCCATAGATGGCCGCGAAGTGGCACAGGCTGCCCCCCAGCACGAACAGGTGCCAGATGGCGTGGTTGTAGGGGATGCCTCTGGCCACGTAGAAGATCACCCCCAGGCTGTAGATGAGTCCGCCGAGCCCCAGCAGCAGGAGCCCGGCACCGTCCAGATGCAGGTAGAGCTGGTAGACGACCACCAGGGACAGCCAGCCCAGCATCAGATAGGTGAAGAGCGACAAACGCCTGAAGCGGTTGATGAAGATCAGCTTGAACAGCACCCCGGCCAGGGCCAGCCCCCAGATCACCACCATCAACCCCTGTGCCAGCGGCGTATCGAGCGCCACCAGCAGGAAGGGGGTATAGGTGCCGGCGATCAGCAGATAGATGGCGCAGTGATCGAACAGCTTGCACCTGCGCCTGGCCCGCTCCGAGGTCATGCTGTGATAGAGCGTCGAGGCGAGATAGAGCAGCACCAGGCTGGCCCCATAGAGGCCGTAACTCAGCAGCACCCTGGGTCCCTGATCCCACCCCTTGTGCAGCAGCAAGGCAAGACCCAGCCCGCCCAGCAGCAACCCCAGCCCATGGCTGAGGCGATTGGCCCACTCTTCCCGAGGGGAATACCCCGTCACATCCGTCATCACCACCTCCTGACCTGAACCGGTTCACTCTAGCGGCCGACGTTTCAGGCTACAAGCGTTAGCTCAAAATAAAGAACCAACGGTCGGGGGGCTAGGAGATGGCTGTGCCCCCCGCCCCTTTGGTGTATGCTCTGCGGCCGACGCCGCCGGGACGGATGGCCGCGTCTGCCCGACAATCTGGTCTGGAGAACCCGATGAAGCTGACTGAACTGTTTACACAACCGGATCCTGACTTCGGCCAGGCCATGACGGCCCTGCTGGAGACCTTCCATCACTCCGACGACAGTCAGGCTCCCTATGAACGCGACAGCTTCGTCCACCAGCTCGACCAGTCGTCCATGCCCGCCACCGGCATCAGTACACAAGCCTATCTGGAACGGCTCGCCACCCTGGTGCCCGGCGCATCACACCTGACCTCCCCGCGCTATATGGGGCACATGACGGCGCCCCTGCCAGCCTTCACCGCCGAGCTGTCGCGCCTCTTGGTGATGCTGAACCAGAATCCCATGAAGATGGAGTCCTCCCGCCTGCTGAGCTTCCTGGAGCGGGAGGTGCTGGCCAAGTTGCATCGCCTCGTCTATCGCGAGGACGATGCCTTCTATGCAGCCCAGATGCACGCCAAGGATGCGGCCCTGGGCGTCATGACCAGCGGTGGCACCATCGCCAATGTCACCGCCCTCTGGCTGGCTCGCAACCGGGCCTGTGGCGACAACCTGTTTTCGCTCTTTGAGCAGGGCTATCGCGGCGCCGTGATCCTGGGGTCACGGCTGATGCACTACTCCTTCGACAAGGGGATGGATCTGCTGGGGCTGGGGGCCCGCAGCGTCTGGCGCCTCGACACCGACGAACACAACCGACTCAGCCTGGCCGCGCTGGAGCAGGCGCTGCGCCAGTGCAAGGAGCAGAAGATCAAGGTGCTGGCCCTGGTCGGGGTCGCCGGCAGCACGGACTTCGGCTCCATCGATCCCCTGCCGGAACTCGCCGCCATCGCACGGCGCGAGCAGATCCACTTCCACGTGGATGCCGCCTGGGGTGGCCCGACCCTCTTCTCCCCCCGCTATCAGGGCCTGCTGGAAGGGATCGATCAGGCCGATACCGTGACCCTGGACGGCCACAAGCAACTGCTGGTCCCTCTTGGCACCGGCATGCTGCTCTGCCGCCAGCCGGATCTGATGATGGCGGTGAAGCGCGAGGCGCCCTACGCCATTCGCGCCACCTCCTTCGATCAGGGACGCTTCACCCTGGAGGGCACCCGTCCCGCCAACGCCCTCTATCTGGATGCCGCCTTCCAGATGCTGGGGCGGCAGGGGTATGCCGAGCTCATCGACGCCAACTACGACAGGGCGCGGCGGATGGCGGCGCTCATCGAGGCGAGCCCCGCCTTCGAGCTGATGTCGGCGCCGGTGATGAACCTGCTCTCCTACCGCTGCATCCCGCCCCATCTACAGGGCAAGGCCCTGGACGAGGCAGCCAACGACGAGATCAATGCCTTCAACGTGGCACTGCAGAAGGCACAGCGCGCCGAGGGGCACAGCTTCGTCTCCCGCACCCAGCGGGCGGTGAGCCGCTACGGCGAGCAATCGCTCACTCTGCTGCGCGCCGTGCTGCTCAATCCGCTGATCGAGGAGCGCCATATTCGCGAGCTGCTGGCGGATCAGCAGCGGCTGGGGATCGAGGTGGCACGGCGGCTATTCGGCTGAGGAACTGGGGGGAAAATGAGCGGTCTTATTCATTTGCCGTTGTCTGACGGACAGGTACACTGAGTGAAATTTTGAGGTAATGAGCCCAGCATGAAGCAGTTTATCGAGTTTATCCCCCTGATCGTCTTCTTCGCGGTCTACAAGTTCCAGGACATCTACACCGCCACCGGCGCCCTGGTGGTGGTCACCGGTCTGCAGCTCGCCTACGGCTGGATCCGCTATCGCAAGGTCGAGAAGATGCAGCTCTTTACCTTCCTGCTGGTCGGCTTCTTCGGCGGCCTCACCGTCTTCTTCCATGACGACGCCTTCATCAAGTGGAAGGTGACCGTCATCAACGTGCTGTTTGCCCTCGCCCTGCTCGTCAGCCGCTACGGCTTTGGCAAGAACCTGATCAAGCAGATGCTGGCCAAGGAGCTGCAGGCTCCCGACCGGATCTGGGACAACGTCAACCTGGGCTGGGTCGGTTTCTTTGCCCTCTGCGGCCTGCTCAACCTCTATGTGGCCTTCAACCTCTCCCAGGAGATGTGGGTCAACTTCAAGGTCTTCGGCCTGCTCGGCCTGACCCTGGTCTTCACCCTGCTGAGCGGCGTCTACCTCTATCGCCACATGCCGGCCGAGCAGAAAGCAGAGCAGAAAAAATAACCGCAACCAGAAAAGGATCCTCTCATGTGGTATCTGATCTACTCCGAAGACGTCGCGAACAGCCTGCCACAGCGCAAGCTGGCTCGCCCCGCCCACCTCGCCCGCCTGCAGGCGCTGCAGGATGAGGGGCGCCTGCTGACCGCGGGCCCCAACCCGGCCATCGATGCCGAGGATCCCGCCGATGCGGGTTTCACCGGCAGCACCGTCATCGCCGAGTTTGCCAGCCAGGCCGAGGCCAAGGCCTGGGCCGATGCGGATCCCTATGTGGCGGCCGGCGTCTACGCCCGCGTCACCATCAAGCCGTTCAAGAGAGTCTTCTGACCTCATCGAGGCTCATCGCAAACAAAAAGGCCGGACAATGTCCGGCCTTTTCGCATCCGATGCCCGGCTCAGGCCCTGGCCACAAACCAGGGGTTGAGGATATCCGGCTTGTTGTAACGTAGGGGGGAACCGTCCAGCTGGGTGACGCTGCCCCCCGCCCCCTCCAGCACCGCCTGGGCAGCGCCGGTGTCCCACTCGCAGGTCGGGGCGAGACGGGGGTAGAGCTCGGCCCCGCCCTCGGCAATGATGCAGAACTTGAGCGAGCTGCCCATGGAGACCAGCTCGATATCGCCCCGCTCCATGTCACCAAAGCGGGCCAGGTAATCCAGGGTCTCCCCGGAGAGGTGGTTGCGGCTACCCACCACGCGCCACGCCTGCCCCTCTTCGTGGGGATGGGTCTGGATGGCCTCATGCCTGCCATCGACCACACGCCAGGCCCCCAGCCCCTTTCCCCCATACCAGAGCTTGTCCAGCACAGGGGCATAGACCAGCCCCCAGACCGGAGCGCCCTGTTCAATCAGCGCGATGTTCACCGTGAACTCGCCGTTGCGGGAGACAAACTCCTTGGTGCCATCCAGCGGATCCACCAGCCAGTAGCGGGACCAGGCGAGCCTGGCCTGCAGGGTCGCGACGTCCGACTCTTCCGACAGCACGGGGATCGAAGGCGTGAGCCGGGCCAGCGCACGGACGATCACCTCGTGGGCCCCCTTGTCCGCGGCAGTCAGCGGGCTCTCGTCCTGCTTGTACTCCACCGCGAAGGGTTGGCTGTAGATGGCCATGATGGCCTCACCGGCGGCGCGGGCGATGGGTTCCAGCTCGGAAATGGTGGGTAGATACATAGAAAAGACATCTCGCTCAAAGGGTTAGTCAGTGTAACCGAGCGGGCATCTTCGGCTTATAGCCGATTTGCCTGAATTATTACCCTGCTACATTTCACAGACGAAAAGTGACGCAGTCCAGCTAGCTTTCTATAGCCATCCGGCATCCAACAAGGACGTGAAACCATGAACCACAAAGCTCTCGTCGCCGCCCTGTTGCTGGGCTGCCTCCCTCTGCTGACTCAGCCCGTACTGGCCGCCGACAAGCCGGCCACCAAGCCTGCCGCGACCGTCGCGACCACCACTGAGGCCGGCAAGATCAACCTCAATACCGCCAGCGCCGATGAACTTGCGTCCCTGAAGGGCATCGGCGAGAAGAAGGCACAGGCCATCGTCGACCACCGCGAGAAACAGGGCAAGTTCACCTCGGTGGATCAGCTGGCGGACGTGAGCGGCATCGGGCCCGCCACCCTGGAGGCGAATCGGGACATGATTATCGTCAAGTAACCGGTTTGAATCCCCATCATCCCGAGGGCGGCCTGTGGCTGCCCTATTTTTCTTCGGGTATCATGAGCCCACTTCGTATTTTGGGACTCACTCCATGAAAAAGACACCGTTCGTTGTTCGCAAGGCCGTTCTCCCCGTCGCCGGCCTGGGTACCCGCATGCTGCCCGCCACCAAGGCCATCCCCAAGGAGATGCTGCCTGTGGTCGACAAGCCGCTGATCCAGTATGTGGTGCGCGAGGCCATCGCCGCCGGCATCAAGGAGATCATCCTGGTGACCCACTCCAGCAAGAACTCCATCGAGAACCACTTCGACAAGAGCTTCGAGCTGGAAGCGACCCTGGAGAAACGGGTCAAGCGCCAGTTGCTGGAAGAGGTGCAGCACATCTGCCCCAAAGACGTCACCATCATGCACGTACGCCAGGGTGAGGCAAAAGGCCTGGGCCACGCGGTGCTGTGCGCCCGCCCGCTGATCGGTGATCAGCCCTTCGCCGTCCTGCTGCCGGACGTGCTCATCGACGAAGTGGCCAGCGATCTCAAGCAGGACAACCTGGCGGAGATGGTGCACCTGTTCGAAGAGAACCAGATCAGCCAGATCATGGTGGAGGCCGTCCCCGAGAGCGAGGTGGACAAGTACGGCATCGCCGACATCAAGGGCGAGGCGCTGAGCGCCGGCATGTCGCTGCCGATGCAGGCCATCGTCGAGAAACCGCCCCGTGACGAGGCCCCCTCCAACCTGGCCGTGGTCGGTCGGTATGTGCTCTCCGCCAACATCTGGCCCCTATTGGAGAAGACCCCGGCCGGTGCCGGCGACGAGATCCAGCTGACCGATGCCATCGCCATGCTGATGGAGAAAGAGCAGGTCAACGCCTACTTCATGAAGGGGCGCAGCCACGATTGCGGCAGCAAGCTCGGTTACATGAAGGCCAACGTGGAGTACGCCGTGCGCCACCGCGAGCTGGACGGCGAATTTACCGCCTGGTTGAAGCAGTTCGTCAAACAGTTGTAATCGCTGAATATTTGCACAACAAGCAGAATAAAAAACTGGGCATCATTCGATGCCCATTTTCATTTTATAAACAAATATTCAACCATCGATAGATAAAATATCGTCAAAACCTGTCATTGTAATTCAATCCTGCTTGTTTTATAAGGAATATGGCTTGTTCCTAGCCCTTGCATAAAATTTCTAAAAAAATATAAGACACAGGTGGAAGTTCCAATGAATAACCCGTCCAAAGGGACCTTTTTAGGTCACCCTAAAGGGCTTTTTTTGCTCTTTAGTACCGAACTCTGGGAGAGATTCTCCTACTACGGCATGCGTGCCGTGCTCGTCCTCTATCTGACCGACATGACCGCCAACGGCGGCATGGGCTGGACCCAGGCCGATGCCCTCAAGCTGTACGGCATCTACACCGGCCTGGTCTACATCACTCCGATCATCGGCGGCTGGCTGGCAGATACCTTCCTGGGCCAACGTCGCGCTATCCTGTTCGGTGCCGTGCTGATGGCCGCCGGCCAGTTTACCCTGGCCCTGCCCCACGCCATGTTCCCGGACATGGTCAACACCGTCTTCTACGCGGGCCTCGGCCTGTTGATCCTGGGGAACGGCCTGTTCAAGCCGAACATCTCCACCATGGTGGGTGACCTGTATCAGGAAGGGGATCACCGCCGTGACGGTGCCTTCACCGTCTTCTACATGGGCATCAACCTGGGCTCCCTGCTGGCAGGGGTGATCTGCGGCGCCGCTGCCACCGCCTACGGCTGGCAGGCCGCCTTCGTCAGCGCCGGTATCGGCATGCTGCTCTCCCTGGTGGTGCAGGCCACCATGGCCCAGCGTTTCCTCGGCGACATCGGCCGCGTGCCGGCCGCCCAGCGCGCCGCCCTGCAGCGCTCCAAGGAGCAGAAGGCCCCGCTGACCAAGCAGGAAGTGGATCGCATCAAGGTCATCCTGGTGCTGGGTCTGTTCACCATCATCTTCTGGGCCGGCTTCGAGCAGGCCGGCGGCCTGATGAACCTGTACGCACAGGAATATACCGATCGCATGATCGGCAGCTTCGAAGTGCCGACCGCCTGGTTCCAGTCCCTGAACCCCTTCTTCATCATCACCCTCGCCCCCATAGTCGCGGCCATCTGGATCAAGCTCGGCAAGAAAGAGCCGAACTCCCCGGTGAAGTTCGCCATGGGTCTGCTGTTCCTGGCCATCGGCTTCCTGTTCATGATCGGTGCCGTGCTGGAGCAGGGGGGTGATCAGGCCGTCAAGACCTCCATGTTCTGGCTGGTCGGCGCCTACCTGTTCCATACCCTGGGCGAGCTCTGCCTCTCCCCCATCGGCCTCTCCATGGTGACCAAGCTGGCTCCGCTGCGCCTGGCCTCCCTGATGATGGGTGCCTGGTTCGGCTTCGTGGCCCTGGCCAACTATGCCGCCGGTTTCATCGGCTCCTTCGTCGGCGAATCCGGTGCCATGGCCATCTTCGGTGGCATCGCCCTGGCCGCCGTGATCAGCGCCCTGATCCTGCTGACCATGGCCAACCGCCTGGTCTACTGGATGCACGGTGCCGAAGGCCCCGCCAAGGAGCCGGAGCAGGAGAACAAGCTGCAGTCCGCCACCGTCTGATTCGGTCAGGATTGTGCAATGCAAGCAGGGCGCCCATGGGCGCCCTGCTTGTTTGTGCCGTCGTCGGCGTGCTCAGTGATGGCGTACCTGCATCTTCAGGGCGCTGCCGCTGTCGCTGCGAAACAGCAGCTCGAACGGCTCATGCCAGCTGCGCCTGTGCAGCGCATAGCGGCTGCTGCGCATCAGGCCGAGCGGCAGCCCGCCACAACGCATCAACCAGTGGGGGGAAGTGAGACCGGCATTGGCGAAGACCAGTCCGTCCTCCTGATCGAACAGCAGCGCCGCCATGGCGAAGGAGTGGCGCAGGCCAGATTCCAGCAATTGCAGGTTGAGGTAGTCCAGCAGCCTGTGTGGCTGGGTCAGGAGTCGGCTCTCCTGCTGCTGGAACTGGCGATAGGGGCCGTTCATCAGGGAGCGCACCAAGGCCCCGCAGAAGGCGGCGTCCACACCGAGGATAGGCAGCTCCATCACCAGCACCAGCAGCTTGTCGTCCAGCTTGAAGGTATCGGGGATGAAGAGGTTCCCCATGCCGGCAAAGGTCACCTGCCAGGGTCCCCACTCCTGCATGCCCGGTGGCGCCAGCCAGGCCAGCAGGCGACTGGAGGCCAGATCGTGTCCCCGGAAGAAGTCGATGTGTTCCATCAGCTCCAGTTGCTGGCTCTGGTGGCCGTTGTGCATCAGGCACTGATCGATGCTGCGCCGGATCTGCTCATAGTCATCCACCGGCTTGATGAAGAAGTCGCGGGCCCCCGCCCGCAGCGCCCGCTCGATCGCAGCCATCTGATCCTGGCCTGAGATGACGATGACGGGCACCTCGGGGTAGCGGGCACTGAGGCAGGCGATCACCTCATGGCCATCCATGTTCGGCATGTTGAGGTCACACAACACGACATCGGGGTGATAGAGCGCCGCCGCCGAGAGCCCCTCTATTCCATCCTCGGCCTGGAAGACGCAGGCCCCGTCGTGCTCGAGATAAGATACCAGCGAGTGGCGAAAAACCGCTTCGTCTTCCACCACCAAGATCCGTAGTCCGGCTTTTGACATCTTGACAAAGCTCTTATTAGTCAAATGGTTATTTGAGCATTAAGACTAGATCATGGGGGTTGAATCCCGCCACTCCATCTTGCCGCCAACGGTCGCGATGTCTGCCAACCATTTGAAATGGACTGATTATTTTATCAACACTCCCTGTGCGGTCATGGCCGCCTTGAAGAGCGGATGTCCCGTCCAGGGTCGTCTCGAATTGTGTGAGACCCCGCCATGAGGGATAATGCCCCCACTCCAGATCGTGAAGCAGACCATGACGCCAGCCGAATACAGCGCCCTCGCCCATCCCAGACTCTCCCATCCGGCACGCAGCCTCTATACCCTGCAGCTGCGCCGGCTGGTGCTGGAAAATCGGCAGCAAAGGCTCAACTACCCTGAACTGGGTCGCGCCCTGGCGGTCGTCGATCCGGGCAATCCCGGCGGTTTCAGCTATCAGGTCAACGCCCGCCAGCTGACCGAGCTGCTCGACGAGCTGATGGAGGCCGAACTGCTGCAGGTCGAGGCGCAGGCTGACAGTGAGCACTACCATCAGTGCCCCTTCCTGCTGCCCCTGCTGAGCCAGCGGGTACGCAGCCCGCTGCCGGAGCGGCCGTTCCAGATGCACCTGCAGTGGCGGCCGGATGAAGAGCTGCCCGCCCTCGCCCGCCTGTGCGGGGTGATCGACGCCAGCTACAGCGAGGAGGATCTCGGCGAGTTCATCGCCTACTGGCTCGGCCGCCCCGAGGTGTTCGATTCCCAGCACCAGTGGATGCTCAAGTTCATTCGCGCTCTCAAGACCCGCCGCTATACCCGCCGCAAACCGATGGAGGTGCAGGGCTATCAACAGGTGAATGTAACTTCCTCTATCGATACTGAATCAAATAAGCGTGCGTTAGAAATCTTGAAAGATGCACGCCGCCAACACGAAGCACAAAAGAATCAAAAGAATCAAAAAGATGAAAATTAAACCCATATTTCAGTAAAATTTCGCGATCAAAGTAAGATATTGAACTAAGCGATCAGCATCCAAAAGGAGTGCCCAATGAGCAAACCATATGAAACACACCTTCAGGATCTGAAAGAGATCGAAAATAAACTCCAGAAACAGACTCAAAACAGGCAGGCTCAGCGGGTGCATGACCCCGAATTAAGTAACCATGTAAGTGGGTTGCTAGAACGTATTCGCCGTTTACAAGCCCAAACCGGTGGCAGCCAGTATGACTACGAAACCCTGCGTAAGGAGTACGACGCCAAGGCCAACGCCGAGGTGCGCGAACTACAGAAGGTGGCGCGCCAGGAGCGGATCCAGAAGCTAATCACTCAGGCGGACCTAAATCCCAATTGGGTGTTTGATAAAATGGATACCACAGATCCAATTCTGCAAGACCCTATAGCAACAGCTCACCAATTCATCTTCGGCTTTGAACAGTGGGGGGGGAGTTGCATGTTAATCCATGGAGGCTATGGTACCGGCAAGTCCACTCTAGCGGGAGCCGTCGCGCACGAACTGATCTCCCGCCATCAGAAGTCAGTGATCTTCCAGCAGTGGGCCTCAATCGTAGACAGATTGTTCTTCAACGTGATCCCAGATCAAGAAGATCGCAACCAGTACCGGCGCGCCCTGGAAGAGGTTGACCTACTGATCATCGACGAGGTGGCGGCCAACCGCGCCAAGATGGCGGAGAGCCAGTCCAGCTTCCTCGGCCACCTGCTGCGCCGGCGCCGTAACCTCTCCAAGAGTGTCATCCTCATCACCAACCACACGCCAGAAACCTTACATCAGGCGCTCGGTGACTTTTGCTTTGAAGCAATTAAGGCATTTAGCCCTGCTGTAGCTATCCATATGAGCGGCCCAAGTAGGCGCACAAGCATCGGCAACTACAACGGCTGACGCTCTCTCAGTGAGTGCGAGCGCCTGGCGGCTCGCACTCCTTCTTACCAATCCACAAATAAAAACAACTCTTATTTACAACACCCCTTCCGCCCTCTAGGCTAGCCATTTCACTCAAGGGAGCCGCACCATGCCAACCACACTCATCTTCGGTGCCAGCCGCGGGCTGGGCCGTGCCTTCACCGGGCAGGCGCTGCGCCAGGGTCACAGGGTCGTCGCCCTGGTGCGCCATGCCGACATGGCCGCCGAACTGCAATCTCTGGGTGTCGAGGTCGTCACCGGGAATGCCCTGGACCCACAGGCCGTGACCATGGCATGCCAGGCAGCCGGCAACGCGGCGCGAGTCATCTCCACCCTCGGCAGCTTCCGCCAGGCCGAGCCCGTCGACTACCTGGGCAATCGCCTGGTGATCGACGAGATGGAGCGGGCCGGGCTCAGCCGCCTGCTGCTGGTGACCTCCCTAGGTTGTGGCGATAGCTGGCAATACCTGCCCCAACGGGCGCGGGAGGCCTTCGGTCACGAGGTGAGGCTCAAGAGCCTGGCGGAGAGCTGGCTGCAGACCAGCACCCTTGACTGGACCATCTTGCGGCCCGCCGGCTTGCAGGATGGGGAGGCGACGGGACAGGCCGAGCTGAGCCAGAACAAGGAGCTACACGGCCTGGTGCGCCGCCAGGATGTGGCGATACGGGGTATGCAACTGCTCACCGACCCGCAGGCCCTTGGCCAGATCTACGCCATCGCCGACCCCAGCCTCAGCCGGGGGTGAGCCCGCGGATAAGGGGGGGACGAGCCTGAGAAAAACAAAACGGTCAGCCCTGTGGCTGACCGTTTTGTTGTTCACCTTGCGTTGATGGCCTCTAGCGAGAAGAAGGTTCACCCGCTCCCGCCGTGGCCGGCTCATCCGGCGTTCCCTGATGGCCCGCAGGGCGCGGCTGCCGCCGATGAAGCAACCAGCAAGCCAGTGTTCCATACAGCAGCGCCAACCCCCACAGCCGCCACCAGTAGGCAGAGACCTGGGCAAAGTCGGCCCCCATCTGGTTGAGGCGCAGGAAGCCTTCGATGGCTGCCGTGCTCGGCACCCACTGCCCCAGCCAGTTGAGCGGCGCCGGGATCAGCTCCAGCGGCCAGATAAAGCCGGCGAGGAACACCAGCGGCAGGGAGGAGAGCAGCACTACCTGGGTCGGCAGGTCGCGGCGACTGACCAGGGCCCCCAGCACCACCCCAAGCCAGGTGGTCGCGAGCAGGAACGGCAGGGTGAACAGCCAGAGCGCCCCCGGCGCCGCGGTGCGGGCAATGCCGTAGTGATCGAAGCAGAAGCCGAAGAAGTAGGTCACCGGCAGCACGAAGAGCCCCCCCACCACCAGGGTGCGGGCCAGCAGCAGCGCCAGCACGGGGGCACTCTGCCAGTAACCTGCCTCCCCACGGCGGCTGCGCTGGTTCTGGGTCGCCCCCAGGATGCCGGTGCCCATGAGTAGTACCTGATGCAGGATCAGCACGAATACCGCCGGCACCACGTAGTTCACATAGCCCATGGTGGGGTTGAACACAGGCAGCACGTTGAGGGCCACCGCATTCCAGCCCATGGCGGCCTGGGGCAGCGCCTCCCCATGGCTCAGCAGCCGGGCCACCTTGATCTGGGCGGCGAGCGTCCCCCCCGCCTGGGCCAGCCCTTCGGCTATGGTGCCGTAGACCAGGAAGTAGGAGGCATCGCCCGCATAGCCCAGGGTCACGCTCCTGCCCAGCATCAGGTCCCGATAGAAATGGCGGGGGATGTGCAAAATGCCGCTCGCCTTCCCGGCCACCATCATCTGGCGTGCCTCATCGAGGGAGTCTGCCCGCGCCACCAGTTTGACCTGCGCCGTGGCATCGGCCATGAACTCCAGCTGGCGCGAGAGCTGGCTGCCATCCTCGTTGACCACCACCACGGGCTCTTCCCGCGGCAGCTGGTGCAGGTAAGGCTGCGGATAGAGGAAGGAGTAGAAAAGCACGCCGCCAAACAGGGTCAGCATGATGGCGCGATCCGCCAAGAGGGTGCGCAGCTCCAGGCGCAACAGATCGACAAATCCCAGCATCACTCAGGCTCCTTCTCGGCGATTGCGACGGATTGACGGACCAGTTCCGCCTGCTGCCGGTAACGGCGCACCACCAACAGCAGGGGCAGCAGAAACAGCAGCAGTGCCCCGAGCTGGGGCAGTGCCGCCGCCAGCGGCTGGCCGTAGTTGCTCTGGCCTATCTGCAGCTCGACATAGTGAGAGATGGGCAGCAGGCTGCGCCAGAACTGGGCCACATCCCCCATGGCGCTGACCGGAAAGGTGACCCCCATGAAGGCAAATCCCGGCGCAGTGTAGGCGCCGGCCAGAGAGAGCGCCCGCGCCGGATCCCGGATGATGGCGTAGAAGAAGGCCCCCATGGTGACACAGGCGGCCGACGCCAGTCCCAGCCCCGCCGTCAGCACCAGCCAACTGCCTTGCATGGGGTACCCCAGCCCCTTGAACAGCAGCAGACTCCACGCCAGCCCCCACCCCCAGCCGATGAGCACATGGGGCAACAGGGTACGCCAGAGGCCGAACCAGACCCCTCTGGTGGTCCAGTCCAACCCGAGGCGATCGGTGCGGGCCAGGGCATTGAGGCCATAGAGCACCACCAGGATCTGCCACACCGCCGGCAGCAGGGCGCTCAGAAGAAACTGGGCGTAGCT
The DNA here is from genome assembly GCF_000820085.1 of Aeromonas sanarellii. Lineage (GTDB taxonomy): Bacteria > Pseudomonadota > Gammaproteobacteria > Enterobacterales > Aeromonadaceae > Aeromonas > Aeromonas sanarellii. The sequence goes on from NZ_CDBN01000040.1 coordinate 16,761, forward strand.
GGAATTGAGGTTGTAGAGCGCCGTCACCTGGCTGGCGATGGGCACCGACTGCCCCAGCGCACCGGGCAGCGCCTTGCCGTCGGCCATGGCCTCCAGTACCCCTACCTGGCCGTTGAGAGTCCCCACCACCTGGGCCAGCGCCGAGTTGACCAGCTTGGCGATCAGGATGAACTGGCCGTTGTTGAACACCGTCACCCTGGGCTGGGTCCCCTCGCGGGCGTCCCGCTCCAGGTGATGGGGGATCACCACCAGGGCGTAGATGTCGCCCCCCCGCAGGGCGTTGGCCCCCTCGTCGATGGCGTCAAACTGCCGCGCTATCTTGAGCCCGGCGGAACCATCGAGAGAAAACGCCAGCTGGCGGGAGAGGGCGCTGCGATCCAGATCCACCAGACCCACCTTGAGGTCGCGCGCCAGTCCGGCCGAGAAGATCCAGCACAGGATCCCTATCAGCAGCAAGGGGACCCAGCTCGCCAGCGCCCGGCCGAACGGGTCCTGCCACAGCAACCGCCATTCGCGTCCCATCAGAGCTCGACCAGCACGCTCATGCCGACCCGCAGCCCGTCAACCGGCTGCAGGGGGCGCGCCTCCACCTGGAAGCTCTTCATGTCGAACCCCTGGCGGGTGTCGGTGGCACGCCAGGTGGCGAAATCCCCCATCACGGCCACATGGGTCACCTTGAAGCGCACCAGCTGATCCCCCAGGCCGGGAATACGGGCATCAAACTCGGTACCGACCGGGAACCTTGGCAGCAGGTCCTCACGTACATGGAACTGGGCCCAGGCATCCTTCATGTCGAGCAGGGTCACCACGGGGAAGCCCTGGGGGGCCAGCTCGCCGCTGCGCAGCAGCACCTGAGCGACTTCCCCCTCGTGGGGGCTGGCGATGCGGGTGTCGGCCAGATAGGCCTCCACCTCGGCCACTCCCCCTGCCGCCATCTTGGCCTGCTCCCGGGCCGCGACCTTGGTCTCTTCCCGCACCCCTTCCAGCGCCATCTGGTATTGCTGCCAGGCCATACCCTCGCTGTACTTCGCCGCCTGCCAGGCCGTCCAGGCCTCGTCACGCTTTTGCAGCGACATCACGCCATCCCGGTGCAGGCTGGCGATGCGCTCATAGGTCTTGCCATGGAGCAGGGCGGCCGCCTTGGCCTGCTGCCACTGATCCTTGGCGGCGGCGATCTGCTGGACTCGCGCCCCTTTCTCGGCCTCCTCGGCCATGGCGCCGGCCGCCGCCTGGCCCGCCTTGGCCTGGCTCAGCTTGGCCTCGATCTCGGGGCTCGCCAGAGTGAACGCCAGCTGTCCCCTGGCCAGTTGATCCCCCTTCTTCACCAGCACCTCGTCGATACGGCCCGCCACCTTGGAAGAGACCGAATACTGCTGCGCCTCTATCTGCCCCTGCAGCCGGACCGGTTCCGGCTGATAGGCCAGCCAGAAGCGCCAGCCGAGCCAGAGGACCAGCAGCACCAGGACCAGGGGCAGCAACCAGGGCTTGCCCTGGCTCATCTTCTTCTTGATGGGGGGATGACTCATGAATTCACCTCGATGGCCTGGCCATGCTGATACTGGTTGAAACTGTTCATCTGGCCGGAGAGCGCCAGCAGGCGGGCCAGGGAGATCACATATTGGTAGGCGGCGGCGGCGCGCTGGGTCTTGACCCCGGCCAGCTGGGTCTGCGCATCCACCACATCCAACGAGGTGGAGAGCCCCTGCCCGAACGCCTTGTCACGCAACCGCACGTTCTCCTCGGCCAGCGCCTGGGTCGAGGAGAGGGAGTGGTACTCCTCCAGCCCCTGGGCAGCCTCGCGCCAGGTCTTCTCGACCAAGAGCTCCAGATCCTGGCGGGTCTTGGCTTGCAGCAGGTTGACCTGGAGTTCGGCGCTCTTGGCCGCCTGGACCGTCTCGGAGCGGCCATCACGACTCACCAGCGGCATGCTGACCCCGACGCCGACCAGCCAGTCCGGTGTGGTCTTGGAGACGATGGAATCATCTTCATAGAGGTTGTAGTTGCCGAACAGGAACAGCTCGGGGGCGTATTTGCCCTTCTCCAGCTTGATCATGCCCTGGGCCTGCTCCTTCTTGGCCGCCAGCAGCTTGAGGCCGGGGTGCACCGCCAGGGTCTCCTGCACCAGGGGAGCGAGCTGTGGCATCCCCTCGTTGATGAATAGGCGGGTATTGGGTTCCGCCTGTTTGAGCTTGAGCAGGTGACCTAGGGCCAGCTGGGCGATCTCCAGACTGCGTCGCGCCTTCTGGGTGTCGATGCGTGCCCTGTCATAGGCCGACTGGGCCGAAAGGCGCTCCACCTTGGCGATCTGGCCCTGGGCCTCGAGTTTGTTGGCATGATCCAGGTGATGGGCAAGCCCCTGCTCGATCTCCTGCTTGGTTTGCACCACCTGGGCCGCCAGCACCACGCCGAAGTAGGTCTGGGAGAGGCTCTCGAAGGTGGACTGCTGCTTGAGCACCAGCAACTGCTCGGCCTCGCTCACCTGGGCCTGACGAATGTCCTGGGCCGCATCGATGCGCCCGCCGGTGAACAGTGGCCACAGCATCTTGACCGAACTGGTGACCACGTTCTGCTTGGTGAGCGGGGTGACGAAGTCGCTCGGGCTGAGATTGAGCGCCTGCATGACGGGCCCCAGAACCTTGCCAAATTCCGGGTGATTGGCGATGGGATTGAGGTCCAGCATGTCCAGCTCCATCGGCTGATCGAGGTGGGTATAGCTGGCCCCCACATCCACCTTGGGCAGGTACATGGCCTTGGCCGCCTCCCGCAGTTGCTGGGCCCTCTCCACCCCGGCCTGCTCTGCCGCCAGTCCGTCATCCTGCTGGATGACCCGGCTCCAGGCCTCGCTGAAGCTGACCGTCTGCGCCTGGGCCGACCCCAGCATGATACCCAGCAGGCATGGGCAGAGCGATTTGATGAACCTTGCCGTCATACATCCCCGATCCTTTTGTAATGAAATTGTGTGGAGCTTTTGCTCGATTCAGGCCCGCTATCATAGCCTAAACCGGCCAGGGAAGGAGACTCACAATTCACCGCGCCCCTCACCCGTTTGACCCTGAACATGCTCCCAAACAATATGCCCGATTTTCAAGCACTCCTGAATTTGCAAGCCTTGGCGCGACGTTTTTTTCAGAAAAAAATGGCTGACGCTCAAATACTAACCTTTTCTCCTGACTAAAAAATGCGTAATATACGCCGCCCTAAGCCGATGGTAACCGTGTAATGCAGATAGGTCCCCACACGCTTGAAACTCCCCTGATCGTGGCCCCCATGGCCGGTGTAACAGACCGACCATTTCGTGAACTCTGTTTGCGATTGGGAGCCGGCATGGCCGTTTCCGAGATGCTGCTGGCCAACCCGGATGTCTGGGATACCCAGAAAACCCGGATGAGAATGGATCACTCTGCAGAAGGTGGCTTGCGATCGGTCCAGATTGCCGGTGCCGACCCCGAGATGATGGCGTTTGCTGCCCGCTACAACGTGGAGCAGGGCGCTCAGATCGTCGACATCAACATGGGATGTCCGGCAAAAAAAGTGAATAAGAAGCTGGCAGGTTCCGCCCTGCTGCGTCAGCCAGACCTGGTCAGATCCATCTGCCGGGCCGTGGTGGACGCGGTGGAGGTGCCTGTCACCTTGAAGATCCGCACAGGATGGGATCCGGATAACCGCAATGGCGAGGAGATCGCCCGAATCGCCGAAGATTGCGGTATCGCGGCCCTTGCCGTGCATGGTCGTACCCGTGCCTGCCTCTACAAGGGTGAAGCGGAGTACGACACTATCAGGGCGATTAAGCAGGCCGTATCGATTCCTGTTGTCGCCAATGGCGACATCGATAGCCCGGAGAAGGCCCGGTATGTCCTCGACTATACCGGTGTCGATGCCGTGATGATCGGCCGTGCTGCGCAAGGACGACCCTGGATTTTCCGGGAAATCCGCCATTTTCTTGAGACGGGCACCAAGCTGCCACCTCCCGACAGGGAAGAGGTTCGCACCCTGATGAACGAGCATGTCACCAATCTGCACCGGTTTTACGGTGCCTATCTGGGGGCGCGCATTGCCCGTAAACACGTGGGCTGGTATCTGGATGAAGAAGAGGCGGGCCGAGAATTCCGTAAGCACTTCAATGCCCTGGATTGTGCAGACGCACAACTCGAGGCACTCGAAGCGTATTTCGATGGATTAGGTTAACGCATAACTAAAGAGCCGACCGAATATGTTCGAACAAACCCTGACTTCTGATGCATTGGTAACAACTACTCACAATCACGCTGCCGAGCCGACCCAACGCCCCCTGCGTGACTCTGTGCAACAGGCCCTGCGTAACTACCTGGCCCAGTTGAACGGTCAGGAAGTGATTGATCTGTACGATATGGTTCTCTCCGAAGTCGAAGCTCCCATGCTGGACGTGATCATGCAGTACACCCGTGGCAACCAGACTCGCGCCGCCGTGATGATGGGCATCAACCGCGGCACCCTGCGCAAGAAACTCAAGCGTTACGGCATGAACTGATCCCGGTCATTCTGCTGCAGTGCAGACGAAGGCGTATCCCAGCGATGGGATACGCCTTTTTCTATGGCCGGTCATTTCGACGCGGGCCGTCACTCGGCTGCCAACTTGACCCCTAACCCCACGAACAGCCCTCCCATCACGCGGTTCAGCCAAGTTGCTACCCGGGCGGGCAATCGCACCTTGCGGCTTGCAAACGCGGTGGAAAACGCCAGCAGATGGCACCAGATCATGCCGTTGAGATTGAAGATGCAACCCAGCACGATGAAGGCCAGCGCCTTCTGTGGTGCAGCGGGATCTATGAACTGGGGTACGAAGGCGAGGAAGAAGAGCGCCACCTTGGGATTGAGCACATTGGTGAGCAACCCTTGCCGGAAGATCCGCCCATAGGAGAGCCTGGGCAGTGCCACAGCCTCATTCCCGGCGACCGCAGCTCCAGGCCTATGCCTGAGCAGTGAACCCCCCAGATAGACCAGATAGAACGCCCCTGTCAGCTTGATGACGGCGAACAGCTCGGCCGAGGTACTCAGCAGGGCCGACAGCCCCAGGGCTGCGGCCAGCACGTGCACCATGGTGCCCGTTCCTATCCCCAGCGCCGCCACCGAGCCGGCCCGCCAGCCTTGCGAACCGCTGCGCAGCATGATGAGCAGGGAATCCGGTCCCGGCATCATGTTCAACAGCAGACCGGAGACAATAAACAACGCCAGATCGTGGATCCCCAACATACACAGCTCCCTTATCGATGAGATTCACAGTCTAAGGATCCGGCAACGCTTGTCACTCCCTCCCGCCGCAATAGTGATCATCAGAAAAAGGAATGGCAACTCATTGCGCCCAAGGTCATCAGCCTCCAGGGCGACTGGAAACCACCTTGGCAGGCAGACACTTTGTGCGGAGGAAAGGATATGGCAGAAGCAATAGAAGCCGGAGGAGTAGCGGAATAAAGATAGGCAAGGCTACACGGGAGCCGAATTTCAGGAAAATAAAAAACCCCGCTCAAATGAGCGGGGTTCTTCGTGTTGGGTGCCTGGCAGTGTCCTACTCTCGCATGGCGAATGCCACACTACCATCGGCGCTACCGCGTTTCACTTCTGAGTTCGGCATGGGTTCAGGTGGTTCCACGGCGCTATGGCCGCCAGGCAAATTCTTAATCTAGAAAGCTGACGTGAGTAGTGATGTTGCGCTTGGCTCGTCACTATCACTGAATTTGAGTAGTTCGTTCACTTGCTACAAGGCCCAGAACACTTCTTGGGTGTTGT
>NZ_CDBN01000041.1 GCF_000820085.1 Aeromonas sanarellii
CTGGCCCGCGCGGGCCAGTCGACGGCTGATGATGACGAGAGTGGGCTGACCTAGATGATCGCCAGGTTGCCCTTCTCTTCCAGCCACTCGCGGCGATCGCTCGCCCGCTTCTTGGCCAGCAGCATGTCCATCAGTTGCAGGGTCTCGTCCCCCTCCTCCCCTTCCGCGCCCATGGTGAGCTGTACCAGGCGGCGGGTGTTGGGATCCATGGTGGTTTCCCGCAGCTGTTTCGGATTCATCTCACCCAGGCCCTTGAATCGGGTCACCATCACCTTGCCCTTCTTCTTCTCGGCTTCGACCCGCTCCAGCACACCGTTCTTCTCGTCTTCGTCGAGGGCGTAGTAGACCTCCTTGCCGATATCGATCCGGTAGAGCGGCGGCATGGCCACATAGACGTGGCCCTTCTCCACCAGCGCACGGAAGTGCTTAACAAAGAGGGCGCAGAGCAGGGTAGCGATGTGCAGACCGTCCGAGTCCGCATCCGCCAGGATGCACACCTTGCCGTAGCGCAGGCCACTGAGGTCGTTGGAGTCGGGGTCGAGCCCGATGGCGACCGAGATGTCGTGCACCTCCTGGGAGGCGAGCACCTGACCGGCCTCCACCTCCCAGGTGTTCAGGATCTTGCCGCGCAGCGGCATGATGGCCTGGAATTCGCGGTCGCGCGCCTGCTTGGCACTGCCCCCCGCGGAGTCCCCCTCCACTAGGAAGAGCTCCCCCTGCATGGGGTCGGCGCAGCCGCAATCGGTGAGCTTGCCGGGCAGCGCCGGGCCCTGGGTTATCTTCTTGCGCACCACCGTCTTGGCGGCGCGCATCCGGCGCTGGGCGCTGGAGATGCAGAGCTCGGCCAGCTGTTCGGCCAGTTCGGTGTTGCTGTTGAGGTAGAGGCTGAAGGCATCCTTCACCACGCCGGAGACGAAGGCCGAGCTCTGGCGGGACGAGAGCCGCTCCTTGGTCTGACCGGCGAACTGGGGGTCCTGCATCTTGATGGAGAGGATGTAGGCGCAGCGATCCCAGATATCTTCCGGAGTGAGCTTGACCCCGCGCGGCAACAGGTTGCGGAACTCGCAGAACTCGCGCATGGCGTCCAGCAGGCCCTGACGCAGGCCGTTGACGTGGGTGCCACCCAGCGCCGTGGGGATCAGGTTCACATAGGATTCGGCGAGGCACTCCCCCCCTTCCGGCAGCCAGCACAGGGCCCAGTCCACCGCCGACTGCTCGGTGCTGAAGCTGCCGACGAAAGGCTGCTCCGGCAGGCAGGTGAATTGCTTGACCGCGTCGATCAGGTAATCCTTGAGGCCGTCTTCGTAGCACCACTCAAGCCGGATGCCGGTGTTCTTGTCGAGGAACTTGATGGTGAGGCCGGGGCAGAGCACGGCCTTGGCTTTCAGCAGGTGCTCGAGTTTCGAGACCGAGAAGCGGGGCGAGTCGAAATAGCTCGGCTGGGGCCAGAAGCGCACCCGGGTGCCGGTGTTGCGACGCCCGCAGGTGCCTGTGATGGTCAGATCAGACACCTTCTCGCCCCGCTCGAAGGCGATGTCATAGACCTGGCCGTCCCGGCGCACCGTCACCTCGACCCTATCGGAGAGGGCGTTCACCACCGAGATCCCCACCCCGTGCAGACCGCCGGAGAACTGGTAGTTCTTGTTGGAGAACTTGCCGCCCGCATGCAGCTTGCAGAGGATCAGCTCCACGCCGGAGACCCCTTCCTCCGGGTGGATGTCCACCGGCATGCCGCGACCGTCGTCGATCACCTCGAGGGATTGATCCTCGTGCAGGATCACCTCCAGGTTGCGGGCATGGCCCGCCAGCGCCTCGTCGACGCTGTTGTCGATGACCTCCTGGCCGAGGTGGTTGGGCCGGGTGGTGTCGGTATACATGCCGGGGCGGCGACGCACCGGTTCAAGGCCATTGAGGACCTCAATGGCATCCGCATTGTATTGAGTAGACATGGAGGGCCTTGCGAATTGACGTTTGGGGGGAATCTTACTCGCTGGGAGGGTATTGGACAAACCCGTCGGCGGCAAAGCTTGATCCCGACCGGATAAGCCGCCGCCCCCGCCCCGTTCAGCTCGCCTCGACCGCCACCGGCAGCGCCTGCTGCAACTGGGAGAGCGAGCTGTGCAGCCGCCACACCATGCCGGCCAGTTCCCGCGCCGCCGGCTCCCTGTGGTTGGCCATGGCCCCGCAGATCCGCTGCAGCTCGCCTAGGGTGCGATCCAGGGAGGCGTGCTGCACCCCCTGCTCGGTGAGGATCCCCTGCAGAGCGCGGATACAGGCGTCGCGCACCAGGTAGAGGGGCTGATCCTCGCCGCGCCACTGGCGCAGCTGCCAGACGATGTGGCTGCAGTTGAGCAGCACCACGCCCCAGCGCAGCACCCAGAGGCGGGCGGTCTGATCCTGGCTCTGGCTGAGCTGGCTGATGCAGTGGTAGATGAGGGATTCGAACTGGCTCTCGCTCTGGCGCGGGGCCGGCGCCAGCTGATCCATGAAGTGGCGGCGCAGGGAGCGGATCAGGCGGCGGCTCTTGCGCCGATCCGAGCTCGGTCGCAGCAGCTGGAACGCCAGTCCGGCGCTCATCACCCCCAGCGCCTGCCCTAGGCTGCCGTTGATGTACTGCAGGTAGTCGTAGCTCGGCGGATTGGTAATGGCGAGAAAGGAGCCGAGCAGCACGATGAGCTGGCCCCAGAGCACCGCCTGCCTGGGTTGTTGCTGCTTGAACAGCTGCATGGTGATGAGCGCGGGGAACAGCAGGGCGCAGAAGAGCCAGAAGTCGTCGATGCGGATCATCAGGCCGAACTTGACCGCGAAGCAGATGAGGCTGAGCAGCAGGATCGCCTTGAGCATGGTGTTGGCCCCCTTGGCGGGCGCCGGGGTGGCCGAGTAGAGCACGCAGCAGATGGAGAGCAGGGTCAGCGCCGAACTGCCCGCATCCCACTGGCTGTGGATCCAGAAGGCGCAGCCGAGCAGCACGCAGAGGAAGGTGCGCCCGCCGTTGTAGGCCGCCTCCAGCGTGTCGGTGTGGCTGGTGAGCGAAGAGTGGCGCGGCGGTGCCGGCCACTCCTGATCGTCGTAACGGGCCAGCCGATCCAGCCAGCGCTGACACTCCAGATAGCTCCAGCAGAAGTGGCGCAGCCGCCGCCAGAAGGTGTGCAGCCGGTAGTCGCTGGCCGCCGTCGGCACCAAGGGGGCCAGCAGCCGGGCGATGCGGTACTTGTCGCAGCCGGGCTGGCCCAGCTCGGCCAGCAGCCGCTCCAGCAACGCCTGCAGCCCCTCCGGTTGCGCCGGCCAGTTGTGCAGCATGCGGCGCTGGCTGGAGATGAGGCTGATGAGCCGCAGCTGGCGGTGCAGCAGGAAGTTGAGCAGCTTGTTGTGGCGCCGCAGCCGATGATGGCTCCAGACCGCCTGGATACGCAGCACGTTCATGGTGAGGATCTGGCCGATCAACCCCTCGTGGGCGGTGCGCACCTCCGGGCTCGCCTCCCCCAGCCAGAGCAGCTGGGCATGCTCCAGCAGGCGGGCCTGGGTTTTGTGCAGCGACTGCAGCAGGGTCTCGCCATCCGAGGTGCTGGGCAGGATCATCATCAACAGGCCGCCGCAGAGGATGCCGATGATCACCTCGCTCACCCGCGCCTGGGCGATGTCGAAGATGTGCTGCGGGTCGGTCAGGTTGACGCAGGAGAAGGCGATGATGGCGGCGGTGTAGCCCGCCAGCGCAAAGGCGTAGGAGACGTTGTTCTGATGGTGGTTGGAGATGTAAGTACAGAGCGCCAGCCAGAGTGCGATGAGGAAGCTGAACAGCCAGGGATCGCTGATGCCAAGGCCGGTGATCACCACAGCCGCCATGGCGCCGATGAGGCTGCCCACTACCCGCCCCAGACTCTTGCTGATGACGCCGCCCACGGTGGGAAAGCTCACCACGGCCGCTGAGGTCATCGCCCAGTAGGGAGAGTCCAGCTCCAGCACGAAGGCCAGCCAGAGCGACAGGCACATGGCCAGGCTGTTGCGCAGGGCGTAGCGCCACTGGCCGCCATTGGCCTTGCCCCAGGGGGTCTGGCGCCAGAGCGAGGCGGCCACCTTACTCCCCTATGGTGATGGTGCAGGTGGTGCCTGCAATCAGCGTCAGCCCGGGCGGCACCTCCAGCAGCTTGATCCGCACCGGCACCCGCTGGGCCAGCCGCACCCAGGGCACGTTGGGTTTGACGTCCAGCAGCAGGTTGTCGGCCCCCTCCACGCTCTGATCGTGGATGGCGCGCCCTATGCTCTCCACTTCGCCGTGCAGCCGCTGCTCCCCGCTGTAGAGCACCACCTCTGCCGGTTTGCCCGGCGCTATGTGCCTGAGCTTGGTCTCCTCGAAGTAGCCCTGCACGTAGAAGGAGTGGATGTCCACCAGTGCCACCAGCGGCACGCCGGCGCTGGCATAGTTGCCGACCCGGGTCTGCAGGTTGGTGATGTAGCCGTCGCTCGCGGCATGAACCCGGGTCTTGGCCAGCGACCATCTGGCCTGCTCCAGATTGGCCTGGGCCACCTGGTAGGCCGCCTTCATCGCCTGGGCATTGAGGCGGGCCTCGTCCACCGCCTCGGCGGAGATGACGCTGCGGGAGAGGCTCTGGCGACGGCCCGCCTCGTGCTCCGCCTTGTCGAGATCCGATTTGGCCTTGGCCAGCGCCGCCTGGGCGTTGTCCAGCGCGATCCGGTAGGGCTCGGGATCCAGGGTAAAGATCTCCTCCCCCGCCTTCACCAGCTGGTTGTCTTTCACCGCTATCTTGATGATCTTGCCCGACACCTCTGGGGTGATGCTGACCAGCTCGGCCCGTACCTTGCCATCCCGGGTCCAGGGCCCCTGCATGTAGTAGTTCCACAGCCACCAGCCCGCCGCCAGCGCCAGCGCGCAGACCAGCAGGGTAGAGAAGTATTTGAGGGTCGCGAGGGGTGATTTAGCCATGTAGCAATATCCATAGGGCGCCGCTGACGGCGAGGATAAACAGGGAGAGATCCATCAGCAGGGGATGCCAGACATCCCCACCGTAGAGCCAGTCACGCAGCAGGTGGTGCACGGGCAGCCAGCCTAGCAGGCCGAGCAGCACCGCCTTGAACAGGGGAGGAAAGTAGAGAGAGGCGCCAAGGACCAGGTCGGGCAATGCGGAAGAGATGGGCAATGACGGGCTCCCTGTGGGCGGAGGAAGGGGTGCGCCAAGGTTAACACAGCCGGTGGCGGCGACAGAAGCGGGTGACTCCTTCCCCTCGTCGTCGCCTCAATCGAACAGGGTATCCCGCCGACCCTCGCGCAGATGGGCGTGCAGGGTGCGCAACTGGGATGCCACCACCCGATGGCGGGAAAGCGGGGGCAAGTCGTCGATGGGGAAGTACGCCGCGCCCTGGGTCTCATTAGTCTCGGTGAGTAGCGCGCCCCCCGTCACCTCGCACAGGAAGAAAGCCTTGTGGGCATGGGGCAGTTGCGGGGGATGGGGATGCTTGAGCTTGTCGAACAGCGCCAGCAGTTGCACGGCCCGGCAGGCGAGGCCGGTCTCCTCCACCACCTCGCGCACCACGGCCCCCGCCGGCGAGTCGCCAATGTCGCACCAGCCCCCCGGCAGGGTCCAGAGCCCGTCGCAACGCTCCTGCACCAGCAGGAGATGGCCCGCATCGTTCTGGATGAAGGCTCGCACATCCAGCTTGGGGGTGGGATAACCACTATCCAGGGCGATCCAGTCGCCGATGGCTTCCGGTGCCAGCTCGCTCTGGCTGGCGATGAGCGCCACAGTGGCGGCTCGCAGCGCCTCGAAGCGGGCTATATCGAAGGGATCTTTCGAGTAGGTAAGCCCGGCCTGCGCCGTGGCCAGCACCTGTTCGAGGAAGGCGGCCAGTGGCAGCTGCATGGCTAGAGCCCGAGGAAGCGGACGATCTGGGCGGGGTAGCGCTCGAAGCCTGTGAAGGCGTGGTTGCCACCGCACTCCAGCGACAGGCGGGCAAAGCGGTATTCGTCCAGCGCCTTGCGATAGTCGAGCACTTCATCCTCCTGCTGCTGAAGGATCCAGAGCCGCTCGGGGGCCGTCACCGGCACCGCCAACGCCCGCAGCTCATCCATGTGCGCCGGCAGCAGCTCGTAGCGTTCGCCGTTGTAGGGGTTGGTCTGGGGACCGAGGTAGTCGCAGAGCAGTTCGTGAGGGCGCACCGCCGGGTTGATGAGGGCGGCGCGGCAACCATGCAGCTCGCTCACCCTGGTCGCCATAAAACCGCCGAGGGAGCTGCCCACGGCGCCGAGCTTGAACGCACTGCCGTGACGGGCTTTCAGGCCGGCGATGGCCTGCTCGATGGCGGACCAGGCCGCCGCTGGCGTATTGGGCTGGGCCGGGATCACCACCTCGATGTCGGGTCTGTGCTCGGCCACCCAGGCCGCCATCTGTTGCGCCTTGACCGAGCCGGGGGAGGAGTTGAAACCGTGCAGGTAGAGCAGAACGGAGGTCATGCAGGCCTCCTCAATAACCGGTGGCATCGGGGTCGGGCACGAACTGCCCCATCGGCAGGCGCCACACCTGGCTCGCGACCCTGCCGTCCGGATGCAGGGTGAGATAGCGCCAGCCCGGGCCGGACTCGTCCAGGGCGAAGCCGTCGGAGAGCGGCTTGAACTGAATGCAGGTGGAGGGGCTGGCGATCAGCCGCACGCCGCGATGCACCTCGTCAAACTCCTGGTGGACGTGGCCGAACAGTATGGTCTTCTGCTGCGGGTGGCGGGCCAGCACGGCAAACAGGTCGTCGGCATTCTTGAGGTTGTGCTGATCCAGCCAGGCGCAGCCCACCGGCACCGCCTGATGGTGCAGGGCGATGAGGGCATGGCGCTCGGGGTGCTGGCGCAGGGCCTGATCCAGGGCCGCCAGCTGGTGATCCCCCAGCACGCCGTGGGGTTTGCCACGCACCTGGGTGTCCAGCAGGATGATCTGCCAGTGCTCCCCCACCAGTTGCTTGGCCTCGCTGATGCCGGCCGCATGCAGGTATTCGGTCATCAGGGGGCCGTCGTCGTGGTTGCCGGGCAGCCAGTAGATGGGGCGAGCAAGCGGCGCCATCATGGAGGCGAAGCGCTGGTAGGACTCCGGGCTGTGATCCTGGGAGAGATCCCCAGTGGCGAGGATGAGATCGAACGGGTGGTCATTGGCCTGCACCTGTTCCAGCACGGCGGCCAGGCTCTGCGCCGTGGGCACGGCCAGCAGCCGCCCCTCGGCGCTCGCGAAGAGGTGGGTGTCGGTAATCTGTAACAGGCGCACACTGCCGTCCGGCGCCTGAGGTAGCTCTGTTTCCAAAATCACGCTTCTTTTTTATGGGTTCAACTAGAGGATGTTGATCAGGCTGGTGCCGTGTTTGAGACAAAATCTTAACCAATCGGCCAGGAATAGATTTACCTGCTCTTTTTCATCCCTGTGATGCATTTTTTGATTGGGATAATCATAACGTGGTTGCAACATCGAAATCTGTTGCGCCGCACACACTTCCGCCATCCGCACGTCATGATACAAACGAATCTCTATGCAAGCCTGCAAGTAGCTCGGCAATTCCGGGTTGTGCTGGGCCAGGATCACCTGGCTGGTGAAGCGGCTCTCCTCGGTCACCGTGAGCTGGAACTGCAGGCCGTTGCCCACCTGATAGCGGCGCTCGGCACCCACGCTGCCACCGGGCGGCAGCAGCTTCATCAGCGCCATGTAGTTCACCTCGCAGGTACGCTGCAAGGACATCAGATCGGGCACATAGCGCTTCATCGGGCTCTGGACTAATGGCATATCGCGGCTCCATCAATCAGGGTCCATGGGTAGTTCACCTCGCAGGTGCGCTGCAAGGACATCAGATCGGGCACATAGCGCTTCATCGGGATCTGGACTAATGGCATGTCGCGGCTCCATCAATCAGGGTCCATGAAGGGTGGACCCGCTGCACAGTGATCCAGTCGGACACAGGGCACCTGACCCTGGCCTGAACGAGTGCCACCTCAGCGCCCCGCCAACCAGCGGGCCCGCAGTTCGCCGTGGTTGAGGGCCAGCCACTGCAGGGCGATGACGGAGGCGGCGTTGTCGATGCGCCCCTCCTTCAACCAGGCATAGGCCTGCTCGCGGCTCACCACGTGCACCCGGATGTCTTCACCTTCCTCAGCCAGACCGTGGATCCCCGCGGCCCGGCTCGCATCCACCTCGCCAACGTAGACTTCGATGCGCTCTGTGCTGCCACCCGGGCTCACCAGATAGCTGATGGCGTGTTCGCAGCGTCCCACCTCGATCCCCGCCTCTTCCACCGCTTCGCGCCGCACCACGGCCTCGGCGGTCTCCCCTTCATCTATGATGCCGGCCACCAGTTCGAGCAGCCAGGGGGTGGCGCTGGTCTCCATGGCGCCGATGCGAAACTGCTCCACCAGCACGATCTCATCCCGTACCGGATCATAAGGCAGCAGGGCGGCGGCATGGCCGCGCTCGAACAGTTCCCGCACTATGGGCTCATTCCAGCCACCGGCAAACAGCCTGTGCTGCAGGCGGTAGACGTTCACCTTGAAGAAGCCGTTATATCCGGCTGATTTCCCGATGATTTTCACATCATCGCCGGAGTAGTGACTGGTTTGAGGCAAGGCTTGCTGTGACATATGAGACTCCTACCAGCTTGACTTGGCCTGGTTTGACCATAATATTCGGGGGCATGAATGAACATTCATTCATTTGCTCTCGCCGATGATGAGGGAAGGATTTTAGCAGCCACAGGACATTTGGCTAGGCGGGTTGCCGAGAAAACCTGCCCTGCCTCTTGACGTTTCCGTTACTGGAAAAGAGACAGTTCGCAATGAAATCTGCTTATAGTAGAGTGGTTAAGCTGAAATCAAGCTTGGTCGGTGACAATCCCCCCCTTCATCCAGCGGACAGCTTTGGGTTGATACATAAGGTTAAAAATATCATATGAAAAGAACACTCTTGTCAGTCATGGTGATGCTGGGTGTGAGCGGCGCCGCTCATGCCGAAAACCTGCTCGAAATTTACCAACAAGCCCAGATCAAGGATACCCAGCTGTTGGAATCCAAGGCCAAACGGGACCAAGCCTTCGAGAAGATCAACGAATCCCGCGCAGCCCTGCTGCCCCAGATCAACCTGGGTGCCGGCCTCAACTACCTGCAGAACAAGGACGATACCCAGACCAACACGGGCGCCACCGGCTCAGTGACGCTGGATCAGTCCATCTACCGCCGCAGCAACTGGGTCAACCTGGACCTGACCGAGAAGAGCGCCACCCAGTCCGACGTGGCCTACAACCTCGAGTACCAGAACCTGATGCTGCGTACCGCCCAGGCCTATTTCGACGTGCTCAAGGCGATGGATACCCTGGAATTCGTGCGCGCCAACAAGACCGCGGTGGAACGTCAGCTGGAACAGACCCAGCAGCGCTTCGAAGTGGGCCTGACCGCCATCACCGACGTGCATGAGGCCGAGGCCGAGCGCGACCAGGCGCTGGCGGACGAGATCAATGCCGAGAATACCCTGGACAACAGCTACGAGAGCCTGCGCGAACTGACCGGCATCGATCACCGTCAGCTGGACGTGCTCAACACCGAGCGCTTCAGTCCGCAGAAGACGGCCTTCAACTCCGACAAGTGGCTGGAGCTGGCCCTGGACAAGAACCTGGAGCTGCACAGCGCCCGCATCGGCAAGGACATCGCCAAGGAGCAGATCGATCTGGCCAAGACAGGCCACGAGCCGACCCTGGATCTCGGCGCCGGGCTCAGCGCCGGTTACAACGACTACAAGGACGAGATCCGCAACCCCGAGAGCAACAGCAACCAGGGCAATATCGGCCTGAACTTCAACCTGCCGCTCTACACAGGCGGGGCCACCACCTCCCAGGTCAAGCAGGCGCAGTTCAACTACGTGGCCGCCAGCGAACAGCTGGAGCGCAGCTTCCGCTCGGTGCAAAGCACGGTCCGCTCCTCCTACAACAACGTGAACGCCAGCATCGGCTCGGTGCGCGCCTACAGCCAGTCCGTTATCTCCGCCGACAGTGCCCTGAAGGCGACCGAGGCCGGGTACGAAGTGGGCACCCGCACCATAGTCGACGTGCTGGACGCCACCCGCAAGCTGTATCAGGCCAAGCAGAAGCTCTCCGAGGCCCGCTACAACTACATCCTCAGCATCCTCTCCCTGAAGCAGGCCGCCGGCATCCTGGAGCAGAAGGATCTGGAGGAGGTCAACCAGGGGCTGATGCCTGCGGCCCAGGTCACCAAGCAGTCCTGAGCCAGGCGCACACCATGAGAAAAGGCGACCCCGGGGTCGCCTTTTCTATGTCTGCACAGTAGTCAAACCACTCACTTCCAACCTATCCCGGTAGGCGTCGTTGTTGAAGGCAGTTTGAATCAGGACAGCGCACAGAAACCGGAGCGTACTGGAGTACGTGTGCCCTTGGTTTCACATAAGCGAGTACTGCCCGGGTTCAAAATGGCGAATAAAATAGCCTAATGGGATGGGTTTAGCCGCGCTCGCGGATGGTCTTGATGATGTCGCTGGTGGAGCAGCCGTCCTCGAAGTTCAGCACCCGCACTTCGCCGCCGTTGGCAGTCACCTCGGCATAGCCGGCAATCTCTTCGGGCTTGTAGTCGCCGCCCTTGACCAGCAGGTCCGGCAGGATCTCGGCGATCAGGCGCTGGGGAGTGTCCTCGGAGAAGGGAACCACCCAGTCCACGGCGCCCAGGGCCGCCAGCACCGTCATGCGGCGTTCGGTCGGGTTGACCGGGCGACCCGGTCCCTTGAGGCGGCGCACGGATTCATCGGTGTTCACCGCCACGATCAGGCGATCTCCCAGCTTGCCGGCATTGGCCAGATAGGAGACATGGCCCGCGTGCAGGATGTCGAAGCAGCCGTTGGTCATCACCACCTTCTCGCCGCGCAGGCGGGCGGCCTGGACGGCGACCTTGAGCTGGGCCTCGGACATGACGCCAAAGCCGGTCTCCTGCTCGGTGTAGAGCGCATTGGCCAGCTCCACCGGGCTGACGGTGGAGGTCCCCAGCTTGCCGACGACGATGCCGGCGGCGGTGTTGGCCAGGGCGCAGGCCTCGTCCAGGCTCATGCCTGCGGCCAGGGAGGTCGCCAGGGTGGAGATGACGGTGTCACCGGCACCGGTCACGTCATAGACCTCGTGGGCCTGGGCCGGCAGGTGCAGCTCGGGCTGGCCTTCGCGGATCAGGGTCATGCCGTTCTCGGAGCGGGTCACCAGCAGGGCGTCCAGCTCGAAGCGCTTGACCAGATCCAGTCCCTTGGAGACCAGATCCTCCTCCCCCTTCACCTTGCCCACCACGGCCTCGAACTCGGACATGTTGGGGGTCAGCAGGGTGGCACCGCGGTACTTCTCGAAGTCGGTCCCCTTGGGATCCACCAGCACGGGAATGCCGGCGACGCGGGCGCGGCGGATCATGCCGGGCACGTCGTTCAGGGCGCCCTTGCCGTAGTCGGAGAGGATCATCACGTCCGCCTCGGGCAGCGCCTGCTCCACCTTGCCCATCAGCAGGCTGGCGTCCACGTCGTGGAAGGCCTCCTCGAAGTCGAGGCGCAGCAGCTGCTGGTTGCGGGAGAGCACCCGCAGCTTGGTGATGGTCGGGTAGTCGGTCAGGCGAACGAAATCACAGGCGACCTTGACCCCCGCCATCTGGCCGGCCAGCGCGTCGGCGGCCTCATCCTGGCCGGTCAGCCCCAGCAGCACGGCCTGGGCACCTAGGGCGGCGGAGTTCAGGGCCACGTTGGCGGCGCCACCCGGGCGCTCCTCGATGTGCTCGACCTTGACCACGGGCACCGGCGCCTCGGGGGAGATGCGGCCGGTGCCCGTGGTCAAGG
>NZ_CDBN01000042.1 GCF_000820085.1 Aeromonas sanarellii
CGGGAGATGCTGGCGCAGGCCAGGCCGCGGCTGAGGGAGATGCTGGCGGGACAGGGGATCCAGCTCGGCCAGACCCAGGTGCAGCAGCAGTCGCAACAGCAGGCACAGCAGCAATCCCAGGGCGAGTCAGCCTTCGGCGGTCAGGGTCAGCAGGGGGGGCGCGGCTTCGGTGGCGGCGAGCAGGCGGGGGGCGAGGGCGGGTCCCGCACCCTGAGCCTGCTGGTGGAATCGGCAAACGATGCCGGGATCGATTTCTATGCTTGATGCATTCATAAGTAAGTTTATGATACCGAACAAGTTTAAGACTAGGGTGGACAAGGGATGGCAGAGGATAACGAGCTGACGCTGAAAGACCCGGCGGCGGCCAAGAAAAAGAAGTTGATCATGATACTCGCCCTGGTTGTCGTCCTGCTGGGCGGCGGCGGGGCCGGCGCCTGGTTCATGTTCGCCGGCTCGGATACACCGCCGGCCGAGCAGGCCGAGGCCAAGCCTGAGGCCAACACGCCCCAGCCCTCGCTCTATGTGGGCATGCCGCGCCCCTTCGTGTTCAACGTGGCGGGCAGCCAGCGGGATCGGCTGGTGCAGATCAAGATCCAGTTGATGGTGCGGGGGGCCCCCGACGAGACCCTGGCCAAGCAGAATATTCCCCTGATCGAAGGCACCCTGCTGCGGGTCTTCAGCGCGGCGACCGCCGAACAGCTGATGACCTTCGAAGGCAAGGAGAAGCTGCGACAGGACTCGCTGGAAGAGTGTCGCCGGGTGCTGAACGACCTGGTCTCTTCCCCCGTAATCGAACAAGTGCTGTTTACCGGCTTTGTCATGCAATAAAAGGTGAAGCGTGAGCGATCTGTTAAGTCAGGACGAAATTGATGCCCTGCTGCACGGTGTCGATGATGTCGAAGAGGAAGAGCTAGGGCCTGCCGGGGATCCCGGCATCACCCAGTTCGACTTTTCTTCCCAGGACCGCATCGTCCGTGGCCGCATGCCGACCCTGGAGCTGGTGAACGAACGCTTCGCCCGCCACATGCGCATCAGCCTGTTCAACATGATGCGGCGCACCGCGGAGGTGTCGATCAACGGCGTGCAGATGCTGAAGTTCGGCGAGTACGTGCACACCCTGTTCGTGCCGACCAGCCTGAACATGGTGCGCTTCCGCCCCTTGAAGGGCACGGCGCTCATCACCATGGAGGCCCGCCTCGTCTTCATCCTGGTGGAGAACTTCTTCGGCGGTGACGGCCGTTACCACGCCAAGATCGAGGGGCGCGAGTTCACCCCCACCGAGCGGCGCATCATCCAGATGCTGCTCAAGCTGGTGTTCGAGGACTACAAGGATGCCTGGGCGCCGGTGATGGACGTGGGCTTCGAGTACCTCGACTCCGAGGTGAATCCGGCCATGGCGAACATCGTCAGCCCCACCGAGGTGATAGTGGTGAGCTCCTTCCACATCGAGCTGGACGGCGGTGGCGGCGATTTTCACGTGGCCATGCCCTACTCCATGCTGGAGCCCATCCGCGAGTTGCTCGATGCCGGGGTGCAGAGCGACAAGGGCGACACCGACGTGCGCTGGAGCAAGGCCCTGCGCGACGAGATCATGGACGTCAAGGTGGAGCTGAGGGCCAAGCTGCTGGAGACCGAGCTCTCCCTGCGGGAGCTGATGGAGCTGAGGCCCGGCGACATCATTCCGGTGGAGATGCCGGAGAACCTGCTGGTCTTCGTGGAGGACCTGCCCACCTTCCACGCCAAGATGGGGCGTACCAAGGAGAACGTGGCGCTCAAGATAGTCGACAAGATCAAGCGCCCTGACGGGGTCAAGACAGAGATGCATCTGGTGACCCGGGGGGGCGTGCGCATCGATGGCGAGGCCGAGCTGGAAGAGCTCGAACGCAGCATCGCGGACAAACACCCCTGAATTGATCCTCCCCGAGGGGAGCTTGCAACACTGAGGAATTGAAGATGAGCGGAACCGATGACGAACAGGATTTGATGGCTGACGCCTGGGCGGCCGCGCTGGAGGAGCAGGTCACGGCCGAGGCCAAGCCCGCCCCCCTGGAAGAGCTCAAGGACGAAGCCCCCATCAGCGCCGAGGAGCGGCGCAAGCTGGACACCATACTGGACATCCCGGTGACCATCGCCATGGAGGTGGGACGCAGCCAGATCAGCATCCGCAACCTGCTGCAGCTGAACCAGGGGTCTGTCGTGGAGCTCGACCGGGTGGCGGGCGAGCCGCTGGATGTGCTGGTCAACGGCACCCTGATCGCCCACGGCGAGGTGGTGGTGGTGAACGACAAGTTCGGCATCCGTCTGACCGACGTCATCAGCCAGATTGAAAGGATCAAGAAGCTCAAATGATCCGTCTCTTGCCGCTGTGGCTGCTCTCCCTCCCCGCCCTGGCCAACCCGGGGACGGGCGCCAACCCTCCCAGCATCACTTCCTGGCTGCTCTCCAGCCTGATGGTGATCGGCCTCATCCTGGTGCTGGGCTTCCTGCTCAAGAAGAGCAAGCTCACCCAGGTGATGGGCGGGGGCCAGATGAAGGTCGTCGCCACCCTGCCGCTCGGCTACAAGGAGAAGCTGATGGTGGTCAAGGTGGGGGAGCAGCAGCTGCTCATCGGGGTGACGCCGCAGCAGGTCAATTTCCTTTATCGCCTGGAGACGCCGCTGGACGAGAGCCAGCCCCAGGCCTTCTCCCAGCAGCTCGGCAAATTGATGGGCAAGCATGAAAAACGTTAACTGGACTGGATGGCTGGCCCTGATCTCCCTGCTGCTGTCGCCCCTGGCGATGGCCCAGGACGGCATGTCGGCCCTCACCGTCAAGACCATGGCGGATGGCAGTCAGGAGTACAGCCTGACCCTGCAGGTGCTGGCGCTTATGACCGCGCTCTCCTTCCTGCCGGCCATGGTGATCATGATGACCTCCTTCACCCGTATCATAGTGGTGCTCGGGATCCTCAGACAGGCTATCGGCCTGCAGCAGAGCCCCTCCAACCAGGTGCTGATCGGCATCGCGCTCTTCATGTCCTTCTTCATCATGTCGCCTGTGCTGGATCGCATCAACGACGAGGCGCTGCAGCCCTACCTGGCCGAGACCATAGGGGCCAAGGAGGCCCTGGAGAAGGCGGAGCTGCCCATCCACCAGTTCATGCTGGCCCAGACCCGGGTCAAGGATCTCAATACCTTCATGGAGATAGCGAACGTCCAGGTGGCGCAACCCGAGGAGGTGCCCCTGCGGGTGCTGATCCCGGCCTTCGTCACCAGCGAGCTCAAGACCGCCTTCCAGATAGGCTTCATGCTGTTCCTGCCCTTCCTGGTCATCGATCTGGTGGTAGCCAGCATACTGATGGCCATGGGGATGATGATGCTGTCGCCGATGCTGGTATCGCTCCCCTTCAAGCTGATGCTGTTCGTCATGGTAGACGGCTGGAACCTGATCCTGGGCTCGCTCGCCAACAGCTTCGGGCTGGGTGCAGGCTAAGCCGGTCAATGGAGAGGAGCCGATAGATGAGCCCTGAAACCTTTGTCGATGTGTTTCGCGAGGCGCTCTGGCTGGTGACCATCATGGTCTGCGCCGTGATCCTGCCGAGCCTGATGGTGGGCCTCATCGTGGCCATCTTCCAGGCCGCGACCTCCATCAACGAACAGACTTTAAGCTTCCTGCCCCGCCTGGTGGTGACTCTGCTGGCCCTGGGGGCCGGTGCCCACTGGGGCCTGCAGAGCCTGATGGACTTCTTCTTGCTGATGGTGAGCCAGATCCCCGAGGTGGTGGGGTGAGTCAGGGGGAGGCCGTGGTGGTGCCGGCATCAGGCAGCCACGAGGTAGGGGCATGAGCTACACCACGGCGGTGATCATGGAGTGGCTGACCAGCATCCTCTGGCCGCTCGCCCGGGTGAGCAGCCTGCTGATGGTGATGGCGGTGTTTGGCAGCCGGCTGGCCCCTGCCCATATCCGCATCGGTCTGGCGCTCGCCATCACCCTCATCATCGCGCCCCTGCTGCCCCCCATGCCCAAGATTGAGCTCTTCTCCGTCGGCAGCTTCCTGGTGCTCGGCCAGCAGCTGCTCATCGGCATCGCGCTGGGCCTGATGACCCAGTTCCTGCTGGAAACCTTCGTGATGGCGGGCCAGGTCATCGCCATGCAGACCAGCCTGGGCTTCGCCACCCTGGTGGACCCCATGAACGGTCAGTCGGCCCCCGTGGTGGGCCAGTTCTACCTGATGCTGGCGACCCTGGTGTTCCTGGCGGTGGATGGTCACCTGCTGATGCTGCGCATGGTGGTGCTGAGCTTCGAGACCCTGCCGGTGTCGGACAGCGGGCTCACCCTGCCCGCCATCCGTAGCCTGGTGAGCTTCCTCGGGATCATGTACCAGGCCTCCCTGGTGATGGCGCTGTCGGCCATCATCGCCCTGCTGCTCATCAACTTCGCGTTCGGGGTCATGACCCGGGCGGCGCCCCAGCTCAACATTTTCAGCATCGGCTTCGCGGTGAGCATGATGTCGGGTCTCTTCATCCTCTGGTTCACCATAGGCGGCTTCATGGGGCACTTCGATGCCCTCTGGGAGCGGGTGCAGGAGACCAGCTGCGAGCTGATCAACGTCCAGTGCCTGGGGGGTCAGCATGGCTGATCTCGTTCGGGGCGATGGCATCGAACAACCGAGTGGTCTGCCATCGTGGCAGGCTGCTGGCGGGATGATCCCCATCGGAGGTCAGCATGGCTGATACCGATCAGGAACGCACAGAACAACCCACGGGCAAACGACTGCAACAGGCCCGGGAAAAAGGGCAGATTGCACGCTCCAAGGAGCTGGGTACCGCCAGCGTCCTGCTGGCGACCGTGTTCGGGCTTCTGATGATCAAGGAGAGCCTGGCCGATGCCATGGTCAAGGTGCTCACCATGGGCTTTACCCTGGACCGGGATCAGGCGTTCGATCCCAACGCCATGGGAGTCATGGTTCCGGCCCTGCTGGGAGAGCTGCTCCAACCCCTGGGGCTGCTGTTTCTGCTGGTGATCATCGCCGCCTTCGTCGGTAATACCCTGCTCGGCGGGATGAACTTCTCCTCCGAGGCCATGCTGCCCAAGTGGAGCAAACTGAGCCCCTTGAGTGGTTTGAAGAGGATGTTCGGGGTGCAGTCCCTGGTGGAACTGGTCAAGTCCATCGCCAAGGTGTTGTTCATCTCCCTGTTCGCCTGGTGGATGCTCTCCAGCCAGTTCAACCACCTGCTCAACCTCTCCCTGGAGGGCTTCCCTGGTGGCATCATAGACGCCCTGGACCTGCTGCTCTGGATGCTCATTATCCTCTGCTGCGCCCTCATTCCCATCGTCGCCATCGACGTGCCGTTCCAGACCTGGAACCACAATCGCCAGCTCAAGATGACCAAGCAGGAGGTCAAGGACGAGTTCAAGGACAGCGAGGGCAAGCCCGAGGTCAAGGGGCGGATCCGCCAGCTGCAGATGCAGATGGCGATGCGCCGCATGATGGGGGACGTGCCCAAGGCGGACGTCATCATCACCAACCCGACCCACTACTCGGTGGCCTTGAAATACGATGCGGGCAAGCCGGGGGCGGCGCCCAAGGTGCTGGCCAAGGGGGTCGACGAGGTGGCCATGAAGATCCGGGAGATAGCGCGCGAGTACGACATCCCCGTGATGTCCTCGCCGCCGCTGACCCGGGCCATCTACCACGCCACCGAGATTGGCCAGGAGATCCCCGAGGGGCTCTTCGCCGCCGTGGCCCAGGTATTGGCCTATGTCTACCAGCTCAAGAAGTTCCGCCGCGGCCGTGGCCGGCGGCCGACCCCCCTCGCCAAGGATCTGCCCATCCCGCCCGAGTTTCGCAAGTAAGGCGCTAGCTGGAGCCTGACCTGTTCGCCTGGGACCCGTCCCCAATGTTCTCCCGGCAGGGAGACGCCAGCCTCCTTGCCGCCCCGGCCCGGAAAGCCTGCGACGGACTTCTGACAGCATCAAAATAAAACCCATGTAGATCAATGGACTGAATCATTGGCTTGATATTTGCTTTAATCCGGCATCGGTAGTTGAACATTGAGAAGCACGATGGGATTGAAGGCAGGGCTAGGCCGTTTCAAAGAGTACAGGTGGTTGCTGACCAA
The DNA here is from genome assembly GCF_000820085.1 of Aeromonas sanarellii. Lineage (GTDB taxonomy): Bacteria > Pseudomonadota > Gammaproteobacteria > Enterobacterales > Aeromonadaceae > Aeromonas > Aeromonas sanarellii. The sequence goes on from NZ_CDBN01000042.1 coordinate 6,101, forward strand.
GGGGGTCGGGACCCCGCTGCTGGTGCTCGCCTCCCTCGGCATGGTGGTACTCCCCATTCCGCCCCTGATGCTGGATATCCTCTTCTCCTTCAACATCGCCCTCTCCATCGTGGTGCTGCTGGTGGCCGTCTATACCCGCCGGCCGCTGGAGTTTGCCGCCTTCCCCACCGTGTTGCTGATAGCGACCCTGCTGCGACTCGCCCTCAACGTGGCCTCCACCCGGGTGGTGCTGCTGGAGGGGCACAACGGCAGCGCGGCGGCCGGCCACGTGATCGAGGCGTTCGGCAACGTGGTGATCGGCGGCAACTACGCGGTGGGCATCATCGTCTTCATGATCCTGATGATCATCAACTTCGTGGTGGTCACCAAGGGTGCGGGGCGGATCTCCGAGGTGAGCGCCCGCTTCACCCTGGACGCCATGCCCGGCAAGCAGATGGCCATCGACGCGGACCTGAACGCCGGCCTCATCAACCAGGAAGAGGCCAAGAAACGCCGTCAGGACGTGACCCAGGAAGCGGACTTTTACGGCTCCATGGACGGTGCCTCCAAGTTCGTGAAGGGGGATGCCATCGCGGGCATCATGATCCTCTTCATCAACATCATCGGCGGCTTCATCATCGGCATGCTGCAACACCAGCTCACCTTCGCCGAGGCGGCCCAGATCTACACCCTGCTCGCCATCGGCGACGGCCTGGTGGCCCAGATCCCCTCGCTGCTGCTCTCCATCGCCGCCGCCATCATAGTGACCCGCCAGAACACGGATCAGGACATGGGCACGGCCGTGCTCGGCCAGCTGTTCGAGAACCCCAAGGCCCTGGTCATCTCCGCCGGCATCCTCTTGATGATGGGCAGCGTGCCCGGCATGCCGCATCTGGCCTTCCTGAGCCTGGGGGCCGTGGCGGCCGCCGGTGCCTGGTGGCTGCTGCGCCGGGAGAAGCAGAACAAGGCGAGGGCGGCGAGCGGCGAACTCCTGCCGGCCCAGGGGGATGCCCCGGTGGAGCAGAAGGATCTGAGCTGGGACGACGTCATGCCGGTGGACATCATCGGCCTGGAGGTGGGCTATCAGCTCATCCCGCTGGTGGACAAGAACCAGGGCGGCGAGCTGCTCAACCGGATCAAGGGGGTGCGCAAGAAGCTCTCCCAGGAGCTCGGTTTCCTGGTGCCTGCGGTGCACATTCGCGACAACCTGGATCTCGCCCCCAACCAGTACCGCATCACCCTCATGGGGGTGAGCACCGGCGAGGCCACCGTCTATCACGACAAGGAGATGGCCATCAACCCGGGCCAGGTGTTCGGCCAGATCCACGGCATCGCCACCCAGGACCCGGCGTTCGGGCTGGAGGCGGTCTGGGTCGCCAAGGAGCAGGTCTCCCAGGCGCAGACTCTGGGCTATACCGTGGTCGATGCGGCCACCGTGGTGGCCACCCACCTGAGCCAGATCCTCTCCAACCACGCCGCCCTGCTGCTTGGCCACGACGAAGTGCAGCAACTGCTGGACATGATAGGGAAACACCAGAGCAAGCTGGTGGAAGGGCTGGTTCCCGAGGTGATCAGCATGGGCAACCTGGTGAAGGTACTGCAAAATCTCCTCAATGAAGGCGTGCCAATTCGCGATATGCGCACTATCCTGCAGACCCTCGTGGAATATGCGCCCCGCAGCCCGGACCCGGAAGTGCTGACCGCGGCCTGCCGCATCGCCCTGCGCAGACTCATCGTGCAGGAGATCGCCGGCCCAGAGCCCGAGCTGCCGGTGATCACCCTGTCACCGGAGTTGGAACGTATATTGCATCAATCCCTGCAGGCTGGTGGGGGAGATGGCGCCGGCATCGAGCCGGGACTGGCGGAGCGGATGCAGCGCTCCTTGGTGGAAGCCACTCAACGACAAGAACTGGAAGGCCAGCCGGCCGTGCTTCTGACATCGGGGATATTGCGCAATACCCTGGCGAAATTTGTCAAGAATGCCATTCCTGGATTACGCGTGCTGTCCTATCAGGAAGTGCCTGACGACAAGCAGATCCGCATCGTCAGTGCGGTGGGACAGGGCTAGTTAGCGGAGATGACGGGTGAAGATTAAGCGGTTTTTTGCCAAAGACATGCGCACGGCGCTGGCCGAGGTCAAGGAGACTCTCGGGCCCGATGCCGTCATCATGTCCAACAAGAAGGTCACCGGTGGGGTGGAGATAGTCGCGGCCGTCGATTACCAGTCCCAGGTGCCGGGGCCCAAAGACGCGCCGGTTCGCCGTCAGTTGAACGAAGAGAGCGTCAATATCTCGTCTGCGGGCAAGCAGATGACGCGTGCGGCGCCGCCCAAGGAACAGAACGAATACTATGCCGATACCCTGGCCGCCCTGCTGGCGCGCCAGCAGAAGCTCAACCCGGCCAACCCCGCGGGCGGCAATGCAGCCCAGGGCCTCTGGTCCGGGAATGGGGCGGGCAACGGCAATGCTGCGCCGGCCTCCTGGCAGACCAATGGCGCTGCCGGCACCCAGTCCGCCGGGCTGGCCGCGGCCGGCAGCGCCCCCAGAACCCTGGCCGAACAGGGCCAGTGGGGGGCGGCGCCCGAGCCCGCCAAGCCCAAGCCGCGTCCGGCCGCCGCGTCCCGTCCTGCCCAGTCCCCCCAGCGGGATCAGGAGATGGAGGGGATGCGCAAGGAGATGGCCAGCATCCGCAAGTTGCTGGAGCACCAGATCTCCGGCCTGATGTGGCAGGAGGTGGAGCGCCGTGAGCCCATGCGCGCCCTGCTCATCAAGGAGCTCAAGAAGATGGGCTTCGACGACGCCTTCGCCGATCAGCTGGCGGGGCTCATCCCCGAGGACATGCCCATCCATCAGGCCATGGTCCAGCTGGCCGAGGTGCTGACGGCCCAGCTCAAGATCAGCGAGGACGAGATCCTGCGTCAGGGCGGCGCCGTGGCCCTGCTCGGCCCGACCGGGGTGGGCAAGACCACCACCATCGCCAAGCTGGCGGCCCGCTTCGCCATGAAATATGGCGCCGAGCAGGTGGCGCTCATCACCACGGACAACTACCGGATCGGCGCCCACGAACAGCTGCAGACCTATGGTCGCATCATGGGCTGCCCGGTGCGCCAGGTGCGGGACGCCGAAGAGCTGGCCAATGCGCTCTACCAGTTCCGCCATCGCCGGCTGGTGCTCATCGACACCGCCGGGGTGGGTCAGCGGGACATCCGCCTGACCGAGCAGCTCGATACCCTGGTGAAGAACGCCAAGGTGCGCATTCGCAGCTATCTGGTCATGTCGGCCACCTCCCAGCGGCGGGTGATGCAGGAGGCGGTGGATCATTTCAGGCGCATTCCGCTCTCCGGCTGCATCCTGACCAAGCTCGACGAGAGCCTGAATCTGGGGGAAGTGATTAACGTCTGCATTCAGAACGCCCTGCCCATCAGCTACATCACCGACGGGCAGCGGGTGCCGGAAGATATTCAAGTTGCCAACGCGGCGCTGCTGGTCGGTGCCGCCATGGGGTCGCTGGAGCGGGAAGCAGAGGATCCCTATTTCTGGGGATCGGGTTTCGGCGAGACCGAAGATTCGGAGTTTTATGAGTAACATGTATATGGATCAGGCGAGTGGTCTGCGCAAAATGCGTCAAAACAATCGAGTGAAAGTGATCGCCGTGTCCGGAGGCAAGGGGGGCGTCGGCAAGACCAACGTGACCCTAAACGTGGCGGGAGCCATGGCCGCCCAGGGCAAACGGGTGTTGGTGCTGGATGCCGATCTGGGTCTGGCCAACGTCGACGTCATGCTGGGGCTGCGGGTGCACCGCAACCTCTCCCACGTGCTGGCGGGGGAGTGCACCATAGACGACATCATCGTCGAGGGCCCCTACGGCATGATGATAGTGCCGGCCACCTCGGGCACCCAGTCCATGGTCGAGCTGTCGCCGGTGCAGCACGCCGAGCTCATCCGCGCCTTCGGCGAGATGAAGACCCAGGTGGACGTGCTGCTGGTGGACACGGCGGCGGGGATCTCCGACATGGTGCTGAGCTTCACCCGCGCCGCCCAGGACATCATGGTGGTGGTGTGCGACGAGCCCACCTCCATCACCGACGCCTACGCCCTCATCAAGATCCTCTCCAAGGATCACGGCGTGTTCCGCTTCAAGGTGGTGGCCAACATGGTCCGCTCCCTGCGCGAGGGGCAGGAGCTGTTCGCCAAGCTGACCCGGGTCACCGACCGCTTCCTCGACACCTCCCTGGAACTGGTGGCCTGCGTCCCTTACGACACCAACCTGCGGGCCGCCGTGCGCAAGCAGAAGCTGATCGTCGAGGCGTTTCCGAAATCCCCCGCCTCCCTGGCATTCCGTGCCCTGGCCAACAAGGCGGCGAGCTGGCCCATCCCGAACCAGCCGGGGGGGCACCTCGAATTTTTCCTGGAAAACTTGTTGCAAAAGCCGGTCATAACACAGGAAGACTCCCGTGAATAAAGCCCAAGCATACTTGCGTCATCAGGATTCCTACGTGCTGGTCGAGCGTCACGCTCCGCTGGTCAAGCGGATTGCCCAGCATTTATTGGCTCGCCTGCCAAGCAGTGTCTTGCTGGATGACCTGATCCAGGCAGGTATGATTGGGCTGCTCGAAGCCTCCCGCAATTTTGACGGCAGCAAGGGCGCCAGCTTTGAAACCTATGCCGGCATCCGCATCCGCGGCGCCATGCTCGACGAGATCCGCCGCGGGGACTGGGTGCCCCGCTCGGTGCACCGCAACAGCCGCGCCATCGCCGAGGCGATCGAGAACGTGGAGCAGGCCCATGGCCGCGACGCCAGGGACACCGAGGTGGCCGCCAACATGGGGGTCTCCCTCGGGGAGTATCACGCCATGCTGCAGGATGTCTCCTGCGGCAAGATCATCGGCATCGAGGATCTGGGGGTCAGCGAGGATGTGATAGGGCATCCCGATGACGCCAGCCACGGCGGTTACGACGATCTGGCGGCCGAGCGCTTTCAGGGCGCCCTGGCCGAGCACATCGCCCGACTGCCGGAGCGGGAGGCCCTGGTGCTCTCCCTCTATTACGACGAAGAATTGAACCTGCGCGAGATCGGCGAGGTATTGAGCGTGAGCGAGTCTCGCGTGAGCCAGATCCACAGCCAGGCCATGCACAGACTGCGCGCCCGTCTGCGAGATTGGAATGTATAAGTGACTGTACTGGCTACACTGGAGCGCAACTCTAAGGCATAATCCGCACCATAAAACCTGCGATCTGCATCATGTAAGCGAGCCGTCTTGACGGCTATTTAGGAGGAACTTTGGACAAGAACATGAAAATCCTCATCGTCGATGATTTTTCAACGATGCGCCGGATTATCAAGAACTTGCTGCGTGACCTGGGATACAACAACACCCATGAAGCAGACGATGGCAACACGGCGCTGCCGATGCTCAAGAACGGCGACTTCCAGTTTGTGGTCACCGACTGGAACATGCCGGGCATGCAGGGCATCGACCTGCTCAAGGCCATTCGCCTCGATGACAAACTCAAGCACCTGCCGGTCCTGATGGTGACTGCCGAAGCGAAGCGCGAGCAGATCATCGAAGCCGCCCAGGCAGGGGTCAATGGCTACATCGTCAAGCCGTTCACCGCCGCCACCCTCAAAGAGAAGCTCGACAAAATCTTTGAACGCATCGGCTAAGGAGCGGCAGGGATGAAGGCCAAAACGAGTGCCATGATCTCGCTTGAACAGGCAAGGATGCTGGTTGCCCACCTGGAGCGAGAGGAGTTTGAACAGGCCGACAACATCCTCGCCGATGTGTGTGCCCCCAACGCGGCAGCCCTGTTTGACAAGGTGGGGCAGTTGACCCGCCAGTTGCACAACTCATTGCAAGATTTTCGCCTGGATCCCAGGATCCCTGACCTGGCCACCCATGAGATCCCGGATGCCCGGGAGCGCCTCAGCTATGTCATCGACATGACGGACAAGGCGGCCAACCGCACCATGGATGCGGTGGAGGCCAGTCTCCCCATCGCCGATCGACTCAATGACAACATTCAGCTGGTCATGCCCAATTGGAATGCCCTGATGAGCCGGGATCTGGAGCTGGGCCAATTCAAGGCGCTCTGTCATCAACTGAATGATTTTATTAAGGCTTCGGAAAGCGATGCCGATAAGTTACGACAACTGCTGACGGAGATCCTGATGGCTCAGGATTTCCAGGACTTGACCGGTCAGATGATCCGCAAGGTGATCAAGCTGGTGCAGGAAGTTGAAACAAAGTTGATAGAGATGCTGACCATGTTTGGTGAGGGCGTTATCGATCATTCGGCGCGCAGCCTGCCGGCGAGCGGCATCGAGGCGGAAGGTCCCATCATGAACCCGCAGACGAGGTCCGACGTGGTCAATGGTCAAGATGATGTGGACGATCTGCTGTCTAGCCTGGGATTCTAATGGAGTGACGCATGGCCTTCGAAGTTGATGAAGACATACTGCAAGACTTTTTGGTCGAAGCATCAGAAATATTGGAACAGTTGTCTGAACAACTGGTCGACCTGGAAAAGCGACCCGATGACAAGAATCTGTTGAATGCCATCTTCCGCGGCTTCCATACCGTCAAGGGGGGGGCTGGCTTCCTCTCCCTGACCGAGCTGGTGGACGTCTGCCACGGCGCCGAGAACCTGTTCGACATGCTGCGCAACGGCAAGCGGACCCTCAGCGCCGAGCTGATGGACGTCATCTTGCAGGCGCTGGACGCCATCAACGTCATGTTTGCCCAGGTGCAGAACCGCGAGGAGATAAGCCCGGCCTCTCCCGACCTGCTGCACGATCTGCACGAGCTGTGCAAGCCCGAGGGGCAGGAGCAGCTGCGCACCGCCAGCGTCGCCGCCCAGTCACAGCCAGAACCCGAGCCTGAGCCCGAGCCGGAGCCCGTCATCGTCGCCCCGAGCGAGCCGGTGGCCGTCAATGGCGGCGGCTCCATCGACGAGATCTCCGCTGACGAATTCGAGCGCCTGCTCGACGAGCTGCACGGTGTCGGCAAGGCCCCGACCGTCTCTGCCGCCCCCGTGCTGAGCGGTTCAGGGGACATCACAGACGACGAGTTCGAGGCGCTGCTCGACCAGCTCCACGGCCAGGGCCAGCACGGTGGTGCCCCCGATCTGACGCCGCTTCAGTCGGTCCAGAAAGAGGTGGACGAGCTCATCGACGACGACGAGTTCGAGCGGCTGCTGGACGAGCTGCACGGCCGTGGTCAGGGGCCCCAGCACAGCATGGCTGCTGCTGCCACGGCCCCCGAGCCTAAGGCGCCTGCCGCCGCCCCCGTGACGCCCCCCAAGGCGCCGGTGGCGGCCAAGCCCGCCTCCGAGCCCGTTGCCGCGCCGGCCAAGGCCGCCCCTGCCAAGCCGGCTGCCCCCGCCGAGAGCGGCGCGGTGCAGAGCGACACCACGGTGCGGGTGGACACCAAGACCCTGGACGTCATCATGAACATGGTGGGGGAGCTGGTGCTGGTGCGTAACCGCCTGGTGAGCCTCGGCATCGCCAGCAACGACGAAGAGATGTCCAAGGCGGTGGCCAACCTAGACGTGGTGACTGCCGATCTGCAGGGCGCGGTCATGAAGACCCGCATGCAGCCCATCAAGAAGGTGTTCGGCCGCTTCCCGCGGGTCGTGCGCGATCTGGCCCGCACCCTCAAGAAAGAGATCGAGCTGGTGATGGTGGGGGAGGAGACGGATCTGGACAAGAACCTGGTGGAGGCCCTGGCCGACCCCCTGGTTCACCTGGTGCGCAACTCCTGCGACCACGGCATCGAGATGCCGGACGTGCGGGAGAAGGCGGGCAAGCCCCGTCAGGGCACCATCACCCTGAGCGCCTCCCAGCAGGGGGATCACATCCTGCTCTGCATCGAGGATGACGGCGCCGGCATGGATCCGGAGAAGCTGAAATCCATCGCCATCAGCCGCGGCGTGCTCGATGCCGACAGCGCGGCGCGCATGAGCGACAACGACGCCTACAACCTGATCTTCGCCCCCGGTTTCTCCACCAAGTCCGAGATCTCCGACATCTCCGGCCGCGGCGTCGGCATGGACGTGGTGAAGACCAGCATCGTCAGCCTCAATGGCTCGGTACACATCGATTCCACCTGGGGCAAGGGCACCCGGCTGGAAATCAAGGTGCCCCTGACCCTGGCCATACTGCCGACCCTGATGGTGGAAGTGGGCCAGCAGACCTTCGCCCTGCCGCTCGGCTGCGTGAACGAGATTTTCCACCTGGACCTGAAGAAGGCCAACGTGGTGGACGGCCAGCTCACCATCATAGTCCGCGACAAGGCGATCCCGCTGTTCTACCTGCACAAGTGGCTGGTGCGTGGCGCCAAGTCTGCGCGCCAGGACACTGGCCACGTGGTCATCGTCCAGATCGGTACCCAGCAGGTGGGCTTCGTCGTGGACAACCTCATCGGCCAGGAAGAGGTGGTGATCAAGCCCCTGGACAACCTGCTGCAGGGGACCCCCGGCATGGCCGGCGCCACCATCACCAGCGACGGCGGCATCGCCCTCATCCTGGATGTGCCCAGCCTGCTCAAGGCCTATGCCCGTCGCCACTGAGCGTCTGGCTCAAGGAGTTAAAAGAATAACAATGGCAGTCAAGGTATTAGTGGTCGACGATTCGAGTTTCTTCCGTCGTCGGGTCAGCGAGATCATCAATCAGGACCCCCTGATGACGGTGATCGACACGGCCCAGAACGGACGGGAGGCGGTAGACAAGGCGTTGCAGTTGCGGCCGGACGTCATCACCATGGACATCGAAATGCCGGTGCTCGACGGCATCAGCGCCGTGCGCGAGATCATGGCCAAGTGTCCGACCCCCATCCTGATGTTCTCCTCCCTCACCCACGAGGGGGCCAAGGCGACCCTGGATGCGCTGGATGCCGGTGCCCTCGATTTTCTGCCCAAGAAATTCGAAGACATCGCCCGGGACAAGGACGAGGCGGTCAGCCTGCTGCAGCAGCGGGTCAAGGAGATCGCCCGCAAGCGTTTCCTGATGACGACCCGGCCCCGGGCGCCCGAGCCCCTGGTGCGGCCCGCCCTCGGCGGTGCCCTGACCCGCCCCACCGAGCGCCAGCCAGAGCCCGTGCGTGCACCGAGCGCCCCCGCCAGCTTCAAGCGCAGCGGCAAGAGCTACCAGCTGGTGGCCATCGGCACCTCCACCGGTGGCCCGGTGGCACTGCAGAACGTGCTGACCAAGCTGCCGGGCGATTTCCCCCATCCGATCCTGTTAATCCAGCATATGCCGGCCACCTTCACTGCGGCCTTCGCCGCCCGCCTCAACGGCCTGTGCCAGATCGGGGTCAAGGAGGCGGAGGACGGTGACGTGCTGAGGCCTGGCCACGCCTACCTCGCCCCGGGTGGCAAGCAGATGCTGCTGGAAGGGCGTGGGCCCGGTGCCCGCCTTCGCATCATCGAGGGCAATGACAAGGTCAACTACAAGCCCTGCGTCGACATCACTTTCGCCTCGGCCGCCAAGACCTATGGCGACAAGGTGCTGGCCATCGTCTTGACCGGCATGGGGGCGGATGGCCGGGATGGTGCCCGCCTGCTCAAGGAGCAGGGCGCCACCATCTGGGCCCAGGATGAAGCCTCCTGCGTGGTCTATGGCATGCCCCAGGCCGTCGCCAAGGCCGGCATCGCGAGCGAATCCCTGCCGCTGGACAGGGTGGCCCAGCGCATCCTGGTCGAGTTGGGTCGCTGACCATGGGCATGCTCGGCCTGGTGCTGGCGCTGGGGGCGCTCGCCGTCGCCCAGTGGTGGCACGGTGGCAGCCTGCTGACCCTGCTCGACGGCCCGGCCTTCGTCATCGTGGTCGGCGGTACCTGGGGGGCGGTGATCCTGCAAACGCCCCGCAAGTACATGCTGTCCGCCCTCAGGCAGGCGGCCTGGATGCTGTTTCCGCCGCAGCGGGATCTGGTGCATCAGGCCGAGCGTCTGCAGGCCTGGGCCCAGTTTGCGCGCCAGCAGGGCTTGCTCGCGCTGGAGAACCAGGCCGAAGAGGAGCCCGATCCCTTCACCCGCCAGGGGCTCACCATGATAGTGGACGGGGTCCCCATCGAGGATCTGCGCCGCCTGCTGGAGGCGGACATCGACATCGAGCAGGAGCGCAACGAGCATGCGGCCAGGGTGTTCGAGGCCATGGGGGGCTACAGCCCGACCATCGGCATCATAGGGGCCGTGATAGGCCTCATCCAGGCCATGTTCCACCTGGAGGAGCCGGGCACCCTGGGAGCCGGTATCGCCGTCGCCTTCGTCGCCACCATCTACGGGGTCGGCTTTGCCAACCTCCTCTATCTGCCCATCGCGAACCGCCTGCGGGCCTTCCACTACCATTACGGTCTCTATCAGGAGATGACCCTGGAGGGACTGCTGGCCATCGCCCACGGGGAGAACGGCCAGCAGGTTGAACGGCGGCTACGGGCTTATCTGAAAGGGGAATAGCCATGCGCAAGCGCTATCGTTTGCACCTGCAAGGACGAGAACATCTCGATCGCTGGCTGGTCTCCTACGCCGATTACATGACCCTCATCTTCGCCCTCTTCGTGGTGCTCTACTCCGTGGCCATCGTCAACAAGGAGGAGTACCGCGCCGTCATCGAGGGCATGACCAGGGCATTCAACCAGGTGCCGCGCAGCGATGGCCTGCTGGAGGGGCAGGGCAAGTCCCTGCTGGACAACCCGGTGTCGGCAGCCCCCTCCTTGCTGGAGAGCGAGGCGTCGCCATCTCCCTCGCAGGCCCCCATCACGGGTACGCCAGTTCAGCAAGATGGCACGGCCCTTGCCACGATAGATCTGCAGCTTCAGCAGGCCATGGGCGCCCTGGTCGACGCCGGCGTGGTCAAGCTGGCGAAGGACGACGACTGGCTGACGGTGGAGCTGAGCTCGGGCCTCTTGTTCAACAGCGGCAGTGCCTTCCTCGGCAGCAATGCCGGCCCCGTGCTCGATACGCTTTCAGGTATTCTGAAACCGGTCGATAACTATGTCAGGGTGCGGGGTTACACGGATAACCAGCCGATAAACAACGAGATTTTCCGCTCCAACTGGACGCTGTCCGCCGCCCGTGCCGAGGCGGTGCTCACCGCCCTGGTGGGCAAGGGAATCGCCCCAGAGCGGCTCGCCTACGAGGCCTACGGGGAGTTCTCCCCCTTCGCCGACAACGGCAGCGAGCAGGGACGATTACAGAATCGCAAGGTGGTGGTCGCCATCTCCAGATTCGCCTGGGTGCCGCCAGCCACCGTCAAACCGCTGACGGGGACGCCGGTGCAGGACGAGTTGCAGAGTGTCGACAGTGAAAACGTCAGGGTGGTCACGCTGCCCGGTGGTGGCATACGCATAACAACAAGGCAGGATTGATACAGTGATTGTTTGGACGGTTGCCAATCAGAAGGGTGGAGTCGGTAAAACCACCACGGTCGTCTCCCTGGCGGGCATTCTGGCCCAGCGTGGCCAGCGGGTACTGCTGATCGACACCGATCCCCATGCCTCCCTGACCTCCTATCTCGACTTCGACTCGGACCGGCTGGAGGGCACCCTGTACGAGCTGTTCCAGGCGGCCAAACCCAGTGCGGAGCTGGTCAACCGGATGACCCTCAAGACAAGGTTCGAGAACATCAGCCTGCTGCCCGCGTCCATCACGCTGGCCACCCTGGACCGGGTGATGGGCAACCGGGAGGGGATGGGGCTGGTGCTCAAGCGCGCCCTGCTGCGGGTGCAGGATCAGTTTGACTACGTGCTCATCGACTGCCCGCCCGTGCTGGGGGTGATGATGGTGAACGCGCTGGCGGCCTGCGATCGCATCCTGGTGCCGGTGCAGACCGAGTTCCTGGCCCTGAAGGGGCTGGAGCGGATGATGAAGACCTTCGAGATCATGCAGCGTTCCAAGCGGGATAAGTTCCGCTACACCGTGATCCCGACCATGTTTGACAAGCGCACCCGGGCCTCCCTGATGACACTGCAGTCCATCAAGGAGCAGTATGGTGAGGCGGTGTGGAATGCGGTCATTCCCATCGACACCAAGTTCCGGGATGCGAGCCTGGTGCACATTCCCCCGTCCATCTATGCGCCGGGCAGCCGCGGCACCTATGCCTATGAGACCCTGCTCAACCATCTCGACGCCTTGGAGCGTCAACGGACCCAGGAGGTGAAGCCATGAGAGAGACCACCCAGGTTCGGGCCATGGACGACTATTTCCACTCCCTGTTGCTGGACGATACCCTGCTGCGGGAGGATCCGGAGGACGAGGCGCCGGCCCCGGCGCTGCAGCGTCAGCCCGCTGCCTTGCCGGAGGTGACCGCCGCCCCCTATCTGGAGGCGGATGCCAGGCTGGCGCAACTGAGCGAGCTGCTCGCCCAGGTGGGCCAGGTGCAGTTCGAGATGGATGCCCTGAGCCACGAAGAGGTCCATGTCGAGCCATTTCAGCTCGAGGCCGAGGCGGTCGACACCGAGCCCGAGGTGGCCCTGGCGCCGCCCGAGGTCGTGGTGGCGGAGCCCGAACCCGTGGCCCTGGCGGTGGCCGAGCCCGAGCGTGCGCTCGAGGCGGCGCCCGCTCCCTCGACCTGGGAGAACCTGGACACCGGCAACGAGTTTCAGGCGCTCTTCTTCGACGTGGCCGGGGTGACCTTCGCGGTGCCCCTGACCGAGCTTGGCGGCATCCATCAGCTGGGGGAGGTGACCTCCCTGTTCGGCCAGCCGGGCTGGTACAAGGGGATCATGACCTCCAGGGAGCAGAAGATGAACGTGGTGGACACGGCCCAGTGGGTCATGCCGGGCCAGCATCTGGCGATGGACGATTACAAATATCTGATTATGCTGGGGGAATCACCCTGGGGACTGGCCTGTCATCAGTTGAAGGGCACCGAACTGCTGCACCGGGATCAGGTGAAGTGGCGCCATCAGGAGGGCAAGCGCCCCTGGCTGGCTGGCATGGTCAAGGAGAAGATGTGCGCCCTGTTGCACGTCAGGGAGCTGCTGGTGCTGCTCGGTCGCGGCGTGAACATCGAAGGGCGCTGACAAGATCGGCACTGCCATGGTTTTATTGCTAATTTTACCCGTTGACGGGTTCATACAAGGATCAAGAAGATGACAGAGAAGCGCAATATCGCACAGAATCTGGCCGAAGACGAAGTGCTGCAGTGGGTGACCTTCCAGTTGGAAAACGAGACCTATGGCATCAACGTGATGCAGGTCCAGGAGGTGTTGCGCTACACCGAGATCGCCCCGGTCCCGGGTGCACCTGACTACGTGCTGGGCATCATCAACCTGCGTGGCAACGTGGTGACCGTCATCGATACCCGCTCCCGTTTCGGCCTGCCGGCCGGTGACGTGAGCGAGAACTCCCGCATCGTCATCATAGAGGCGGAGAAGCAGGTGATCGGCATCATGGTGGACAGCGTGGCCGAAGTGGTCTATCTGCGCTCCTCCGAGATCGATGCCGCCCCGGCGGTGGGCACCGAGGAGAGCGCCAAGTTCATCCAGGGCGTCAGCAACCGCGATGGCCAGCTGCTGATCCTGGTGGATCTCAACAAGCTGCTCTCCGACGAAGAGTGGGACGATATCGGTTCCCTGTAACGGGAGCAGGGCGTGCAAGGCACCAGGCCGGGCGCCTGCGCTCCTTGCCCGTTTACCCTGATAGGAAGGTGATGGTTTGATGATTGAATTTGCAGCCTTGGGGTTGTCCTTGCTCGCACTGGTGCTGGCCCTTTACGGGATCCTGGGTCACCGTCGTCGCCAGCGAGAGTCCGAGGCCAGGGTGGAGGCGCTGCAGGGCCAGCTCGAGAGTCTGCGCAAGCAGATGATGGAGCTCCATACCGGTGCCATCGGCATGGGTCAGCGGCTGCAGGCCGCAGAGGGCGCCATGCAGAAGATCCACGACAGCCAGCAGGAGCTGACCCTGCAGGATCCTGAGCGCCGCCTCTACAGCCGGGCCGCCAAGATGGTGGAGCTCGGCGCCGATCTCGACGAGGTGATGAGCGAGTGCGAGTTGCCCCAGGCCGAGGCGGAGCTGCTGATCTCCCTGCGCAAGGGACGGAGCTGACGGATGTGTTGCGGGGAGGCCGAGGCCTCCCCGTTTTCCCTTCCATCCCCGTGCGGTGCCAAGACAGGGGTGGCCGATATTCCTTTGGTATCAAGCCTCTTTGATGGGGCGCGATCTCCCCCACAAATCCTGTTGATTATCGGCATCTTTGAAAAGACGCCTCCGGATCCTGTGTTAATATGCAGGCCGCCTCATTTTCAACGATTAGATCCCCATGCTGCTTCAAGCGAACAATCTGAGCTGCGTACGTGAAGATCGCACCCTGTTTGAACATCTCTCCTTCGCGGTGCGCTCGGGGGATCTGATGCAGATTGAAGGGCCCAACGGAGTGGGCAAGACCAGCCTGCTGCGCCTGCTGACCGGCCTCTCCCAGCCCTTCGCGGGGGAGGTGTGCTGGAACGGGGAGGACATCCGCCGCTGCCGGGACGAGTACCATGCCAGCCTGCTCTACCTGGGCCATCAGCCTGGGGTCAAGGCGACCCTGACCCCCCTCGAGAACCTCTCCTTCTACCAGAAGTTGCACGGCCCAGCCGGGGGCGAGGTGGATCTGTGGCGGGTGCTGGCCCAGGTCGGCCTGGCCGGTTTCGAGGACTATCCCGCGGGCCAGCTCTCGGCGGGGCAGCAGCGGCGGGTGGCCCTGGCCAGGCTCTGGCTGAGCGACCGGCCGGCGCTCTGGATCCTGGACGAGCCCTTCACCGCCATCGACAAGCAGGGGGTCCGGGTGCTGGAGCAGTTGTTCCTGACCCACGCGGATCGGGGGGGCATGGTGGTGCTCACCACCCACCAGGATCTGACCCTGATGCGGGGGCGTCTCAAGACCCTCTCCCTGTCTTCGCTGTTGCAGGAGTAGCCCATGCTGCGCGCCGTCTTCCACCTTATTCACCGCGAACTGCTGATGGCCCTGCGCCAGCGGGCCGACATCTTCAATCCGCTCTGGTTCTTCCTCATCGTCATCACCCTGTTCCCGCTCGGCATCGGGCCCGAGCCCCAGCTGCTGGCCCGCATCGCCCCCGGCATCATCTGGGTGGCGGCCCTGCTGGCGGCCATGCTCTCCCTGGAGCGGCTGTTTCGCGATGACTTCAGCGACGGCGCCCTGGAGCAGATGATGCTGATGCCCCATCCGCTCGGGCTGCTGGCCCTGGCCAAAGTGATCGCTCACTGGTTGCTGACCGGCCTGCCGCTGCTGCTGATCTCCCCGCTGCTGGCCATCCTGCTCTCCCTGGACATGAAGACCTATCTGGCCGTGGTGGCCACCCTGGCCCTCGGCACCCCTGTGCTGAGCCTGCTCGGGGCGGTCGGGGTGGCGCTGACGGCGGGGCTGCGCAAGGGGGGTGTGCTGCTCAGCCTGCTGCTGCTGCCGCTCTATATTCCGGTGCTGATCTTCGCCACCTCCGCCATCGACGCGGCGAGCATGGGGTTGCCCTATGCCGGACAGCTCGCCATCCTGGGGGCCATGCTGGTGGGGGCCGTCACCTTGACTCCCCTGGCCATCTCGGCGGCGCTGCGGGTCAGCGTCAACTGATTAATTTGGTGGAACGTCCTTTTTTGAGGCCGTTTTTTTGGCGATATTGTTGAGATAGATCAAGGGGATGGCGGCTTATTGCTTTCGGGGGATATGATGTTTCCCCCCCGTGGGTATGGTAGGCCTCGCCACTTAAGAATTAATAACTGAAAGGTTTCGTGAGCTATGTGGAAATGGTTGCACCCTTATGCCAAACCCGAGCGTGCCTATGGGCTGGCCGGCACCCTGTTGCCCTGGTTTGCCGTGACAAGCCTGCTCGCCTTCATCATAGGCACTGTCTGGGGGCTGGCTTTTGCCCCCGCTGACTACCAGCAGGGTGACTCTTTTCGGATCATCTATATCCACGTGCCCTCCGCCATCCTCTCCATGGGGGCCTACTCCACCATGGCGGTGGCGGCCTTCATCGGCCTGGTGTGGCAGCTGCGCATGGCGGACATGACGGTGGCGGCCATCGCCCCGGTGGGCGCCGTCTTCACCTTCATCGCCCTCTTTACCGGCGCCGCCTGGGGCAAGCCCATGTGGGGCACCTGGTGGGTGTGGGACGCGCGGCTCACCTCCGAGCTCATCCTGCTGTTCCTCTACCTCGGCGTCATCGCCCTCTACAACGCCTTCAGCGACAAGGTGGTGGCGGGCCGCGCCGCCGGCATCCTGGCGCTGGTGGGGGTGATCAACCTGCCCATCATCCACTACTCGGTGGAGTGGTGGAACACCCTGCACCAGGGGGCCACCATCACCAAGTTTGACAAACCCTCCATCTCCCCCGAGATGCTGTGGCCGCTGCTCATCATGATACTGGCGTTTTCGGCCTTCCTGGGGGCCCTGACCCTGATGCGTTTCAGGAACGAGCTCCTGATGCGGGAGTGGCATCGCCCCTGGGTCGCCGACATCGCCAGCCAGGAGAAGTAAGCATGCACTTTGCCTCGTTCAGTGATTTCATGGCCATGGGGGGCTATGCCTTCTACGTCTGGCTCTCCTTCGGTCTGACCGGGCTCTGTCTGGTCGGCCTCGTCATTTCCACCCGGTTGAAGACCCGCAGCCTGCTCGGCGAACTGCGCAACAAGCAGACGCGGGAGGCCCGCCGAAAGGCGGCCCAGCAGATGGAGAACACCCTATGAACCCGCGCCGCAAGAAACGCCTCACCATCATACTGGCGATCAGCCTGGGCCTCGCCAGCGTGATCGGCCTGGTGCTCTATGCCCTGGGCCAGAACATCGACCTCTTCTACACCCCGAGCGAGCTGGTGGAGGGCAAGGGGCCGGACAAGATCAAGCCGGAGGAGGGGCAGCGCCTGCGCATCGGCGGCCTGGTGGTGCCGGGATCGGTCGAGCGGGACCCCCAGAGCCTCAAGGTTGCCTTCAAGCTGGTGGACAACGGCGGCCACATGGTGAAGGTGGAGTTTGACGGCATCCTGCCGGACTTGTTCCGGGAGGGGCAGGGGATAGTCGCCCAGGGCAATCTCAAGGATGCCACCACGGTGGCGGCCTTCGAGGTGCTGGCCAAGCACGACGAGAACTACATGCCGCCGGAAGTGGCCGACGCCACCAGCGGCATGCACTTCAAGCCCGAATACACAGAGGCGCAGTTGCAGGGAGCCAAGCAATGATCCCGGAGCTACCCGCGCCCTTCTCCCCGTCTCTCTCCCGTGCACCGGTTCATGCCGCGGCTCGATTGAAAGGAAGCCAGTCATGATCCCTGAACTCGGTCACTTCGCCCTGATCCTGGCCTTTGCCACCGCCCTGCTGCTGGGGAGCTACCCCTTGATCGGGGCCCATCTCGGCCGACTCGGCATGATGTCGGCGGCCCGACCGCTCGCCTACAGCCAGTTCCTGCTGCTGCTGCTGTCGTTCCTCTGCCTCACCTGGGCCTTTATCGACAACGACTTTACCGTGCAGTACGTGGCCACCAACTCCAACAGCCTGCTGCCGCTGGCCTATCGCATCTCGGCGGTGTGGGGGGCCCACGAGGGGTCCCTGCTGCTCTGGGTACTGACCCTGGGGGGCTGGACCGCGGCCGTCGCCCTCTTCAGCCGCCGGCTGCCGCTGGATGCGGTGGCACGGGTGCTGGGGGTGCTCGGCCTCATCTCGGTGGGCTTCACCGCCTTCGTGCTGTTCACCTCGGATCCCTTCACCCGCACCCTGCCGTACTTCCCGGTGGACGGGCGTGACCTCAACCCCCTGCTGCAGGATCCCGGCCTCATCTTCCACCCCCCCATGCTCTACATGGGCTATGTGGGCTTCTCGGTGGCCTTCGCCTTCGCCATCGCCTCCCTGATGACGGGGCGCCTCGACGCCACCTGGGCGCGCTGGTCCCGCCCCTGGACCATGGCGGCCTGGGTCTTCCTGACGCTCGGCATAGTGCTCGGCTCCTGGTGGGCCTATTACGAGCTCGGCTGGGGCGGCTGGTGGTTCTGGGATCCGGTGGAAAACGCCTCCTTCATGCCCTGGCTGGCGGGCACGGCCTTGCTGCACTCGCTGGCGGTGAGCGAGAAGCGCGCCACCTTCAAGGCCTGGACAGTGCTGCTGGCACTCTCCGCCTTCTCCCTGAGCCTGCTCGGCACCTTCCTGGTGCGCTCCGGCGTGCTGGTGTCCGTCCATGCGTTCGCCTCGGACCCGACCCGGGGCCTCTTCATCCTGGGCTTCCTGCTGGCGGTGATAGGCTCATCCTTGCTGCTGTTCGCCTTCAAGGGCTCCCAGGTGAAGAGCCACGGCAAGCACGAGCTGTGGAGTCGCGAGACCCTGCTCCTTGGCAACAACATCCTGCTGGTGGCGGGCCTGCTCACCGTGCTGCTCGGCACCCTGCTGCCCCTGGTGCACAAGGAGCTGGGACTGGGCAGCATCTCCATCGGCACCCCCTTCTTCAACCACATCTACAGCTGGCTCATCATCCCGTTCGCCCTGCTGCTGGGGGTGGGCCCCCTGTTCCGCTGGCGCCGCCAGGAACTGGGGGAGCTCAGGCTCAAGGTGGTGGTCGCCCTGGTGCTGAGCCTGGCCGCCGCCTTCCTGCTGCCCCTCGCCTTCGCGGAAGACTTCAAGCCCTGGGCTGCACTCGGCATCGGTCTGGGCGTCTGGATCATCGTCACCAGCGTGCAGGAGACCTGGGTGCGCGCCACCCACAAGCACGGTTTCGCCACCGGCGTGCGCAGGCTGGGCAACAGCCACTGGGCCATGATCCTGGGCCACGTGGGGCTCGCGGTCAGCATCATCGGCATCGCCTGCACCCAGAACTACAGCATCGAGAAGGACCTGCGGATGCAGGCCGGGGATCGCGTCCAGTTCGCCGATTACGAGTTCGTCTTCACCGGCATCAAGGAGAAGAACGGTCCCAACTACGACGGCTTCAAGGGTGTGCTGGAGGTGCACCGGGACGGCAGGCAGGTGGCCCTGCTCAAGCCCGAGAAGCGGATGTACACCGTGAGCCGCATGCCGATGACCGAGGCGGCCATCGATGCGGGCTTTACCCGGGATCTCTATGCGGCGCTCGGCGAGCAGCTCGACAACGGCGCCTGGGCGGTGCGGATCTACTACAAACCCTTCGTGCGCTGGATCTGGTTTGGCGGCGTCTTCATGGCCATCGGCGGCGTGCTGGCCATGCTGGACAAGCGCTACCGGTTCGGCCGTCGTGACGAGGAGGTCAAGGCATGAATAAGAAGACCTGGCTCTATCTGCTGCCCTTCATCATCTTCCTGCTGGGGGCCCTGTTCCTGTTCAAGGGGCTCTACTCCGATCCCACCAAGCTCGAGTCCGTGATGGTGGACAAGGAGGTGCCCGTGTTCACCCTGCAGGACATCTACGATCTCGGCAAGCAACACGACAGGAGCATCCTCAAGGGACGCCCCATGCTGCTCAACGTCTGGGCCACCTGGTGCCCGACCTGCTACGGGGAGCACACCTACCTCAAGGAGCTGGCGGGGCAGGGGATCTACATCGTCGGCATGAACTACAAGGACGAGCGGGACAAGGCCATCAAGTGGCTGGCGGAGCTCGGCAATCCGTACCAGGTCAACCTCTATGACCCGGACGGCATGCTGGGGCTGGATCTCGGTGTTTATGGTGCGCCCGAGACCTTCTTCATCGACAGCCAGGGCATCATCCGCTATCGCCACGTGGGGGACGTGAACCCGGAAGTCTGGGCCAGTACCCTCAAACCCATCTTCGATGCCATGAAGTGAGGCCTCCCCGATGAAAACACTGATTGCATCCCTGTTGCTGCTGGCCGGTCTCGTCTGCGCCGGCCAGGCCAGCGCCGCCATCGATGTCTACACCTTCGACAGCGATGCCCAGGAGCAGACCTTTCGCGAGCTGACCCGCGAGCTGCGCTGCCCCAAGTGCCAGAACCAGGACATCGCGGACTCTAACGCCGGACTCGCCAAGGACTTGCGGGACAAGACCTACCAGATGGTGCGCGAGGGCAAGGAGAAGCAGGAAGTGGTGGGCTACATGGTGGCCCGCTACGGCAACTTCATCCTCTATGATCCCCCCCTGATGGCCTCGACCCTGATCCTCTGGCTTGGCCCCCTGCTGGTCATCGTCATCGGCGTCGTCACCCTGGTGGTGCGAAGCCGCCGCCACGTCCCCGCTACCCTGCAACAGCCTGAAGGCGCCCTGAGCGCAGAAGAGCAGGCAAGGCTCTCCGCCCTGCTCAAAGAGGAAGAGAAACCATGACCCCATTCTGGATACTGGGCGCCGCCCTGCTGGTGCTGGCGAGCCTGGCGCTGATCGTGCCGCTCTGGCGCGGCGAGGGACGCCAGAGCATCAGCCGCTCGGCCCTCAACAAGCAGCTCTATCGCCAGCGCCTGCTGGAGATTGGCGAGGAGCGTGAACAGGGGGTGCTGGCCGAGGAGTCGGAGTCCCTGGTGGAGCTGCAGCGCAGCCTGCTGGACGACATCCCCGACGTGGAGCAGACCGCCCGTGGCGGCAAGAGCCTGATCTGGATCCCCGGTGTGCTGGTGCTGGCGGCGGTGAGCGTCGGCCTCTACGCCAAGCTCGGCGCCTGGCAGGAGGTGAGCCGCTGGCAGGATGCCAGCAGCCGGCTGGGAGAGCTCAGCAACCGCATCCTGGTGGAGCGAGACGCCCAGGTGACCGAGCAGGATCTGCTGGACTTCACCCTGGGGCTGCGCACCCGGCTGAAAGAGGAACCGAATGACTATCGCGGCTGGCTGTTGCTGGGGCGTCTGACCCTGGATGGCAATGACCCCGAGATGGCCCGCGAGGCGCTGGAGCGGGCCTATGCCCTGGCGCCCCAGAAGGCGCTGGTGGCGGTGCCCTATGCCCAGGCCCTGATGATGACGGGGGAGGAGGCCAGGGCGGACCAGTTGCTGCAGGCCGTCATCACCGAGGATCCCGCCAATATCGAGGCGCGCTCCGTCCACGCCTTCATGGCGCT
This sequence comes from Aeromonas sanarellii, assembly GCF_000820085.1. Classification (GTDB taxonomy): domain Bacteria; phylum Pseudomonadota; class Gammaproteobacteria; order Enterobacterales; family Aeromonadaceae; genus Aeromonas; species Aeromonas sanarellii. The sequence goes on from NZ_CDBN01000042.1 coordinate 27,026, forward strand.
GCAAAAAGAGGATTTCCAGACCGCCCTCGATCGCTGGCAGGCCATGCTGCCGCTGCTGGAGAAAGGGTCGACCCGCCAGGTCATGGTGGAGCGCTCCATCGAGTATGCCCAGCAGCAACTGCGCCAGCGCGGGGCGGCCGTGAGCGCGGCCCCCGTCACGCAAACGAACCAGGCTGCAGCCCAGGCGCAGGAAATGGCGGTGAAGGAGGGGGAGTTCCCCCTGCATATCACCCTGGCCCCCGGCATCCAGCTGCCGGAGGATGCCCATCTGTTCGTGTTTGCGGTGATCCCCAATGGCCCGCCCATGCCCATCGCGGTCAAGCGCATCCCGGCGCCGCAGTTGCCCCTCACCCTGTCCCTGGGGGACGGGGACGCCATGATGGAGGGGAGCAAGCTGGCGGCCCACGCCGAGCTGCAGTTCAAGGCGCGCCTCTCCCGGGGCGGCAACGTCATGAACAAGGAGGGGGCCTTCGAAGGGGTCTCCGTCACCGTGCCGACCAGTACCATTCCCACAGCGCCGATTGACATCCGCATCGATCACGCCCTCTAATACATCTTTGGCCCGCCCCTGGAGGGGCGGGTCACCTGTATAATCCATACCAATACCCAATAAAAAAGCTTAGGACTTTCATATGTATCTGCGTTCAGGAGCATTGGCAGTGGCATTGCTGCTTGGGGGCTGTGCGGGTGGCCCTCCCAAGCCGGGCCCAGAGAGCCTGGATCTCAACGAGACCCCCAGCCGCCCCGAGGCGACCAGCACGGCCAGCGACCCCCGTGACCCCTTCCAGGGGGCGAACCGGGCCATGTGGGCCGTCAACTACGACGTGCTGGAGCCCTATGTGGCCCGCCCCGTGGTACACGGTTATGCCCGCTATGTCCCGCAGGGGGTGCAGGACGGCATCGCGAACTTCGTGGATAACTTCGACGAGCCGAGCAGCATGGTCAACCACCTGCTGGTGGGAGACTTGAAGGGGGCGGGGACCAACCTGGGCCGCTTCACTCTCAACACCACGGTGGGCCTGCTGGGCATCTTCGATGTGGCCAGGCATGCGGGTCTCGAGCGCAACATGCTGGAGATGGATACGGTGCTCGGCAAGGCCGACATCGGGGATGGCGCCTACATCATGGTGCCCGTCTACGGCCCGACCACCACCCGGGAGCTGGTGGGGGATACCATCGATACCCTCTACTTCCCCTATGCCCTGCTGACCTTCCCCATGAAGTTCGTACATTGGGCGCTGGACGGCCTGGGCACCCGCGCCAAGCTCATCGATCAGGAGCGGATCATCGACAACGCCCTGGATCCCTATGCGCTGACCAAGGACTTCTACCTGCAGTACAACGATGGCAAGGTGACGGGGCGCAAGCCCGAGCTTCAGCAGCAGAAGCCAGAGGCGGCGGATGATGGCAGCCTCGACGACTACATGGACGAGATTGACCAGTAAGCGTGGTCAAGTTTGACAAGGCGCCCGCGGGCGCCTTTGTTGTCGATGGCTGGTGTTCGACCATAAAAAACGCCCCGCAAGTGCGGGGCGTTTTGGCAAGAAAGGCTTATCAGGCAGCCAGGTTCTTGGCCACGAATTCCCAGTTGACCAGGGCCCAGAAGGTTTCCATGTACTTCGGACGCAGGTTGCGGAAATCGATGTAGTAGGCGTGCTCCCACAGGTCGACGGTCAGCAGCGGGGTGGTCCCGGCTTCGGTCAGGGGGCAGCCGGCGTTGGAGGTGTTGACGATGGCCAGGGAGCCGTCAGCCTTCTTCACCAGCCAGGTCCAGCTGGAGCCGAAGTTGCCGATGGCAGACTTGGTGAACGCATCCTTGAATTCGGCGAAGGAGCCGAAGGCCTTGGTGATGGCATCGGCCAGGGCGCCAGTGGGTTCGCCACCGCCGTTCGGGGAGAGGCAGTGCCAGTAGAAGGTGTGGTTCCAGATCTGGGCGGCGTTGTTGAAGATGCCGCCAGTGGAGGTCTTGATGATCTCTTCCAGAGACTTGCCTTCAAACTCGGTACCCGGCACCAGGTTGTTCAGGTTGACCACGTAGGTGTTGTGGTGCTTGCCATGGTGGTATTCCAGGGTCTCCTGGGAGATGTGCGGTTCCAGAGCGTTGATTGCATAGGGCAGAGCGGGAAGTTCGAATGCCATTTTCTACTCTCCATTGGCTGGACCGTGCGAAGGCGACGGTTGCAAGACATTGCGTACTCTTTTCTGTCTCGAAAAGAATTGTTCTTGAAGTGATGGGGCCTGGCGGCCCAAAGCCCGTCGATTGTAGCAGCATCAAAGATGGGCGAACAACTCTTGATTCTCGCCATGATCCGGATCAAGCTGCGGCGTATTGACGCATGACTTCTTTCGTTCTGAACGGTTTGCCAGTTTGTGGTCTGCCCGGATTGCAGTAGAATGGCCGCCGAAATCGCTCCAGTGAGGCATTTATGGAAACTATCGAAAAGATCAAACAGCAGCTGGCTGAGAATCCCATCATCCTGTACATGAAGGGATCCCCCAAGCTACCCAGCTGCGGTTTCTCTGCCCAGGCCTCCCAGGCCCTGATGTCCTGCGGCGAGCCCTTCGCCTACGTCGACATTTTGCAAAACCCGGACATCCGCGCCGAGCTGCCGAAATTCGCCAACTGGCCCACCTTCCCGCAGCTGTGGGTCGAGGGCGAGCTGGTCGGCGGCTGCGACATCATGATCGAGATGTTCCAGGCCGGCGAGCTGCAGACCCTGATCAAGGAAGTCGCCGCCAAGCACAAGGATGATGCCGCCGCCGCCGAATAAGGCCCCATCCGTACCATGCAAAAAGGGGAGCCATTGGCTCCCCTTTTTTATTCATCGTGTCGACAGCCAGAACCTGTTCACGATTTGTCACGAGAGGCTCTCAGCAAGGTGAAGAGCAGCGGAGGAACCGGAGTGTGTAAATACACATGAGGATTCCGAGCAGCACATGAGCCTTGATCACGGCCTCGCAGTCAGATCGTGAGCGGTTCTCAGGCGATGCGTTCGATGCGCGCCATATAGAAACCGTCGAAGCCGGTGGCGGCCGGACTCACGGTGTGATCCTCCAGCAGACGGAAGTGCGCGTTGGCGGCGAGGAACTTGTCCACCTGCTGGCGGTTCTCCTCGGGCAGGATGGAACAGGTCGCGTAGACCAGCAGGCCGCCCACCTTCACCATCTGGCTGTAACGTTGCAGAATTTCTTCTTGCAGGGCGACCAGCACCGGCAGACGCTCGGCGGTGTCGCGCCACTTGGCATCCGGGTTGCGCTTGAGCACGCCCAGGCCAGAGCAGGGCACGTCCAGCAGCACGCGATCCGCGCTCTCCTTGAGGCGCTTGACGGTCTTGCTGCTGGTGATGACCCGGGTCTCCACGTTGTGGGCACCGGCACGGCGGGCACGCTGCTTGAGGTTCTCCAGTTTCCACTCTTCCACGTCCATGGCCAGCAGGCGGCCCTTGCCCTGCATCATGGCGGCCAGGTGCAGGGTCTTGCCGCCGGCACCGGCGCAGGCGTCGATGACGCGCATGCCGGGCGCCACGTCCAGGGCCGCGGCCACCAGCTGGGAGCCGGCGTCCTGCTGCTCGAAGCAGCCGTCGGCGAAGGCCTGGGTGCGGAACAGGGCGGCGTCCGAGGTCACTTGCAGGGCGGTATCCACTCCGTCGACGGGCACTGTGGTGACATGCTCCTTGGCCAGCATGGCTTGCAGCTCGTCCCGGGTGCACTTGAGGGTGTTGACCCGCAGGTAACGCTTGGGCATCCAGGCCAGGGCGGCGCGTTCGGCAGGCCAGGCCTCACCCAGCTGCTCGCTGCCGAGTTTTTCCAGCCAGGCGGGGCAGCCATCCATCAGCACCGGGTTCTTCTTGGCCTCGGTCAAGCGGCGACGGAACGCCTCTTCGTTGAAGCGATCCAGGGTCGGATGGTTGGGCTGGTCTATCTTGTGGAAGGCGTGCCAGCTGTGCAGCAGCGGCCAGACGTTCTTCTCGGCCTGACGGACCTGAATGCCGGTGAGGAAGCAGTAGAGGCTGAGGCGACGCAGTAGGTCGCCGGTGACCAGGGCAATCCTTGCCTGTTCTTGCGGCTTGAGTTCGATGCCGGAGAAGTGACGGGCATAAGCGCGGTCGAGGGTGAGACCCTGACCCAGCACATCGTCAACGATGGCAACGACCAGATCCCCGAAACGGGGCAACAGTGGGGACTTGAGCATGAGATTAACCTTGGCCAAAGAAAGGGTGAACCGGCCCCGTCGGAGAGGGGTTCTGAAACGGACAAATCCGCGCCATGATAGGGGCTAGTCTGCATTGGTGCAACCTTCCCCATTCGGGGAATGTACAGAGGATGGTGCTGGACTAATCGGACCAGCAGGCAAATGATGCCGTGGCAGTTCAGGCGAACGCATTTAAAAAGGAATAAAAAGATGCAGTTGATGAAATATTCTCCGCTGGCGTTGCTGGTGGCCGGTCTGATGACCTCCAACGGCCTGGCCGCCAGGGAGTGGAATACGGTGGCGGCACGGGCCACCGCCGCCGATGGCTATGAGGTGCGGGCCAACCAGTACCGCATCGTGACCGTGTCCACCGACTATCTGGCCGAGCTGAAGGCAGGCAAGCGCCAGCTGACCCTGCCTCTGCCGGACGGCCAGGAGGTGACCTTCAGCCTGCAACCCTATGATCTGCTGCCGGCGGACCTCGCCGCCAAGTACCCCGGGATCCGGACCTTCAAGGGACACGACGAAGCGAACCCGGTCGAGACCGGGCGCGTCGATCTCGGCCCCCAGGGCTTCCACGCCATGTTCAGCCACCAGGGCAAGATGGTGTTCGTCGACCCTCTTCGCAATGGCGAGGGCTACGCGGTCTATTACCAGCAGGATGCCCACAGCCGGCTGGAAGAGGAAGCTGACAAGGTTATCGGTGGCGAGGCCAAAAAGCTGGCCCGCCAGGTGCTGGTGGATGGCAACGAGCGCAAGCGCTATGTCATCGCCATCTCGGCGGCGGGGGAGTACACCCAGTATCACGGCGGTACCGTCGAGGCCGGTCTTGGCGCCATCACCACACTGCTCAACCGGGTCAACGAGGTGTACCAGCGCGACGTGGCGGCCGAGTTCCAGCTGGCCAGCGGCAACGACACCATCATCTTCACCGACGCGGCCACGGATCCCTTCTTCAACGGGGATGATCCCTCCGGCTCTGGCCTGAACGACGTCGACGTCAACATGCAGGTGCAGGCCGTGGCGCAGACCCTGGGGCTGGGCGCCTTCGACATCGGCCACGTGGTCAACACCGGGGGCGGCGGCCTGGCGGGCCTGGGCGTGCTCTGTACCGGCGAGAAATCGGCGGGGATGACGGGCTCCCCCAACCCGGTGGGAGATGCCTTCTTCATCGACTACGTGGCCCACGAGATCGGTCACCAGTTCGGCGCCGAGCACACCTTCAACGGCACCACAGGCAGTTGCGGCGGTGGCAACCGGGAGCCCAGCCAGGCCTGGGAGCCCGGCAGCGGCAGCTCCATCATGGCCTATGCGGGGATCTGCGGGGAGGAGAACCTGCAGGCCAACAGCCTGCCCTATTTCCACAGCAAGTCCATCGAGCAGATGCGGGCCCACATGGCCACCGTACCCAGTTGTGGTACCAGCCAGACGCTCGTCAACAACGCGCCCCAGGTGGCGGCGGGCAGCGACTATGTGATCCCGGCCAACACCCCCTTCGTGCTCAAGGGGGCAGGCACCGATCTGGACAATGACGCCCTGAGTTACACCTGGGAGCAGATCGATCTCGGCACCGAGTCCTTCAGCGTCGCCAGCATGGTGGACGACGGCAGTCGCCCGCTGTTCCCCTTCGTGGCGCCGACCAGCGTGCCGGAACGTATCCTGCCAAGCTTGCCTTCCCTGCTCACCAACACCCTGGCGAAGGGAGAGGCCTGGCCCACCACCAACCGGGATCTCAACTTCCGCCTCACGGCACGGGATGGCAAGGGGGGGGTCAGCAGTGACGACATGAAGGTGCAGGTGGTCGACACCGGCAAGGCCTTTGCCCTGACCAGCCCGCTGGTGACCCCGCTGGCGGCCGGCCAGACGCAGACCATCGGCTGGGAAGTGGCCGGCACCAATGTGGCGCCCATCAACTGCAGCAAGGTGGATCTCTACATGACCCGGGACGAGGGGGTGAACTGGACCCTGCTCGCCGGCGGCCAGCCCAACTCGGGATCGGCGAGCGTCGCCATTCCGGCGGGCAAGGACGGTACCGCCAGATTGAAGGTGGCCTGCAGCAACAACCTCTTCTTCGCCATCAGCCCCCTCAAGCTGTCGGTGACCCAGCGCGTGGAAGGCGGCGGTGGTGGCGGCGGTGCCCTCGGCATCTGGACCCTGGCGCTGGCCCTGCTGGGCTGGCGACGGAGGCGGGCATGAGGCTGCTCGGCACGCTGCTGCTCGCCCTGCTCGGCGGTTGTCAGGCCGATGCCGATACCCTGGCACAGGCCATCGACGACAGCCTCGCCAGGCAGGACTACCGGTTGATCGTGCGGGCCGGGCGCGGCGAGGTGGCGCCCGGCATCGCGGCGGAGCAGCAGGTCTCGGCCAAGGCGCGCTGCGGTGTGCGCTACCTCGACGGCTTCGGCGATGTCATCAAGCCGGAGCAGAAGGAGGCCCACGCCAGGCTGAGCGCCTATGCGGCGCAATACAACCAGCGCATGCTGGCCCATTGCCCGCCGGTTGACGGCAAGCCATAGGCAGGCGGCAGCCAGTTGGCAGAAACAGGGAGGCATGAGCCTCCCTTTCTTTTTTTGCACGGCCATTTGGCCGCTCCGAGGCTTGTACCCATGGCGTGCTCGTCGCACAATGCCTGCACCCATAGCCGCACGGGCGGCAAAGAAAGAGAGAAGGAAAATCAAGATGATGGATGTGGCTGATCTGCGTCGTGAATACACCCGGGGCGGACTGCACCGGGCCGATCTGCCGGCCGAGCCCCTCGCCCTGTTCGAGAAGTGGCTGGCCCAGGCGTGCGAGGCCAAGCTGACCGACCCCACCGCCATGGTGGTGGGCACAGTGGACGCAGACGGCCAGCCCTGGCAGCGCACCGTGCTGCTCAAGCACTACGATGCCGAGGGCATGGTGTTCTACACCAACATGGGCAGCCGCAAGGCGCGCCAGTTGGAGGACAATCCCCGCATCAGCCTGCTCTTCCCCTGGCACACCCTGGACCGCCAGGTGCACGTCACCGGCCGGGTTGAGAAGATGAGCACCTTCGAGGTGATGAAGTATTTCCACAGCCGCCCCAAGGACAGCCAGATCGCGGCCTGGGTCTCCCAGCAGTCGACCCGCATCTCGGCCCGTGGCGTGCTGGAGGCCAAGTTCCTCGAACTCAAGCAGAAATTTGCCAAGGGCGAGGTGCCGCTGCCGAGCTTCTGGGGCGGTTTCCGAGTGCGCATCGATACCGTCGAGTTCTGGCAGGGTGGTGAGCATCGCCTGCACGATCGCTTCTACTACACCCGAGAGGGGGACGGCTGGCACATCGAGCGCCTGGCCCCCTGATGAACCTTGCCAGGCTCTCCCTGCAAGGGCGGTTGTGTATTGATGAGCGCGGTTGAGCGCCGGATCCGTGGGCGTCGCTCGGTAATGGTCACGGTTTCTTCCCGTGTCAGCATCCTGTTGTCGCAGGAGGGGGCATGGATCTGTTGATAGAGGGGAGGCTCTGGCAGCCCCACTGGCAAGGCGTGTTGCAGGCCTGGCAGCGGCAGGGGAACCGCTGGTGGCTGCTGCTCGGCAAGGGGGAGGCGAGGGAGATGGCACCCTGGGCGGCCTGCCCGCCAAATGGCATTCTCCGTGCCCGGGACCTGCTCGCCGCCTGGCTCGAGGCGGATGCCGCCCCCCTCATGACTGGGGAGCCGAGCCGGCAGATCCTGATCGCTGCCTCCGGCGCCCTGCTGACCCTGGCGAAGGAGAGCGGCCTGATCACCCTGGGACCCAGGGGGGCTGACCAGACCCTCGGCGCCGATGAGGATCTGGCTAGCGTGCTGCAAGCGCTGCTCGCCCGGCGCCTGACCACGCCGGTGCTGCGCGACACCGGCTGGCAGGACGCATTGGTGCTGCGCCCCCTCGCGCCTGCCGATGAGAGCGCCATCCAGCACTATTGCTCGGACGCGGCGCTCGCCCGCTACATCCTCAACATTCCCAATCCTTATCCCGACGGGGCGGCCAGGGACTGGCTCGCCCTGAGCGGGCGCAAGGCGGCCCTCGGGATGGGGCGAACCTGGGCCCTGACCTTGCCGCAGGGGCGCGAAGACGAGCCCGCTCCCCTGGTCGGTACCATCTCCCTGCACTGGCACGGGGAGCTGGCCTGGTGGGTGGGCGTGCCCTGGCAGAACCGGGGGCTGGCCACGCGCGCCGGGTTGCTGATCAGGGCGTTTGCGTTCGATCGGCTCCACCTGGCTGCCCTGACCGCCCGCCACCTGCCGGGCAACCTCGCCTCCGCCCGGGTGATGGCCAAGCTCGGCATGCGCCACTGCGGGCGGTGGCCCGACTCGGCTCGCCAGCCCCTGGCACTCGATCACTGGCGACTGGACAGGGAGCCCTCCCTGTCGGCGGCCAGGACGCATCCTCGCCCCTTTTCCTGAGTCCGTCCTCCCATTTTCAGACAAAGGCACTCAAGCCGGGTGCCACTTCTGTGGAATAATGGCCGCCCTGCTGTACGAGGAGTAACCCTGTATGTTGAGAACCGAGCGTCCCGGCGACATGCTGCCAGTCTATGAGCTGGTGAGCGCCGCCTTTGGCCGTCCCGACGAGGCCGAACTGGTCAACCGCCTGCGCGAGTGTGGGGCTGCCGTGGTCACCATGGTCGAAGAGGAAGAGTACGAGTTCATGGGGCACCTGATGCTGAGCCCGATCACCATTGACGGGCAGGAAGGACCCTGGCTCGGACTGGCTCCCGTGGCCGTGCATCCCGACTGGCAGGGGCAAGGCATCGGCTCGGACCTGGTGCGGGAGGGGCTGGATACCGCCCTGGAGATGGACTGGAAGGCGGTGGTGGTGCTCGGCGATCCCGCCTACTACGGCCGTTTCGGCTTTCGGCCCGCCAGTGACTTCGGCCTGCACTGCATCTACGAGGTGCCCTCGGAGTGCTTCATGGCGATGGAGCTGCAGCCCGGCGGGCTAGACGGCATGCGGGGCGAAGTGCTCTACCACCCCCTGTTCGATGAGGAGCCGGTGGCGTGACCGCCTGCCCATCCACGAAAAAGGACCCTGAACGGGTCCTTTTTTGTGCCATGCCCATCGCTTGAATGGACGTCACTGAGCCAAGGATTTCAGCTGCTGCTTGCCCGGTGGATTGCTCCAGTCGATGGGGCCATGGGTGAAGCGGTACTGCAGCCTCGGCAGGCTGAGCTCCAGCCACTCCTCCCGGAAGTAGGCATAACCCTGATCCCAATCCGGGTCATTGGCCCAGCCGGTCTGCAGGAAGTGGAGCCGGGTGCCCTGACCTTCCGGCACGAAGCGCAGGCTGACCTGGGTCTTCTGCTGGCGGATATGGGGAAACTGGGGCGGGAAATTCCAGCTGAAGCTGAGCAGGTCATGGGGCATGACCGCCATCACCCTGCATCCCTCGCTGCCGCGCTCTCCCAGCGGGGCATCGGGTCTGAAATAGATTTCGAAAGGTCCGTTGGGTTCCGGCACCATGAGGCATTCCGGCGCCAGGAAACTGCGCAGCCCGCTCTCCGTGGTCCAGGCGCGCCAGACATCGTCAATGTGGGCGGGTACCAGAATACTGCCTTCTATTTGCTTGTTATCCATAAATCAGTGAACCTCAAACCAGTCATGGACGGGACCTCGGCAGTATAGCCCGTCGGGCGATAAAATAGGCAGCCCTGTGTCACACCGTCATGTATTCAAGAGGGTCCAGATTGCCGATTTGACAGCACGGCAGGATCCATCGAGAGTGGGAAACCGTGAGAACCTAATTCAAGGATGGCACCATGATCAGAATGATGAGAGATGCCGACGAATCCCAGCTGGCACAGCTGTTTCTCAAGGGGAGGCGTCAGGCTTTTCACTGGGTCGATCCCTCCCTGTTCCGGCTGGAGGATTTTGCCGAGCAGACCCGGGGTGAGCGGATCTGGGTGGCGGAGAAGGGGGGCAACCCTTGCGGATTCGTCTCCATCTGGGGCGAAGACAGCTTCGTGCATCACCTCTACGTGGTGGCCGACTGGCACGGGCAGGGCATGGGGCGTGCCTTGCTGGCGGCAGGGTTGGCCGGATACCCGTCACCGGCCTCCCTCAAGGTGGCCACCCGCAACACCACGGCGATGGCCTTCTACCACCGCCTGGGCTGGCAGAACACGGACGAGACCGGTCACTGCGACATCACGGGGCCCTGGCGCAGGCTCATTCTGGAGTCAGGTTCGGCATGAGGGAACCCGACAGGCAACGCCATCTCCCCGCAGCCCGCGCCCCATGGTAGCGCCATGTCTTCGGCGACTGACAGGCCCTGTTTCCGACTACAGGCAGAAAAAAGGGCCACCTCTTGCGAGGTGGCCCTTTCCAAACGTTTGGTGGAGCTGGGGGGATTTGAACCCCCGTCCAAAATTACTACATCCTTGGCACTACATGCTTAGTCACTCTTTACATTCGCCAACCCGCTGCGGAGAGACACGCCACGCATTGACTAGCTCGATTGGTTTTAATGCTTCCGCCCCGAGCAGGACTTCCACACGATCCTGTGAAGGATGACCTTCCATTTCCCTAGGACACAGGCAAGCTAGGGGAGAAGGGCTCAGCGCAGGTTATTAAGCTGCGAGTGCGTAGTTTTCGTCGTTTGCGACTATTTTTTTGCGGTTTATTAACGAGGCCTACCGCACCTCGGCATGCACCTTGGGTTTCGTGAATCTTGTCGAATCCAGAATCAGCCCCAAGTTGTTAAGAGGGATTGTACGCAAAAAACCTGCCATGGCAAGGCGTTGATGGCAATCGACCGGCCTGGGCCAGTCGATTGCTGTTTTATTGGGCGTCTGGCGCATCAGCCGCGGTGCTTGTTCTTCATGATGCGGGCCTTCTCCCTATCCCATTCGCGGGCCTTGGTGTCCTCGCGCTTGTCGTGTTCTTTCTTGCCCTTCACCAGGCCGATCTCGACCTTGACCCAGCACTGCTTCCAGTAGAGGGCGAGCGGCACCACAGTGTAGCCCTGGCGGGCGATCAGGCTCTCGAGCTTGTCGAGCTCGCGGCGGCTCAGCAGCAGTTTGCGGGTGCGGGTCGGGTCGCACACCACGTGGCTGGAGGCTGCCTGCAGCGGCAGGAAGCTGGATCCGAACAGATAGGCTTCGCCATCGCGGAAGATGACGTAGGCTTCGCTGATGTTGGCCTTGCCCGCCCGCAGGGATTTGACTTCCCACCCTTGCAGGGACAGGCCCGCTTCGATCTTCTCTTCGATGAAGTACTCGTGGCGCGCGGTTCTGTTGAGTGCAATGGTGTTGGACCCGGCTTTGTTTTTACTGTTTTTCTTGCTCATGACGGGCGATTTCCGGCAATGACTGGGAGGTTCGTATTATACGTAGGCGGGGACGGCTGTAAAACGCGCAGCGGCTCGAGTGGCGGCTTTGTGAGCAGTTTGACCGAGGTTTTACCTCCACAAGCCGAAACATGGTGATAAAATCGCGGCGATTGGATGAGGAAAACCCATGCCCCGTATTACTCGCAGTGCCCTGGTGATGTTCAGCGCGGAACAGATGTTCCGGCTGGTCAATGATGTTCACGCTTATCCCGAGTTTCTGCCCGGCTGCGTCGGCAGTCGCGTTCACGAGTCGGGGGAGGACTACATGATGGCGTCGGTCGACGTGGCCAAGGCGGGGATTGCCAAGACCTTTACCACGCGCAACCGGCTCGATGCCAACCGCGCCATCAAGATGGAGCTGGTGGAGGGCCCTTTCAGCAAGCTGGCGGGCTGGTGGACCTTCACCCCCCTCGACGAGGATGCCTGCAAGGTGGAGTTCGACCTCGACTTCGAGTTCACCTCCAAGCTGATCGAACTGGCGTTCGGCCAGATCTTCCGTGAACTGGTGAGCTCCATGGTGCTCGCCTTCTCCAATCGTGCCAAGGTGGTGTACGGTGTCTGAACTGCTCAGTATCGAAGTGGCCTATGCCTTGCCCGAGCGGCAAACCGTGCTCAGCTTGCGCGTCGCCCCGGGTACCAGCGTGCTGGCGGCCATCGAGGCGTCCGGCATAGTGCAAAAGCACCCGGAGATCGATCTGGCGGTCAACAAGTTCGGCATCTACAGCCGTCCGGTCAAGGGGAGCGAGCCGGTGCAGGACGGGGATCGCATCGAGATCTACCGCCCGCTCATCGCCGATCCCAAGGAGATGCGCAAGAAGCGGGCGGAGAAGGCCAAGGAAGAAGGGCGGGCCGATGTGGTCACCGGCGGGCGGCCCGACGTCCACCGCAAGCGGGACGACGGCGAATCGGCCTGACGAAGGATGCAATGACAAGGGGCGCTGCGGCGCCCCTTGTTGATCCCGCACTCTGATGCCGAAGGCCGCTTACAGCGCGAGCAGGCGCTCGTTCTCCACCGTCTCGATGCCGCTCTCCTGCTGTGCCAGCAGCGCCATGGCGTGGGCCACCTGGTTGGCCTCTATGGCCCGCCAGCGCCTGAGAGGGCCGCGCAACAACGGCCTTATCAGCGGGTAGATGGCCTGGACGATCTGCTCCGACAGGCGAGGTGGCTGGCGATCGCCCAGCAGCATGGCGGGGCGCAGGATGACGAGTCGCTGCCACTCCTGTGCCAGCAGGGCCTGCTCCATCTCCCCCTTGGTGCGGGGATAGAGGGCGGGAGCGCGCGGATTGGCCCCCAGGCTGGAGACCACCAGCAGGCGCCGGCAGCCGTGGCGGCGGGCCAGATCGGCAAAGGCCAGCACATAGTCGAGGTCGACCCGGCGAAATCCTTGCGCCGAGCCGGCCTCCTTGCGGGTGGTGCCGAGGCAGCAGAAGGCGAGATCGATGGGGGTGGGCAGCGCGACCTCGTCGAGGTGCTCGAAGTCTACCGGCAGCCAGTGTCGACCGGGGGCCGGCTCGCCCGGCTTGCGGCAGAGCAGGGTCAGCGAGTGCGCCGGGCTCAACTCGCGGATCAGGGCCTGGCCAATCAGACCGGTTGCCCCGGCAATCAGGATCTGGCTCATCATGATCTCCTTGGTGGGTCCTGTGCCCTTGAGCATGGCCCGGCAGGGGAGCCTTGGCCGTTTTTCCCGGCTCTGACAAGACAAAACCGGCCTTGGCCGGTTTTGTGATGCAATCTAGAGCGGTGTGGTGAAGGCGGCGGGGAGGGGGAAATCGCCCGTGGCGGTGGCCAGCCTGTCCCCCACGAAGTTCAGGGTCAGCTCCTTGCGCTCTTTGTCGCCACGACCTGGCTGGAACTCGTAGAGGTAGTACCAGGTGTTGGGGTCGAAGCCATCGCGCAGCATGGGGGAGCCCAGCACGAACTCGACCTGTTCGCGGGTCATGCCCTGGCGCAGCTTGTCGACCTGCTTTTGTTCCACGTAGTTGCCCTGGGGAATATCGATGCGATAGACCAGGCTGCAACCGGACAGGGTGAGGGCGGTCAGGGCCGCGGCAATCAGGTGTTTCATCCGCATATCGGGTTCAGATCATCCATACAGTCTTTTTAGCTCGGCAAATCATACCCACTCCCCGGGCGGAAGTAAAAAGCCATTGATCCATCAGCCAATAAAAAGGGCCGGACGGCGGTCCTGGCAACGCCTGCTTGGGGTTGGTGAAGCCGCAGGCATCTTTCAGGGCGTTCTCGGCCAGCACGTCGAAGTCATCGGCCCAGATCCCGAACTGCGCCAGCCTGGCCGGGAGCGCCACGTCACGGGTCAGCTGCCGGATGCGGCAATGGCTGCGGCCCCTTGCTCGTCGGTCATGGCGCTCACCTGGGTGTTGTAGGCCTGGACATGGGGCAGCGGCACGGCGTTGCAGACCCCGTGGGGCTGGTCGTAGAAGCCAGCCGGGCAGGTGCGCCATGGCGTGCACGTAACCCAGGCTCGCGTTGTTGAAGGTCATGCCGGCCAGGAACTGGGCGTAGGCCATCTGCTCGCGGGCGTGCAGATCATCCCCCCGGTCGACGGCGGTACGCTGGTGTCTGGCAATCAGCTGGTTCACCCGGAGACGGCGTGACGGGTGGGGAAGGGAATGGAAGACGGCGGGAAAATCCGCGGCTTTTCATATATCGTGACCGTCTTATTATGCTTCGTTAATCTAAACGACGGCCCTATTAGTCCGTGGGGGGGAGATTAGGGTTTTTCGGTGTGAAAAGAATAGAGATCCATTAATTTAACTGCTCTGGGTTTTGAATAATAAAATCCCTGTATCGCCCAACTGCCACTGGACAGAGCAATATCGTGTTGTTTTTTTGTTTCAATTTTACTGATGATAGTTGTTAGGCTGTATTTTTCCTGAAGTGATAGCACGCAATCTTTGAAATCATTTATCTCTTGCTGCGATGATGGAGGCGCGCCAAATTTAACGCAATTGAATATCCCACTTGAAAGATATCGTTTACGCCAATCCCCCCCCTGCCACAAGAAGTTATCGACCGCCAAATTAATGTCATGCTCTTTGAGCCTCACCAAGCTATTAATGGTGATGTTGTTGTCAATAATTGGGCAGTGGCTTATTTCAATGTATAAAGAAATATTATATGAAGAGAAAATGTTGGAGAAATAAATTAGAGCCTCTTCTACAGCGTGTAGTATTCGGTATTCAACTTTAAAGAAAAACATGGTGACTTTTTCTTTTAAAGCATTAATAAGTGCGTCACTTAACTGTAGAAGAGTTAACTCAATAAGTGATATTGAGTCACATGAGTTATAAAAACTGGTGGGGGGGACAGCCTCCTGTGGTCGATATAAAATCTCCAATAGCCGTGGCTGACCTTCAATGGCGATGGACGGGAGATTGACTTGGCGTGATCTAAATATTGATGCTATATGAATGTCCTGAACCACAGGCTGGAAAAGATTTATGATAGTAGGGTTAAATGATAGCTTGCGTTTGCTGTTGAATGATTCAATACGTTCAATCCCGATCATTCGGTAGGTTAAAATATCAACACCATGATCTTTTAGCTGCTTAAACAGACCAGTCATACCACGTTCCTTATGTGTACTGGTGATCGATGCGTTAAAGTATGGCAGCGTTCAATAAAAAGACTCTATTGGCACTTTATCATCGAGAGGTTTCGGTGTCACGGAGAAGATGTAGCACATCATCCCCCCGGCCCTCTGAAGGGGTTGCAGAAGATGTTTCAAGATCGGCAGCCCATGGATCCTTTGGTGCCCTCTACACTGCCTGCCAGAAAGCCCCGAGTGTAGCGGTCACCTGGGGCTGGGAAAGTCATGACTTGCTGGTTGATTTGGGCAACAACGCCCGTTTTACCCACCACTGTTTTTCATTTTTCGCGGCGGGCTACAGCTTGATAGCGGGAATGTAGAACTTGAATGTGGTCATGATGGACTCCGGTTGATTAGCCATTAAGTGGCATGCGGGCGCCAACATAACAGCGTCGGAGGGGATGAGAAGGGGTCGATGGTATCTTGTTGGCAACTTTGTGGGCTCGATCGAGCTCTGGTTATGCGGGTCTGAGAGGGGTTTGACAAGGGGGAGGGGTGGCAAAAGAACGAAAAAACGTTTTTCAATAAATTCATCACGTTAGCAAACGTTTCGCACCATTTTTGTCATCTTGTAAGCACAGAAGTGTGAGGCGCATCAAGGAATTGGAAAGCGCTTTCGACCATAGTTGGCGCCTCCCCGGACGAGGGGGTACAGGCTTGAAAGTACCATAAAGAATCACCTTAACTGCACTCGGCTGCCAGGCGGCGGGGCGCAACCAGGAGTCCACTATGTCTGATGTATTTCACTTGGGTTTGAAGAAAGCGGATCTGCAAGGCGCCACCCTGGCGATCGTTCCCGGTGACCCCGAGCGCGTGAAGCGCATCGCAGAGCTGTTGGACAACCCGGTGCACCTGGCCAGCCATCGTGAGTTCACCACCTGGCGCGGCGAGATGGACGGCAAGGCCGTGATCATCTGCTCCACCGGCATCGGCGGCCCGTCCACTTCCATCGCGGTGGAAGAGCTGGCCCAGCTGGGCATCCGCACCTTCCTGCGCATCGGCACCACGGGGGCCATCCAGCCGCACCTGAACGTGGGCGACGTCATCGTCACCACCGGCTCCGTGCGCCTCGACGGTGCCAGCCTGCACTTCGCGCCGATGGAGTTCCCGGCCGTGGCCGATTTCGAGTGCACCACCGCCCTGGTGAACACCGCCAAGGAGCTGGGCTCCAGGCTGCACGTGGGCGTGACTGCCTCCTCCGATACCTTCTACCCGGGTCAGGAGCGCTACGACACCGTCTCCGGCCGCGTGGTGCAGCGCTTCCAGGGTTCCATGAAAGAGTGGCAAGCCATGGGCGTGCTGAACTACGAGATGGAGTCCGCCACCCTGCTGACCATGTGCACCAGCCAGGGCCTGCGCGCCGGCATGGTGGCTGGCGTTATCGTCAACCGTACCCAGCAGGAAATCCCGAACGCCGAGACCATGGCGAAAACCGAATCTGATGCCATCAAGATCGTGCTGGGCGCCGCCCGCAAGCTGATCTGATAGCACCACACCGAGTGGGGGGTGGGGGCCGTTGCGAAAGCGCGGCCCCTATCTTTATCCGCCGCTTACCGCCCTGCTCACTCTCCCTCGACCCGCCTTACTCCTGCTGCCCCGTCATGGCTGCCAACGCCTCCCCAAAGGGGGCTTCGCATCGGATCTGCATGGGCTCACCGCTCACCGGATGGACAAAATCCAGGGCGCTGGCGTGCAGCATCAGCCGTGGCGCCCGCGCGCAGCCGGGCAGCCGCAGGCCGCCATAGAGATCGCAGCCCAGGATGGGGTGGCCCAGCCACTGGCTGTGGATGCGCAGCTGGTGGGTGCGGCCGGTCTCGGGCACCAGCCGTACGCGGGTCAATGGCACCGGCTGGCCTTGCACCTCCCGTGTCAGCCGCTCCACTACTCGGTAGCGGGAGCGGGCGGGCTTGCCGCTGGCGGCGCAGATGCTCATCAGCGGGAAGAGGGCCGGATCCTTGGCGATGGGGGCGTCGACCACCCCCTCGTCCGCTGCCAGATGGCCGCACAGCAGGGCATCGTAGGCCTTGTCGACCGCCCGCAGGCTGAACTGCTGGCAGAGCCGGGCGTTGATGGCCTTGTTCCTGGCCACCACCATGATGCCGGAGGTGCCGAAGTCGAGGCGATGGACCAGGGTGCAGCCGGGGTAATCCTGTACCAGGCGGTAATGGACCGAATCGAGGTTCTGCGGGTTCTTGCCCGAGAGGCTCAGCAGGCCGCTCGGCTTGTTGATGAGCAGCAGGTGCTCATCCTCGAACAGGATCCCGATGCCGGCCTCGCAGGGCGGGGCAACGAAGGTATCGACGATGACGGACATAGGGCACCCGGGCTGAGAAGGGGGAGGGATCATACCCGAATGACCGGACAGAGGCGACCACACGGCGCGCTACCGACATGGGGCGGCAAGTGATTGATCTGTTTAGCCAAGGCGTTTTGTGACCCCCTCCAGAGTTCATCCGGCCGCGGCTTGCTAAGGTAGGGGGCCTGTCAGGTTGCACGGAGTCTGTCCATGGCGTTGCCCCTTATTCTCGATTGCGATCCCGGCCACGACGATGCCATCGCCCTCATCCTGGCGCTGGCGAGCCCCGAACTCAGGGTGCTGGCGGTCACCACCAGCGCCGGCAACCAGACGCCGGGCAAGACCCTCAACAACGCCCTGCGCATCCTCACCCTGCTCGGTCGCCACGACATTCCGGTGGCGGCGGGGGCGCCCAGGCCCCTGGCCCGGGAGCTCATCATCGCCGACAAGGTGCACGGGGAGTCGGGCCTCGACGGCCCCAGTCTGCCGGATCCCGCCTTTGCGCCCCAGGCCATGACGGCGCTGGAGTTGATGGCCCAATGCCTGCGCGAGAGCCCGGAGCCGGTCACCCTGGTGCCGACTGGTCCGCTCACCAACATCGCCCTGTTGCTGGCGGCCCACCCCGAGCTCAAGCAGAAGATCGCCCGCATCGTGCTGATGGGCGGCGCCGCAGGGGCGGGCAACTGGACCCCGGCGGCGGAATTCAATATTTATGTGGACCCGGAAGCGGCCGATATGGTGTTCAAGTCGGGGCTGCCCATCACCATGTGCGGGCTCGACGTGACCCACCAGGCCCAGGTGATGGACGAGGATATCGAGCGGGTGCGCGCCATCCCGAACCCGGTGGCGCAGTGCGTGGCACAGCTGTTCGACTTCTTCATGATCTATCATCGGGATCCCAAGTGGGGATTTGCTGGCGCACCGCTCCACGACCCCTGTACCATCGCCTGGTTGCTGGCACCCTCCCTGTTTCATGGGGTGGAGTGCCGGGTCGACATCGAAACCTGCGGTACCCATACCCTGGGCATGACGGTGGTGGATCGCTACGATCTGACCGGCAGGCCCGCCAATGCCTTGGTGCTGCTGGGGCTGGACAGGGTCGGCTTCATCGAACTGCTGGTGCAGCGGTTGCAAACATTTGGCTAACATCTCGGACATCGGATAAGGGGTTGGGAATGTGGAAAGGGACGTTGGCGCTGCTGACATGCATGCAACTGGCGGGTTGTGCCACCCCGTTCGAGAAGATGTGGCAGGGGCTGGCGACCTGCGAGCTGGACTCCCTCCATCTCGACAGCGAGACGGGGCGCCCGGCGAATCCACAGCTTGCCATCTACACCCCCGACAAGGTGAGCGACGGCTTTGCCTGGTACAAGCTGCATGAGGAGCTGCACGGCCTGCCCATCGTCGGTTTTCTCGTCCCCGCCTCCACCTTCGAGGTACACGCCCTCTTCGTGGACACCCCCATCGCCAACGCGCGCAGGCTGACCCACAACGCCTATGGCAGCGAGTTTGCCGACGAGCAGCTGCACGATGAGGGGATGGCCCCCCTGTTGCTGCGCGATCCCAACAACCCCAAGCGCTCCATCATCGATTGCACCCGGGGCGAGTCGGCGGAGCCGCTGCCGGAAGAGTCCTTTGACGAAGGGGATTAAGCGCCCGGCGCTCGCAGAAGGGTGACCCGGCCAGACAAGAAAGGGGCCAGCCGCAAGGCTGGCCCCTTTCTATGGGAGGCAGACCAGGGGCCTGGAAATCAGGGATAACCCAGGGTCTGCTTGATGACGGGCAGCTGGGCCTTGATCCAGTCAGGATTGATGGGCCCCCAGTCGCTGATGCGATAGTGACCCTGGAGATGGCGGGCCCCCTCGGTCTGCTCGAAGGCGCAGCAGATGTCGAGCTCCGCCAGGGCGCTGAGCGTGTCCTGGGCGGTGCGGCGCGGCATGCCGGTGGCGGCCATGATGGCGGGCACGGTATCCGTGCCCTGGCTGATGAGGTGAGCCACGTAGAGCCGGCGGTAGAAGCTGGTGCGCGTCTTGCTCGGCTCGCTCATATCTCGTCCTCGAGGCGATCGAAGTAGCGCCAGGTGGCGATGGCGGCCTTGCCCATCACCAGGGCCCAGACGCCGAACCAGAACCAGCGGAAGAAGCTCCAGGTGGAGGCATCGGGCTCGGCGCTCTCGATCTTGGTGACGTTGGGGAAGAGGGAGAACATGTTCACCCGCCAGCCGTAGGAGGTGATCATGGCCAGGCGTTTCTCGAACTCCATGGACTTGGCCTTGGCCTGGACGTCGGCGGCGTTGAACTTGAAGTAGAAGGGCCAGCCCCAGAGGGTATCCTCGTTGCGGAATACCCGGATCTTCTCGCCGGGGCGCTCGGTATAGATGTAATAGACATCCACGGTGGGGCCGTCGGCCGGGTTCTTCTGGCTGATGGGGCCGTCCTTGTCGGTGCGTTTCACCTCGACCCCTGTGATGGTGGCGATGGTGTGCTCCGGCAGATAGAAATCGAGCCAGAGTGCGGAGAGCAGGGCGATGAGGCCGAGCGCGACAAAAGCGGGTTTCTTGAACTTGAGGCTCATGGTGTTCTCTGGGTGAGGGGGAGTGACGTGCCTCTACCATACCCATATTTGCGGATGCAGCCCAGCCCCCAATGACACCTTAAAGGCAAAAAACCGTTTTAAACGTGAGGGGGCAGACCCCGGGGCGGGGCCCGGAGTCTGTCAACGAGAGGGGAGTATTACAGCTGGAACTGGGCGAGCTGCCTGCGCTGCTGTTCGGCGAGCTGTGACAGTTCGTGACTGGCGGCGGCGCTCTGACTGATGCCGGCGGCGTTCTGGTTCACTATCTCGTGGATGTTGGTGAGGTTGCGGCTGATGTCGGCGGTGACGCAGGACTGCTCCTCCGCCGCGGTCGCCACCTGGGCGTTGGCGCCATTGATCTGGTTGACCGCCTCGGTGATGCCCCCCAGCAGATCCTGCACCTCGGCGGAGAGGCGCTGGTTGTGGCCGAGGATCTCCAGGGTCTCCTGCACGCCGCTGTTGGCGCAGAGGGACTGGCTCTGCAACTGCTCGATGATGACCTGGATCTCCTTGGTGGAGTCCTGGGTTCGGGCCGCCAGCAGACGCACCTCGTCGGCCACCACGGCGAAGCCGCGACCGGTCTCGCCGGCGCGGGCGGCCTCGATGGCGGCGTTGAGGGCCAGCAGGTTGGTCTGCTCCGAGATGCTCTGAATCACCTCGATCACCTTGCCGATCTGCTCGGACTGGGACTTGAGTCTGGCCACCACGGTGGCGGCCTGCTCCAGGCTGCCCGCCATGCGGCCGTTGGCCTGGATGCTCTCGGTAAAGAGCGCCAGCCCCTGCTCGACCCGGCGGTTGGCGTCCCGCGCCAGCTCGTCGGCCAGGGCGGCATTGTGGTTGACGTTGTCGGCGGTGCTGGCCAGCTCGGTGACGGCGGAGGCCACCTGCTCGGTCTCGCTGCGCTGCTGCTGGGCATTGGCCTCGGACTGGGTCATGACGGCGGCCAGCTCGGTGGCGGCGGAGGCCACGTTGCCGCTGATGCCGGTCAGGGTCTGAATGGTGTTGCCAAGCTGGCTCAGGGTCTGGTTGATGTCCCTGGCGAGCTGGCCCAGCTCGTTGTCGCCCTCGGCCCTGGCGCGCACGTTGAAGCGGCCGAGGGCGACGGCGTGCATCACCTCCTGCAGCTGGCCGATGGGTTGGACGATGCGCCCGGAGAGCCACCAGCCGCCGCAGAGCGCCGCCACCAGGGTGGCTCCCATCAGCAGCAGGGTCTGCAGCAGGGTGGCGTGGTAGTGGGCCTGCTCCAGGGCGATCTCCTGCTGGCTCAGCTGGCTGATGTGGGCCGACAGGGTGTCGATCTGCTTGATTAGCTGCTCCCCCAGATCGCGAAAGCGCAGCCTGGCTTGCTCATAGCTGGCGGGCTCGCCGCTGCCCTGATGTTTGGCGGCCAGCAGCGGCAGCATGTTGCTGCGGGTGTGGCCGAGGTAGGCCTGCAGGGCCGCGGCCACCTGGGTGTTGTCCTGCTCGGCCCCCGGGATCACCAGCCGTGACAGTATGGTGCCTATCTCCTGCTCGGCGGCGGAGAGCTGGGCCGGCAACTGGGCGAAGCGCGCCTGATCGTAGAGGCCGTAGATGGCGTTGGTGCGCAGCCGGTAGGTGGCGTGGATCAGGGCGGCGATGTCGTCCTTGTGGCGGGTGACGCTGGCGGTGGTGTCGTTCATGTCACCGATCGCACCGTCTATCTCCTGCTTGCTGACAACGGCCATCAGCAGCATCAGCAGGCTGGCAAGCAGCAGAGGGATGAGCACTTGAAGGCGAATGGAGAGATTGTTCAAAGACATGAAAGATCCTAACCCGAAAGAGGAACAAGGCCGCATCTTACACAGGTGCGACAATCCTTGTCACAGGGTTTTTGAGTCTGAATTCGGGCTGAACGAAAAGGTTTTTCTTGTGTTAAAAGAGTGTGCTGTGCATGATCGTCTGCTTGTTACCTGGAGGTGTAGTGTGTCCGACTGGATTGATCCCGCCATCTTGGCGCTCTTTGTTCCCACGTTCTTCTTTGTCTCCGTGACCCCCGGCATGTGCATGACCCTGGCGATGACCCTGGGCATGAGCCTGGGGGTGCGCCGTACCCTGCACATGATGTGGGGCGAGCTCATCGGCGTCGGTCTGGTCTCCGTGCTCTCCGTGGTCGGGGTGGCGGCGGTCATGCTCAACTATCCGGCCCTCTTCTCGGCGTTCAAGTACGTGGGGGGCGCCTATCTGGTCTGGCTCGGCATCCAGATGTGGCAGGCCAAGGGCAAGATGGCCATCCCGGCCGACCTGTCGGCGGAACAGGAGACCAGGCCGCTCGGGCTGGCGCTGCAGGGGTTCGTCACCGCCATCGCCAATCCCAAGGGCTGGGCCTTCATGGTTTCCCTGCTGCCCCCCTTCATCAGCGCGGCCAAGCCCATGGCACCCCAGATAGGGGCCTTGGTGACGCTCATCCTGGTCATCGAGTTCTCCTGCCTGCTGCTCTACGCGAGCGGTGGCCACACCCTGCGCCACTTCCTCGCCAGGAGCGGCAACGTCACCCTGATGAACCGGATCGCGGGCTCGCTCATGCTGTTTGTGGGCGTCTGGCTCGCCTTCGGCTGAGGCTCTCGGAATGAAAAATGCCACCTCCCCTGGTGAAGGGGAGGTGGCATTTTTATTGGGCGTTTGGCGATGTGTCAGTCGGTCAGGCAGTCGGGATCGAACACGTATTCGCCGTCCAGCCAGCGCAGGATCTCGGCGACGCAGGCCTGATCCTGGAACGGCAGGTAGCGGGTCTTGAGATGGCTCACCTGATCAGCCGTGAGCTGGGCCAGGCCGATGTCCTGGAACAGCGGCAGGTCGGCCTGGATCATGGCGGAGATCTGCGGCCCGCAGGTGGCGTTGAGGGAGGCGTGCAGCGCCTTGTCCGGATCGTACTGGCGGCCGAGCCGGTAACTCATGGGCAGGGTGGCGAGTGGCAGCACCGAGAGGGCGGCCTGCTTCATGGGGTTGACCGCGTGGCCGGCGGTGAGATCCGCGAGCTCTGCCGGGCGGTTCTCGAAGGCGCGCAGGTGCAGGAAGCTGCTCGCCTTGCTGCCGTCGTTGACCGGGTAGTTGTCCCACAGGAACGGCTTGCGGTGCAGCCAGTCGGCCGCCTGCCTGAGGTGCGCCGCCGGGTATTCGGTGGAGCAGACCCTGGGGCCCGTCCAGAAGATGTCGATGCGCCTGTCCAGCCCCTGGCCGAGGTCGGTGAGGTAATGGGGGGGCATGGCGCCGAACACCTTCTCCAGCACGGGATCCGTCGAGTAGTAGCTGGGACAGAACAGCAGCCGGCCTGCACCGGTGTGGGCCGCGATGTCGTGGGTGATGGTGAGCTGCCAGTGGGCGAGATCCGGGGTATCCCCCTTCATGTCGTCAAACAGGATCGCCAGGATGTCGGGCTTGAGCTCCTGCTCGATGAGCCGCACCTTCTCCAGCAGGGCGGGGCGCTGGCGCTCATAGTCGTGATGGGCGCCCATGGGGCTCAGACCCACCCCGAAGGCGAGCCCGTTGTCCCGGCACTGCCCGGCGAGGCGACGCAGCGCCTCTAGCTGGTTGGCGGGCCAGGGCTGGGCCCAGTGCTTGCGCAGGTAGCCGTCTTCCTTGGGGGCGTAGAGGTAGAAGCCGTAGCCGTGGCGGGGCAGCCACTGGGCATAGCGGGCGCGGGCCTCCCAGCTCCAGCCCTTGCCGAAGAAGCCCTCGATAAGGCCCAGCTTGGGCGAGGGAGGATACAGACCAGACAACAGGGTTTGATAAGGCATGGGTCACTCCCTTCTCACTGAGTAATGGCAACTTATGGCCGGTGCCTAGACGGGGTCTTCTTCCAGGAAGCGCACCCCTATCTTGCGGGGCTCGCCCTCTTCCATTTCCGCCACGGTCCAGAGCAGCCCCTGCCAGGCGACGTGGTCACCGACAACCAGATTATCGCCCAACTGATGGGCAATAAAATCGCCGAGCGTCTGATCCGCCACCTCGCTCACATCCAGCCCGTAGAGGGGGGCCAGATCCACCAGCCTGGCGGCGGCCTCCAACAGGAAGTCGCCGAAGAAGCGCGGACCCAGATCCTGCTCGGGGGCCTGGCTGAACAGCTGGCCGAGGGCGGGCAGATCGCGCTCGTGGCCGATGACGCAGAGGATGTCGTCGGACTGCAGCCGGGTACTGCCCGAAGGGTGCAGCAGCTCCTGGCCGCGGAACAGGGCACAGATGCGGGTCCCCTGGGGCATGCGCAGCTCCCGCAGGGGGGAGCCGATGCACCACTTCTCGGCGCTCAGGCGATAGACGAAGGTCTCCCACTGGCTGTCGAGATCGATCTCCAGGCCCGAGCGGTTGATGGGGGAGGGCGGGGCCGGCACCTCGACCCGCGCGAGGCGGGAGGCGAGCGGCAGCGAGCTGCCCTGCAGGATGAGGGAGACCAGCACCACGAAGAAGGCGACGTTGAAGTAGAGCTGGGCGCCCGGCAGTCCCGCCATCATGGGGAAGACCGCGAGGATGATGGGCACGGCGCCGCGCAGTCCCACCCAGGAGATGAACCAGCGCTCGCGGGGGGCGAAGTTCTTGAACGGCAGCAGGCCGATCCACACCGACACCGGGCGGGCAAAGAGGATCATCCAGGTGGCCAGCGCCAGTGCCGGCAGGGCGATGGGCAGCAGGTTGCTCGGGGTGGCGAGCAGCCCCAGCACCAGGAACATGCCGATCTGGCTGAGCCAGGTCAGACCGTCCAGTACGGAGAGGGTGGTGCTGCGGCTGCGCAGGGAGAGGTTGCCGAGCAGCAGGCCGGTAAGGTAGATGGCGAGGATGCCGCTGCCCCCCACCGCCGTGGTGAGGGCGAAGATGAGCAGGCCGCCGCTCACCGTGAGCAGGGGGTAGAGGCCCGGAGCCAGGCGGGCCGTGTTGATGAGCTTCCACAGCAGCCAACCCCCCGCGAGACCGATGCCGGCGCCCAGGCCGAACTGCTTGATGAGTTGCAGCAGCAGGAAGCCGGCGTCCAGCCCCTGCTGGGCGGTGGCCAGCACCTCGATCAGGGTGACGGTGAGGAAGACCGCCATGGGATCGTTGCTGCCCGATTCGATCTCCAGGGTCGCGCTGACCCGCTCGTTGAGGCTGCGCCCGCCGAGCAGTGAGAAGACCGCCGCCGCGTCGGTGGAGCCGACGATGGCGCCGATCAGCATCCCCTGCAGCAGGTTGAGATCGAACAGCCAGGCGGCGGCAAGACCCGTCAGGCCTGTGGTGATGGCCACCCCGACGGTGGCCAGCGACAGGGCGGGCCAGAGCGCCACGCGAAACGAGGAGACCCGGGTGCGCATGCCGCCGTCGAGCAATATGATGGCGAGCGCCAGGTTGCCCACCAGGTAGGCGACCGAGTAGTCGGCGAAGTGGATGCCGCCGGGGCCATCCTCACCGGCCAGCATGCCGACGGCGAGGAAGATGACCAGAATGGGGATGCCGACCCGGGACGAGAGTGCGCTCAACAGGACACTGGCTCCCACCAACAGGGCACCGATAAAGAAGAAACTGTTGATGGTGGTGGCATCCAATGGCGAACTCCTCGTAGCGGTCTGCAAAACAGGCACATTATATGCAGTTTGATCCCCCTTGTGTGGCTTAATTGTGCATCGTTTTGCAGTTTTTTACGTTTTCAGCGTCGTTTTCAGGCGCCGGCCGCGATCGGGAGTTCGGGGAGGGGGAGGGGATAAAAAG
>NZ_CDBN01000043.1 GCF_000820085.1 Aeromonas sanarellii
CTGCTCCACCCCGCGTCCGAGGTCGCCCATAATAGGCGCCAACGTTGAGATTGCAAGTAATTATCCTAAAAAAAGTTTATTCGAGGATTAAACCGTCACATGCTGTTTTCTTTTGCAACAGATCGCGGTTTTTTCAGGCAGCCCGCCATTTTCCGGGCCTCAGTACCCTCCCCTCCACGCTCCCTGTCTGGCGCCTCTTTGCCATAAAAAAAGCCCGCACCCCGGGGTGCGGGCCGCGCGACGGCACCAGGCTCAGGCCAGCTGGTGCAGCACGCTGGTCGCCGCAATCTGGGCGATGATGAGACCGCACAGGGTCACGGAGAGCACCACGGGGGCCGTCTCCTGCTGGCGGTAAAGGGGGCTGAACCAGAGCAGCAGGGCGGCCACCAGCAGGCCGGCCTGGGTCAGGACCCCGGGGATCAGGGCGTCGAGCCCCTCGCCGCTCCCCTGCCAGCCCACCAGCACCGCCAGCCAGATGAGGCTCAGCATGGCCGCCACCAGCCCCGCCAGGGGCAGCAGCAGGTTGAAGGCCTGCAGGCGATGGCGGGCCCGCAGCAGCATCAGGTGGGCAAAGGCCGATCCCAGCAGCACCATCTGCAGCAGGCCGCCGAGCCAGCCCTGGATCTGCAGCAGGCCCGCCCCATAGAGGGCGAGCGGCAGGGCGGGCAGCCACAGCAGGGTGGCGGGGATGGCGCGCTTGCCCTCCAGGCGGGACTGAGCCAGGGAGAGCACGACGCCGAGGATCAGGGCGGCGGCGCCGCTCCAGATCAGCCAGCCCTCGATGCCGGCTTCGATCGCCAGCATCAGGGAGAGCCCGGTGATCACCCAGACCGAGAAGATCTGGGTGGTGATCCGCGAACGCTGGCCCGGGCAGAGATCGCCGCGCCACAGGACGAGGCCGACGGCGATCAGGGCCCCCAGGGCCATCAGACCGGTCAGGGGAAAGAGCCAAAAAGGAAGTTGGACGAACATAGGGTCTCCGGCAACAGTGTGAGTCCGGGCGCCGGCGCGCCCGTCATAAGACAAGGAATGACAAGAGGCGGGGAGTATAGCCAAACTCCTCCCCGTTCCCAACGCCGCGGGTTCAGCTTTGCCCGCGAGCCAGGGCGACCACCCGGGCGAACATCTGCCTGAGCACGGGGGGGATGTGCTCGCTGCCGAGGCGCTCCGCCTCCTCCACCACCGCCAGGGCCATGCCGGGCTTGCTGCGGTGGTGGATGGCCTTGGCGATGATGCGTCCGGCGTTCAGGGTGGAGCGGCCCCCCACCCCGGCCTCGCGCCGAAACACCCCCTCGAACCCGTTGTGATAGAGGTAGTGCTCTATGTCCGCCGCCGGCAGCTGGGTCAGTCGGTCCCGTTCGCGCTCCCCCTTGAGCAGGGAGCGGGCGGAGCTCGCATACTTGGCACCCGCCTCGTCACCGTCGGTGAGCAGGTGCCACTCTATGCCAAAGTCCCGGGCCACCTTGATGAGGGGGGCCTGACCGCACTGGGCGAACTCGATGATCCGCACCCCTTCCGCCCGCAGGCTGTAGCCGCAGATCTGGGCGAGCTCGGAGAGCAGCCAGATCTCGGTCTCCCCCTCCACCAGCAGCCAGCAGCGGGCGAACATCGACATGGGCCTGTTGATGCGCACGTGGAAGGCTATCTTGCGCAGATCGTCGCTGCTGTAGCGCTCCCCTCCCAGCTGGTGGCAGAGGATGTCCTGCTGGCGGCGCACCAGGCGGCGCACCTGATTGAGCGGCAGGGAGGAGAGCAGGTCCCCCGAATTGGTGGTGAGCAGCTTCTGGCCGGGCAACTGCTCCAGCAGCCCCCAGGCCAGGGCCAGCATGGTGGGATGCAGCCGGCTCTCGGGGTCTTCCAGCATCAGTATGGGCCTGGCCCCCTCCTCCAGCTCCCGGTTGCCCCGGGCGTGGAGCAGCATGGCCGCCATGCCCGCCATGGCCAGCTGCAGCGCCCGGTTGTCCGCATTGCGCAGCAGCACCTGCAGGTTGCCGGGGTTGCGCAGGGTCATGGGGCGGTTGACGATTTCCCGCTGGCTGCGGGGCTTGTGCTTGATGGGGGCCAGGGCGCTGAAGTAGTGCTCCATCAGCTGTTGCACCGCCTGCAGCGCCTCCTTGAGCTCGGGCTCGCCGATGCGCTGGGGCTCGTCGGTGAGTTTGCCGGCCAGTTCCCCCAGCCGCTGCTCGCAGAGATCCCCCCAGGGCAGCCGCTCGATGCCGTCCCGGGCGGTACGGGCGTCCCGCAGCCGGAACACCGGGTTCATGGTGATGAGCAGGCGCACCAGCGCCTCGTTGTTGTCGATGGCCAGACTCTTGCCGATGCCGTCGAGAAAGTCGTGGGTGGTCAGCACTGTGCCATCGTCCTGCAGCTCGGCGCTGGCGCGGTAGTGCACCCGGTGGAACTTGTCCTTGTGGGGGATCCAGGCTGCCCCGAGGCGGGCCAGACGACGGGAGTGCTGGCACATCTGGGGGCGGTACTCGCTGAAGGTGAGCACCAGTTGCAAGTTGCGCGAGGGTTCGAGCTCGGGATCTTCGGGCCGATGGAAATCATCCAGCCCAAATTGATAGGGCTCGGCATCCCCCAGCAGGCACCAGAGGGCGCGCAGCAGACTGGACTTGCCCCAGGCGTTTTCGCCGATGAGCACTGTGGTGTTGTCCAGCCCGAGCGAGAGGCGATTTATTCCGCGAAAACCTTTGACTTCAATGCGTTCCAGAAACATGCGGCCATATCCAGTCCATCCTGATGGCGCAATAGTGGCAAAGTTGCCGGAAAAATCCTACCGGGTTGCGGCGTTTTCAGCGGGAACTGTGAGGAACGAGAGGTTCGGGCGGTGTGGGCAGGCTGGCGCGATCCTGGGGGGCATTCCAGTGGCTGAACCAGAGATGGCGGGTGCGGGTCTGACGTTTGCGATGATTCAATGGGCATTCCTTTCAATGGACAAGAGACAGAGGGTACACCTCTTTTGCCCAGAGTCTCAGCGTTATCTGTGACAGGAGAATGACAGCTGGGCGCGCCACTGGCCCGGGCTCAGGCCGAAGGCCTCCCGGAAACGGTTGCCGAAGTGGGCCTGGGAGGAGAAGCCGCACTGGGCGGCGATGCTGGCCAGGGGCTCGCTTCCCGCCAGCAACTGCTTGGCCCGCTTGAGCCGCAGCCCCAGCAGATAGCGGTGGGGCGGGCAGCCCAGGCTCTGGCCGAACATCCGGGCGAAGTGGTATTCGCTCAGGCCCGCCTCCCGGGCGAGCTCCCCCAGGGTCACCGGCTCGGCCAGATGCGCCATCAGATACTCCTGCACCCGGCGCACCACGGCGGGCGCGAGACCACCCCGCACCTCGGGCAGGGTCGGGGCCTCCCGGGTGTGGTGGCGATAGGCGTGCAACATCAGCATCCAGGCGCCGTGGGAGAGCGCCATGCGATCGATGCCGTGCTGCCAGTCCAGCTGCATCAGCTGCCCCTGCACCAGGGCCGCCGCCTGGGGATCCTCGATGAAGGTCTTGTCTTCCAGTTGCAGGTGGCGCCCCTCCTTGTCGCACACCTGCTCGGCGATGCGGGTGAAGTGGGCCGGGGTGAAGTAGAGGTGGAAGAAGCGAAACTCCTCGCGCACCAGCCACTCGGATCTGTGGTGATCCGGCATGATGCACACCTTGCCGGCGCCGCCGTGGCCGCCGGGCCCGTCCAGGCGCTCGGTCTGCT
The DNA here is from genome assembly GCF_000820085.1 of Aeromonas sanarellii. Taxonomy (GTDB): domain Bacteria; phylum Pseudomonadota; class Gammaproteobacteria; order Enterobacterales; family Aeromonadaceae; genus Aeromonas; species Aeromonas sanarellii. The sequence goes on from NZ_CDBN01000043.1 coordinate 3,691, forward strand.
CACCCCCCTGCAGGTAGACGCTGATGGTGTGATGACCCGGCTTGTGGTAACGGGTCTGATCGTAGCGGTTGCGCCAGCTCGCCACCCCGAGCCCGGGCTCCAGCCAGCAGGAGTCCTCCAGCCTGGCCCCGGTGCTGACCAGGGCATCAAAGACCCCCGCCTGTCTCATCTGCGGCATGGCATGCTGCACCCTTGCGTCCCTCTCTGGCACTGTCCGTCTCCCCTTTCTGTCGCCATCTTATCGCGCCTCATGGCCAAAGGCTGCGCCCCCGTGGAAAAAACCGCAAGATGGTGCAATCCGGCGCCCCGCCTCCCGGTTCATGCTGATCCCACGTCATTCCTCTCGAAGCGGTCACACCATGAATCTGATGCTCTATGTTTCCACCGTCCTCATCTGGGGTAGCACCTGGATTGCCATCGCCTGGCAGCTCGGCCCCATCCCCATTGAGGTCTCGGTGCTCTATCGTTTCGCCCTGGCGGCCCTGGCGCTGTTCGCCCTGCTCACCCTCGGCGGCAGGTTCCCGCGCCTGCCCTGGACGGGCCAGCGTTACGCGGCCCTGCTCGGCGCGTTGCTCTTTTCCACCAACTTCCTCTGCTTCTACCACGCCACCCTCTATATCCCGAGCGGCCTGTCGGCGGTGATCTTCGCCAGCGCCAGCATCTTCAACGGCCTCAACCTCTGGCTGTTCGAGGGCAAGCGGCCCACCCTGCGTTGGCTGCAAGGGTCGCTGCTGGGGCTCTTTGGCACCCTGCTGCTGTTCTGGCCTGTGCTGGCGGATGCGCAACTGGGTGCAAACGGCTGGAAGGGCTTGCTGTTTGCCTGCGGCGGCACCCTCTGCTTCTCCCTGGGCAACCTGGTCTCGGCCCGGGGCCAGCGCCAGGGCTATCACGTATTGCAGATGGTGCCCTGGGGCATGGTGTACGGGGTCGCGCTGCTGCTGGGCTGGGTCACGGTACTCGGCCAGTCCCTCACCCTGCCCACAGACCCCCGCTACCTCGCGTCCATGGTCTATCTGGCCATCTTCGGCTCCGTCATCGCCTTCACCGCCTACCTCACCCTGGTGGGACGCATCGGCGCCAGCAAGGCGGCCTACGCCACTGTGCTCTTCCCCCTGGTGGCCCTCACCCTCTCCACCTTCTATGAGGGCTTCGTCTGGCAGACGGTCTCCATCGTCGGCGTGGTGGTGAGCCTCATCGGCAACCTGGTGATCTTCGCGCCCCCCGTCAAGGCGTGGCGCTGGCCGTTATCGAGGGCTGCAAACGGTACTTGCCCCTGATGGTACCAGCCCCTAAGGTAACGGCTTTCAACAGACGAGAACGGGAAGACGCATGTTACTGGAAGGGCTGGAGACACTCTGCCTGCTGGCGAGCGAGGGCACCATGGCCAAGGTTGCAAGCCGCCTCTATATCAGTCAGTCGGCGGTCAGCAAGCGCATCGCCCAGCTGGAGCAGCGCCTCGGCAAGAAGCTCATCGAGCCCGATGGCCGTCATATCCGCCTCACCCCCCAGGCCCGTGAACTGCTCGCCCGGGTAGCCCCGAGCCTCGCCGAGATGAAGGGGGTGCTGGCGGACAGCCAGATCCTCACCGACCATACCTCCTTGCCCGTCGCCTGCTCCGAGACCCTGCTGGCGGGCTACCTCGCCCGCTTTATGCACGACTACCTGCAGCAGGATCCTCACATCGCGCTCTCCACCCACCATACCCCTGTCATCCTGGCCCGGGTCCGCGGCGGGGACGCCCTGCTCGGCATCTGCGCCGGTCGGCTGCCGCCGGGCCACGGCCTGTGCGCCGAGCGGCTGCTGGAGGAGCCCTTCTATCTGGTGGGCGATGATCAGGGGGAGGCCACGCCTGGGGATCAGGAGGAGGAGCGCAGGATACTGACCATGGATCTGGAGAACCCCTCCAACCGCTACCTGCGCGAGCCCCTGGCCGCCCTCGGGCTCACCCCCGCCATGGAGCTCGACTCCTACCTGGCGCTGATCGAGCTGGCCAAGGCGGGGATAGGGCCCGTGCTGCTGCCCGCCGGCCTGCTGGCCCTGGTGGGCGAGCAGGGCAAGAGAGCCCGTCCCCTGCCAGGGCTGGGCCGCCCGCTCCACCTGGTCTATCGCCCGAACAGCCTCAAGCGCGATCGCATTGCCCGCCTGGTGCAGGCCCTGCAAGCCCATTTCCGGCACCTGAGTTCCCAGGGCTGAAAACAGGAGGGCCCGATCCAGGGGATCGGGCCCTCGCCATCTTTGGTGCCAGGATCAGCCCAGCCAGGCAAAGAGTTCGGGGTACTGGCTCCACACCAGCTTGGCGGACATCAGCAGGGAGACGGTCACCAGCAGCGGCTTGATGAGCTTCACCCCTTTCTTGAGCACCAGCTTGGAGCCCATGCGTGCCCCGATGAACTGCCCCAGCGCCATGCACAGGCCCACGCTCCACACCACCTTGCCCCCCAGGGTGAAGAACAGCAGAGAGGCGATGTTGGAGGTGAAGTTCAGCAACTTGGTGTGGGCGGTGGCCCTGGCCATGCCAAAGCCCGCCAGGGCCACGAAGCCGATGGCAAAAAACGACCCCGTGCCCGGCCCGAAGAAGCCGTCATAGAAGCCCACACCCCCGCCCACCAGCAGGGCGAACGCCATGGGGGTGAGGCGGCGCTGGCTCTCCGCATCGCTCACCCTGGGGGAGAAGTAGAAGTAGCAGGCGAAGGCCATCAGCAGGAAGGGCAGCAGCCGCTCCAGAATGGCGGCGTCTATGGTCTGCACCGCCAGTGTGCCGATGGCCGCCCCGATGAAGGTGCAGATGACGGCGGGCCAGATGATGGCCCACTCCAGGAGCCCCTTGCGGGCATAGAACCAGGTGGCGGAGAAGGAGCCGAAACTGCTCTGCAGCTTGTTGGTGCCGAGCACCAGGGCCGGCGGCATGCCGGTGGCCAGCAGGGCCGGCACCGTCAAGAGCCCCCCGCCCCCGGCGATGGCGTCGATAAAGCCGGCGATGAGGGCCACCCCGAACAGGGCGACCAGGGTGAACAGTTCCAGTTCCATCCATAGACCTCGTGTGATTGGCGGCCCCGGTGCTGCCTGGAGCCTGAATGAGTCAGCAGGACGCTATCCTAGCGGCCACGGGCACATGAGGCCAACGAAACAGTGGCAGCCAATCGATTCCTTATTTTCATCAATCAAGCGCAAGAGGCTGCCTGCTCCTTGATGGCCTCGAGCCCCTTCAGCAGCGGGCTTTCATCCTCACCGGGAGCACGGCTTACCCGGCCCGCCATATAGCGGCGGCTGAAGAGGATTAATCCAGAGCGCGGCTCTGGGCTTTGATGGCCTCCAGCCCCTCCAGCAGGGGCGCTTCATCCGCACCGGGTGCACGGCTTACCCGGCCCGCCATATAGCGGCGGCTGAAGAGATTGAACCAGAGCTGCAGCGCCTGGCCCGCCCGCAACTCCCCGGCCACCTCCAGCACGCAGGCGGCCACCTCGGCGGTGCACAGGTGCTCGTCGCTGTGGGCGACCCGCATGCCGTAGGTGGAGAGCGCATCGGGCTTGATGGCGAGCACCGGAAAGCCGTCCAGATAGGGGCTCTTGTTGAACATCTTGCGCGCCTCGGGCCAGGTGCCATCCAGCAGGATGAACAGCGGCTTCTTACCCGGCGCCAGCGCCACCTCGCCGGTCAGACGGGCGGGCGCCTTCTCGCTGGCGGGAAACACCACGTAGGGCTGCCAGGCGGGATCCGCCAGCAGGGCCAGCAGCTCGGGATGGGGCTGGGTCCGCGACCAGAGAAAGGCCCAAGTGGAGTCCGGCAGCACGTCGGCGATGAGGCGCCCGGTGTTGGAGGGCTTCATGGGCTCGCTGTCATACATCAAGAGGCAAAAGCCCGCCTCGGCCTTGAGCGCGGGGCGCCAGTCACAGGCACACCAGTCGTGGCGCAGCTGGCAGGCGTCGCAGCGCGGCACGCTGCCACCACGGGCGAGAAAGGGCCTGGTCGAGACGCTCTTGCGCCACAGGCGCAGGCGATTGACGGCGTGATCGGGAATGGGCTTCATGGGGCGCGGCTCTGGGGATGCACTCGGCGGGAGAAAAGGGGGCAGATTGTAGCGGGGGGCGCACTCTGCGGCAAGGCGCGCAACCATCGGCTGACCAGGGGATATGACAGAGGGGCCCTTGGGCCCCTCAGGTTGCACGGCTGCAGCTGCGTCAGAGCGCCTTGCGCAGGATCCGCTCCAGGTAGTCGGCGAAGTTATGACCGTGATGCTCCAGCAGTTTCGGGAACATGGAGATGGAGGTCATGCCCGGGAAGGTGTTGATCTCGTTGAGCAAAATCTCCCCCTCTTCGGTCAGGAAGAAGTCGATGCGCGACAGGTGGGTCAACTTGAGTTGACGGAACGCCTTGAGGGCGTACTCGTGGATGGCATCGGCCTGGGCCTGGGTCAGCCCCTCGGCCCGCAGCGCGGTCTCGGTGTGGCTGGCGCTGCTGTACTTCTCTTCGTAGGTGTAGAACTTGTCCTGGGGCACGCAGATCTCCCCGGGATAGGTCGCCACCAGCTCGTCACCGTACTGGTAGACCGCCACTTCCAGTTCGCGGGGCTTGACCGCCTTCTCGATCAGTACCTGCTCGGAATAGCCGAAGGCATCGGCAATCCCCTTCACCAGATCGGCCTCGTTGCTGGCGGAGTAGCAGCCCACGGAGGAGCCCTGGGACGCCGCCTTGATAAAGACCTTGCCCCACTTGGCCAGTGCGGCTTTCGCCTGCGCCAGCGCCGCGTCGTTCTGCTCGGTCAGGAACAGATAGGGGGTGTTGGGGATGCCGATGGCGGAGAGCCACAGCTTGGTGGTGATCTTGTTGAAGCAGATCTTGCTCGCCTCGGCGTCGCAGCCGAGATAGGGCAGGCCCGCCAGCTCCAGGAAGGATTGCAGATCGCCGGTCTCGCCCGGATAGCCGTGGATGCAGGGCACCACGTAGTCCACCGGACGGGCCACGCTGTCAAAGGAGAGCAGCTTGTCCAGCCCCAGCTTGCACTCACGGCCGTCGGCGCTGAGCCAGCGGTCGGCAAACATCTCGACCCGGGTCACTTCGACGCCGGGCAGGAGCCCGAGCTGTTTTTCGAGGAAATTGGCGCTGCGCAGCGAGACTTCGTGCTCGGAGCCACCGCCACCGCACAGCAGCAAGACATGCATGTTCTTCATTAGATGTGATCCCTTGGGAGAAGCGGCTTCGTCATCACCCTGTCAAAAACCAACCGAAGAGCCTGTTCGCCCCCGCCGGCGAGTACCGGTCGAAGGGCGAGCATGTTCCATCACAGGACGAAGCCGGAAACGAACATAAGTGCGGGCAGTGTAGCAAGGGAGGGGAAGCCTTGTCAGCCGATGGGACCGCCCTCCCCCCATCCAGACCCGTAAAAGTGCCCGCCTGTGTCAGAAACTGGGTGAAATGCGCTCAGCGCGGCGGATCGACCCGCCCGCCACCATTGCCGTTGACCCGAAACCAGCCGGCGATGCTGTAGCGCTCCTCGCTTGCGGGCAGCACCTCATGGGGGAACTCCTCCGACAAGAACAACACTAGGCGCCCACCTTTGGGGGAGACGTCCATCAGGAACTGCTCGTTGTCGTCATAGACCCGCAATATTCCCCCCGCCTCTGGCTGCCAGCCGTTGTTCAGGTAAAACACCGAGGTGAGGCGGCGGTTGGAGCGCCCGGCGAAGGCATCGCGATGGGTGGCGTAGAAGTCGCCACGCCGGTAGCGGGCGAAGTGGGCCTCGTAGTCGAACAGCCCCAGCATCAGGCTGCGGTTGGCGGCCAGGCGCAGGGACTCCATGCGCGCCAGATAGTCGGCCACCGGCGCGCCGAGGGAAGGGTCCAGCCAGTGGATCTGATCCCGGCGGATGTCTCGGTTGTCCTGGTGCAGGGTGGCGCGACCGATCCCCGCCGGTTGCCACTCATGGGGCAGGCAGGCCTTGAGGGCATCCACCTCGGCGGCGGTTAAAAAATCGTCCACTATCACCCAGCCCCGGGTGTAGATGGCATCCATGACGGCTTGATAGTCCAAGATAGGCTCGCAGCGAGGAGAGAGAGTGCGCTTTGTAGCGACTTCGGGGCCCTTGCACAAACCGGTTTGCTTCTCCTGAGAAGTCCCGCCATCAATAGGAGGCGGCCTGCCACAGCCCCTTTCCCCTTGCTCACCGGCGCCCGGCCCGCTAACGTGCAGAGATCGCCCTCTGGGGCGCCTTGCCCATCATCTTTCCAGGAGAGTGCCATGTCCCTGCCCCCTATTCCCCTGCAACGACTCGACGGCATGCCCTGCTCCACCGCGGATCTGCAGGGGCGGGTCCTGCTGGTGGTCAACGTGGCCAGCCGCTGCGGCTTCACCCCCCAGTACACCGGGCTCGAGGCCCTCTATCGCCGGTTCGGCCCCCGGGGCTTCGAGATCCTGGGCTTCCCCTGCGATCAGTTCGGCCACCAGGAGCCCGGCGATGCCGAGGAGATCGCCCGCTTCTGCTCCCTCGACTATCCGGTCAGCTTCCCCCTGATGGCGAAATGCGAGGTCAACGGCGCCCAGGCCCACCCCTTCTATCGCTGGCTCAAGCAGCAAAAGCCGGGGCTCCTCGGGAGCGAGGCCATCAAGTGGAACTTCACCAAGTTCCTCATCGATCGGGAAGGCCGGGTGGTGGACAGATTCGCCCCCCAGACCAGGCCGGAGGCGCTGACCCAGGCCATCGAGGCGCAGCTCTGACAAGGCTTGCGACGACGCGAGCCCGGTGCTCCCTTCGCGGCGCCCCTCCTTCTGTTTGCCAGGATGGCGGCGGCCGTCACCGTGGGGCTGCGCCCATTCGCGACACGGCTGCTGCGTGATCGCCTCGCGTCTGCTATATTACGCGCCCACTGTCTCTCGTGCGGTCGCCCCGCCGGGCTCAGGCCCTGCCTCGATGGCGACCCACCCTATTTTCCATGTCGTGACGGACCAAGGCTGCCGTCACCCGTTGAGCCCAAGGCTCGGAGTGTCCCTCGAACATGTCATTCAATGAACTGGGTCTGTCACCGCACATCCTGCGGGCCGTCAAGGAGCTGGGTTACGAACAACCCACCCCCATCCAGCAGCAAGCCATTCCCGCCATCCTGGCCGGGCAGGACGTGCTGGGCGGCGCCCAGACAGGCACGGGCAAGACGGCCGGTTTCACCCTGCCCATGCTCCATCGGCTGCTGGCCAACCATGGCCGGGGCGGTCGCCGTCAGGTGCGAGCCCTGGTGCTGACCCCGACCCGGGAGCTGGCCGCCCAGGTGGGCGAGAGCATCATCAAATACGCCCACCACCTGCCGTTTCGCACCCTGATCGCCTACGGCGGCGTCAGCATCAAGCCGAACCTGGACGCCATCAAGCTCGGGGTCGACATCCTGGTGGCTACCCCGGGCCGCCTGCTGGATCTGCTGACCCAGGGAGCCTTGACCCTGAGCGCCCTGGAAGTGCTGGTACTGGACGAAGCGGACAGAATGCTCGACATGGGCTTCATCACCGACATCCGCCGCATCATGAAGGCGCTGCCTGACGAGCGCCAGACCCTGCTCTTCTCCGCCACCTTCTCGGATGACATCAAGGCCCTGGCGGACGATCTGCTCAAGGATCCCACCCTCATCGAGGTGGATCCCAGCAACACCGCCGCCGAGCAGGTGACCCAGCGCATCATCCAGGTCGATCGGGAACGCCGCCGGGAGATGCTCTCCCACATGATCGGCCGTGGCAACTGGCAGCGGGTGCTGGTGTTCGTGCGCACCAAGCAGATCGCCGACAGGCTCGCCCAGCAGATGCAGAAAGACGGTCTGGATACGGTCGCCATTCACGGTGACAAGAGCCAGGGGGCTCGCAATCGGGCGCTGGCGGATTTCCGTGAGGGCAAGGTGCGGGTGCTGGTCGCCACCGACATCGCCGCACGGGGTCTGGACATCGATCAGCTGCCCCACGTGATCAACTTCGAACTGCCCCAGATGGCGGAGGATTACATCCACCGCATCGGTCGCACCGGCCGCGCCGGGCGTGGCGGCGAGGCCATCTCCCTGGTGAGCCAGGACGAGCTGGGTCAGCTCAAGGAGATCGAGGCACTGATCGGCCAATCACTGCAGGTGGAGACCCTGGAAGGGTACGAGCCGAGCGGCAAGCCGAGCCGTCAGACCCTGCCGGGCAGCAAGCCGGTCCAAAACCCGCCCCGCGCCCGTGGCCATGCCAACGCCAAGGGTGGCAAGGGCAAAACCGCCGGCCAGGCCAGGGGGGATGGCGCCAAGAAACCGGCCCAGTCTGCGCAAAACAAGTCCCGCAAGCGGGAAGTGGTGGGCGAGGACATCGGTTTTGCCCCCCTGCGCCGCCTGCCCAAGGCCCAGCGCGGCGACTATCAGGACAACTCCAGCGAGGAGTAAGCCAGTGTGCCGACGCCATCATGAAAAAACCGCCTCCGGGCGGTTTTTTTACTGGATCTGAGCATCCCTTCTCGGAGTCTCTTTCCGTCTCATCCGGTGTTCACTCAATGGGCTTATCGCCCGGGACCGATCCGGCAGCCATGGCCTCGGCCTGCTTGATGACAAACCCTCTCTCGATACCGGCCTTGAAGCCCAGCTTTTCATAGAGGCGGTGGGCCCCTTCGCGCCCCTCCCCCGAGAGCAGCATCACCTTGTAGCAATCCAGCGCCCAGGCCAGGGAGAGGGCCTGCTCAAGCACCCTCTGGCTCAACCCCTGGCGCCGGAACACAGAGGCAGTGACCACGTGCTCTATGATGCCAAAGGGCCTGCCGCCGTTGGTCAGGGTCGGGATCACCCCGAGCTGGCAGGTGGCGGCGAGCTCACCGCCCACCTCCGCCACGATGATCCGCACCTCGGGCCTGGCCAGCAGGCGCGTGAGCGCCTCCCTCGCCATGGAGGGCCTCATCACGGGATCCCGGGGTCTGAGCTCGGCATAGAGGCTGAGCAAGCCCGCCAGATCCTGCTCCTTGCACTCTCTGATCACCACCATGGCACACCTCCTGATCTGCCACTCACCCTCAGGCGGGTCATGAATGACGCCAGCATGTGATGTACGCAGGCATAAAGAGAAAGAAGATGCCTTCCCCTGGTTGGGAAGGCATGGGGCTCAGCGGGTCTTGACCGCCTGCAGCAGGGCCGAGACATCCGGGCCAAAGGTGCGGGCGCGGATGGCTTCGCGAATGTCGCTCTCGCCGTAGCGGCTGGCCGGGTAGACCACCACGCAGGCGGTGTCGCCGGGGGCGAGGAAGTGGGTCTCGCCGAAGGGGGTGTAGCGGGTGGCGCCAATGCTGATGAGGGCATGAGCCGGGCGTCCCGCCTGGGCCAGCAACTCCTGGATATGCTCGGCCGGCCCCTCGTCCTGCTGATGGTTGAACTTGTCGATGGCCCAGTCGAGCAACTGCTGATGGAAGTAGCTGTAATCCACCGCCGCGCTGTCAATGCCATAGGGGTGCAGCTCGCCGTCCCGCTCCAGATAGCAGGCGATGCGGTAGTCATCGAGCTCGCATCCCGCGCCGAAGTGGGTCAGGGGCAGCAGGTTCGCGGCCAGCCCCTTGCTCTCCTCGCCCCAGTTCTTCTTCTCGCTGATCTTCTTGGCGTTGGGGCGGCGGATGGAGCAGTCGTTGTAGGCGCCAAACGCCTTGGGATGGATCGCGACCACCTGCTCCCCTGCGTACTCCAGCTCGCACCAGAGCGCCACTTCCGGTTCAATCTGCACCTTCTCGTCCCCGCTCACCGCCGCCTCGGGCAGGAAGATGGCGTCGCCGCTCAACGGGAAGACCCCGAGCTGGCCGGGATGGGACGGCACATAGAAGGGGAACAGCGCCTTGGGGGCGACCTTGTCGTCAACCTTGACGGCGACGAAGTCCGCCGCCTCCCCGGCCTGCTCCAGGTGACCGGCGAAGTTGCCCGCCACCCCCAATCCGATGAAGTTGCTCAATTCGGTGATCTGCATCTGTGGCTCCACTGGCGCGGCCCGGGCCGCCGCCTCGTTGTGTTGTTCAGGGGCGGAAAGTACCGCCAAAGAGGGAGCTTATTAGAGCACAGCCCCGAGACGGCGCCCAGCCGCCCCGGGGCAAGCTGTGCTCCAGGGCGGATTTCTCCCCTCCAGGTGGTCATAAAGAGAGCAGTCAGCGTCAAGCTGTGATCCCGGTACTTGGGCGAGGCCGGTGCTTTTGCTAGTCTGCCCCATTCAGTTGCCGTTCGGGGGTCCACAGATGGCCATCACCACTCATTTCCAGGGTCGCTTCGAGGTGGAGTTCAAATACCGCCTGGCGGATCGCGCGGCCTTCCTGCGTGCCCTTGCGACCCTCGGCCCCGAGGTGATGGTGGAGGCGGACCACGAGCAGGACTGCTACTTCGACACGGCGGACGGAGCCCTGGCCCGGGAGGGCAAGAGCCTGGTGATCCGCACCATGCACGGTGCCGGCATCCGGCTCTGGATCGTCAAGGGGCCGGGGCCGGATCGCTGTGAGGCGGTCAACATCACCGATGCGGACAAGGCGGCCAGCATGGTGTGCACCCTGGGCTACCGGCCGGTGCTGACCATCGACAAGCGGCGCAGCATCTACTTCGTCGGCCCCTTCCACATCACCCTGGACAGTCTGGCCGGCCTTGGCGACTTCGCCGAGCTGGCCATCATGACCGACGACGAGGCCGCCCTGCCCACCCATCGCGCGCAGCTGCAGACGCTGGCCGCAAGGCTGGGGCTCACCCCCGACATGCTGGAGACCCGCTCCTATCGCACCCTGTGCGAGCAGCGGGCCTCCCTTTGACAAGAGGACTCTGCCCATGATCGACAAACTGGCCTGGCTGACCTTCAAGGAGGGGCAACTGTTGTGCGCCCGCTCCCACGGCAAGGCCCTCTACTACATTCCCGGCGGCAAGCGCGAGCCGGGCGAGAGCGACGAGGCCGCCCTGGTGCGCGAGATCGAGGAAGAGCTGGCGGTCAGGCTCCACCCCGAGACTCTGCGCCTGGCCTGCGAATTCAGCGCCCAGGCCGACGGCAAGCCGCAAGGGGTGCTGGTGAATCTGCGCTGCTACACGGGGGAAGCCGACGGTACTCCCACCGCCTCGGCGGAGATCGCCGAGCTGCGCTGGCTCGACAGCCGTCACCAGGACCAGCTCTCCCCCGTCTCCCGCCTGCTGTTCCAGTGGCTGGCGGAGCAGGGCCTGATCCGCTAAGGCTGCGTACCGTTTGACAGGCGTGCGGTCGCCCTAGCGGGCGGCGCCCCCCGTGAAAGATGATCCCGAGTGGGTCAAGTGAGAAGATGAGGAGTTTCAATGGAGATCCTTGAGGTCGATAGCACCAGAGGCATCAAACCGGCGCTGATCACCCTGCTGCAAGATTGCGTGGCCAGCGGTGCATCCGTGGGCTTCCTGCCCCCCCTGCAGGAAGAGCAGGGGCTGGCGTACTGGCAAGGCATCGAAGGGGAGTTGGCCAACGGAGTGCGCAGGCTCTGGGTGGCATTCGATCAGCATCACCTGATCGGCGCCCTGCAACTCTCCCTGTGCACCAAGGCCAACGGCGGCCACAGGGCCGAGGTGGAAAAACTGATGGTGCACAGCGAGGCCCGTGGCAAGGGAGTGGGCCGCGCCCTCATGCAGGCCATGGAGCAGGGAGCCCGGGATGCCGGGCGCAGCCTGCTGGTGCTGGACACCCGGGTCGGCGACGTGGCCTCCACCCTCTATCGTCAGCTCGGCTACCTGGAGGCCGGCCAGATCCCGAATTTCGCCCGCAATGGGGACGGCACCCTGGCCGCCACCCAGTTCTTTTACAAGCAGCTCTGAGGCGGGTGCCGATCGGCGGCCTCCCCATACAACCAGGCCAGCCCTCGGGCCGACCTTGTCCATGGGGCCGCGGCTTGCCGGCTTGGCGCGGCGCTCTCCCTCTTCCCGTTCAACCAGATCCCATTGGCAAGGAGCCAGCATGATATTGGAAGTCGCCCACCTGCAGATCATTCCCGGCCAGGCCCCCGCCTTCGAGCAGGCGTTCGAGGAGGCCCAGCGCATCATCAGCACCATGCCGGGCTACAAAGGCCACCAGTTGCAGCGCTCATTGACCGATCCCCACCGCTACCTGCTGCAGGTCCGGTGGCAGCGGCTCGAGGATCATACCCAGGGCTTCAGGGGCTCGCCCCAGTATCAGGAGTGGAAAGCCCTGCTGCACCACTTCTACGACCCCTTCCCCACCGTCGAGCACTTTCAGGACGCAACGCCGATCAGCGCCGCAAGCTGAGTCTTGATCAGCCCGTCCTGTCACGGGCTGATCACTCTCTTCAGGTCAGGCGATCGGCCCTGTGGGCGATCACGGGATCGGCAAAGGCGCCCTGGGCCCGGATCAGCTGCAACTCGTAGGCGTCCGCCTCCCAGGTCTGGCGCAGCACCGCATCCACCGCGGCATTGGTGCGTTCAAACGCGCTCACGGCGTCGAATCCCGCCTGCAGGTTGGCCAGCATAAGGGCGCTGATGAGATCCCCCACCCCTACCGGCTGACGGGCAAAGTCGTAGAGCGGGCGGGCGATAAGGTAATCCCCCTCTGGGGTCGCCAACAGCATCTCGAAGCGCCCGGCCACGCTGGCGGCGCGGCCCAGGTGCTTGACCAGCACCATCTTGACGCCGCTTTCCAGCAGCTGATGAGCCGCGGCCCGGGTCTGCGCCAGGGTCGCCAGATGAAGGCCGCACAGGGTCTCCAGCTCCAGTAGGTTGGGAGCCATGATGTCTGCCACCGGCAGCGCCTTCTCCATCAGGAAGCGAGTGACACCCGGAGCGACTATGCAACCCTTCTCCGGGTGCCCCATGACGGGATCGCAGAAGTAGATGGCCGCCGGATTGGCCGCCTTGACCGCCGCCACTACCGCCAGGATCTCGTCCCCCTGCTCCGCCGACCCCAGATAGCCGCTCAGCACCGCATTGCAGCCCCCCAGCACCTCTATGTTGCCGAGCCCCTGACAGAGGGCACCGATATGGCCCGCCGGCATCGCCATCCCCTGCCAGCCCGCCTCGTACTGGGTGTGGTTGGAGAACTGCACCGTGTTGATGGGCCAGACCTCCATGCCGAGACGGCGCATGGGAAACACGGCGGCGCTGTTGCCGGCACAGCCGAACACCACGTGGGACTGGATAGAGAGAATGCGTTTCATCGAAACCACCGCACAAGAAGCATGAGGAAAACAGGCAATATATCGGATGAGGAGACGGCGCATCCAGCAATTACCGCCATCAACCTCTATTTATGCTTGAGAAGCCGGGATCTGCGGCAGATTTGGCCACCAGGATGTAGCCATCCCCCGCCCTTCCGTTCTCCTGCCATGCCGCTCCGACACAAACCGCTATTGTCACCAGGCATTGTCAGGTCTATCGAGACTCTTGTTTGATGGCATATGAGATGCATTTTTGAACAGGTGATGGTGCCAAGGGCAGAGGCCGAAGGTTCACAGGAGAGTGGACAACAGGGGGCAGCGCGGAAATGCTGTCCCCTGTCTGGGGCCCTCAATCCCGGGCGAAGTGGTAGATCCAGCCCTCGTCCAGGGCCAAGTCGGCCGCTGGCGGCACCAGGGGAGGCAGCGAGGAGACGGCCCCCCCGGCCGCATACTGCAGGGCCATCAGGGCGCAGAGGGCGGCATCGTAGAGATCGGTGCCCGGCACCAGGGAGGCCGGCTGATGGGGCTGCAACTCGGGCCGCACCGCCGAGGCCTTGCCCCCCACCTTGGCCAGGGCGGGATAGACTTCCAGCACGGCGCGATCCGCCTCCCTCACCTGTTTTGGCACCAGCTGCAGATCCCCGAGGCGCGGCAGCATGGAGAGCGCCAGGGTGGCGTTGTTGCCCAGCCTGTCGAAGGTGGCCGAGAGCGGCTTCTTGCCGTACTGCTCATGGAGCCAGCGTTCGCAGTCCCGATAGGCGTAAGGGTTGTCTATCTCCCGCTGAGGCACGGCACACTCGGGCCCCCGCCCCGCCAGCAGCTCGCCGAGGGCCCGTGGAAATGCCAGGGGGGCGTCGATGCCGAGCGCGAGGTGCGGGCAGGCCAGCACCTGCATCAGCGCCATCTCGTCTTGCAGCGCCGGACGCAGCAAGGCGTCCAGATCCGGCGCCACCCGGGAGCTCAGCCGAAACAGCGGGGAGATGCCGAGCCAGTGCAGGCGCCGCTCGCGAGCCTGCCAGCCCACCACGGCCACCGCCTGGGCATTGCCCTGCCAGCCCCTCACATCCCAGCCGATGCCGATGGCATCCATGTGTTCCGTTGTCATGCCCCTGTCACCTCCACGCACTATTGATGAAGCACAGGGTAATGACTGCCCCTCCTAAAGCAAGGGGCGGCAGCACGGTTAGAAGGATTTCTTGAAGTTCACCAGGGGCAGTATGGGGAAGATGCCGTTCTCGGCGTAGTTGGCGAGGCCTATCTGCAGGCCGTCGAGGTGCCTGGTGGCATTGATAAAACCGAGCTGGAAGGTGGTGCGCTCGGCATAGTTGACGAAGCCGACGTTGGCCAGGGCGTTGCCCTGAGCCACATTGACCGCCCCCCAGTTGAGGCCCCGCACGTTGTTGGTCAGGTTGACGAAGCCCAGGTTGAGCCCGGTATCCTGACCCTGGTGCCAGTTGACGGCGTTGATGGCCACACCGCCGAACTGGTGGCGCACCCGGCCTGCGCCAAAGAAAACGCCAAGCTGCAGGCCGGTGAACTGATCCACGTCGGAGAGGGCGAACACCGGCAGATCGATGCCCTTCACCTGGCCAGTCCGGCCATAGAGGAGGGAGGCGCGCGCCCCTTCCACCTGGTGGGACGAGGGCAGATTGACGCCGGGCAGGGAGATCTGGACCGGGGTGCTGGCCTGGGCCGCGCCGGCGAGGAACAGCGTGCTGCCGAGCAGCAGGGCAAGAGGCTTCATCGGGCATTCCTTGAGGATCGGAGTGATGTCCAAGGGTATCAGCCCATGATCGGCGGAACGAGGTCCCGCCACCCCCCTTGCGTCACCTCCCGTCTGAATCCGTGGCGACTGACAGAAAAATTCAAACAGAAATTAACATTTATGTCATTTACACCAAAGCCGATTTGGTTGCAGAATGCTCAAACGTGTGTTTGAACAGAGCAAACAACACGGAGACAGGGATGACGTGCCGTACCCGAAAGAAGGGCCACATGGCCCGCAACAATACTGTTCTGCCGAACTGGAGACCCATGATGAATATGGACGTGATCAAGAGCTTTACCGAGCAGATGCAAGGCTTTGCCGCCCCCCTCACCCGCTACAACCAGCTGCTGGCCAGCAACATCGAACAGCTGACCCGGTTGCAGCTGGCCTCCGCCAACGCCTACGCCGAACTGGGCCTCAACCAGTTGCAGGCCGTGAGCAAGGTGCAGGATGCCCAGAGCCTGGCGGCTCTCGGCACTGTGCAGCTGGAGACCGCCAGCCAGCTCTCCCGCCAGATGCTGGATGACATCCAGAAGCTCAACGCCCTCGGCCTGCAGTTCAAGGAAGAGCTGGATGCCCTGACCGCGGACGGCATCAAGAAGAGCACGGGCAAGGCCTGATAACCCCTGGCTGCCCGTCCGGGCAGCCACATCTCCCCACGACACGAGTGCGCGGGCCCCTGCCTGCCTCGGGTGTGGGTGAAGGAGAACACATGAGCCAACCATCTTACGGCCCGCTGTTCGAGGCCCTGGCCCACTACAATGACAAGCTGCTGGCCATGGCCAAGGCCCAGACCGAGCGCACAGCCCAGGCCCTGCTGCAGACCAATCTGGACGATCTGGGCAAGGTGCTGGAGCAGGGCAGCCAGCAACCCTGGCAGCTGATCCAGGCCCAGATGAACTGGTGGCAGGATCAGCTCAAGCTGATGCAGCACACCCTGCTCAAGAGCGCGGGCCAGGAGAGCGACCCCGTGATCACCCCGGAGCGCAGCGATCGCCGCTTCAAGGCCGAGGCCTGGAGCGAACAGCCCATCTACGACTATCTCAAGCAATCCTACCTGCTCACCGCCAGGCACCTGCTGGCCTCGGTGGATGCCCTGGACGGCGTCCCCCAGAAGAGCCGGGAGCGGCTGCGTTTCTTCACCCGCCAGTACGTCAACGCCATGGCCCCCAGCAACTTCCTGGCCACCAACCCGGAGCTGCTCAAGCTGACCCTGGACTCCGACGGCCAGAACCTGGTGCGCGGCCTCGCGCTCCTGGCCGAGGATCTGGAACGCAGCGCCGATCAGCTCAACATCCGCCTGACCGACGAGTCCGCCTTCGAGCTCGGGCGGGATCTGGCGACCACCCCGGGCCGGGTGGTGCATCGCACCGAGCTCTTCGAGCTGATCCAGTACAGCCCCACCACGGAAACCGTGGGCAAGACCCCTGTGCTGATAGTCCCCCCCTTCATCAACAAGTACTACATCATGGACATGCGGCCCCAGAATTCCCTGGTGGCCTGGCTGGTCGCCCAGGGCCAGACGGTGTTCATGATCTCCTGGCGCAATCCGGGCGTTGATCAGGCCCAGATCGATCTCGACGACTACGTGGTGGACGGGGTCATCGCCGCCCTGGACGCCGTGGAGGCGGCAACCGGCGAGCGGGAGGTGCACGGCATCGGTTACTGCATCGGCGGCACTGCATTGTCACTCGCCATGGGCTGGCTGGCGGCCCGGCGCCAGAAGCAGCGGGTGCGCAGCGCCACCCTGTTCACCACCTTGCTCGACTTCTCCCAGCCCGGGGAGCTCGGCATCTTCATCCACGAGCCCATCATAGCGGCGCTCGAGGCCCAGAATGAGGCCAAGGGCATCATGGACGGTCGCCAGCTGGCGGTTTCCTTCAGCCTGCTGCGGGAGAACAGCCTCTACTGGAACTACTACATCGACAGCTACCTCAAGGGCCAGAGCCCGGTGGCCTTCGATCTGCTGCACTGGAACAGCGACAGCACCCATGTGGCGGGGAAGACCCACAGCAGTCTGCTGCGCCGCCTCTACCTGGAGAACCAGCTGGTGAAGGGGGAGCTCAGGATCCGCAACACCCGCATCGAGCTCGCCAAGGTGAAGACCCCGGTGCTGCTGGTGTCGGCCGTGGACGATCACATCGCCCTCTGGCAGGGCACCTGGCAGGGCATGGCGCTGTTCGGCGGCGAGCGGCGCTTCCTCCTGGCAGAGTCGGGCCACATCGCCGGCATCATCAACCCGCCGGCAGCCAACAAATACGGCTTCTGGCAGAGCGAGATCGAGGCCGGCAGCCCAGAGGCGTGGCTGGCGGGCGCGACCCACAGCACCGGCTCCTGGTGGCCAGAGATGATCCGTTTCATCCAGGGCCGTGACGAGGGGGCCGAGCCCGTCCCCGCACGCGTGCCGGCCGAAGGGCTGGAGGCGGCGCCAGGCAGCTACGTCAAGGTGCGGCTCAACCCGGTGTTTGCCAGCGCCCAGCAGGAGGACGCAGCATGAATGTACCAGCCCTCGCCGTGGGCCAGAAGGCGCGTCTGACCAAGCGGTTCGGGGAGGCCGAGGTCTCGGCCTTTGCCGGCCTGTCCGAGGACTTCAACCCCCTGCACCTGGATCCGGCCTTCGCCGCCACCACGCCGTTCGAGCGTCCCATCGTCCACGGCATGCTGCTGGCGAGCCTCTTCTCGGGGCTGCTGGGCCAGCAGTTGCCGGGCAAGGGGAGCATCTACCTGGGCCAGAACCTCAGTTTCAAGCAGCCGGTCTTCGTCGGCGACGAGGTGACGGCCGAGGTGGAGGTGACCGCCCTTCGCAGCGACAAGCCCATCGCCACCCTGACCACCCGCATCTTCACCTCAAGTGGCGCCCTCGCCGTGACGGGGGAAGCTGTGGTCAAGCTGCCTTAAGCTCCGGCGGCAAGCAGACACAATCAGCCCGGTCCCTGCCGGGCTGATTGTACTCCCCCGCGACCCTCGCCTCCTTTTTCGCGGCAATTCGGCCCAGGCCCTTTCCCTGCCCCGCCTAACTGCCTAAAATGAGCCCCCGCTGTTTTCAGCCATTCATCCAGCTAGAGGATTTCCCATGGAGACGTTTCTGCTCGAAGGTCACCCCTTCGTTGCCTTGTGTGACCTGATCAAGCATCAGGGTTGGGCCGATTGCGGCGGTGCGGCCAAGGCGCTGGTCGCCGAGGGTCTGGTGGAGGTGGACGGCCAGGTGGAGACCCGCAAGCGCTGCAAGATAGTCGCCGAGCAGGTGGTCAACTTCAACGGCATGAAAGTCGTGGTGAAAGAAGGCGTCAGCCCCGAGCGCCTCTAAGCCCGAGGTCAGCCTCCGCAAACGCTACCCAGCACAGTCGCCGAGCAGGTGGTCAACTTCAACGGCATGAAGGTGGTGGTGAAAGAAGGCGTCAGCCCCGAGATCCTCTAAGCCCGAGGTCAGCCTCCGCAAGCGCTACCCAGCACAGTCGCCGAGCAGGTGGTCAACTTCAGCGGCATGAAGGTGGTGGTGAAGGAAGGCGTCAGCCCCGAGCTCTTCTAAGCCCGAGGTCAGCCTCCGCAAACGCTACCCAGCACACGCCGATCAGGTGGTCAACTTCAACGGCATGAAAGTCGTGGTGAAAGAAGGCGTCAGCCCCGAGATCCTCTGATCCCTGCTTGAATAAGGGCGCCAACGCGCCCGTTAGCATTCAGCTGGCCTTGATCGACAGGGTCAGCACAAAGCGGGCCATCGCCTCATCCCCGTTGAGCGACGGGCAGGTGGCCACTACCTGGATGGGACGGTTGATGCGCTGACCGCTCGCCAGGGACTCGTCTATCATGGCGTCGATAAGCTCCCCCGCCTCGCAGTCAAACTGCACGTCCCCCTCGGGACGCTTCAGGAACTCCCCCTGCACGTCCTTGAAGGCGAAGTGCACCTTCTTGCGCCGCGCTCGCCCCTTCTCCATCACCAGGAGGCCCCCTACCAGATCGGCGCCGGTGGCGAGCGCCCCGAAATACATGCTGCCCAGGTGGTTGCGGGTGCGCCAGCCCAGCGGAATGCGGATGCGCAGCGCCCTGGCGTTCATCTCTTCGATGACGGGGGCGCAGAAGCCGATGACGGGAATGTAGCGCCAGGCAAACAGGCGCAGGGCGAGGTTGGCTTTGAGGCGTTGCAGGTCCATTGCAAACTGATCCGATGAGTGAATGTGACCGAAATGTTGCCAGCCCCCTCCCCAATAGACAAGCCCCCACTCTCCACCCTGTGAGCAAGCCCCCAAAGGTATTTGCCTGATCCATGCCGCAGGCCAGTGGCATTTGACCGGTCAATGGCACGGCCCCCTGCGACCGAGCGCCGTGAATGCGCTCTATTGAGTCCTTATTTTTAGCGGTCCCTCGATCGCGCCCGGCGCCGGATGACGGGAGCATGACAGCCCTAGCCGAATGAAACGCAACGACAAATTCTGCCCCCCGGGTGCTAGCCCAGGAACCTGGCCACGCCACTGACAATAGTCACAGTAACCAAATGCCCGACCCCTCGCTAGGCTCTTGCAGGCTCGTGACTGGCCGGAT
Organism: Aeromonas sanarellii; assembly: GCF_000820085.1. Lineage (GTDB taxonomy): Bacteria > Pseudomonadota > Gammaproteobacteria > Enterobacterales > Aeromonadaceae > Aeromonas > Aeromonas sanarellii. Next base: position 23,121 of record NZ_CDBN01000043.1, read on the forward strand.
GGCACCGAGCCATACGACACCAATCTCAACATAAGGACAGAGAGATGAGTAACGTGCAACAGCTGTTCAACGGGGGCGAAAGCGCCGGCACCTTCCAGCTCAATTTCAACAACAACCGGGCCTTTGAGCTGTTTGGCCGGGAGTACCTCAAGTGCTACGCCAACCTCGGCGTCAAGGGCCGGATGAGCAAGCCCCTGCCCACCGGGCCGCTGAGCTACACCGTCGACTTCGCCATGGACTGCGGCTGCAGCTCTGTGCTGCTCGACTTCAACCTCGCCTACAAGAAGACCTTCGGCAACCAGGCACAGGCCCCCCTGTGGCGCGAGTCCGACTACGAGGCCGAGATCGTGCTCTGCCAGCTGGTGCGCGAGGCCCCGGCCAGCCGTCTGAACCACCATGACCAGTTCGCCGAGGCCGAGGCCTTCTTCAACGACGTCAACCTGCCCGACACCGTCCGGGCGGTGGGCAATGATCCCTATGCCGACAAGGACGGCCTGGTGGAGTTCATCGTGGCCAACGAGCTGCTGGACGATCCCGCCGTCATGGCCAGGCTGGCGGAGCAGAAGGCCTACCTCATCGCCATCACCTCTGTGGTCACCGCCTACATCAACCGCTACGCCGAAGCCTATGGCGAGCAGTACAAGACGGACGCGGATCTCTGGGCCCGAGCCCTCTCCAAGATCCCCCTGATGGGGCCGAGCAAGATCGACCAGCAGAGCTACAGCCGCCACATCAAGGGGCTCAGCATCGCCACCGACTTCATCAACTTCATCATGGACGTGGTGGTGAGCCAGGGCACCACGGCGCTGGCGAGCTTCAACAAGTTCCTGCAAAAGCAGGGGGATGCCATCCGCTTCGGGGTGGAGAACAACAAGGACTTCTACAAGACCATCACCGTGGGGGTCACGGTGGAGGTGTTCAGGGTGGGCAACGAGCTGGTCTATGTACCGAAGATCAAGCAGTACCGCGTCAACTTCGACCGCCAGAACAGCAAGTTCACCTCCGCCTGTGCCCGCGCCGAATTCGTCGACATCTACTTCAACTACCTCTATGCCGCCAACGTATTCGACTACGAGGCCTTGAAGGATCCGGAGATCAAGCGCGACTTCGACAACTTCATCCAGAAGCAGCGCAAGGCGCAGATCGAGGAGGCGGACACCTTCTTCAATGACGACTTCCCGCCCCTGGAGCCCAAGCTGGTTGCCCGCAGCAAGGCCACGGTGTAACCCCCCCAATCAAAACAGCCGGCAAATGCCGGCTGTTTTCTTTATGAAAGGCCTCAGGCCCGCTTCTCTTCGAGCCAGGCCCCCTGGCTCTGCATCTCGAACAGCTGGGCGTAGTGGCCTCCCTCGGCCATCAGCTCGTTGTGGGTACCGCGCTCGCTCACCTGGCCGCGGGAGAGCAGCAGGATCTCGTTGGCATCGACTATGGTGGAGAGGCGGTGGGCGATGGCGATGGTGGTGCGGCCGCGGCGCGCCGCCGCCAGCGCCTGGGAGAGCGCCAGCTCGGTCTGGGAGTCCACGCTCGCGGTCGCCTCGTCCAGGATGAGGATGCGCGGATCCCCCACCAGGGCGCGGGCAAAGGAGAGCAGCTGGCGCTGGCCTGCGGAGAGGTTCTTGCCCCCCTCCTCCATCAGGGTGGCCAGGCCATCCGGCAGGCGGCGCACGAAGTCGGCGAGCTGCACCTCCTCCAGGGCCTGCCAGAGCCGTTCCTCCGCGATGCCGTCACGCCCGAGGCGCAGGTTCTCGGCCAGCGTCCCGACGAAGATGAAGGGATCCTGCTGCACCAGGCCGATGCTGCGGCGCACCGCTGCGAGCGACAGCCCCGTCATGGGGTGATCATCGAAGTGGATCATCCCCTGATCCAGGGGGTAGAAACCCATCAGCAGGCTGATGATGGTGGACTTGCCGCTGCCGGTGTGACCCACCAGCGCCAGCATCTGGCCGGGCCGGGTGGCGAAGCTCACGTCCCTCAGCACGGGCTGCTCCCCGTCGTAGGAGAAGCTCACCCCCTCGAAACGCACCCGCCCCTCCAGGGGGAGCGTCTCGCCCTTAGTGCTCTCGCGGGGTTCGTCGAGCAGGGCGAAGACCCGCTCCCCCGCCACCATGGCCTGCTGCAACTGGTTGAGCTGGTTGGTCATCTCGATGAGGGGCTCGATCATCCGCCCCAGATAGCTGATGAAGGCGTAGAGCACCCCCACCTGGATGGCCCCTGCCGTGCTCAGCCCCTCGTGGGCAAACAGGGCCAGCAGGCCGATGAGCACCATCATGTAGAAGAGATCGATGAGGGGGCGCAGCAGGATGCCGTTGATCTTGAGGCTCTTGATCCGCGCCTGCCAGTGCTGCTGGTTCACCCCGGCAAAGGCGTTGGCGAAGTGGTGCTCCTGCACCATGGCCTGGATCACCGGCATCCCCTGCAGCGACTCGTTGAGGCGGCTGTTGATATCGGAGAGCAAGGAGCGGGTCGCCCGCACCACGGGCACGCTCAGGCGCTGATAGAGCCACATCACGGCCCCCACCGCCGGCAGCAGGGTGGCGCACACCAGCATCAGGCGCAAGTCCAGCAGCGCCATGGAGAGGAGGATGCCGCACAGGAGCACCACCTTCTGCACCAGGAGCCCTATCACCTGGACGTAGAGGTTCATGATCGCCTCGGTGTCGTTGGTGATGCGGGAGATGAGGGAGCCGGAGCGGTGCTTGTCGAAGTAGCGGGCAGGCAGCCGGATGGCGGTGGCGAACACCTGCTCGCGCAGGCGCTGAACCACCGCCTGCGCGATGCGGTTGAAGCGCAGGGATTGCAGATAGAAACCGGCCGCCGAGAGCACCTGCAAGCCGAGATAGCCCGCCGCGATGGCGGCGATGATGCCCCACTCCAGCCGGCGCGGCGCCAGGTAGTCGTCGATGAAGAGCTTGATGAGCAAGGGGCCCGCCACCTCGGCACCGGTCGCCAGCAGCAGGCAGATGCCCGCCTGCACCAGCCAGCGGGGATAGTGGGTGCAGTAGGCCAGCAGGCGTTTGATCGTGGGATTCACAGACTTGCCTCCAGCGCAGCGTTCCAATGGGATTGACTCTCTTTGCTCCCTTCTTTGTTCCCCTCCCCCCTCGCAGGAGCAGTGGGGATGAGGGGAACCACTCGTCTCATCATCAAACTCACAGGCTCTCCTCCACGTCTTGTTCCAGGCGCTGATAGCGGACCATGTCCGCGTACCAGCCGTTGTGGATCATCAGGGCGTCGTGACGGCCTCGCTCGCTGATCTCTCCCTGCTCCAGCACCAGGATCTCGTCCGCCTGCTCCACCGCCGTCATGCGGTGGCTGACCAGGATGAGGGTGCGCTTGTGGGCCTTGAGCGCCAGCAGGATCTGCTGCTCGGTGTGGGCATCCACCGCCGACAGGGCGTCGTCCAGCACCAGGATGGGGGCATCCAGCAACAGGGCGCGGGCGATGGCGAGCCGCTGCTTCTGGCCGCCGGAGAGGGTGACGCCCTTCTCCCCCACCTCGGTCTCATAGCCTCTGGGGAAGCGGACGATGTCGTCGTGCACGCAGGCGATGCGGGCCACCCGCTCTATCTCCTCCTGGCTGGCGTCCGGCCGGCCGAGGGCGATGTTGGCGGCTATGGTGGTGGAGAACAGGAAGGGCTCCTGCGGCACATAGGCAAACTGGCTGCGCAGCGCCTCCAGAGAGAGCTGCTCTATGGCCTGCCCCCCCATGGTGATCTGTCCGGCCCCCGGGTTGGCCAGACGCATCAGGAGCTTGAGCAGGGAACTCTTGCCCGCCCCGGTGCGTCCCACTATGCCCAGCATGCCGCCCCTTGACAGGGTGAAGTCTATTCCCAGCAGCAGGGTGCGCGACTCCAGCCGGTATGCCACCCCCTTCATCACCAGGGGGAAGGGCGAGGTGAACGGCAGCGGGGAGGAAGGCTCCTCGATGTCGCTGCGCTCGCCGAGCAGGCTCTCGATGCGAGAGTAGGCGGCGCTGCCCCGCTCGATGATGTTGAACAACCAGGCGATGGCGAACATGGGCCAGATGAGCTGGCCCAGGTACATGGTGAAGCTGGTGAGCTCCCCCAGGGTCAGCTCATCACGCAGCACCAGGGCACTGCCGCCCGCCACCGCCAGGAAATAGGAGCAGCCGATGCACAGGTAGATGACGGGGTCGAACTTGGCGTCGATGCGGGCCACCGCCATGTTGCGCTCCCCCGCCTGACGGGTCAGCTCGGCAAAACCCTGATCCTCGAGGGACTCCACCGCATAGGATTTCAGTACCCGCACCCCGGAGAGGGCCTCCTGGGTCTTGTTGTTGAGGCGGGAGAAGGCCCCTTGAGCCGCCTTGAACTCCTTGTAGATCTGGGTGCCAAAGCGGTTCATGAAGAAGGCCATCACCGGCAGGGGCAGCAGGGAGAGCAGGGTCAGCTGCCAGGAGTACTGGCTGCACATGATGGAGAGCACCAGGATACCGACGATGAAGGAGTCCACCAGGGTCAGCACCCCCTCCCCGGCCGTCATCTCCACCGCCTGGATGTCGTTGGTGGCATGGGCCATCAGATCGCCGGTGCGGTGGCGCTGGTAGAAATCCGGGCTCATGCGGGTGAAGTGGGTGAACAGCCGGTTGCGCAGCACGTAGGCGAGGCGATAGGAGGCGCCAAACAGCATGACCCGCCACACGTAGCGCAGCAGGTAGATAAGCAGGCCCAGGCCGAAGAGCCCAGCCAGATAACCGGTGAGGGTGCTGCCGTCGAGCCCGCCCTTGGCGATGCCATCCACCACCCAGCCCACCACCTTGGGGGGGATCACGGTCAACAGGGCCACCAGCATCAGCAATGAGATGGCCACCAGATAACGCCGCCACTGATCCTTGAAAAACCAGCCTAGCCGCAGAAATACGCTCACAGAGAAGTCCTTGGTCGCGGCGCGCTGCCGCGTGATCGTGAAAAAAGCCCAATACAATCGCCCCCGTGGCGGGGGCGATTGGGTCGATCATCATAGCCTGAAGCGGGCGACTTGAGAACGATTGCTATCTTTGCCCCTCAGATCCGCTTGTCGGAGGAGGAGAACGGGAAGGCGACCGACTCCTGCTGCTCCCCGGTGAGCAGGAAGTGGGACACCTCCTCCCGGGTCTGGGTGAAGACCTGCTGCAGCTGGTTCAGATCCCCCTCGCTCAGCTCCTCCTGCAGCCGCAGCCGCCACTCCAGCTCCCCGGCCAGCAGTTGCAGGCGGGAGGCGGAGATGTTGGCCGACACCCCCTTCAGGGTGTGCAACAGCCGGCACGCCACCTCGGGCTGCTGGCGGCGCAGAGCGGAGCGGATGTCCCACAGATCGTCCTTGTGTTCGGAGAGGAACAACTTGAACAGGATCTGCAGCGCCTCCCTGTCCTGCTCCAGCCGGCGCAGGGCATCGTCCAGATCCAGCACCCCCATCAGAGCCGGCGGCTTGACCTCGAGGGGCACCTTGGACTCCCCGCCGCTGCTCTTCACCCACTGCAACAGGTTGTTGTAGAGATCCAGCTTGCTGACCGGCTTGGTGACATAGCCGTTCATGCCCACCCCAAGGCAGCGCTCCCGATCCCCGGGCATGGCGCTGGCGGTCAGGGCGATGATGGGCACGTCGTGCTTGTCCACCATCTTGCGGATCTGGCGGGTCGCATCCAGCCCGTCCAGCACCGGCATCTGCAAGTCCATCAGGATGACGTCGAACGGCTGCTCCGCCACCTGCTCCACCGCCTCGCGTCCGTTGTCCACCACGGTGACCTTGGCCTCCACCCGGCGCAGGTATTCCAGGATGAGCTGCTGGTTGACCCTGTTGTCTTCGGCCAGCAGCACCCGGGTGCCGCGCAGCAGATCGCGAAAATGCTGCTGATCCCCCTGCACCTCGGCCTGGCGGACCTTGCTGTCGTGGGAGCTGCCATTGAGCAGCTCGTCCACCTTGGCCAGCAGGGCGTTCTCTGTCATCGGCTTGGCCAGGAAGTGGGTCAGCCCCATACTCTCCATGCGCCCGTGCAGCCCCTCCCTGGACCAGGCGCTGGTCATCAGGATGGGCAGGCGCCGCCACTGGCTGTGCTGGTACATCTCGAGCGCAAGATCCAGGCCGTCCTCCTGACCCATGCGCCAGTCGAGGATGGCGAGCCGGATATGGTGCCCCTCCTCGCGCAGCACCTGGCGGGCGCGGGAGAGGCTGTTGACCGCGATCACCGAGGCGCCGGCACGGCCCAGGATGTCCTTGGCCAGCTCCAGCACCAGCTCGTTGTCATCCATCATCAGGATGAGGGGCTGGTGATCGAAGAAGACCCGGCGCCCGGAGACCCCGTAGACCGCCTGGGACATGGGGATCTCGAACCGGAAGGTGGACCCCACCCCGGGCTTGCTCTGCACCCGGATCTCGCCCCCCATCAGTCCCACCAGCCGCTGGGAAATGTTGAGGCCCAGCCCGGAGCCGCCGTATTTGCGGGTGTTGCCCGCCTCCAGCTGGGTAAAGGGCTGGAACAGCTGCGCCACCTTCTCCGGTGCGATGCCGATGCCGGTGTCCCGCACGCTGAAACAGACCCGCATGGGGTGCTGGTTGACCAGGGTGATAGCCACCTCCACCTCGCCCCGCTCGGTGAACTTGATGGCGTTGTTGACCAGGTTGACCAGCACCTGGCCGAGGCGCAGCGGATCCCCGCGCAGGAAGTCGGGCACGGCGGGGGACTTGTTGATGATGACCTCGATCTGCTTGCGCTCCGCCAGATCCGCGAACATGGCGGCCAGGGAGTCGAGCTGTTCGCTGAGATCGAAGTCGATCTCCTCCAGGGTCAGTTTGCCGGACTCCACCTTGGTGAGATCCAGGATGTCGTTGATGAGCAGCAGCAAGGTGTCAGACGAGGATTTTATCTTGTTGAGATAGTCCCGCTGCTGCGGATCCAGGTTGGTCTGCAGCGCCAGGGCGCTGAACCCGATGATGGCGTTCATGGGGGTGCGGATCTCGTGGCTCATGTTGGCCAGGAAGTCGCTCTTGGCCTGGGCCAGCAAGCCGGCATGGCGGGAAAGATCGCTCAGCTTCTGGTTGCGGCGCCACAGGGTCGCGGCCACCAGCGAGAAGCAGAGCAGCGCCCCCCCCAGCACCATCAGATAGAAGCGGCTCTTGAGGGAGGAGGCCAGCTCCAGCTTGCTCTGCTTCCAGGCCGGCAGCGAGCTCAGCCCCTTCATCTCGACGATCTGGTTGCGCAGGCGATGATACTCCATCACCTGCTGGTTGAGCTCCTGGCTCAGCCGGACCACCGCCACCATCCTGGGCTGCCCGCCATAGGTGTCCAGCAGTTGCTGCTGCAGTTGCAACAGGTGTTTCTGCTCGTTTGTGTCCCAGCTGCGCCTGAGATAGTGGCTCAGCCGGACCAGCTCGGTGAGGTCGCGGTATTGCCCCTCCCCGGCCGGCAGGGTCGTCTGCAGCGCCTTGAGCTGGCCCTGAAAGCGAGGCGCCAGATATTCTATAGTCATCTCCATGGTGTAGAGCCTGGCGAGATCCAGCAGATAGCCGTCGATGTCCCGTTGCAGGGTCTGGGCGCCGGGATCCTCGGCCGACGCCGGATCGTCGCGCACCTGGCTCACGAACCGGTCCAGACTGCTCGACAGCAGGCTGAGACGCTGCTGCACGCTGCCATCGCTGGCCTTCTCGCGCCCCAGCAGATAAACGGTGTCGGTATTGACCCGATTGAGCACCAACTCTGCGGCCACACTCAGATCGAAGGCGCGTTGCTGCTGGCTGAGCAATTGCCAGCAATAGGCAGAAAACGCCAGCAGCGATACGATGATAAGGCCAAAGACCACACGATTGACCCGTGCCACACTCTTCATCCCGTCTCGATTCTCATGTCATGGTCGGCCATCCGGTGACACGAGGTCACGGCCGGAGGGCCCACTGTGAAAAACAACTGGGTGCTATGTTACCGTTAGTCGGCGCTCTGAATGCAATAAAGATGTTGCCGGGCCATGAAATAAGGAAGCAAATATGTCACTTGTCACTACCTATTGTAGCCAATGCTTTACCCGCAATCGCCTGCCCGCCGAAAAAACAGACTCAAATGCGAAGTGTGGCCGCTGCCAGCATCCCCTGTTCGCGTACACCCCCGTCACCGGCCGGCTGGCGCACTTCGATGCCCTGATCCAGTCCGACATTCCGGTGGTGGTCGACTTCTGGGCCAGCTGGTGCGGCCCCTGCCTGCAATTTGCCCCTGTCTTTCAGGAGACGGCCCGGGAGCTCGAACCCCGCATCCGTTTCGTCAAGCTCGACACAGAGCAGGAGGCGGCCATCGCCAGCCGCTACGCCATTCGCAGCATTCCGACTCTGATGATCTTCCGGCGGGGGGAGATCCTGGCCCAGCGCAGCGGGGCCCTGCCCAAGGGGATGTTCAAGGAGTGGCTCCTCTCCTTCGCGATCACGCCAAAATGAAAATGAAATGTTTGATTTGTGTTTAATTTCAGATCCATTTTCACTTGACTCTGTGAGTCGCCACATGGTTTGACCACAAGCCCCTGTTTCAAACAGGGGCTTGAATGTAATCTCGGCAACACAACAACAACCATAAATTAACCGAGAGAACAACATGCCAACCTCTGCACTGCCTTCCACCCCCTCACGCTGGCTGGACATCAAGTCCGGGATCGTCATCCTGGATCTCCTGCTGCTCTGTGCCATGCTCGCCTGGCTCCCGTTTGATCCCATGGTCAACAAGGGGCTCGGCATCCTGATCTTCATCGCCATCCTCTGGCTGACCGAGGCGGTGAACATCACCATCACCGCCATCTCCATCCCGGTGCTCGCCACCCTGCTCGGGGTGTTTGACATGAGCAAGTCGCTGACCGACTTCGCCAACCCCGTCCTGTTCCTCTTCTTCGGCGGCTTCGCCCTCGCGGCGGCGCTCTCCAAGCAGGGACTCGATACCCAGATCGCCGGCAAGGTGATGCAGCTCGCCAAGGGGCACCTCGGCTGGGCCGCCATCGTGCTCTTCACCATCACGGCAGCCCTCTCCATGTGGATCAGCAACACCGCCACCGCCGCCATGATGATGCCGCTCGCCCTCGGCATGCTGAAGGGGCTCGACGCCCACAAGGAGCGTCGTACCCTAGTCTTCGTCCTGCTTGGCGTCGCCTACAGCGCCAGCATCGGCGGCATCGGCACCCTTGTGGGCAGCCCGCCCAATGCCATCGCCGCCGCCCAGATGGGCCTTGGCTTCACCGACTGGCTGAAATTCGGCATCCCTGTGGTGCTCATCTTCATGCCGGTGGGCATAAGCCTGCTCTACTGGGTGACCCGTCCCAATCTCTCCCACCAGGTCAGCACCGAGCGGGTCACCATAGAGTGGACAGGCCAGCGCAAGACGACTCTGCTCATCTTCCTCACTACTGTGCTGCTGTGGATCGGCTCCCAGCCCCTCGCCGCGGCCCTGGGCGGCATTCCCCAATTCGATACCCTGATCGCCATGGGTGCCATCCTGGCCATCGCCGTCAGCCGGGTCGCCAGCTGGGATGACATCAACCAGAACACCGACTGGGGTGTGCTGCTGCTGTTCGGAGGCGGCCTCACCCTGAGCGCCATTCTGAAGCAGACCGGGGCCAACGCCTTCCTGGCGGAGCACCTCTCCAGCGGCCTCTCCGCCATGCCCATCTTCGTCATCCTGCTCTGCCTGGCCGCCTTCGTGGTGTTCCTGACCGAGCTGGTCTCCAACACCGCCACCGCCGCCCTGCTGGTGCCGCTGTTCGCCGGGGTCGCCGAGGCGCTGGGGGTCTCCCCCGTGGTGGTGTCCGTACTCATCGCGGTCGGCGCCTCCTGCGCCTTCATGCTGCCGGTGGCCACCCCACCCAACGCCATCGTCTTTGCGAGCGGTCACATCCAGCAGCGGGAGATGATGCGGGCCGGTCTGGTGCTGAACCTGGTGTTCACCGTCATTCTGACCCTGCTCGCCTATTTCATGGGGGACATCCTCCACTGATGTTCGCCCGCAGGCGGCCCTGATGACCCTCAAAGCCCCGCTTCGCCGGGGCTTTGTTTTGCCCGCGGCCGCCTCCCTCATCGCGCCGACATGGCAACCAGCCCCCTCGGCTTCCCGGCCGTGCTCGCATTAACACTGCCTTAAGAAATCCCTCCCATGATGCAGGACAACGACAGGCGAGCCACCCGTGACGCGGAGGGCTCGACACATCACGACGAGAGGATCATGTCATGGGGAACACGATGCAGAGCGGCAATGAAATCAAGGTGTGGGACTGGGTGGTCAGGGGCTTTCACTGGGCCACCGTGCTTTTATGCGTGCTGAACCTCTTCATCCTCGAGGAGGGGGAGCGCAACCACCGTTATGCGGGATATGCGCTGGCAGGACTGCTGGTGCTGCGCATCCTGTGGGGGTTCATCGGCTCTTACCATGCCAGGTTTGCCCAGTGGTTGCCGACGCCGGCCGGCGTCATCGCCTATCTCAAGAGCACCCTGCAGGGACGGCATCCCTACTACGCCGGCCACAATCCGCTGGGCTCCCTGATGGTATTGCTGCTCCTGACCTGCCTGGTAGGCACCGCCGCGAGCGGGATCATGACCGAATACGGGCCGCTGGCGGGCAGCCATCTCATGGAGGAGGTGCACGAGTTCTTTGCCAAGGCGCTGCAGATCGCCATCTTCGTCCATGTGCTGGCGGTCATCGCCCTCGATCGCCTGGTGCGGGGGGATCTCGTCAGGGGGATGATCACCGGCAAAAAGCGCGTGCCGGCAGGCACCCGGGTGGTCGACAGACCCTGATGACAGAGCCCTGGAGCTGATGGCATAAAAAAACCCCGCATCGCGGGGTTTTTCATAGGGGTGGCGATCAGCCGACGCTGCAGCTCTTGAGCTTCCAGATCCGGTCCACGTAGTCCTGGATGGAGCGGTCGGAGTTGAACTTGCCCATGGTGGCGGAGTTGATGATGGCCTTCTTCGCCCACAGGGCCGGATCCCGATACCAGGCATCGATCAGCTTGTGCGCCTCGGAGTAGGACTCGAAGTCCGCCAGGGTCAGGTAGGGATCCCCCCCTTCCAGCAAGGAGCGCTTGATGGAGGCGAGCTCCCCCGGGCGACCCGGCGTGAAGTAGTCGGTATCGAACCAGTCCAGTACGGCCTTGAGCTCGGAGTTGGCGTAGTAGAAGTCGTACGGGTTGTAACCGCGCGCCTTCAGGGACTTCACCTCGTCCACGTTCAGGCCGAAGATGGCGCAGTTCTCGGCGCCCGCTTCCTCGGCGATCTCGATGTTGGCGCCGTCCAGGGTACCTATGGTGATGGCGCCGTTCAGTGCCATCTTCATGTTGCCGGTGCCGGACGCTTCATAACCGGCGGTGGAGATCTGCTCGGAGACGTCGGCCGCCGGGATCAGCTTCTCGGCCAGGCTCACGCGGTAGTTCGGCATGAACACCACTTTCAGCTTGCCCTGGATGCGGGCGTCGTTGTTGACCCGCTCCGCCAGCTTGTTGATGGCGTAGATGATGTCCTTGGCCAGCTTGTAACCGGGCGCCGCCTTGGAGCCGAAGATGAACACGCGCGGGTGCATGTCATAGTCGGGGTTCGCCAGCAGACGGCGGTAGAGCGCCATGATGTGGATGAGGTTCAGCTGCTGGCGCTTGTACTCGTGCAGACGCTTGATCTGGACGTCGAAGATCGCCTCCGCGCTCACCTCGATGCCGGTTTCGGCCTTGATGACCTTGACCAGCTTCTCCTTGTTGTGACGCTTGATGGTCATGAACTGCTGCTGGAAGGCCTGGTCGTCGGCAAACTTCACCACGCTGCGCAGCTTGTCGAGCTGCAGCGGCCATTCCTTGCCCACCACCTCGTTGTAGAGCTCGGCGAGCTCGGGGTTGCAGGCCAGCAGCCAACGACGCGGGGTCACGCCGTTGGTGACGTTGCACATCTTCTCCGGCCACAGCTCGGCGTACTCGGGGAAGAGATCCTCCTTCACCAGCTTGGAGTGGATCTCGGCCACGCCGTTCACCTTGGAGGAGCCGATGACGCACAGGTTGCCCATGCGCACCTTGCGCACGTTACCCTCTTCGATGATGGAGAGCTTGGCCTTGATGGCGTCGTTGCCCGGCCATTTCGGCTCGACCAGCTCGTTCAGGAAGCGGGCGTTGATCTCATAAATGATCTCGAGATGACGGGGCAACACCTTCTCGAACAGGCTGACGGACCACTTCTCCAGCGCTTCGGGCAGCAGGGTGTGGTTGGTGTAGGAGAAGACCTGATAGCAGATGCCCCAGGCGGTATCCCAGGTCAGCCCTTCCTCGTCCACCAGCACCCGCATCAGCTCGGGGATGGCCACTGTGGGGTGGGTGTCGTTGAGCTGGATGGCGATCTGGGCGGCAAAGTTGCCGAAATCGGCGCCATGGACCCGCTTGTAGCGACGCATGATGTCCTTGATGGAGCAGGCACAGAAGAAGTACTGCTGGATCAGGCGCAGCTCCTTGCCCGCGTCGGTCTCGTCGTTCGGGTAGAGCACCTTGGAGATGGTCTCAGCCTGGGCCTTCTCGGCCTGGGAGTCGACGTAGCCACCGGCATTGAACACGTCCCAGTCGAAGAACTCGGAGGCGCGGGATTCCCACAGGCGCAGGATGTTGACGGTGTGGCCGCCAAAACCGACGACCGGGATATCCCAGGGCACCCCTTTGATCTTGCGACCGGCGTGCCACACCTTCTTCAGGCCGCCCTTGTCACCGAACACCGTCTCCACGTAGCCGTAGAGCGGGATCTCCTGCACAGACTCGGGGCGGCAGATCTCCCAGGGGTTGCCATATTCGCGCCAGGAGTCCGGACGCTCGATCTGGCGGCCATCCTGAATTTCCTGACGGAACAGGCCGTGTTCGTAATGGATGCCATAGCCCACCGCCGGGTAGTTCAGGGTGGCCAGGGAATCGATGAAGCAGGCGGCCAGACGGCCCAGGCCGCCATTGCCGAGGGCCATGTCGGGCTCTTGCTCGCAGAGATCGGTCAGTTCCAGACCGAGTTCACCCAGCGCCTCTTCGCAGATCTTGTACAGGGAGAGGTTGTGCAGGTTGTTGGAGGTCAAACGCCCCATCAGGAATTCAGCAGATAGATAGTGAATCGCACGAGTATCTTTCTTGAAGTGAGTCTGCTGAGTGCGGGTCAGGCGCTCGTACACCTGTTCATTGACGGCGGCAGCGGTCGCTTTCCACCAGGCATCCGGAGAGGCTTTCTGTTCGCTTGTACCCAAGGTAGAACGCAGGTGACGCACGATACTCGCCTTGAGCTGATCTTTATCCAGTTGGAGATCCTGGTCTGTCTTCTTCTTGGTAGCCATAAACCATTTTCCTTCGTTACAAATAAAAATGTCATCCCATTGGGGACCGGCGCTGTTGTTATCTCAGAATATGCTCCGGCGTGGGCATACTAGCTAAAGCCAGGGGTTGAAAAGTTAACGTGAGTCACACTTTAACGCATAAAAATGACAGTTTCACCATGAAAACCCTTTCCTTAAATTTTGGGATGGGAAATAAAAATAACCTTTTAAATCAACACAATGCATGAATTCACAAAAGATAAATTCATGAATAGGTTTTCAATGTTTGCCTGCGGCTGAAAATACGTGAAAATAACTGCCAATATGATTGAAGGTGAAACCGCTTTCAATGCTTGCAATGTTCAGGCGGCAATAAAAGGAAGGTGCTCCAAGCGGAGCACCCTGCCCTGCCAATTAGCCATGGGCCTTGAACTGGTTGCTCATGGGATCATAGTGATACCCAATCTGCTGCAGACGGGTGGCCAGTTGATCCTCCGTCATGTCGTAATAAGCCAGCAGCTCTTCCAGACCATCGCACTCCAGCCGCAGCTTCTCGTTGATGATCCCGAGCAGAATGTTGGCATCCAGCCGCTGCAAGGTACTGACGTCCATCTTGCTCCCTCCTCTCGTCACACAGACTGTATAACCATGGGCGCCGACCCGCCATTTGTCTACAGCTCACAAAACACCCACCTCATGCCAAATAAAAATATTCTTTTTATTCATAACCTTAAGTATTGATATTGCCAATCTGCTCACATTTTTAGCCACAAGCGACTTGTCACTCCCGCAAGATGGAACTACTGTATGCGCATACAGCATGGTTATTCATACAGGAACAACATATGAGCCAGCCCCTGAGTCACCGCCCTCTCTCCTCCTCTGCCGGTCTGATCACCACCTGGCCCACCCGCCATCAGAGCAAGATGGGGCATGAGCAGCGGCTCGGTGCCAACCTTCACGAGACACCGCTGCTCGATGCGCTGGGCCACCTGAGCCAGAGCGACCGCGGCTGGATCCTGCTCATCGCGCCGCCCGGCCTGCCCGTCGCCGAGCAGTTGCAGGCACAGGGGATCAACCCTGCCAGGGTGCTGGTCGTGCATGGTCGCAAGATCAAGAATTGGCAGCGTCTGCTGGAGCAGAGCCTGATCAATGGCCACTGTGCCGCCGTGCTGACCTGGCTGCCCGAACAGGTTGCCCTGGATCGCGGCAGACTGAACACCCTGGGCCAGCGCGCCGGCGTCTTGACCCGCTTCTTCGAACCCGTGCCCTCCCGGGGAGGCGCCCTTGGCTACGGCGGCCAGGATGTCTACCTGAACCATTGAGTAGACCTACGGCTCCGGGCTGGTCTCTGAAAAGCCCCTTGCGTCATAGGGTTATAAGAACAGAGCACCATTATCAAGGCGTGGCGATCGGCAAACGAGGCGCACAAGAAAGGCGACCCTGAGGTCGCCTTCTGTCATCTCCATGCCGGTGGCAGTTTCCCTGCCCGACCCCCGACGGGGGCTGCGGATCACGCGAGCTTGGTATCCAGCTCGGCAATCTTGGCGGACCAGTAGGCCGGCCCGGTTTCATGGATGTTGTTGCCCTGAGAGTCGACCGCCACGGTGACCGGCATGTCTTCCACCTCGAACTCGTAGATGGCTTCCATGCCGAGATCGGCAAAGGCCACTACCCGCGCCTTCTTGATGGCTTTCGCCACCAGATAGGCGGCGCCACCGACCGCCATCAGATAAACGGCCTGGTGCTGCTTGATGCTCTCGACCGTCTTGGGGCCGCGCTCGGACTTGCCGATCATGCCGATGAGGCCGGTTTCTCCCAGCATCATGTCGGTGAACTTGTCCATCCGGGTGGAGGTCGTCGGGCCGGCCGGGCCGACCACTTCGTCACGCACCGCATCGACAGGGCCCACGTAATAGATGAAGCGGTTGGTGAAATCGACCCCTTCCGGCAGCCCTTCACCGTTCTTGAGCATGTCGGCGATGCGCTTGTGGGCGGCGTCGCGACCGGTCAGGATCTTGCCGGAGAGCAGCACGGTATCGCCACTCTTCCAGCTGGCGAGCTCGGCCTTGGTGATACCGTCGACGTTGACCCGGCGCACGTTGCCCCCCGCCTCGCGGGTGATCTCGGGCCAATCGGCCAGCTTGGGCGGGGTCAGCTCGGCCGGGCCCGAGCCATCGAGCTCGAAATGCACGTGACGGGTGGCGGCACAATTGGGGATCATCACCACGGGTTTGGAGGCGGCGTGAGTCGGCGCGGATTTCACCTTCACGTCCAGTACTGTGGTGAGGCCGCCGAGGCCCTGGGCACCAATCCCCAGCCTGTTGACCTTGTCGTAGAGCTCGACCCTCAGCTTCTCTTCGGTGGTTTGCGGACCACGGGCGATCAGCTCCTGGATGTCGATGTGCTCCATCAGGGCTTCCTTGGCGAGCACGGCCGCCTTCTCGGCGGTGCCGCCGATGCCGATGCCCAGCATGCCGGGCGGGCACCAGCCGGCCCCCATGGTCGGCACCGTCTTGAGCACCCACTCGACGATGTCGTCGGAAGGGTTGAGCATCACCATCTTGGACTTGTTCTCGGAGCCGCCACCCTTGGCCGCGATGCTCACCTCCACCTTGTCGCCGGGGATCATGTCGATGTGCACGACGGCAGGGGCATTGTCTTTGGTGTTCTTGCGGCTGCCCGCCGGATCGGCCAGCACGGAGGCGCGCAGCGGGTTGTCCGGGTTGGTATAGGCACGGCGGGTGCCTTCATCCACCATCTCCTGGACCGTCATGTCGCTGTCCCACTGCACCTGCATGCCGATCTTCACGAAGCAGGTGACGATGCCGGTATCCTGGCAGAGCGGACGATGGCCTTCGGCGGACATGCGGGAGTTGATCAGGATCTGGGCCAGGGCGTCCTTGGCAGCCGGGTTGATCTCCCTGTCATAGGCGGCCTTGGCGGCCTGAACGAAATCGAGGGGGTGGTAGAAGGAGATGTACTGCAGGGCGTCAGCAATGGAATCGATAAAGTCCTGTTTTCTAATGATGCTCATATCATCCTCACTGGTCCTTGTCCTCGCTTGCGCGAGCAAGGGCTTCCATATGAGCCGGGCCTTCGGCAGGCGGCAGGCGCGCCCGGAGCCGGCAGACTACGGCGTGTTTTTATAACGGTGTTTTTCTTAAAAATGCCGGCGGCCATGATACGCTTGAGCACCCGAACCGGCTAGGGAGCCGGGTGCAAACTGTTGCCTATGTAACAAAAAATGAAACCAAGACTGCATATCCACCATTTCGACCCGCAAACCTCGCTGCATGGCCTGTTCGCCCGGTTGCAGCACCAGCCCTGGGCCATCCTGCTGGAGTCCGCCGGTCCCCAGGGGGCCGACAACCGCTTTGACATCGTCAGCGCCGATCCCCTCGCCACCCTGGAGACCCGGGGTGACAGTACCTGCCTGAACCAGGCTGGCCACCTGAGCCACCATGACGACGATCCCCTCGCCCTGCTCGCCGACGTCCAGCGGGCCCTGCTCGGGGATCTGGTTGACGATGACTCGGGTCTGCCGTTTATCGGGGGTGCCATGGGGCTTTTTGGCTACGATCTGGGACGGCGATTCGAGCGCCTGCCAGCGCAGGCACAGGCGGACATCCAGGTGCCGGACATGGCGGTGGGGATCTACGACTGGGCACTGCTGCGGGACGTGGCGACCGACTGCTGGCAACTGGTGCACTGGGGAGACGAGACCGGACTCGCCCGTCGCCTCGCCTGGCTGATGGCGCAGACCGGGCGCTCATCTGCCCCTCTCGCCTTGCTGGGACCCTGGCAGAGCAACATGACGCGAGCCGAATACGGTGACAAGTTTGCCCGCATCCAGGCCTATCTGGCGGCGGGAGACTGCTACCAGATCAACCTGACCCAGCGTTTCAGTGCCCCCTATGAGGGAGACGAGTGGTCCGCCTATTGCGCCCTCAGCGCCGCCAACAAGGCGCCGTTCTCGGCCTTTGTCCGCCTGCCCCAGAGCGCCATTATGAGCCTCTCCCCGGAGCGCTTCCTGCTGCTCGACGAGCGCCATATCGAGACCAAGCCCATCAAGGGCACCCGCCCCCGCCATCCGGATCCCGTCATCGACGCCCGGGTGGCCGACGCGCTCGCCCACGCCGACAAGGACAGATCGGAAAACCTGATGATCGTGGATCTGCTGCGCAACGACATCGGCCGGGTGAGCCGCCCGGGTTCGGTCATTGTGCCGCACCTCTTCGCCGTGGAGTCCTTCCCCGCGGTGCATCACCTGGTCTCCACCATTCACGGGGAGCTGGACCCGCGCTGGCAAGGGGTGGATCTGCTGCGGGCCTGCTTCCCCGGCGGCTCCATCACAGGCGCCCCCAAGATCCGGGCGATGGAGATCATCGAGGAGCTGGAGCCCCACAGACGCAACGCCTACTGCGGCAGCATCGGCTACCTGAGCCAGCACGGGCGGATGGACACCAGCATCTGCATTCGCACCCTGATCGCCGAGGCAGGCCAGCTCCACTGCTGGGCGGGGGGCGGCATCATAGCCGACTCCAACCCCGACGCCGAGTATCAGGAGACCTTCGACAAGGTGGCCCGCATCCTGCCGCTGCTGGATACCCTGTGAACCCAGGCCCTCCGGGCCGCAATATGGAGACCCATGGAGATGACGAGCAGCGAGCTGCTGACCCGCTTCCTGTTGCAACGCCCCGCCCCCGCCCATCGCCTGGCGCTGGGGGGGCTCAAACCGGCGGCGGTGTTGATCCCCCTGGTGGAGCGCCCCCGGGGCCTGCACCTGTTGCTGACCCGTCGCAGTCCCGCCCTGCGCCACCATCCGGGGCAGATAAGCTTCCCCGGCGGGCGCCAGGATCCGGACGATGAGAGCCTCATCCACACGGCGCTCCGAGAGACCGAGGAGGAGCTCGGCATTCCCGCCTCCCAGATCCGGGTCATCGGCAGCCTTACCCCCCTCAACACCATCTCCCGCTACGATGTGCTGCCGGTGCTGGCCATGCTCGATCCCGGCTATCGGGTGACCCTGAGCCCGGACGAGGTGGATCAGGCCTTCGAAGTGCCCCTCAGCCATGTGCTGGATCCGGCCCATCACATCGCCCTGACCCTGCCCAGGGCGGGAAAACGCCACACCATCTACTGGATCCCCTGGGAGCACTCTTTCATCTGGGGGGCGACCGCCAGCATGATCCGCCAGCTGTCCCAACACCTCTCAGAGCAACATATTGACAACATGCAGGGATGAAGAATCGACCGATTAACATTCAAATAACACTGCATTTGATAAATAAATTTTGATTTTTTATTCTTTTGATCACATTTCTACAAGGAAGTACGGGTTTCTGCCTCATAAAGGTGAATTTGATCAACATTTTTGATGAAAAAAAAAGTATTCTTGCGCCGATTAATTAAAACCACACATTCGGGGTGAGACACATGTCCAATACAGTCACTGGCGCACAGGATGTTGCAGCCGTACAGGAGCAAGGAACCCGCTCAACCCAGGCTCGCGGTTGGAGCAAACAAGACACCACCTGGGTCATCAGCCTGTTCGGTACCGCCGTCGGCGCCGGCATCCTGTTCCTGCCCATCAACGCCGGCATGGGCGGCTTCTGGCCACTGGTGGTGATGGCGCTGCTGGTCGGCCCCATGACCTACCTGGCCCACCGCGGTCTGGCGCGTTTCGTGCTCTCCTCCAAGCAGCCCAATGCCGACATCACAGAGGTGGTGGAAGAGCACTTCGGCATGGGTGCCGGCAAGCTCATCACCCTGCTCTACTTCTTCGCCATCTACCCCATAGTGCTGATCTACGGGGTGGGCATCACCAACACGGTGGAAAGCTTCCTGGTCAACCAGCTGCAAATGACGGCGCCGCCGCGCTGGATCCTCTCCATCGTGCTGATCATGGCCATGATGTCCGTGATGCTGGCCGGCGAGAAGCTGATGCTCAAGGTCACCGAGTTCCTAGTCTACCCGCTCATCGCCATCCTGGCCGGTATCTCCCTCTACCTCATTCCGGACTGGACCGGCGCGGCCCTGAGTGAAGTGCCGAGCGCCAAGGATTTCGCCACCACCCTGTGGCTGACCATTCCGGTGCTGGTCTTCTCCTTCAACCACAGCCCGGCCATCTCCAGCTTCGCCCTGGCCCAGCGCCGCGATCACGGTGACCATGCGGTCGCCAAGTCCGACGCCATCCTCAAGCGTACCGCCGTCATCCTGCTGGGCTTCGTGATGTTCTTCGTCTTCTCCTGCGTGATGAGCCTGACACCGGCCCAGCTGGCGGAGGCCAAGTCCCAGAACATCGCCGTGCTCTCCTACCTGGCCAACCAGCATGCGAGCCCCATCATCTCCTACTTCGGCCCGCTGGTTGCCTTCGTGGCCATCGTCTCCTCCTTCTTCGGCCACTACCTGGGTGCCCGTGAAGGCCTGAAGGGGATGATCGTCCAGAACATGCGCAACTCCGGCAAGACCCCGAACCACAAGAAGATCGAACTGTTCATCATCGCCTTCTTCATCCTGACCCTGTGGGCCGTGGCCGTGATCAACCCCTCCATCCTCGGGATGATCGAGTCCCTGGGTGGCCCCATCATCGCCACCATCCTGTTCCTCATGCCCATGTACGCCATCAAGCGTGTGCCGGCCATGGCGAAATACCAGGGTCAGATCAGCAACGTCTTCGTGGCGGTCATGGGCCTCATCGCCATCTCCGCCATCCTGTATCAGCTGGTCGGTTAATCCCGCCACCGATAGTGTCGGGCCAGCCTCTGGCCCGACACTCCCCGCAGCCCGGCAGATCCCCTCTGCCGGGCTGTGTTCGTTGTGAGGATCATGCCCCCGGGATCAGGCGTTCAGATAGTCCCTTCCCGCGGCCCATGGCGCACTCCTCGGCCCAGTTCCCAGCCTTCTTGAGTACCCAGCTCCGCCTTGCCCATCCCCCTCACCCAAAGAGGGGCTCCTGCCCTCTCCCCTCATCGCCCTTTTCCCCTCGTCCTTGCAGGCGCAGCGGCATCGGCTTGCATCGCATCAGGCCCCAGCACGACGCATCCCTCTGACGGGGTTGAGCAGGACGGCAGGATCCCGCTTGGCAATAGCCCTCCGACTCAAGGGATGAACTGGTCACAGGGAACAGACACGCGCCGGTGGCGTGGCCCCTGCACTTCGCCGTACAGGCTGCCCGGTCGTATCGCCTGCCCCCCGCGCTTGCCCATCCTCTGATGCGATGCGCCACGCCGCCGCTCAGGCAGCAGGAAGCAACGTCACTCATGGCGGAACCACGGGAAGCCGCGCACGCAGACCAGCCTTGGCACCGGCACGCTGGCGGCCCAGGGTCAATTTGGGGAGCCCCCACTACGGCCATGGCGACCCTGTGGGGTGGAAGGCTAGATCCAGGGAATGCGGGACATACGGAATGTGGAGGACAGGGCCAGCAATAAAAAGCGCCCTCCGAGGAGGGCGCTGGCAACTCATGGCACGCGAGGGGATCAGGCTTCGCGGCTGGGGACCGGGGCCATGTCCAGCAGGCTTTCATCCTCGGCCATGCAGGCGGCCGCGGTGAACAGCACGTCGGTGGAGCTGTTGAGGGCCGTCTCGGCGGAATCCTGCAGCACCCCGATGATGAAGCCGACCGCCACCACCTGCATGGCGATGTCGTTGCTGATGCCAAACAGGCTGCACGCCAGCGGGATCAGCAGCAGGGAGCCACCGGCCACGCCGGAGGCGCCGCAGGCGCTGACGGTGGCGACCACGGAGAGCAGAATGGCGGTAGCCAGATCCACTTCCATCCCCAGGGTGTGAACCGCCGCCATGGAGAGCACTGTGATGGTGATGGCCGCACCGGCCATGTTGATGGTGGCACCCAGCGGGATGGAGACCGCATAGGTGTCTTCCGGCAGGCGCAGCTTCTCGGCCAGCGCCATGTTGACCGGGATGTTGGCGGCGGAGCTGCGGGTGAAGAAGGCGGTCACGCCGCTCTCTTTCAGGCAGGTCAGCACCAGGGGATAGGGGTTGCGCTTGATCTTCCAGAACACGATGAGCGGGTTGACCACGAAGGCGATGAACAGCATGCAGCCGATCAGCACCACCAGCAGCTGGGCATAGCCGAACAGCGCGTCGAAGCCGGTCTCGGCCAGGGTGGAAGCGACCAGGCCCAGGATGCCAAGCGGGGCGCAGCGGATCACGGCCTTGACGATGGTAGACACCCCGTGGGACAGGTCGGTGATCACCGCCTTGGTGCTCTCATTGGCGTGGCGCATGGCGATGCCAAGGCCGATGGCCCAGGCCAGGATGCCAATGTAGTTCGCCTCCAGCAGCGCCTTCACCGGGTTGGTCACCACGTTGAACAGCAGGGTCTGCAGCACCTCTGTGATGCCGCCCGGCGGGGAGATCTCGGCGCTGTTGGCCACCAGGTGCAGGTTGGAGGGGAACAGGAAGCTCGCGACCACGGCCACGGCAGCCGCCAGGAAGGTTCCCAGCAGATAGAGCAGCAGGATGGGTTTCATGTTGGTCTTCTGACCCTGCTTGTGCCCGATGATCGCCGCCATCACCAGCACGAAGACCAGCAAGGGTGCAACCGCCTTCAGGGCACCGACGAACAGGCTGCCAAGCAGGCCCGCCGCCTTCGCCCATTCCGGCATGAACATGGCAAGGAGGATACCGAGTACCAGACCGACCAGGATCTGGCTAACCAGACTGGTGCTGTTCACCAGTCGAATGAGGGGGTGTTGTTGTGTCATCAAATAGTCCCTGTGCACCCATGGTGCGTGAATCATTAGTCCTGTTGGCAACCCGCCCACGCAAGGACACCGGTCCGGGGACCATGGTGCCGTCGGCAGATCTTCTGCTGGATCCGTCCGTTCGCGTGGGGTTGCGGACAAGGAATATCCCATCTGCCACCGTTTTTTTCCACATAATCACTGAAAAATATCAGGGTCACCTCACAAAAAATCTACAACAATGTGATAACACAATATCAACCGCGACCAAAATGTCACCAAACCAGTCCGATCCTCGGTCAACGCTGGACCAGAAGTGGTATGATGCGGCCCTTTCTCAGGGAGCCTTGCCATGATCACCTCTTTGTTAAGCCGACACTTCGGTTTCGATCGCTTGCGGCCCGGGCAGGAAGCGGTGATCAGCCGCCTGCTGGCCGGCAAGAGTGCGGCCGCCATCTTCCCGACCGGGGCCGGCAAGTCCCTCTGCTATCAGCTACCCGCCCTCGCCCTGCCCCACCTGACTCTGGTGATCTCGCCGCTGATCGCCCTGATGCATGATCAGCTCGCCTTCTTGCAGCGCAAGGGGATCGCCGCCGCGACCCTGGACTCCAGCCAGACGCCGGAGGAGAGCCGGCGCGTGATGCAGCAGGCCAGCGATGGCCGGCTCAAGATCCTGATGATCTCGGTGGAGCGCCTCAAGAACGAGCGCTTTCGCCGCTTTATCGCCCAGATCCCCCTGTCCCTCCTGGTGGTGGACGAGGCGCACTGCATCTCGGAGTGGGGCCACAACTTTCGCCCCGATTACCTGAAGCTGCCGGATCATCGCCGCGAGCTGGCCATACCCCAGGTGCTGCTGCTGACCGCTACCGCCACCCCGGCGGTCATGGCCGACATGCAGGCCAAGTTCGGCATCGACGGGGACGATCTGGTGGTGACCGGCTTCTATCGTCCGAACCTGGATCTGGCCGTCATCCCGCTGGCCGGCAGCGCCCGCGACGCCTGGCTGCGCGAGGAGCTGCACCGGGATCCGGCCGCCCCCACCATCGTCTATGTGACCCTACAGCACAGTGCAGAGCAGTGCGCCGCGCAGTTGCAGGCCAGCGGCATCCGGGCGTGTGCCTACCATGCGGGGCTGGATCCCGCCCTGCGCAGCCAGATCCAGCACGACTTCATGGCGGGCAGGCTAGACTGCATCGTCGCCACCATCGCCTTTGGCATGGGCATCGACAAGGCCGACATTCGCCGGGTCATTCACTACGATCTGCCCAAATCCATCGAGAACTACAGCCAGGAGATAGGCCGCGCCGGGCGCGATGGCCTCCCCTCCCGCTGCACCGTGCTGGCAAGCCGCGTCCAGTTGCCAGTACTGGAAAACTTCGTCTATGGGGATACACCCGACCGCACCGCCATCTTGGGGCTGCTCGGGATCCTGCAAGAGGCTGGCAGCGAGTGGGAATTTGGTCTGCTGCGCCTCTCCAACGAGACCAACATCCGCCAGTTGCCCCTCAAGACCCTGCTGGTCTATCTGGAGATGGCGGGCATCATAGCGCCGGCCTACAACTACTTTGCCGCGTACCGCTTCAGGTTCGTGCTGGAAAAGCAGGCGATCCTGGCCCGATTCGATCCCAAGCGCCGCCAGTTTCTGGAGCAGGTGTTTGCCTGCGCCCCCCAGGCGCGCACCTGGTGCACCATGGACTTCGAGGCGCTGTGGCAAGGCTATCAGGGGGAACGCCAGCGCGCCGCGGCAGCGCTGGATTATCTGCAGCAGCAGGGCTGCATAGAGCTTGAAAGTAAACAGATGACCGAGGTGTATCGGGTGTTGCGCCAGGGGATCGACGTGGCGTCGCTGGCAGATCAGCTCCATGCCCTGTTCGAGCAAAAAGAGCAGAGTGAACTGGCCCGGCTGCAAGCCCTGCTGACCTTCTTCTCCTCGACCACCTGTCTCAGCCATGAGTTGGCCCGCTATTTTGCCGATGACGAGGCCCCCGAGCGGTGCGGGCACTGCTCCGTTTGCCGGGGAGAGGTCGCCCTATTGCCCCCGTTGCCGACGCCCGCCCTGCCGAACGAGCATGGCCTGCGCGCCTGGTGCGATCCCCTGGTGGCCCTGTGTCGCAGCCGGGATCCCCGCCTGCTGACCCGCTTCCTGTGCGGCATCGCCACCCCGCTGACCACCCGGCTCAAGGCCAGGAGCCTGGCCGGTTTTGGCCAGCTGGCGGCCCATCCCTTCGCGGACGTGCTGGCGGCGGTCTCCCGCCTCTATCCCGACGAATCCTGATCTGCCGGATGCTGAAAAAATAAGACCCTCGCGGGTGCGAGGGTCAAGCCAACGGAAACGTGCTTAAACAGAGCTTAGTATCTGCACAGTCACCCACTCTCTTGCTAAAGCGATGGCTGCTCGACACAGGGCCAATCTAAAGCAGCCAAAATGTAGCGTCAATGTAAAAATTAGAGTTAAAGCACCAAACCAAGTGCATTACGTTGACGTAAACGACATCGCATTTCCTCTCCTTACGCCTCTATCCCTTGCCCCGCCTGCTGCACGCCACCGCAAGACGGACAACCCGCGTTTTCCGCCCGTACCGCACAAATATTTATTTTTTATGTCTTTGACATCGGCATCATTGTCGTGGCAAAAATAATTTAACAGTCAGTAACATAGGTATGTCATTGGCTGTCTCTTCCCGCACCAGGATCGGGAAGCTCCCGTACAAACTTAAACCAATGATGGCGATGGATTACTGGGGGCTGTTGACTAGGCTTAAGAGGTAAACAGAACAAAAGTAGTGATCCACTCTTTTTCAGGGCAAGCGACTATAACGAGGGCTAAGTTATGGGCATCTTCGAGCACTATCAAC
Source organism: Aeromonas sanarellii (assembly GCF_000820085.1). Taxonomy (GTDB): domain Bacteria; phylum Pseudomonadota; class Gammaproteobacteria; order Enterobacterales; family Aeromonadaceae; genus Aeromonas; species Aeromonas sanarellii. The sequence goes on from NZ_CDBN01000043.1 coordinate 47,965, forward strand.
AGCGGTATGAGAAGGCCAGAGAGGAGGAGTACAGCATCCAGGAGTTTCTGGATATGTGCAAACAGGACAAATCCTGCTACGCCTCCGCCGCAGAACGCCTGCTGACCGCCATCGGCGAGCCGGAAATGATCGATACCTCGACCAATCCGCGCCTCAGCCGCCTCTTTTCCAACCGCGTCGTCGCGCGCTATCCCGCTTTCAAAGACTTCTATGGCATGGAAGATGCCATCGAGCAGATCGTCTCCTATCTCAAGCACTCGGCCCAGGGCCTAGAAGAGAAGAAACAGATCCTCTACCTGCTTGGCCCCGTCGGCGGTGGTAAATCCTCGCTGGCAGAGAAACTCAAGTCCCTGATGCAGAAAGTTCCCATCTATCGCATCAAGGGCTCACCGGTCAACGATCACCCCTTCTGCCTGTTCGACATCGAAGAGGATGGCGAGATCCTGGAGAAGGAATACGGCATCCCGCGCCGCTACCTGAGGCCCATCATGTCCCCCTGGGTCGCCAAGCGCCTGCACGAATTTGGCGGCGACATCACCAAGTTCAAGGTGGAGAAGGTCAACCCCTCCATCCTGGATCAGATCGCCATCGCCAAGACGGAGCCTGGCGATGACAACAACCAGGACATCTCCTCCCTGGTCGGCAAGGTCGACATCCGCATGCTGGAACACTATGCCCAGGACGATGCCGACGCCTACTCCTACTCCGGCGCCCTGTGCAAGGCGAACCAGGGGATGATGGAGTTCGTGGAGATGTTCAAGGCTCCCATCAAGGTGCTTCACCCGCTGCTGACCGCCACCCAGGAGGGCAACTACAACGGCACCGAGGGGCTGTCCGCCCTGCCCTTCGACGGCATCCTGCTGGCCCACTCCAACGAATCCGAGTGGCAGCAGTTCCGCAACAACAAGAACAACGAGGCTTTCCTCGACCGGGTTTACATCGTCAAGGTGCCCTATTGCCTGCGGGTCTCGGAGGAGGTGAAGATCTATGAAAAACTGCTGTTCAACAGCGAGCTGACCGATGCCAAGTGCGCCCCGGGGACCCTGGAGCTGCTGGGCCAGTTCTCGGTGCTCTCTCGCCTGAAAGAACCGGAAAACTCCAGCCTCTACTCCAAGATGCGGGTCTATGACGGCGAGAGCCTGAAAGACACGGATCCCAAGGCCAAGAGCTATCAGGAGTATCGCGACTACGCCGGGGTGGACGAGGGCATGAACGGCCTGTCGACCCGCTTCGCGTTCAAGATCCTCTCCCGCGTCTTCAACTTCGACCACGCGGAAGTAGCTGCCAACCCGGTGCACCTCTTCTATGTACTGGAGCAGCAGATCGAGCGGGAACAGTTCCCGCAGGAGCTGCACGATCGCTATCTGGAGTTCATCAAGGGCTATCTGACCCCGCGCTACGTGGAGTTCATCGGCAAGGAGATCCAGACCGCCTATCTCGAGTCCTACTCCGAGTACGGCCAGAACATCTTCGATCGCTACGTCACCTACGCCGACTTCTGGATCCAGGATCAGGAGTATCGTGACCCCGAGACCGGCCAGCTGTTTGACCGCGCATCCCTCAACAGCGAGCTGGAAAAGATAGAAAAACCCGCCGGAATCAGCAACCCGAAAGATTTCCGCAACGAGATCGTCAACTTCGTGCTGCGTGCCCGGGCCAACAACGCAGGCCGTAACCCCAACTGGACCAGTTACGAGAAGCTGCGCACCGTGATCGAGAAGAAGATGTTCTCCAACACGGAAGAGCTGCTGCCGGTTATCTCCTTCAACAGCAAAACCTCGGCTGAGGAGCAGAAGAAGCACGATAACTTTGTAGAACGGATGATGGAGAAGGGCTACACCCGCAAACAGGTGCGCCTGCTCTCCGAGTGGTATCTCAGGGTACGCAAGTCATCCTGACCCTGCCGTGTTCAAGGGGGAGTTATGGCGCATTTTATCGACCGCAGGCTCAACGGCAAAAACAAAAGCGCTGTCAATCGGCAGCGCTTCATTCGCCGCTACAAGAAGCAGATAAAACAAGCGGTCTCGGATGCTGTCTCCAAACGCAGCATCCAGGACGTGGACAAGGGCGAGAGCATCAGCATCCCGACCAAGGACATCGGCGAGCCCCATTTTCATCAGGGGCAAGGCGGCAAACGGGAGATGGTGCATCCTGGCAACGATCAGTTCGTCTCCGGCGACAAGATTGACCGTCCCAAGGGAGGGGGCAGCGGTCAGGGCACAGGTGAAGGCCAGGCCTCGGATCAGGGGGAAGGCGTGGATGACTTCGTCTTCCAGATCTCCAAGGATGAATACCTCGATCTGCTGTTCGAGGATCTCGAGCTGCCACGGCTGCAAAAGACCCAGCTCAACCAGCTGATGGAGATGAAGACCTACCGGGCGGGCTACACCTCCAACGGGGTGCCCGCCAACATCAACGTGGTGAGATCCTTGCAAAACTCGCTGGCACGCCGCATGGCGCTGCAGGCAGGCAAGAAACGCCAGCTGCGCGAACTGGAGGAGCGGCTGGCCCAGCTGGTTCGCGAACCCAACGACCATTTCGCCGAGATGGCCCAGCTCGAGAAAGAGATCCGTGAGCTGAAGCGGCGCATCGAGGCGGTGCCCTTTATCGACACCTTCGATCTCAAGTTCAACAACTTCGTCAAACGACCCGTTCCCTCCAGCCAGGCGGTGATGTTCTGCCTGATGGATGTTTCCGGCTCCATGGATCAGGCCACCAAGGAGATGGCCAAGCGTTTCTACATTCTGCTCTATCTGTTCCTGAGTCGGACCTACAAGAATGTGGAAGTGGTCTACATTCGTCACCACACCCAGGCCAAGGAGGTGGACGAGCACGAGTTCTTCTACTCCCAGGAGACCGGCGGCACCATAGTCTCCAGCGCACTCAAGATGATGAACGACATCATCAACGAGCGTTACCCGGCCAACCAGTGGAACATCTATGCGGCACAGGCGTCCGACGGGGACAACTGGGCGGATGACTCCCCCCAGTGCAGGGAGATCCTGATGCGCGACATCATGCCTAGGGTGCGCTACTACTCCTACATCGAGATCACTACCCGCGCCCACCAGACCCTGTGGCACGAGTACGAGGCGGTGGCCGAGCAGTATGCCCACTTCGCGATGGAGCACATCCGCAAGGTGGAAGACATCTATCCGGTCTTCCGGGAGCTGTTCAAGAAGCAAGCGGCTTGAGGGATCACATATGGTAGAAACCGCGAGAAAAATAGCGCCGCTGGACGATGGTCCTGACTGGAACTTCGATCTGCTGGAGATCTATCACCAGGAGATAGCCCGGGTTGCCAAGTTCTATCGGCTGGACACCTACCCCAACCAGATCGAGGTGATCACGGCGGAGCAGATGATGGATGCCTACTCCAGCGTCGGCATGCCCATCGGCTACCAGCACTGGTCGTTCGGCAAGCGCTTCATCCATACCGAGCGCAACTACAAGCGCGGCCAGATGGGGCTGGCTTACGAGATCGTCATCAATTCGGATCCCTGCATCGCCTACCTGATGGAGGAGAACACCATGCCGATGCAGGCCCTGGTGATGGCTCATGCCTGCTATGGCCACAACTCCTTCTTCAAGAACAACTATCTGTTCAAGGCCTGGACCGATGCCTCCTCCATCATCGATTACCTGCTGTTCGCCAAAAACTACATCACCGAGTGCGAGGAGAAACACGGTATCGATGCGGTCGAACGCCTGCTCGACTCCTGTCATGCCCTGATGAACTTCGGGGTGGATCGCTACAAGCGCCCCCAGAAGATCTCGCTGGCCGAAGAGAAACGGCGCCAGAAGGCGCGGGAAGACTATCTGCAGACCCAGGTCAACGAGCTGTGGCGCACCCTGCCCAAGCAGCACAAGATCTCCGGTGTCGAGGACAGGCGTTATCCGGCCGAGCCCCAGGAGAACATTCTCTACTTCATCGAGAAGAATGCTCCCCTGCTCGAGCCCTGGCAGCGGGAAGTGGTGCGCATCGTGCGCAAGATCAGCCAGTACTTCTACCCGCAGAAACAGACCCAGGTGATGAACGAGGGATGGGCCACCTTCTGGCACTACACCATCCTCAATCACCTCTATGACGAGGGGAAGATCAGCGACCGCTTCATGATAGAAGTGCTCCACAGCCACACCAACGTGGTATACCAGCCCCCCTACAACAGCCGTTACTACTCCGGCATCAACCCCTACGCCCTCGGCTTCGCCATGTTCACGGACTTGCGCCGCATCTGCGAGCACCCGACCGAGGAGGACAGGCATTGGTTCCCCGACTATGCCGGTACCAACTGGGTCGATACCCTGCACTTCGCCATGCAGAACTTCAAGGACGAGAGCTTCATCAGCCAGTTCCTCAGTCCCAAGGTGATGCGCGACATGAAGCTGTTTGCCATCGACGACGACGATCTGAAGAACTACCTCAGGGTCTCCGCCATCCACAACGAGGAGGGCTACCGGCTGGTGCGCAACACGCTGTCAGCCCAGTACAATCTGAGCAACCTGGAGCCCAACATTCAGGTCTACAACGTGGCGGTGAAGGGCGATCGCTCCCTCACCCTGCGCTACGTGCCCCACAACCGCATTCCCCTGGGTGAGTCGCGCCACGAGGTGCTCAAGCACCTGCACCAGCTGTGGGGGTTCGATGTGATACTGGAGCAGGACAACGGCGAGCTCTCCGCGGACATCATAGGTCGCTGCCCGGATCGCAAGAGCGCCACCTGATGGGCAAGGCGGGAGTCGCAAGCATAAAAAAACGCGCCATCAGGCGCGTTTTTCTTGGTCGCGGCAATCAGTTGTCACACAGATTGCTTGGCATGTCCTGGCGCAACCGGGTCCACAACTTGCCCGACTCGATGCCGTACTGACGCACCGTCATGAACACGGCTTCGTGGTCCTTGGTCTCGGCCAGTTTCAGCAGCGTCTTGTAGTAGGCATCCGCCGTCTCGCGCGCCTGCTTGTCGGAGAAGTAATAACGCCCGACGCGGCTATAGAGCCCCTTGAACCCGTTGAGGATCAAGGCATAGATGGGGTTACCCGAAGCAAACGAGAGCTGGTGGTGCAGACGGTAATCGAAGTCCGCATAGGCTTCGGCCGTGTTTTCCACCTCGTCGGCACCGCGCAGGATCTCGGCGGCCTGATCCGGATTGTTGCGAATGGCGCCACGGATGAAGATGGTGCAGATGTTGGTGCGAGCCGACAGCAACTGGGCCACCAGATCCGGCACCTTGTCCTGATCGAGGCGCGCCAGGGTCTCCAGGATATTGAGGCCTGAGGTTTCCCAGAAGTTGTTCACCTTGGTCGGTTTGCCATGCTGGATGGTGAGCCAGCCATCGCGGGCAAGGCGCTGCAGCACTTCGCGCAAGGTAGTGCGAGTCACGCCAATCAGCTCGGACAATTCACGCTCCGCCGGCAGAATGGATCCAGGAGGAAAGCGATTGTTCCAGATGGACTCGATGATGTATTCCTCGGCAAACCCGGCAGGGCTTTGCGCTTTTATGACCATGTAGTGACTCTGTTGTAGTACGTAAAAAGGCTCACGAATAATAGCAAAGCCGGTCATGCTGGCAAGCATAAGGTCAGTCCTCTGCTCACATTAACCCGATCTTTTTGTTAAAAATATGTATGCAGCGACAACGCGAGAGCCAACCAACCCCCAATGGGGGTGTGATACGCACTTCATCGCTGTGCAAGTTTCGCCACGTTATTTATAGTTATCGCTCCCTTGATTAAAATCATGTGCAATCAATCTGATACAGGTGAATATCCGGAAGTTCGGGTCGAGCCGGGCTCGACTGCATAGACGCAGATACCAACAACAGAACCGAGAACCATCATTATGCCAATCAGCCTAGGGCGCGCGTTTACAAAGAATTTTCTGGGCAATGCCCCGCGATGGTACAAGCTTGCCATCGTCCTATTCCTGCTGATCAATCCGATCGTCTTTCACCTTGATCCCTTCCTGGCTGGCTGGCTGCTGGTCGTCGAGTTCATCTTCACCCTGGCCATGGCCCTCAAGTGCTACCCCTTGCAACCCGGCGGCCTGCTGGCCATCGAAGCGGTACTCATCGGCATGACCTCGGCCGACCAGATCAAACATGAGCTGGTGGCCAATATAGAAGTGCTGCTGCTACTGGTCTTCATGGTGGCCGGCATCTACTTCATGAAGCAGTTGCTGCTCTATGTCTTCACCAAGATGCTGGTGCGCATCCACTCCAAGACGCTGCTCTCCCTCGCCTTCTGCCTGGTGTCGGCTTTTTTGTCCGCCTTCCTCGATGCCCTGACCGTGATCGCCGTGGTGATCAGCGTCGCCACCGGTTTCTACGCCATCTACCACAAGGTGGCCTCACGGGATGAGTCCGGCAACCTGCACCACGATGACGAGGAGATCGACGAGCTCTCCCGTCGGCATCTGAACGAATTTCGGGCCTTCTTGCGCAGCCTGATGATGCACGCGGCCATAGGTACCGCACTGGGGGGTGTCTGCACCCTGGTCGGCGAGCCCCAGAACCTCATCATCGGCGAGCAGGCAGGTTGGCATTTCGGCGAGTTTGCCGTTCGCATGTCTCCCGTCACCGTCCCCGTGTTTCTCTGCGGTCTGCTCACCTGCATCCTGGTCGAAAGGTTCCGCTGGTTCGGCTATGGCACCCGGCTGCCCGAGCCCGTACGCCACATCATGGAAGCGTACGAACGCGAGGAAGAAGCCCAGCGTACCCCGCAAGACAAGGCCAAGCTGATCGTCCAGGCACTGATCGCCACCTGGCTTATCACGGGGCTGGCCCTGCATCTGGCCGCCGTGGGGCTGATCGGCCTGACCGTCATCGTGCTCGCCACCGCCTTCACCGGCATCACCGAGGAACACGCCCTCGGCAAGGCCTTCCATGAGGCGCTGCCCTTCACCGCCCTGCTCACCGTCTTCTTCAGCGTGGTGGCGGTGATCATCGATCAACAGCTGTTCAAGCCGGTGATCCAGTGGGTGCTGGCGGCCAAGCCCGAGGATCAGCTCGCCCTGTTCTATCTGGCCAACGGCCTGCTCTCCATGGTCAGTGACAACGTCTTCGTCGGCACTGTCTACATCAACGAGGTGAAGACGGCGCTGATCAACGGGGCCATCAGCCGCGCCCACTTCGATCTGCTGGCGGTGGCCATCAACACGGGCACCAACCTGCCCTCGGTCGCCACCCCCAACGGCCAGGCCGCCTTCCTGTTCATGCTGACCTCGGCCCTGGCCCCCCTGCTGCGCCTCTCGTACGGCCGCATGGTATGGATGGCCCTGCCCTATACCCTGGTACTGGGCCTGGTCGGTTTCTTCTCCGTGGAGCTGTTGCTCGGCCCCGCCACCGAATGGTTCTACCAGGCGGGTTGGCTGATGGAGCACGCCGCCGTGCCTCTGTCGGCGCCGGCGGCACACTGATGGTGAAAGGGGCTGTACGGCCCCTTTCTTTTTGGATGGGGCTCTGCTCTAATTCAGCCACTATTTTCTCTGTGAGATCAATCAGATGATCGAGTTTCTTCGCCGCATTGCCAGCCATCGTCTGGCCTGGGGATTGCTGGCCGCGTCCGCTCTCTTCCTCGAACTGTGCGCCCTCTTCTTCCAGCACGTGCTGGTCCTGCACCCTTGTGTCATGTGCATCTACGAGCGGATCGCCATCCTGGGCGTGCTGGCGGCCGGCCTGCTCGGCATGGTGGCGCCCCAGAAGTGGTATGTGCGCTGGAGCGCCATGCTGCTGTGGGGCTACAGCGCCTTCTGGGGCCTGAAGCTGGCGCTCAAGCATGTGGATTATCAGATGAACCCCTCCCCCTTCAACGTGTGCGAGGGCTTTGTCGACTTCCCCAGCTGGGCGCCGCTGGATCAGTGGATCCCCTGGATGTTCTATCCGGACGGAGATTGCAGCGAGATCAGCTGGCAATTCCTCGGCTTCTCCATGCCCCAGTGGCTGGTCGCCATCTTCGCCGCCTATCTGCTGGTCTTTGTGGTGGTCGCCATCGGCAACCTGATCAAGGGTCGCTGCTGCAACTGAGCCGGGAGGCACGCATAAACAAAGGAGGGAGCCGATGGCTCCCTCCTTTGTTTATGCGTCAGATCACGCCTGGACCATAGTTCCACAGCGGTGAGTTGCCATCTTCGTCTCCAGATTGCCGATTGCCATCGTGACCATCGGCAATCTGACAGTGAGCAGGCCACAAACAGAAAGGGAGCCATCGGCTCCCTTTCTCATTTCATTGCCACAGGGACAAGAAGCTCAGGAGGCCACCTTGCCGGCATCCATCCTGGCCTTCACCATGCCGACCACCATGGGCAGCAGGGAGATGCCGATGATGCCGAAGATGAGCAGGGTGAAGTTGTGACGCACCACCGGCAGATTGCCGAAGAAGTGGCCCGCATAGACGAAGGAGAGCACCCACAGGAGGCCGCCCACCAGATTGAACGCCAGGAAGCGTGGATAGGTCATGGCACCCATCCCCGCCACGAAGGGCGCAAAGGTGCGCACTATGGGCAGGAAGCGGGTGATGATGATGGTCTTGCCCCCGTGCTTGGCATAGAAGGCGTGGGTCTTGACCAGGTAATCGCGGCGGAAGATCTTCGAGTCCGGATTGCGGAACAGCTGCTCGCCGAAGAAGTGCCCTATGGTGTAGTTCACCACGTTGCCGAGCACAGCGGCGATGATCAGCACCCCTGCCAGGGTATGCACGTCCAGCACGCTGCCCACCGTCAGGGCCCCGGCGGCAAACAGCAGGGAGTCGCCAGGCAGGAAGGGTGTGACCACCAGGCCTGTCTCGCAGAAGATGATGAGAAACAGGATGGCGTACACCCAGATCCCGTAGTGTTCGAACAGCTCTTTCAGGTGCACGTCAACGTGCAGGATAAAGTCGATGGCAAAGAGGATCAGATCCATTTTTTGGGTACTCATGAAGTGAACGGCGTGGAGTCTACGCCAATGAGACCTGGCTCACAATCACCCCATGGTCCCCTTTTTCGCCCTCATACAAAAGGAGCCATTCAATACCCTTAACTGGCGCACCCGGTGGCAAGAAAAAAACTGCCATGAACGGGGTCAGATTGGGATCAATCGGCCTTGTCCAGAGAGGTCAGCACGACATCGGGCAAGCACCTCTCCCAGCCCCATAACAGAAGCAGCAACAGGCTGATATCGTCGAGCCAGCCAAAGAGCGGCACCAGGTCGGGCACCAGATCCACCGGGCTGATGCCGTAGAGCAGAATAAAGATGACCAGCCCCCGCGCCCACCAGGGGGTGGCCGGATGGCGAAACCCCAGGTAGAGGCGGCGCAGCCGCCGCCAGATAAGCCAGCGTCTGGCGCTCACGACTCGATCAACTCGCTGCGCAGCCGCTGGATCTGATCCCGCAGCGCCGCCGCCTGTTCGAACTCCAGATCCCGCGCATGCTGGAACATCTGCTCCTCCATTCGTTTGATCTCCTTGGCGATCTCGCTGGCGGAACGGGCGTGGTACTCCCCTTGCGGTTCGGCGGCCTTGCGGCTTCCCTTGCCGGCCTTGCCCGCGGTGCGGCTGCCCCCCATGTCCATCACATCGCCGACGGACTTGTTGAGCCCCTTCGGCGTGATGCCGTGCTCCAGGTTATGGGCGTGCTGCAGGGCGCGGCGCCGTTCAGTCTCTTCAATCGCCACCTTCATGGAGTTGGTGATGGTATCCCCGTAGAGGATCACCTTGCCGTTGAGGTTGCGTGCCGCCCGACCTATGGTCTGGATAAGCGAACGGGTGGAGCGCAGGAAGCCCTCTTTATCTGCATCCAGGATGGCCACCAGGGAAACCTCCGGCATGTCGAGGCCTTCGCGCAGCAGGTTGATGCCCACCAGCACGTCGAATTTGCCAAGGCGCAGATCGCGGATGATCTCCACCCGCTCCACTGTGTCGATGTCCGAGTGCAGATAGCGCACCCGCACCTCGTGATCCGCCAGGTATTCGGTCAAGTCCTCCGCCATCCGCTTGGTGAGGGTGGTGACCAGCACCCGCTCCTCCACCGCCACCCGCTTGCGGATCTCGGAGAGCAGATCGTCCACCTGGGTGCTGACCGGCCGCACTTCCACCTCGGGGTCAAGCAGACCGGTGGGGCGCACCACCTGCTGCACCACATCGCCGCCGGATTTGTCCAGCTCATAGGGGCCCGGGGTCGCCGAGACGAACACCGTCTGCGGCATCAGCGCCTCGAACTCGTCGAACTTGAGCGGCCGGTTGTCCAGCGCCGACGGCAGCCGGAAGCCGTACTCCACCAGGGTCTCCTTGCGGGATCTGTCCCCTTTGAACATGGCGCCGATCTGCGGCACCGTGACGTGGGATTCGTCGATGATGAGCAGGCCGTCCCCCGGCAGGTAGTCAAACAGGGTGGGCGGCGGCTCCCCCGGCGCGCGGCCGGAGAGGTAGCGGCTGTAGTTCTCGATGCCGGAGCAGTAGCCGAGCTCCTGCATCATCTCCATGTCGAACTGGGTGCGCTGGCTGATGCGCTGCTCCTCCACCAGCTTGCCCAGCGACAACAGCTGCTCACGGCGACTCTTGAGCTCCTCCTTGATGTGCTCAATGGCGCCGAGTATGGTCTCGCGCGGGGTGGCATAGTGGGTCTTGGGGTAGATGGTGTAGCGCACCACCGTCTGCTCGATGGCGCCGGTCAGCGGGTCGAACAGGGAGAGGCGCTCCACTTCTTCGTCAAACAGCTCTACCCGCAGGGCCAGCTTGTCCGATTCGGCGGGGTAGATGTCGATCACCTCCCCCCGTACCCGGAAGGTACCGCGCTGGAATGCCATGTCGTTGCGGGTGTACTGCAGCTCGGCGAGGCGACGCAGGATATCCCGCTGATTGATCAGGTCCCCCACTTTCAGGTGCAGCATCATGCTGAGGTAGGCCTGGGGATCCCCCAGGCCATAGATGGCCGACACCGAGGCGACGATCACCACGTCGCGCCGCTCCAGCAGCGCCTTGGTGGCCGAGAGCCGCATCTGCTCGATGTGATCGTTTATGGAGGCATCCTTCTCTATAAAGGTGTCCGTGGTCGGCACATAGGCTTCCGGCTGGTAGTAGTCGTAGTAGGAGACGAAATACTCCACCGAGTTCTCGGGGAAGAACTCCTTCATTTCCCCGTAGAGCTGGGCCGCCAGCGTCTTGTTGGGCGCCAGTATCATGGTGGGGCGATTGAGAGTCGCGATGACGTTGGCCATGGTGAAGGTCTTGCCCGAGCCGGTCACCCCGAGCAGGGTCTGGTGGGCCAACCCGGACTCTATGCCGTCGAGCAGCTGGGCGATGGCCCTCGGCTGATCCCCGGCGGGTTGAAATTGGCTGGCCAACTGAAATAACTTGCTCATGACGACTCCCGGCAAAAAACGGCAAGAGTGCAGTGTACCCCGAGTTGACGGGCCTGGGTATCCGCCGGCCTGCCCTGATGGCTATTGACCCCGAAATACGACCTCTGTATGATGCACCTCCTTGCCTGATGTTCCCCCGTAGTTCAGTCGGTAGAACGGCGGACTGTTAATCCGTATGTCACTGGTTCAAGTCCAGTCGGGGGAGCCAATTCCTCACCATCTCGGTGCAAGTTATCCACTTTAGTGCTTTCCTCTGCCAATTTTAATGCACAAGCCCTGCCTTGCTGCACGCCTCCCTTTTGATCCCCCGTCACTGACCGGCAGCGTTTTGTTCTGCCGCACATAACTATTTGATTTTTATAGAAACAATTTATTGCCGGTATTTTTTGAACAGCCCTTGAAGCCCAGTATTGGCGCGGGATACAGCCTGATCACCAAGTTTCATGAACAGGGTTATCCACAGTTTCTGTGGGTAAGTTGACCAAAGCCAATGTTCATCTGGGTTGGCAGCGATTGTCTCCGGTTTGGCGAGGCGACGCACCGCTCGCCCCATTTTCTGCTGTTTTTGTCCGCCCCCCTAAATGGGGTCAACCAGGGCAACGCCCCCACCACGGCGCGGTCTTTTTTCGCCATGCCCCGTGTCACGGGTCAGCCCTCGCCGGACGACAAATGGGGTTCTTTTGTATCCCTTAACTGACCTCAGTGAAAAATGCTGAAAACCATGCCCAATCGCTCCCCATACAGCAGGTAATAAATTGTCCACAGGGCCGTCGGCCCTTCCCTTCCCGACAGCAGAAATCACTCATTGACACCGGATCCGGCAGCGTAAAATAGAGTATTTTTCCTCCTGGGCGCCGCGCATCCCTCACCCCTCTGGTCGAGGCGCCACTTAACTGGCTGTCGATCCGCTTTGGCGCTTCTTTCTTGCCAAGGGATACGGCACAATATCGGCCCCACTTTTTTCCTCGGTTTTTCCGGGCATGACCATAGATTTCGTGACACTGCTACATCAAAGCGACTCCCTGCTGCTGTTCGTGGTACTGGCCTTCGGCCTGCTGCTAGGCAAGGTCCGCATCGGCAACTTCCAGATAGGCAATACCATAGGGGTGCTGTTCACCGCCCTGCTGTTCGGCCAGATGGGATTCCAGTTTTCCACCTCCACCGAAAACGTCGGCTTTATGCTGTTCATCTTCTGCGTGGGGATTGAAGCGGGGCCGCACTTCTTCAGCGTCTTCCTGCGCGACGGCATCCACTACATCACCCTGACCCTGGTGATCCTGCTGAGCGCCCTGCTGCTCACCGTGGGGCTGGCCAAGTTCTTCAACCTGGGGCCCGGCATGGCGGCCGGCATCCTGGCGGGGTCGCTCACCTCCACCCCGGCGCTGGTGGGCGCCCAGGATGCCCTGCGCAGCGGCCTGCTCAACCTGCCCCACCAGACCGACATGCAGTCGGTGCTCGACAACATGGGCATCGGCTATGCGCTCACCTATCTGGTGGGGCTGGTGGGATTGATGCTGGTGGTGCGCTACCTGCCTTCCCTGGCGCGGCTCGACCTCAACACCGAGGCCCAGAAGATCGCCCGCGAGCGGGGCCTCTCCGACAGCGAGAGCCGCAAGACCTACCTGCCCATCATCCGCGCCTATCGGGTCGGCCCGGAGCTCGCCGCCTGGATCGGCGGTCGCACCCTGCGAGAGACCGGCATCTATCCCCACACCGGCTGTTACGTGGAGCGGATCCGCCGCAACGGGATACTGGCCAGCCCCGATGGTGACGCCGTCATCCAGGAGGGAGACGAGATCGCCCTGGTGGGCTACCCCGAGAGCCACGAGAAGCTGGACGTCAACTACCGCAACGGCAAGGAGGTGTTCGATCGCAACCTGCTGGACCTGCAGATCGTCACCGAAGAGATAGTGGTGAAGAACGATGCCGTGGTCGGCCGCCACCTGGTGGAACTCAACCTCACCGAGAAGGGGTGCTTCCTCAACCGGGTGGTGCGATCCCAGATAGAGATGCCGTTCGATCGCAACATCATGCTGCAGAAGGGTGACGTGCTGCAGATCAGCGGCGAGAAACAGCGGGTCAAGCTCCTGGCCAACAAGATCGGCTTCATCAGCATCCATAGCCAGACCACGGATCTGGTGGCCTTCACCACCTTCTTCGTGCTGGGCCTGCTCATCGGCTCCGTCTCCCTGGTGTTCGGCCAGATAGAATTCGGCCTCGGCAACGCCGTCGGCCTGCTGCTGGCGGGGATCCTGATGGGCTATCTTCGGGCCAACCACCCCACGGTAGGCTATGTGCCGCCTGGCGCCCTGCGTCTGGCCAAGGATCTCGGCCTCGCCGTCTTCATGGTGAGCACCGGGTTGAAAGCGGGGGGCGGCATCCTGGATCACCTGAGCGAGGTGGGCATGGTGGTGCTCTTCTCCGGCATGCTGGTGACCACACTGCCGGTGCTGGTAGGTTACCTGTTCGGGGTCTGGGTGCTGAAGATGAACCCGGCCCTGCTGCTGGGGGCCATCACCGGGGCCCGCACCTGCGCCCCGGCCATGGACGTGGTGAACGAGGCGGCCAACAGCTCCATCCCGGCGCTCGGCTATGCCGGCACCTATGCGGTAGCCAACGTCATGCTGACCCTGGCGGGCTCCTTCATCATCGGCTTCTGGTTCTAGGCCGGCTCGGGTATTGAATATGCAATGAAAAGAGGGAGCCCACGGGCTCCCTCTTCATTTGGTGTTCTCCCCGGCCAGGCCCCCAACCGATAGTGAAGATCGTGCTATCACCCGAGCGCAATCAAACCCAACGAGCTAAGGGGTCCCCTGAGCCACGCTTACACTCAATAAAACGAGTGAGGTGAACATCATGAAACGCTTATGGATTGTCATTTTTTGGGTGCTTTGTTCCCTGTCCCCGGCCTGGAGTGCCGAGCCAGATAAAAAAGCCACCACCGAGGAAGAAGAGGAGCGCAGCGCCCTGGCCTTTGACAGCGAGGAACTCGCCAAACCCATGCTGGGAGATCTCGACGCCATGCTGGAGCGGCGCACCATTCGGGTGCTCACCACCTATAACAAGACCGGCTACTTCATCAACAAGGGGGTGCAACGGGGGGTCACTTACGATGCCTTCATGCAGGTGGAGAAACGCCTCAACGAACAACTGCGCAAGCAGAAGGCCATCAAGCGTCACCTCAAGGTGCACTTCGTCTTCATTCCCGTCGCCCGCGAGGCCCTGCTGACCTCCCTCATCGAAGGCAAGGGGGATATCGCCGCCGCCAACCTCACCATCACCGACAAGCGCAAGAAGCAGGGGGTGGTGTTCAGCGATCCCTTGCTCGATAACGTGCGGGAGCTGCTCGTCTCCGGCCCCGATTCCCCCAAGGTGGAGAGCGCCGCCGATCTGGGTGGCAAGACCATCTTCGTGCGCCCCTCCTCCAGCTATTTCGAGAGCCTCATGGCCTATAACCAGGCGCGCAAGGCGGCGGGAGAGCCCCTCATCGACATCCAGCCCGCCTCCGAAGTGCTGGAAGATGAAGATCTGGTGGAGATGGTGAACGCGGGCCTGCTTCCCTTCATCGTCATGGACGAGCACAAGGCCCGCTTCTGGCAGAAGATCTTCCCCAAGATCACCATTCATGAAACCCCGGTGTTCCGGGAGGGGGGCATCATCGCCTGGGCGGTACGCCAGGACAGTCCCAAGCTGCTCGCCATGCTCAACGATCAGATCAAGGCGATCCGCGGCAAGGCGACGGGGGAGGACGTACTGGCGCGCTATCTCAAGCAGAACAAGTTCGTCAAGAGCGCCGCCGCCGAGGCCGAGCGCAAGAAGTTCCTGCAGGTGGTGGAACTGTTTCGTGAATACGGCGAGAAATACGACGTGGACTGGCTGCTGGTCGTCGCCCAGGGCTATCAGGAGTCCGCCCTCAACCACAAGGCGCGCAGCCATGTCGGCGCCATCGGCATCATGCAGATCATGCCCGCCACCGGCAAGGGGCTGAAGGTGGGCGACATCCGCCAGCTCGAGCCCAACATCCACGGCGGCGTCAAATACATGCGCTGGATGATCGATCACTACTACGCCGACGAGCCCATGACCGCCCTCGACAAGGCATTGTTCTCGTTTGCCTCCTACAACGCCGGTCCCGCCCGGGTGGCGCGGCTGCGCACCGAGGCGAAGAAGCGGGGGCTGGATCCCAACGTCTGGTTCCACAACGTCGAATACGTGGCGGCGGAGAAGATAGGAGCCGAGACCGTTACCTATGTGGGCAACATCTACAAGTACTACATCGCCTACAAGCTGGTGATGGAGCAGATGCAGCTGAGACAGCAAGCCAGCGAGACCCTCAAACGGCAGGAGCAACCCGCCGACAAGGCGCCCGCCAAGGAGACCAAGTCCTAGAGCCGCCACCCGGCGTTTGCAAACAACAGGCGGGCCTTCCTCGGAAGGCCCGCCTGTTGTTTGTCCCCTGCCGAATCAGCCCCCCTCCTCCCACGGAGTTAAAACGGCCAGTGCAGGATGGGGCGGCACTGCAGCAGGCAGTCAGGCCTCCCTGTCGCCTCGCAGCAGCTCGAGCAGCAGGCTGCCGTCTCGCAGCGCCTTGTGCACCTGCACCGAGGTGGGCTTGGTGGGATCTTCATAGAAATGGGTGGACTCGATCTGCAGACGCACCAGGTAGTCGGCCGGCAGCTGGCTCGCCAGGGACTGGTGCAGCATGGGGAACAGCAGGCGATCGGCCCGGGTGATCTCCCCCCCCAGCAGCAGCTTGCCCGGATTGAGCAGGCAGATGAGGTTGGCCAGCACCCGGGAGAGGCGCCCCGCCGCCTGGTGCAGGATGTCCTGGCAGAGGCTGTTGCCCGCCAGCGCCAGCTCGCACAGCTCGCGGATGGTGACGACCTCGGGCAGATCGTGCTCCTGCATCCGCTCGCGCAGGTCCCGATACTGGGCCTCCAGCGCCTGATTGGTCACGAGCGTGCAGGCGCAGCCAAAACCGCCGCAGTAACAGCGCTGGCCGTAGGGCTCGAGCTGCAGGTGGCTGAGATCCCCGAGCAGGGCCGCCTCGCTCTCGATGAGCTGGCCGTTGACCACCATGCCGACCCCGATGTCGTTGTGCACGAACACCAGCACCGCATCGGCACAGTTCTTGGCGGCCCCCCACTCCCGCTCGGCCTGGATCCAGGTGCGCACGTCACCGCTCACCAGCACGGGCACCGAGAAGGCCTCCTGCAGGGTGGGCCCGAGGGGCCAGTTGCGCAGATCGTAGTAGGGGAAGTGCTTGACCATGCCGGAGTGGCGCTCCACCTGCCCCGGCAGGCAGAGGGCGATGCAGGCAAGGCGCAGCGCCTTCTTGGGCAGGAAGCCCTCGATGGCCCGCACCAGGCTGGCCAGCAGGGAGGCCCGCTCCCCCTCGTTGAAGACGTGGCGATGGCGCGCCATGGAGCGGCCCGCCAGATCGAACAGGGCCATGTCCACATAGCCGCGGCCAAGGCGCATGGAGAGAAACTGGAAGCGGCGCTCATTGATGCGCAGCAGGGTCTGACGGCGGCCACGGCCCACCGAGCTCTCGCCACAGGTAACCACCAGACCGCCATCGAGCAGCTCGCGGGTGATCTTGGTGATGCTGGCGGGAGAGAGGCCGGTCAAACGGGACAGATCGGTACGGGACAGCTCCTTGTGCTCCTCCAGGCTGGCGTAGACCAGGCCGTAGTTGAGCTGACGGATCAAATCGATACTGCCTTTCACGATCTCATTCATAGGGTTGGGGCTAACGAAAGGAACGAATGGCGCGATTTTCCCACATTCTGTGCCGATCCCCAAATTTGCCGTCTGGATATCCCGTCCAGACGGCAAAAATGTGACTAGTAACGGAAGCGGGAGACGAGTTGACGCAATTTGTCACCCGTACCGGCCAGGGCGCGGGTGGTGGTGTTGGACTCCCCGGCCGCCTCGGTCAGCTCGCTGACGATCTGCTGGATGGCCACCAGGTTCTTGTTGATCTCCTCGGAGACCGCGTGCTGCTCCTCGGCGGCGGTCGCTATCTGGATATTCATGTCGTTGATGGTACCGACGGCCGCCACCATGCTGTCGAGGGAGCTGGCGATGTGGCTCGCCTCCTGCACCGTCTCCTGGCTGCGGGCCTCGCTCGCCTGCATCACCTCCACCGCCTGCCTGACCCCGCCCTGCAGCCGCTGGAGCATCTCGTTGATCTCCTTGGTGCTTTGCTGGGTGCGACCGGCCAGGGAGCGCACCTCGTCCGCCACCACCGCAAAGCCGCGGCCCTGCTCGCCGGCCCGTGCCGCCTCGATGGCGGCGTTGAGCGCCAGCAGATTGGTCTGATCGGCGATGCCGCGAATGACCTCCACCACGGACCCTATCTTGCCGGTCTCGTGGGCGAGCTGCTCGATGACACCGGCGGCCACGTGTACCTCGTCCACCAGCCGGTTGATGCTGCCGATGGCGCTGTTCACCACACCGCGGGCGGCGTCAGATTCGCGGGCCGCATCGCTGGTGGCGCTGGCCGCGTTGGAGGCGCTGGCCGCCACCTCCTGGGCGGTGGAACTCATCTCGGTCACGGCGGTGACCACCTGATCCGTCTCCTTGCCATGGCCCTGCATCTGCCTGTCTGCATGCTCGCTCAGGCTGTGCAGTCTGTCCACGGCGCCGAGCAGCTGATGGCTGGTCTCACCCACCTGGCTCACCACCGACTGGATCCGCTCGACGAAACGGTTGAAGGCGGTGGCCAGCTGACCCACCTCATCCTTGCTCTGCACCTTGAGGCGCCGGGTCAGATCCCCTTCCCCGTCGGCGATGTCGTTGAGGGCCGAGACCGCGTCCGCCAGCGGCCGGGTGACCCGGTTGCCGATCACCACGGTGGCAGCCAGGGTCACCCCCAGGATCACCAGGATGAGCAGCACGCTGCTTTGCAGGGAGGCGTGCATGGTCTCCTCGCGCTCGCTGCGCAGGGCCGCCAGCTCGTTGTCGATATCGTCGATGTAGAAGCCCGTGCCCACCACCCACTGGTACTTGTCGAGCACCAGGTTGAAGGAGAGCTTGGGGGCATCCCGGCCGAGGGACGGCTTGTTGGTCCAGTATTCGGAGAAGCCGTCTCCCTCCCGCGCCGACTTGATGATCCCCTGGATCAGGAAGGTGCCCTTGGCATCCTTGTCCTGCCAGCGATTCTTGCCCTCCATCTCGGGGCGGGTTGGCAGCAGCACAGTGTTCCCCTGGTAGTCGTAGACGAAGAAGTAGCCGTCACTGCCATAGCGCAAGGGGCGCAGGATCTCGGTCACCCGCTGGCGGGTCTCGGGGTTGTCGGGCCCGGCATAGGCCTGCTCGATGGCTGTCTTGGCCAGCATCAGGTAGCTGCTGAGCAGGGCCTTGCGCTCCTTGACCGCCTTCTCCCTCGCCACCACCAGATCGGACTCCAGACCGTTCCTGGCCACCAGGTAGTTGCTGAGGTTGACCACCAGGGCCATCAGCAGCACGGGGATGGCCCCCAGCAACAGAATTTTCTGCTTTAGCGTCATCTTGTACTTCCTTTAGCCATTTTATTGTGGGTGCTTCGTTCCTACTCGCTCAGCCATGGAGTGCTGGCCGAGGGGGGAGTGCCTTCGCTACAATCCCGCCACCTTTTATTATCGACCCGATGAGCTGACCCATGAGCCAATGTCCTTGCGGTTCCTCCCTCCCCCTCTCCCAGTGCTGTGGCGTGCTCCACGCAGGCCAGGCCGCCGCCAGCCCGGAGCAGCTGATGCGCTCGCGCTACAGCGCCTTCGTGCTGGGATTGGGGGAGTACCTGGTCCACAGCTGGCACCCTGACTTTCTGCACGGCCTGACGGCGGCCGAGCTCTCCCGGACCGATACCCGCTGGGACGGCCTCGAGATCCTCGCCAGCCAGGGCGGCCCCCTTGATGAGACCGGCACGGTGGAGTTCAAGGCCTGGTTCCTGGAGGGGAACGAGCGTCACTGCCTGCACGAGCGATCCCGCTTCGTGCGTCATCAGGGGCGCTGGGTCTACACCGACGGCGAGCAGGATCCGGCGCCGCTGCGGGTTGGTCGCAACGACCCCTGCCCCTGTGGCAGCGGCAAAAAGTTCAAGAAGTGCTGCGGCTGAGCGCCGTGACTCGTGTCGACAGAGGGGGCCCGGTGGCCCCCTCTGCTGTTGCTGGAGTGTGACAACAATCACGCTTTGCTCATTAACACCCCTTTTCATGAGCGTTTACGAACATTAACTTGGCCCATATCAAACATTTCCAACCAGGGAAGCGCCACACTGAGCCCATCTGGAAGAGATGAGACGGGCAAGAATGAAAAGAATAACCACGGAAGTCGTCATCATAGGGGGGGGCGCCACCGGCGCCGGCATCATGCGCGATTGCGCGCTGCGCGGCATCGACTGCATCCTGCTGGAGCGGGACGACATCGCCGCCGGCACCACGGGGCGCAACCACGGCCTGCTCCACTCGGGGGCCCGCTACGCGGTGACGGATCAGGAGTCCGCCCGCGAGTGCATTCAGGAAAACCGCATCCTCAAGCGGATCGCCAGCCACTGCGTGGAGGATACCGGCGGCCTCTTCATCACCCTGCCGGAAGATGACCTCCATTTTCAGCGCACCTTCATGGATGCCTGCGCCCTGGCGGGCATCGAGACCCGCCAGCTGGATCCCGCCGAGGCGCTGCGCCTCGAACCCAACGTCAACCCGGCGCTGATCGGGGCCATACAGGTACCGGACGGCACGGTCGATCCCTTCCGCCTGGCCGCCGCCAACGTACTGGACGCGAAAGAACACGGCGCCCGCATCTTCACCCACAGCAAGGTGCTGGGGCTGCTGCGCACCCAGGATAGGGTGCACGGGGTCAGGGCGATCAACACCCGCACCGGAGAGGCGTTCGAGGTGGAGTGCCGGGAGGTGATCAACGCCGCCGGCATCTGGGGCCAGCAGATCTGCGAGTACGCCGACCTCGGCATCCGCATGTTCCCGGCCAAGGGCTCCCTGCTCATCATGGATTACCGCCTCAACCAGCTGGTGCTCAACCGCTGCCGCAAGCCGGCGGATGCGGACATCCTGGTGCCGGGCGACACCATCTCCCTCATCGGCACCACCTCGAGCCGCATCGACTACGACAAGATTGACCAGCTCACCGTCGAGCCCGGCGAGGTGGAGGTCCTGCTGCGCGAGGGGATCAAGCTCGCCCCCGTCATGGCGCGCACCCGGCTGCTGCGCGCCTATGCCGGTGTACGCCCCCTGGTGGCGGTGGACGGCGACGAGTCGGGCCGCAACATCAGCCGCGGCATCGTCTTGCTGGATCATGCGGAGCGCGACGGTCTTCAGGGCTTCAACACCATCACCGGCGGCAAGCTGATGACCTACCGCCTGATGGCCGAATGGGCCACCGACCTGCTGGCCAGGAAGCTTGGCAACAGCAAGCCCTGCCGCACCGCCGAGCTGGCCCTGCCGGGCTCGCGGGATCCGGAGAAGGTCTCAGCCCCCGGCCTCTCGGTACCCGCCGAAGGCTCGGCCCAGTACCGTCACGGCGAGCGGGTCATCGCCTTCTTCCGCGACAACCCCAAGGCCAACGCCCTCATCTGCGAATGCGAGATGGTGACCGCGGGGGAGATTGAATACGCCCTGCGCGAGCTCGACGTGGACAACCTGGTGGACTTGCGCCGCCGCACGCGCCTGGGCATGGGTCCCTGTCAGGGGGAGCTGTGCGCCTATCGCGCCGCCGGCCTGATGCAGGAGTACGGCAAGGCCGACGGCCGTCAGGCCTGCGTCATGCTGCGCCAGTTCCTGGAGGAGCGCTACAAGGGCACCCGCCCCGTGCTCTGGGGGGATGCCCTGCGCGAAGCCGAGTTTACCTACTGGATCTACGAGGGGCTGTTCGGCCTTGGCGAGTGGACGGCCCCTCGTAGATCCAGTAG
>NZ_CDBN01000044.1 GCF_000820085.1 Aeromonas sanarellii
GCGCCCCCCCTGCTGACCCTGACCGCCGAAGGCTGACTGGCCCTGGGATTGCTGCTGTGCCTGCTGTTGCGACTGCTGCTGCACCTGGGTCTGGCCGAGCTGGATCCCCTGTCCCGCCAGCATCTCCCTCAGCCGCGGCATGGCCTGCTCCAGCATCTCCCGGGTCTGGCCATGCTGCACCACGAAGTGGACGTTGGCCTGGCTGGAGGCATCAATCTGGATCTGGATCTTCATCTTGCCAAGGCCCAGGGGGTCTAGCTGGATCTCCGCCTGTTGCAGCTTGTCCGCCAGCATCAGGTTCACCTTCTGGTGCAACTGGGCCGGCGCCTCCGGGGTCGCCAGCTTGAGGTGGGGCAGGCTCTGGGGCTCCCGCCGTGCGGCGAGCTCGGCCGCGGGCTTGCTCTCGCCAGCCGCCGTCTGGGCAGGCGGCAGGGAGGCCGTGGCGTCGGTCTGTCCCGCCCCCTTGGTCTCAACCCCGCCAGGCTTGCCCACTTCGTCCAGGGACCCCTTCATATCGCTCTTCTTGAACTCGGCGGCAACCTTGACCATCGCGGGGGCCGACTCCATCTGCTGGATGCCGGCCGACAAGGCCGTCAGAGAGGCCTGGGGCCCCTGGGACTCCTGGCGGGCCAGGATCTGTTGCGGCGCCGCCAGCGTCGGCTCCGGGGTGCTCACGGGGGCGGCTGCCGGGCTGGGGCTGCCGGTCTGAGCCGTATTCTGTTCCGGCTTGGTCGTATTCTGTTCGAGCCTGGCTGCCTGCACCGGCTTGTTCTCCGATGCGTCCTGAGCCGAGCCGGGCTTGCCGTCCCCGGTCGTGCCCGTCAGCCCGTCCCGGGTGCTGGCCTCACGGGGCAGGTTCCCAGCGGCATTGGGCGCGTCACCCTGGGCTGTCACCTGACTGTCCAGACCAACCTTGACCAGCCCCTCGCCGAAGGACCTGGCCGCACCGGCCTGCGCCGTTGGGGCTTCGAGGTGTACCGCAGTGCCGGTTCCCTTGTCAGCAGCGGCCTCCGGGCTCGGGATCACTTTTGATAGCAAAGCCGCCCGCTCCGCGCCGGACAGGGGGGATGGCCCCTCGGTCTTGGCCCGTGTGGCGCCAGTGTCGGCGGCCTTGTCTGTACCCTTCTCCGTGCCTTTCTCCGCAATCTGGTCGGGAGCGGCGGATCCGAGCTCTGCGTCGCTCGCCACAAGGGCGTCTGCCAGGGTCCCTTGTCCCCCCTTGCTTGCGCCAGCCTCGGTCGTAGCAGATTTATCCACGCTCTGGACATCGCCGCGCACCGCGGTTTGCGTCGTCTCGCCGTCCGCTGCTAGTGCTGGCTCAGCCTTTGCGAATCCGGTCTGAGCCAGGGCGCCTCTGGCAAGGTCGCTTTGTGTCACGTCGCCCTGTGCCTGGCCACTCTGTATCGGGCCACGGGCTGTCGCCCCGGTCTGTGCCAGATCTGTTTGTGCCAAGCCGGTTTCTGCCAACGCATTCTGCATCGGGCCATGCGCCGTCGCCACGGTCTGGACCGGATCGGTCTGTGCCAGCTCGGTCAGTCCTGCGCTGCCCGGCACAGGGCCGCTCGGCGGCATCGGTGCAGGCTTTGCGGTAACGCCCTTGCCTTCGGCACCGGGCCCGGACAGGGCACGGGACTCGACCAGCGGCTGCGACTCGGGCGGCAAGTCATTGCCGTCGACGGGCGCACTCTCTCCCTGAGGTGAAGGAGGCACGGCGGGGTGCACCAGGCTCACGTCCTGACGCAGGGAGGCTTGCAACTGCTGAAGGAAATCGTCGGGAGGCAGGGCCGGCTCGTCACCTGAGGCCTTGGCGGCTTGGGTCTCCTCGCCAGCCAGCTCGCCAGACGCCAAAGATTTGGCATCAGCGCCGTTCGTCTGCGGGATATCGTCACTCACCTGAGGCGTCATCGCGGCCTGACTGGCGGGGGCCTTGCCCATCAGCTGGGCCCTGACCATGGCGTCGGAGAAGGCAACCTTGCCATCGACCGGCAGCTGACCCCCCTCTACTCCCCCGATGGGAAGCGCCGAGGACGCACTGCTGTCGCTGGAAAGCACCTGAGCGGGCGTTTTAATCAACTGGGTCTGTATCATGCTGGGATCCCTGGCGACGATTCGGTGATGACAGCACGAGCAGCGGGGTAGGCCACGTGCCCGTTCAGACTATGGAAAGCAAGTTACAGGCCAGATTGGTGGTAACGACGCTGGATGGCGTAATCGTCCAGCATCTTCTGCTCCTGGCGCTGGGCCTTCTGGCGCACCTTGTCCGCCTTCTTCTCCAGCAACAGCTCCACCGCCTTGCGCCGCTGCTGGGCCTCGAGCCACTGGGTACGGCACTGGGCCAGCGCCTCGCGCACCTGAAGCACCCCCTGGTACTGCTGGGTGGCCGCATTCTCGAGCTTGTTGATGAAGGCGTGATACTGGCTGTTCTGTTGGGGGCTGATCCCCTGCAGACCGCGGTCGGTCCACTGCTGGTGGTAGATCTGGCGGTACTGATTCAGCGCCTCTTGCTGATCCATAAACAGCTTCAAGTCCTGCTGCGCCTTGGCCAGCGCCATGGCGGCCTGGTTCTCGGCCTCCACCAATCGGGTCGCCAGCAACTCCAATCCTTTACTCATCTCGGCACTCCAGCGGCATTATCGGCTCAACGCATCAATGGCATGGCGACCATGTGCAGGGATTGCAGGCCTTCGTCGTAGGGAATGACCTCGCGCATCTTCTGTTGCAAGAACTGATCCAGATAGGGTTTCTGGATGATGGCCCGGTCGATCCTGGGATCCGATCCCTGGCTGTAGGCGCCTATGGTGATGAGATCCCGGTTCTGCTGGTAGAGGGAGTAGAACTGCTTGAAGGTGCGCGCCAGCTCCATGTGCTCCGGCGAGGTGACCATGGGCATGACCCGGCTGATGGACTTCTCGATGTCGATGGCCGGGTAGTGCCCCGCATCCGCCAGCTCCCGCGCCAGCACGATGTGACCGTCGAGGATGGCCCGCGCCGCATCGGCGATGGGGTCCTGCAGATCGTCCCCCTCCGTCAACACGGTGAAGAACGCCGTGATGGAGCCCTGACCGTCGCTGCCGTTGCCGGCCCGCTCCACCAGCGCCGGCAATTTGGCAAATACCGAGGGTGGATAGCCCTTGGTGGCCGGCGGCTCTCCCACCGCCAGGGCGATTTCGCGCTGGGCCTGGGCGTAACGGGTGAGGGAGTCCATCAGCAGCAACACGTTGAGCCCCTGATCCCGGAAGTATTCTGCGATGGCGAGCGCCGTCTCGCACCCCTTGAGCCGCATCAGCGGGGAGGCGTCGGCGGGGGCCGCCACCACCACGGCGCGCTCGCGCCCCTCGGCCCCCAGGATCTCCTCGATGAACTCCTTCACCTCCCGGCCCCGCTCGCCGATGAGGCCCACCACCACCACGTCCGCCACCGAGCCCCGGGTCATCATGCCAAGCAGCACGGACTTGCCGACGCCGGAGCCGGCGAACAGCCCCATGCGCTGGCCCTGGCCCACGGTGAGCACGGCGTTGATGGCCCGCACCCCCACGTCCATCGGTTGATGGATGGGGCGGCGGGCCAGCGGGTTGATGCGGTGCTGGGCGAACTGCACCGTCTGGGAGGAGATGATGGGGCCCATCCCGTCCAGGGGCTGGCCGATGCCGTCGATGACGCGCCCGAGCAGGTTCATGCCCACCGGAATGCCGTGATCCTCGGTGACGGGCACCACGCGGGCGCCGGGAATGACCCCCTTGAGCTGTTCGCTCGGCATCAGGAACAGGCGATCGCCGGAGAAGCCCACCACCTCGGCCTCCAGGGCCCCATCCTGGGTGTCGATCCGGCACAGGGAGCCGATGGCGGCGCGGCAGCCGATGGCCTCCAGGGTCAGCCCCACCACCCGGGTGAGCTTGCCCGCCACCGGCGGTATGGGGGCCTGATCGCGCACCCGGTAGCCTTGCAGCCGGTTGAGCAGGGATGCAGTCATGTCGCCTCCGAAGATAGGATGCCCTGGGTGTTCAAGCGCCAGACCACGGCTCAGCCCGCATTGTCGCGCAGGAAATTGCGCAGCAGCTGATCGATGCGCCCGGAGAGGGCGAGATCGATGCTGGAGAGCTCGGTGGCGAGCTGCAGATCGCCGGGAGAGAGGGTGGGATCGCTTTGCAGCCGCCAGTGACGCCTGACGCACTCCTCGGCACCGAAGGCCTGCTCCACCCGGGTCACATCGTCAGGATGCAGCATCAGGGTGACCCCCTGCTCGGCGGCGGGCAGCAGGGCCAGCCCCTGCTTGAGGGCCTCCAGCAACAATGTCGGGGAGGTTTGCGCCTCATGGCGGATAAGGGCGCGGGCGAGCTGCTGCACCAGGGCGATGAGCTGCTGCTCCACCGCCGCATCCAGTTCACTGAGCGGCGTGGCGAGGCGGGTGGCGAGCGCCTGCCAGCGGGCCACCTCCTGCTCCACCTGATCCCGGCCCAGGGCGAGCCCCTCTTCCCTGCCCTGCTCCAGACCCGCCTGATGGCCCTGTTGCAGCCCCTCCAGCTTGCCCTCTTCCAGCCCCTTGGCGAAGCCGGCTTCCCGGCCTTCGCGCATGCCCTCCTCCCAGGCGGCCTGGCGAATCGCCTCCACCTCCTCGGCGGTGATGCTGGGGGCGGGCTCCTCCACAGGGGCATCCGGCGGGAGCTCGGGAGCCTGCTCCTGGCGATACCAGTCCGGGGCCAGCCCCAGGGCGTTGGTCTCGACTTCGGCCTCGGTCTCCATCTCGGGCCAGCCCCAGGCTTCAATCTGCGCCTCGTCAGCCTCGGGCCTGAGGTAACCGCGCAGCTTGTTGTTCTTGTTGTTCATGTGCCGAAGACACTCCTATCGAGAGCCGGATGCAGGGCCCGACATCATCGCACATATGATGGCCGATGGCTTAGAGGAACTCTTCGCCACCGCCGGCCCCCAGCATGATCTCGCCCGCATCCGCCAGACGGCGTGCCGTGGAGAGGATCTCCTTCTGGGCGGCCTCCACCTCGGAGACCCGGATCGGCCCCATGGCCTCCAGGTCGTCCGCCAGCATCTCGGCGGCCCGCTTGGACATGTTCTTGAAGACCTTCTCCCGCATCTGATCGTCCGACCCCTTGAGGGCCCGTTGCAGCAGATCCCCCGGCACTTCCCGCAGCAGAGTCTGGATGCCGCGATCGTCCACGTCGATGAGGTTCTCGAACACGAACATCAAATCCTGGATCTGCTGGCTCATCTCCTCGTCCGACTCGCGGATGGAGTCCATCAGCTGGCCTTCGATGTTGGTGTCCAGGTAGTTCATGATGTTGGCGGCGGCCTTGAGGCCACCCATCTTGGCCGCCTGGGCGCCCGCCGCACCGGCGAACTGCTTCTCCATGATGTCGTTCAATTCTTGCAGCGCCGCCGGTTGCACCTCTTCCAGGTTCGCGATCCGCATCACCAGATCCAGGCGCACCTGCTCCGGGAACTGGCTCAGGATCTCGGCGGACTGCTCCGGCTCCAGGTAGGAGAGCACTATGGTCTGGATCTGAGGGTGCTCGTTCTGGATGATGCTGGCCACCTGGCGCGCATCCATCCACTTGAGGGAGTCGAGGCCGCGGGCACCCGAGCCCAGGATGATCTGATCCACCAGGTTGCTGGCCTTGTCCTCCCCGAGCGCCGCCACCAGGGCCTTGCGCACGAAGTCTTCGCTGCCGATGCCGATGTTGGTGTATTTCTGGATGTCGTCGATAAATTGACGATGCACCGCCGCCACCCGGTCGTGACTGAAATCCGACATGGAGGCCATGGACATGCCGAGCCGCTGCACCTGCTTGGGCTCGAGGTGGCGGAAGATCTGGGCGGCATCTTCCTCGCTCAGGCTCAGCATCAGCACCGCCGCCATCTCCATCCCGCTCATCTGATCCAGGATCTGACGCTGGGTATCGGTAATCTCGTTACCGGTGACTTGGGTTTTCTTCTCTTCAGGCATCTCGGTTCGTTACCCATTCTTTGATGACCTGAGCGGCCAGGTCGGGTTCGTTTGCTACCAGGGCGCGCACGGCCTTGAGCAGGTCCTCGTCACGGTGCAGATCCGGCAGCTTCAGCTGGCCATCCCGCAGACCGAACACGGGTTCGGCTTCCGCCTGGGCCGCCAGCAGGCTCAGTTCGTCGTCCCCACCCAGCACGGTGTGGTTGTCGAAGTCCAGCTCCCCTTCCGGCTTGGCATCCGGGTAGAGCAGGCGCTTGAGCATGGGCCTGACCACGGTGACGATGAGCACTATGATGACCAGCACCGAGGCGGCGATGCGCACCGCGCGCCAGAACCAGGGCTGCTCGTAGAGCGGCGTCTCGGCGACGGCTTCCAGCTCCGGACGGTTGAACGGGATGGCGACCACCTCCAGGGTATCGCCCCGGGTCACGTCGAAACCCAGGCCGCCGCTCAGCAGACGGCGCAGGGTATCGAGTTCGGCCTGGCTGCGGGCCTCCCGGGTCACGGCCCCGTCGGCACCGGGGACGGCCTTGTAGTCCACCGCCACCGACACCGTCATGCGGCGAATGCCGCCCTGCTGGCGCCGGATGTGGCTCACGGTGGTGTCCAGTTCGAAGTTGCGGGTCGCCTCCTTGCGGGAACGGCCGGAAGAGCCGGTTCCCCCTTCCCCGCCGGCGGCCTGCTCGGGAATGCTGGAGGCGGCGGGTGGCTGATTGGAGAGGGCTCCGGGCACGCCGCCGTTGCTGCCGTTGGCGCTGTTCTCCTCCACCGTCATCTCGGAGCGCACGGCGGGCAGGTCCGGGTTGTAGGTCTTGCGGGTCTGTTCCTGCTGGGAGAAGTCGAGGGAGAGATCCACCTCGGCGGTGTAGTTGTCCGCCCCCAATACCGGGATCAGGATGGCGTCAATTTTTTGTTTGTATTCCAGCTCCTGCTTCTGCTGCATCGCAAACTCCTTGCGAGTCTGGGCAGAGAGGGGATCCTGGGAGCCGGAGTTGAGCAGACGACCGTTCTGATCGGTCACGGTGACGCGGGTCGGCTCCAGACCGTGGACGGCGGAGGCCACCATGTCGACGATGGAGTCCACCTCCCCCTGGCCGAGGGCGCTGCCCTTGAGGCTCAGCACCACAGTAGCGCTCGGCTTGCGCTCGTTGCGGGCGAACACGTTGTCTTTCGGGATGGCCAGCAGCACCTGGGCCTTGGCCACGTTCTGGAACTGCTCGATGGCGCTCGCCAGCTGGCGCTCGCGGCTCAGTTTCAGGCGTTCGCTCTCCATGCGCTGGCTGACGCCGAAGCTGGAGTCCTTGAGCAGGATGGCCTCCCCGTCGTTGCTGACCTCGCTGCTGCCGGCCAGGCCGGCCCGGGTCAGGCGCAGACGGATGTCCGCGTAGTTTTCGGCACTGACCAGCACGCTCTTGCCGTCGACCTGGTAGGGGATCTTCTGCTGATCCAGATAGTCGAGGGTGGAGACCAGCTCCTGGGTGTTGAAGGTGCCGAGGGGACGCATCTCCGGCTCCTTGCCCCACAGCAGGATGAAGACGGCGATGGCCAGACAGATGGTCAGCCCCAGGATCAGGGTGATCTGGCGCAGCACATCGGTGTTGGACAGGAAGCCCAGCGCCGAGCTCTTCTGCTCGTTCTCGTCGAGGGCCGCCGCCCCCTCGTTGTTCATCAGCAGATCGCCGTTTGGATCGTTAGCCACGGTTTATGTCCTTATTGCTGACATGTTCATGATGCTCGGTCGCCATGGGCCCGAGTTACACCGGCATGTTCATGATGGTCTTGTAGGCGTCGACCATCTTGTTGCGCACCTGCACCGTCGCCTCGAAGGCGATGGAGGATTTCTGCCCGGCGATCATCACCTCGGAGAGATCCACCGACTTGTCACCCAGATCGAACCGGGTGCGCAGATCGTTGGCGCTGCCCTGCAACTCGTTGACGTTGTCGAGGGCCTGCTGGAGCATCTGGCCGAAGTCCGAATTGACCGGACGACCGGGCTGGGTCAGCGGCGTGGCACCGGCTTCCACCCTGAGAGCCTGCATCTCTTGCATCAGACTGCTTGCGCTTATTTCCATCTTCCCTTCCCAGACAAATCATTGACACTGGCAAGCCTTAAGCAATTAGAGTGCCAATCAGGAAGGATCCGTAAAAGCCTCACGGCAACGGCAGGCCCTGCCGCCATGGTCAGCCTCACCGCCAGGGGATGGACCCGCCCGGCAGACATAAAAATGGCCCGCAGGGTGCGGGCCATCATCACGACGGATCCTGAGGTTATTGAGTCAGATCCTCGTCGATCCAGTATTTGGATCCCGTGACGCTGACGCCGTACAGCAGCCCCTTCTCCCCAAGCTGGTAGATGGCCATGCCCCCGTTGTAACCCGAGTCGAGGGAGGCGCTCTCCTTGCCGGCCACCACCCCCGCCTCCGAGGTCGCCTCCCAGCCCTTGTTCACGAAGTTGTCAAAGGTCTGCTTGGTCTCGAACAACATCACCTGCTGGTAGAACTTGCCGCCGAAGCCAGCCGCCATGCCGGCGCCGAACATTTTCATGTAGGTGTGCTTGCCGCTGGCGCGGTTGACCGCCACCCCGGATCCCTGGTTGGTGTGCACCATCAGGGAGAACTTGCGCGAATCGAACACCGCATAGCCATAAGCCTTGTCAAACAACAGCTTGGCAGAGGGCTGCTCGTTGAACAGCCGCACCAGGGCGGTATCGGCCATGGTGTCGAGGGCGGTGCGGGCCTCCTCCGGGGTCTTGGGCTCGAGCATGGTGTCGAGCTTCTTGTCGGCGGCCGCCAGCCACTCCTTGCCGGTGGCCGCGCTCTCCGCCGTCCAGGCACCGGCCTTGTTGTAAGCCTCGGCCCCCCAGTTGGAGACAGACTCCCAGGTCTCCTTGGAAAAATCGGTGATCCCCTTCCACGCCTCCTTGCCGGTATCGCTCACCGCGGTACCGAGTTCGGAGGCGGCCTCCTTCAACTTCGCCCAGTCGGCATGGCCGGGGGTCGACGCCAGCACCAGGGTGGCGGCAATCAGCCAGGATCGGCTCTTCATGATCAGCTCCTCTTTCGTTGTGCCAAGACTCAGCCTAACAGACTCAAGCTTACTCGAAGAAGGGCTTGATTCTCTCCCGTTCAGCCTGCGTCAATGAAACCACCACGGGCCCGTTCCCGTCCTTTCCGGGCAGGCACACGGCCGCACGGGGGCAGGCCTTGCCGTGGCGCGAAAGAATGTTCGGACCAGCGACGCCAGTTGTATAGTTTTTGGTTAGCCATTCCGGTAAAATCCGCGCCCTTGAATAAGAGCCACCTAAGAGTGATTGAGCGATGTCCAACACAAAACAGGCCCCCAAAGTAGGATTCGTCTCCTTGGGTTGCCCCAAAAACCTGGTCGATTCCGAACGCATCCTGACCCAGCTGCGTACCGAAGGGTACGACGTGGTGCCCAGCTATGACGATGCGGAGCTGGTGGTGGTCAACACCTGCGGCTTCATCGACAGCGCGGTGCAGGAGTCCCTGGAAGCCATCGGCGAAGCCCTGGCCGAGAACGGCAAAGTGATCGTCACCGGCTGCCTGGGTGCCAAAGAGAACCAGATCCGCGAGATCCACCCCAAGGTGCTCGAGATCACCGGCCCCCACGCCTATGAAGAGGTGCTGGGCCACGTTCACAAGTACGTGGAAAAGCCGACCCACAACCCCTTCACCAGCCTGGTGCCGGCCCAGGGCGTCAAGCTGACCCCGCGCCACTACGCCTATCTCAAGATCTCCGAAGGCTGCAACCACCGCTGCACCTTCTGCATCATCCCCTCCATGCGCGGGGATCTGGTGAGCCGCCCCATCGGCGAGGTGCTGGCCGAGGCCAAGCGCCTGAAAGAGGCCGGCGTGAAGGAGATCCTGGTGATCTCCCAGGACACCTCCGCCTACGGCGTCGACGTCAAGCACCGCACCGGTTTCTACGACGGCATGCCGGTCAAGACCAGCATGGTGGCCCTGTGCGAGGAGCTCTCCAAGCTCGGCATGTGGGTGCGCCTGCACTACGTCTACCCCTACCCGCACGTGGATGACGTCATCCCCCTGATGCGCGACGGCAAGATCCTCCCCTACCTGGACATACCGCTGCAGCACGCCAGCCCGCGCATCCTCAAGCTGATGAAGCGCCCCGGCTCCGTCGAGCGCACCCTGGAGCGCATCCAGAAGTGGCGCGAGATCTGCCCCGAGATCACCCTGCGCTCCACCTTCATCGTCGGCTTCCCCGGCGAGACCGAAGAAGAGTTCCAGATGCTGCTGGACTTCATCGACAAGGCGGAGCTGGATCGGGTCGGCTGCTTCAAGTACAGCCCGGTCGAGGGTGCCAAGGCCAACGAGCTGCCGGATCCGGTGCCGGAAGAAGTGCAGGAGGAGCGCTTCCAGCGCTTCATGGAGCTGCAGCAGCAGGTCTCCATCCGCAAGCTCGCCCGCAAGGTCGGCAAGGAGATGCTGGTGCTGATCGACGAGGTGGACGAAGAGGGTGCCACCGGCCGCTCCGCCGCCGATGCCCCCGAGATCGACGGCCTGGTCTACCTGAATGGTGAGACTGGCCTCAAGCCCGGCGACATGGTCAAGGTTCGCATCGACGAGGCGGACGAGTACGACCTCTGGGCCAGCCTGGTCGAGTAATCTCCCAGAACATCCCTCAAGCCAGTCAGCCACCGCTGACTGGCTTTTTTATTGCCCTCGCCTCCCCGACCTCCGGCCATGCCTCCCTTGGGACTGAGTGTGGCAGAGCGCCCTTCGCCTCGGCCCCTCTCTGGCCGTGAACCGGCGCACAGTTTCGCCTCACCTCGCATCCTGCTTCTTTCCCGGTCAAAAAAAAGCCACCAAGGCGGAGAAAAAACGAGCACGATCCAGTTCACACTATCGCCGTCACGCTGTCAAAACAGGTGACTTCGTGCTTTGTGAGAATTAATGCAACTGTATAATTTAAAAGGATTAAAAATACATTTTGACGATAATGACGAGAGGCCGTGCGTTTTTACGATATCGACGAAATGAAGAGTTGTTGTCTTCCTGTTAATTCTGCTTTTCTAAGGGCGTTGGACGACACAACAACAAGGGTGTAAAACCTGACCAACATTGAGGGCCGGTATCCAAGCATGGGATCCGGTGCTCCATTCCAAAACCATGGAAGACCAATAAGAAAGGAAAAAATATGCTTGCCAAAGTATCCAAAATCGCTACCTCAGTCATGCTGGGAACCCTGATGCTCGGTGCCGCCGGCACCACCATGGCCGCCGACAACAAGACGGTGCTGACCCTGGTCGCACAGCAGGAAACCGCATGGGTCAAGAACTT
This sequence comes from Aeromonas sanarellii, assembly GCF_000820085.1. Classification (GTDB taxonomy): domain Bacteria; phylum Pseudomonadota; class Gammaproteobacteria; order Enterobacterales; family Aeromonadaceae; genus Aeromonas; species Aeromonas sanarellii. Next base: position 11,278 of record NZ_CDBN01000044.1, read on the forward strand.
CAACCCCTTCCTGCAGGCCGGTCTGCTGCACACCACCCGCCACTTCATCTATGAGCCCCTGGTGATCTTCAACGATATGCAGGGTGGCAAACCCGTCTATCGTCTGGCCACCCACTACGCCTTCAGCGATGACCTGAAGTCCGTCACCTTCGATCTCCGTGAAGGGGTCAAGTGGTCAGACGGCGAAGGCTTCGACGCCGACGACGTGCTCTTCTCCTTCAACCTGGTCAAGGCCAACAAGGCCCTGGACGAACGCTCCATCTGGACCCAGGTGAAGAGTGTCGAGAAGCTGGGCCAATACAAGGTCAAGTTCGATCTGGCGGCCGTCAACACCAACGTGGTGAACGACATCGTGCTGGTGCCCATCGTCCCCGAGCACCAGTGGAAGTCGGTGAAGGACCCGGTCGCCTTCACCAACGACAAGCCGGTCGGCAGCGGCCCCTTCACCGAGGTGGACAACTTCTCCGCCCAGCTCTACACCCAGTGCCGCAACCCGCACTACTGGGACAACGCCAACCTCTCCATCGACTGCCTGCGCATGCCGCAGATGGCCACCAACGACCAGGTGCTGGCCGCCGTGATGAAGGGTGATGTGGACTGGTTCGGCTCCTTCGTGCCGGACATCGAGCGCCTCTACGTCGGCAACGATCCCAAGAACAACAAGTACTGGTTCCCCGCCTCCGGCACTGTGGCGTTCAACGTCAACTTCCAGAGCAAGCACCCGGGCAACCACGAAGCCTTCAACGACATCAACTTCCGCCGCGCCTTCTCCATGGCCATGGACCGCCAGTCCATGGTGGACATCGCGGGCTACGGCTACCCCACCGTCAACGAGTACCCGTCGGGCCTGGGCAAGGCATTCGCCTCCTGGGACAACCCGGAAGTCGAGAAGAAATACGGCAAATACAACAAGTTCGACCTGGAAGGGGCCAAGGCCCTGCTGAAGGAAGCGGGCTACAAGGACTGTGACGGCGACAAGTTCCTCGACACCCCGAGCTGCAAGAAGATCGAGTTCAAGGTGCTGGTCCCGAACGGCTGGACCGACTGGGTCAACACCGTCCAGATCGGGGTTGAAGGCCTGCAGGCCCTGGGCCTGAACGCCAAGACCGCCACCCCGGAAGCCACCGTCTGGACCGAGTCCCTGATCACCGGTGACTTCGACGTCGCCCTGCAGGGCTACTTTGCCGGCGCCAACCCGCACAAGTACTTCGAGACCGCCTTCCACTCCCGCAACATGGGTGAGCGCGGCAACCGCTTCGCGGCGCCCCGCTACAAGGATCCCGAGCTCGACAAGCTGATCGACGACTTCACCCAGACCGCCGATGCGGCCAAGCAGAAGGAGATCATGTTCGCCATCCAGGAGCGTGTCGGGGCCAACCAGACCATCATCCCGGTGTTCAACAACCCGACCTGGTACGAATACAGCACCAAGCGCTTCAACGGCTGGTTCAGTGCCGACAACCCGGTCGCCAAGCCGCAGGTTCACCCGGACACTCCGGAGCGTCTGCTGCACGTGCTGTCACTCAAGCCGAACAGCTAATCACCCCGGCCCCCTGCGGGGGGCCATCTTCCCCGCCATGTCTTTCACCCCCGTCCTCTGCCGGGGTTGGGGGAGCTTTGCCCGGCGCGGGGCAGGCTTGCAGTAAAAGGTATCACCATGGGATTCATACTTAGACGCTTCTCCTTCTATCTGGTCGCCTTCCTGGTGGCCGCCACCATCAACTTCCTGCTACCCAGAGCCATGCCGGGGGATCCCGTCTCCGTCATGTTTGCCCGGGCCGGCGCCATGATGGAACCTGCCGCCCTGGAAGCCCTCAAGGCCACCTTCGGCTTCGTGGACGGCCCCATCGGCACCCAGTTTCTCGCCTATGTGAAGAGCGTCTTCACCTGGGATCTTGGCACCTCGGTGCGCTACTACCCCCAACCGGTTGCCGACGTCCTCGGCCGCGCCATCGGCTGGACTCTGTTCCTGGTGGGCACCTCCACCATTCTGAGCTTTTCCATCGGCTCCATCGTCGGCATCTTCGCCGCCTGGTACCGGGGCGGACGCATGGACAGCATCCTCTCCCCGCTCACCCTGGTGATGCAGGCCATCCCCCCCGTGGTGGTCTCCCTGCTCGCCCTCTTCCTGTTCGGAGTGAGCCTCGGCTGGCTGCCCATCGGCTACGCCTACAGCCCCGAGATCCCCGCCGATTTTGGCTGGGAACACATCAAGAGCATCCTGCTGCACGCCATCATGCCGGTGGGTACCCTGGCGCTGGTACAGGTGGGTGGTTTCCTCATCACCATGCGCAACAACATGATCAACCTGCTGGGCGAGGACTACATCACCATGGCCAAGGCCAAGGGGCTCTCCAGCAACCGGGTGATCTTCAACTACGGCGCCCGCAACGCCGTGCTGCCCAGCGTCACCGCGCTCTCCATGGCGCTCGGCTTCGTCATCGGCGGCTCCCTCATCACCGAGGTGATCTTCAACTACCCCGGCCTGGGACTGACCCTCTATCAGGGCATCCTGGCCCGTGACTACCCCCTCATCCAGGGGCAACTGCTCATCATGACCATCACCATGCTCAGCTTCAACTTCCTGGCGGACGTGCTCTACGTCTTCCTGGATCCCCGTCTGCGTACAGGAGGCAAATAAGATGCGTATGCCGACTATCTTGAAAATCCTGCTGGGCAACAAGAAGGCCGCCTTCGGCCTCGCCATCGTGGTCACCTTCGTGTTGATGGCGCTGTTCGCCCCTCTGCTCGCCAGCAACGAGCCCACCAAGCGGGTCGCCCGCCCCCACCAGCCCCCCAGCGTGGAGCTGGTGATGGGATCGAACCGCATGGGCCACGATCTCTGGGCCCAGTTCACCCACGGCGCCCGCATCTCCCTGCTGGTGGGCTTCGGGGCAGGCCTGCTGGTCTGCGCCCTGGCCATCACGGTGGGCATCACCGCCGGTTATTTTGGCGGCGTGGTGGACGAGTGCCTCACCTTCCTGATGAACGTGGTGCTGGTGATCCCGAACCTCCCGCTATTGCTGGTGCTCGCGAGCTTTATCGGGGAGGCGTCGCCCATGGTGATCGCCCTCATCATAGGCTTTACCTCCTGGGCCTATGGCGCCCGGGTGATCCGCGCCCAGACCCTGGCCCTGCGGGAGAAGGAGTTCGTCATCGCCGCCGAGGTGCTGGGTGAGCCGGCCTGGCGCATCATCCTGGTGGAGATACTGCCGAACCTCATCTCCATCATCGGCGTGAGCTTCATCGGATCCATCATCTACGCCATCGTCACCGAGGCGACCCTGGAGTTCCTGGGGCTTGGCGATCCGACCGTGGTCAGCTGGGGCATCATGCTCTACAACGCCCAGACCTCGAGCGCCATCCTGGTGGGGGCCTGGTGGGAGATCCTGGCCCCCTGCTTCGCCATCGCCACCCTGGGGGCGGGCCTGGCCATGCTCAACTTCGCCATCGACGAAATTGCCAACCCGCAGCTCCGTTCCCACAAGGGGTTGAATCGCTGGAAGAAACTCAGTGCTCCTGCCCAGATCAACGCTCAGGAGAAGGCAGCATGAGACTACAACAACCCCTGTTACTGCTACGCACTCACCATGAGAAGGGCCTGCGTCGCTGGAAGCAGCTTGCCACTCCCATCACTGCTCAGGAGAAGACAGCATGAAGCCGCAACAACCCCTGCTGTCGGTCCGCCAGCTCTGCGTCGACTACATCACCGAGAGCGGCGACGTGCGCGCCGTCAATTCGGTCAGTTTTGACATCATGCCGGGTGAGGTCTTCGGCCTCGCCGGCGAGTCCGGCTGCGGCAAGTCCACCGTCGCCTTCTCGGTCGCGCGCCTGCACAAGCCGCCCGCCTACATCAGCGGCGGCGAGATCTTGTTCAAGGGAGAGAACATCCTCGCCTTCGACGACGAGCGGCTGCGCAGCTACCGCTGGCGCCAGGCGAGCGTGGTGTTCCAGTCCGCCATGAATGCGCTCAACCCCGTGCTGCGCATGGAGGAGCAGTTCTGCGACGTGCTGCTGGCCCACAACCCCGGCATGACCCGCTATGAGGCGATCAAGCGCGCCCAGGAGCTGCTGGAGATAGTCGACATCCACCCGAGCCGGCTCAAGGACTACCCGCACCAGTTCTCCGGCGGCATGCGCCAGCGGCTGGTGATCGCCATCGCCATGGCCCTCAACCCCGAGCTGCTGATCATGGACGAGCCCACCACGGCGCTGGACGTGGTGGTGCAGCGGGAGATCCTGCAGAAGGTCTATGCACTGAAAGAGAAGTTCAACTTCTCCATCCTCTTCATCACCCACGACCTCTCCTTGATGGTCGAGTTCTGTGACCGCATCGGCATCATGTACGCGGGAGAACTGGTGGAAGTGGCGCCGGCCAAGGCGATCCTGACCGCACCGCTGCACCCCTACACCCGGGGCCTTGGCAATTCCTTCCCCCCCCTGCACGGCCCCAAGACCGTGCTGGAAGGGATCCCGGGCAGCCCGCTCAACCTGCTGGAGGTGCCGGTGGGCTGCCGCTTCCAGGCACGCTGCAGCAAGGTGCACGAGCGCTGCCGCCAGGAATACACCCGGCTGGCCGAGATCCGGCCCGGCCAACAGGCTGCCTGCCACCTTCATGAGGCGGCAGAGGAACAACAGGATCTTCCGATCCATCTGGACAAGGCCGCTGGCTGTTAAGGATGTCTGTCATGCAAATCGCCCAAACCGACGCGCCCATCATCGAGGTCCAGCACCTCTACAAGGACTTCGCCGTCAACTCCAACGCCATCAAGAGCGGCAAGATGCGGGCGCTGTCCGACATCACCTTCAACCTGCACCGGGGCCGTGCCCTGGCAGTGGTGGGGGAATCCGGCTCCGGCAAGAGCACCATCGCCAAGATCATCGCCAAGATGTACAAGCTCTCCAACGGCCGCATCCTCTACCGCGGCCGGGATCTGGAGGAGTTCAACAAGGGGACCGCCCTGCTGGACTATCGCCAGAGCGTACAGATGGTGTGGCAGGATCCGTTCGGTTCATTGAATCCGACCCACACCATCTACCACCACATCGCCCGCCCCCTGCTGCTGCACAGCAAGGTGAGCGACAAGCGGGATCTGCCCGACATGGTCTATGGCCTCCTTGAAAAGGTGGGGCTGACCCCCGCCAAGGCGACCGCGGCCAAGTACCCTCACCAGCTCTCCGGCGGCCAGCGCCAGCGGGTCAACATCGCCCGCAACCTGGCGGTGGAGGCGGAAGTGGTGCTGGCGGACGAGCCCACCTCCATGCTCGACGTCTCCATTCGCATCGGCATCCTCAACCTGATGGAGCAGATGAAGAACGAGCTCGGCGTCTCCATGCTCTACATCACCCACGACATCGCCACCGCCCGCTACGTGGCCGAAGATCTGGCGGTCATGTACGTGGGGCACATGGTGGAGTGGGGAGAGGTGGACGAGATCCTGCACCACCCCCAGCACCCCTACACCCAGTTGCTCATCTCGGCGGTGCCCGACCCCGAGAAGAGCATCCACGCCGAGCTGGAAGGGGGCCGCAAGGGGGAGATACCGCTCTGGACACCGGAATCCCGCGGCTGCCCCTTCGCCGGGCGCTGCCATCAGGCCATGCCCCGCTGCAAGGAGAGCCTGCCGCCGGTGACCCGGCTCGCCGACAACCACTTCGTGCGCTGCTACCTCCACGAACAGGGGTAAGCAGGCCCGCGGCCGGGCGCCGTCGCCCGGCCATGCCTCGCGTCGGGGCCGCAAGGCCCCGCATTGAGCCTCGCCCGCCCGGGGCGAGCCTTCGGAGTAAGACCTTGATGGAACTTTTGATCAACCAGGTGGGTTACGAATGTGACGGGGAGAAGAGCGCCCTGCTGCAGTGCGGCGCCGACCTCGATATCCGCGGCCACGTCAGGCTGCTGCGCCGGGAGGACGACCACCTCCTGCTGGAAGCGCCGCTGGTGGCGGCAGGAAGCGTCCCCGGCTGGCAGGGGCGCCACTACTGGCGGGCCGACTTCTCCGCCTTCACCGAGCCCGGCCACTACAGGCTGGAGGCCGTCGTGACCGAGGGAGCGCAGGAGCGTCTGGTGCGCTCCCCCCCCTTTGCCATCGGCCGGGGGCTGCTCGCGAGCCGCTGCCTCTCCGACGTCATCCACTACTTCAAGGGGCAGCGCGCCAGCGGTGCCTTCGAACGGGCCGACCGCAGGGCACGCCTCTTTGGCACCGATCAGCGCCGGGACGTACATGGCGGCTGGTTCGACGCCAGCGGCGACATGAGCAAGTACCTGAGTCACCTCTCCTATGCCAACTACCTCAATCCCCAGCAGACCCCCCTGGTGGTCTGGTCCCTGCTCAAGTGCCGGGCGCTGCTGGCGATACGTCGCGACATCGACGGGGTGAACCTCTGCAAGCGGCTCAACGACGAGGGGCTGCACGGAGCGGATTTTCTCTGCCGGATGCAGGACGAGAGCGGCTTCTTCTACATGACCCTGTTCGACAAGTGGAGCAAGGATCCCGAGCAGCGGGAGCTGTGCGCCTATGCCACCCAGCAGGGGATCAAGTCCGCCCACTGGCAGGCGGGCTTTCGCCAGGGGGGCGGCATGGCCATCGCCGCCCTGGCCCGCGCCGCCCGGGAACCGAGTGGCGGCGACCTTGACACAAACCAGTACGCCGAGGCGGCCCGCCGCGGCTACCTGCACCTGCGCGAGCACAACCTCGCCTACCTGGACGACGGGGTCGAGAACATCATCGACGACTACTGCGCCCTGCTGGCGGCGGTCGAGCTCACCAGAACGCTGGGCCCCGAGTGGCTCGCCGAGGCGCGGGACAGGGCAGGCAGGTTGTGCGCCCGCCAGCGCCCCCACCCCGAGTTCGGCCACCATTGGGCCGCCAACGACGATGGATCTCGCCCCTACTACCACGCCGCCGAGGCGGGACTGCCGGTGCTGGCGCTGCTGGAATATCTAAGCGTTGAGCCGGATCCGGCGCGCCAGTGGGCGGCCCGGACCGTCGCCGAGCAGGCAATGGCGGCCGAGCTGGCCCTCGCGGCCCGGGCAGGCAACCCCTTCGCCCTGGCCCGCCAGTATGTGAAAGGGGTCGATGAGGCGCCCCGCGTCAGCTTCTTTATGCCCCACCACAACGAGTCCGGTTACTGGTGGCAGGGGGAGAACGCCCGGCTGGCGTCGCTGGCCGCCATGGCCTTCGCCGCCGCAGAGCAACTGCCGCAACAGAGCCGGTTGCTGCGCACCTTCGGCCAGCACCAGCTCGACTGGATCCTGGGGAGAAACCCCTTCAACGCCTGCATGCTGGCGGGTCAGGGCATCAACAACCCCGAATACACCGCCGGCTACCCCAATGCACAGGGGGGGATCTGCAACGGCATCACCGCCGGCTTCGATGACGAAAATGACGTGGCCTTTATTCCAGAGGAGTACAAGGATCGGCTGGATCAGAACTGGCGCTGGGGGGAGCAATGGATCCCCCACGCCGCCTGGTTCGCTTTGGCCATCACCTGGCAGAGCGCGCAGGGAGGTCACCATGATTGAGTTCTGGGTCGGGGTGGACGGCGGCGGCACCCACAGCCGCGCTCGCATCCGCGATCGGGCCGGCAGGCTGCTGGGGGAAGGCCGGACGGCTGGCTCCAATCTGGAGCTGGGCATCGCGCTCGCCCACGGCAACGTGCTGGCCGCCATCGATCAGGCTCGCATCGAGGCAGGTTTGGGCGAAGATGCACAGCAGCGGATGGGAGTCGGACTGGCGCTCGCCTCCGCCGAGCTCGCCGACTGCTATCACGCCATGCTGACCATGCCTTTCCCGTTTGCGAGGGTGAAGCTCACCTCCGACGCCTTTGGTGCCTGCCTCGGCGCCTTCGGCGGCCAGGAGGGAGCCATCCTGATCGCGGGCACCGGCTCCGCCGGGCTCATCTACCGCGATGGCCGGCTGCGCACCTGCTCGGGTCGCGGCTTCCCCGTCTCGGATCTCGGCAGCGGCGCCTGGCTGGGGCTGCGCGCCATCCAGCAGTCCCTGCTCTGCCACGACGGCATCCTGCCCCCCAGCCCCCTGGCGGTGCGGCTGATGGATCACTTCAGGCGGGATCAGGCGGAGGTGGTGCGCTGGGCCGCCCGCGCCCTGCCTGCGGACTACGGCCGCTTCGCCCCCTGGGTGTTCGATGCTGCCAGCGACGGGGACGAGCTCGCCACCGCCCTGCTGGATGAGACCTGTGCCCAGCTCGGCACTCTGCTGGAGGGCATGACCCAGCTCGGGGCGGACCGGATCGCCCTGCTGGGCGGCATCGGCATGCGCCTCGCCCCTCGCCTCGCCCGTTTCAACCTGGTGACCCCGAAGGCCGATGCCCTTGACGGCGCCATCCTGTTTGCCCAATCAGAGGAATACCCATGTCTGCACCCCTGATCCATACCCAGGTCGATCACCGCGACGGTGAGGACGTCTGGTTCCGCTTCACCCTGAGCCAGTTGCCGGGCGTGCCCTGGAAACTGCACTTCTGCCTGGCCCGGCACATAGACGCGAGCTCGGTTGAGGGCGGGACACTGGAGCGCCAGAGCGGCAGCTACAAGGTGCTGGTGCCCCATGAAGGGGTGAGCGAACTGCGTTTCTGCTGCCGCAAGACCCCCGTCAAGCGCCTCTCCGATCTGCCCAAGGGCTTCTTCCTGAGCCTGATGGAGGGCGAGGGACGGCTGCAACCCGTGGTGCTGGCGGGGGAAGCGCTCGGCCTGCCCTCCCCGCCGCCCACCGCCCCCGATCTGCCCGAGGTGGAGGCCGCCAACGGCATAGTGCCCCAGCCCGCCCACCTGATTTATACCGAGGGCAACTTCCGGCTGGCGGAGCGCGCC
>NZ_CDBN01000045.1 GCF_000820085.1 Aeromonas sanarellii
ACTTGCCGTTGGCGCGCAGGGCCTTGATCGCCTCGTTCAGCTTGGCCCTGAGATCCTGATCCCCCTTGCGCACCGCGATCCCCATGCCGTCGCCAAACCACTGGCGGTCAGTCAGGGCCGGCCCCACATACTCGAACTTGTCGCCCCCCTCCTTGCTGAGCAGCCCCTGATCGATGGCTGAGGCATCGGCCAGCAGGGCCAGCACCCGACCCGCCTTCAGATCGAGATAGGCCTCATCGGCGCTGCCATAGCGCACTATGGTGACGTTGGAGCCAAAGTTGTCGGTCAGGTACTTGTCGTGGGTGGTGGCACGCTGCACCCCGATGCGCTTGCCCGCCATGCCCTCCGGCGTCAGCGTCAGCTCGGTGCCCTTGGCCGCCACGAAGCGGTTCGGGATGCGGGCATATTTCTCGGTGAAGTCGACCTTCTTGCGCCGCTCGTCGGTGATCGACATGGCGGCGATGATACCGTCGTATTTGCGCGACAGCAGCGCCGGGATCATGCCGTCCCAGTCCTGGGCCACCAGCTCGCACTTGACGGCCATCTGCTGGCACAGGGCGTTGGCCAGATCGATATCGAAGCCTTTTATCTCCCCCGACGCGTCGGTCCAGGAGAAGGGAGGATAGGCCCCCTCCACGCCGAAGCGCACCGTCTTCCACTCCTTGGCGGTGACGGGGGTGGCCAGCAGGCAGGCAGCAAACAGGGCTGACAGGGTCAGTGTGGTCTTCATCATGAGTACTCCATTACATAGAAAGCGCACAGGCGCGGTCACGGCATCGCAAGCGCGGGCAAGCGATGGCCAAAAAACGGCAAATTGCAGATGAGCAGGATTACGCCGCCATGGGCATCATTCGATTGGCTGGCGTCAATGAACTGCTCCGGGGCCTCGACTTATTCGTCGAACCACTCGGAGAGATAGAAAGGCTTGAAGTAGAAGGCCAGAAAAAAGCCTCTGGCTTTGCGCATCATGGTGATTTGTCGCGTCCTGTGACAAAGATGACATGCACCTTACCACGCCCCAAATTTGCCCCGCAAGGGGGCGCTGACGGCGCGATGAAAAATCCTGCCCATGGTCAATCCGGCCGGCATCCGTTAGGCTCGGATCACCCACTCCACCCTGGCACGCGAGCCGCAGCCCATGAACTTTCTGGCCCATCTTCATCTGGCGGCCCATACCCAGAGCTCCCTCACCGGCAACCTGCTGGGGGACTTCGTCAAGGGGCCGCTGCCATCTGGCCTCGCCCCCCACTTCGATGAGGGGATCTGGCTTCACCGCAAGATAGATGCCTTCACCGACACCCACCCCGCCCACCGGGCGGCGGTCACCGGCTTCGAGGCCCCCTGGCGCCGTTTCGGCGGCATCCTGGTGGACATGCTCTACGACCACTGGCTCAGCCTGCATTGGCGGCAATTCAGCCCGCAGCCCCTGCCCCGCTTCCTGCACCAGAGCTATGGTCAACTTCTGGCGGACCATCACCGCCTGCCACAGGGACTGCCGCCGGCCCTCAGACGCATGGCCGAGCAGGACTGGATCGCCTCCTACCAGCACAGGGCGGGGCTGGGTCAGGCCCTCGACGGCATAGGTCGCCGCCTGCGGCGCCCCATGCCGCTCGGGGACGCGCTGCTGACCCTGGACCAGGCGCGCTGGGCCGAGGCGGAACACGCCTTCCTGCGCTTCTATCCCGAATTGATGCGCTTTTGCGAGGAGCAGATCGCCGCGCACCGCACCACCGGGGAGCACCAGGTTCCCTAGGTTGCGGCCCGGCCCCCGTGGCTGAAGACGCGGACGGGACGAGGAGTGAAACGGGTGATGGATCAGATTGGGTCTTTTATGACACCCCAAAAGGGAGGAGACTGGCGATACCGCTTCGCCCGGACTCAGACCGAGCGGGCACGGCTGGGCCAGACTCAGCGCCCTCAAGACCCAAGGAGACCTCTTCATGTCATCGCGATTATTCCGTAGCGCCCTGTGCGGCGCCCTCCTGATCGGCGGCGCCGTTCACGCCGCCGAAGCGGCTCGCCCCGCCATCTTGTTCGACAACGTACGCATCTTCGATGGCAAGGGAGGCGCCCTCAGCGCCCCCTCCTCCGTCCTGGTGGAAGGCAACCTGATCACCCAGATCAGCCGGGGCGGCATCAAGGTGGGGGGAGAGGTGCAGCGCATCGATGGCCAGGGCAAGACCCTGATGCCGGGCCTCATCGATGCCCATACCCACCTGATGTTTGCCACCCTGCCGCAGATCGCCGTGCTGACCAACGACGTCACCTTCACCACGGTGGCGGCGACCAGGGCCGCCCATGACATGCTGATGCGCGGCTTCACCAGTGCCCGCGATCTCGGCGGCCCCGTGTTCGGCCTCAAGAAGGGGATCGACATGGGGCTCATCGACGGCCCCCGTATCTGGCCCGCCGGCGCCATGATCTCCCAGTCGGGGGGCCACGGCGACTTCCGTCTGCCCAACGAGCTGCCGGCGCTGGAAGGGCAATACTCCTTCGGCGAACGGGCCAACGCGGCCATGGTCGCCGACAGCCCGGATGCGGTGCGCCAGCGCACCCGCGAGCAGCTGGCCCTCGGCGCCTCCCAGATCAAGGTGATGGCAGGTGGTGGTGTGGCCTCCAACTATGATCCCATCGACGTGACCCAGTACACGGTGCCGGAGATCCGTGCCGCCGTGGAGGCCGCCGACAACTGGGGCACCTATGTGACCGTGCACGCCTATACCCCGAAGGCGGTGCGCCAGGCCATCGAGGCTGGCGTCAAGTGCATCGACCACGGTCAGATGCTCGACGAGGATACCGCCAGGCTGATGGCCGAGAAGGGGGTCTGGTGGAGCCTGCAGCCCTTCACCGACGATCGCAAGTCCCCCTTCCCGGAGGGCTCGGCCAACCGTCTGAAGCAGCTTGAGATGTACAAGGGCACAGACCACGCCTATGCCATGGCCAAGAAGTTCGGCATCAAGACCGCATTCGGTACCGACGCCCTGTTCAGCGCCCAGGCCGCGGCCGATCAGGGCACCATGCTGGCCAAGATGGGCACCTGGTATACCCCGGCCGAGGTGTTGAAGATGGCCACCCATGACAACGCCGAGCTGCTGGCCCTCTCGGGCCCGCGCAATCCCTACCCGGGCAGGCTGGGGGTAGTGGAGACCGGGGCGCTGGCCGATCTGCTGCTGATCGACGGTGACCCGCTCAAGGATCTCGCCCTGGTGGCCGATCCGGCCAACCGCTTCAAAGTGATCATGAAGGACGGCAAGATCTACAAGAATACGCTCTGACCCCTCTGGACAGAAAAGGCCCCATCAGGGGCCTTTTTTTGCTGCCGAACGGCCAGCGGTAGAGCGGCTCAGCGCTCCTCCTTCTTCTTGCGAATGCTGAGACCCAGCTCCCGGCCCCGCAGCCGGGCGTAATAGATGGTGCCCACGAAGGCCAGGGTGGTGAAGATCAGCTCCACCACCGCGAGCCAGCGCTCCCCCTCGTCCGTGGTGATGAGCGTCAGGGCGTGGAGGAAGTAGGGCATCAGCACGAAGTTGCCCCAGGCATGGGTGTAGGGGTTGCCCTGCACTATGCCCTTCAAGGGGAAGAGCAGCGGCACCGTCCAGATCACCGGCAGCAGCCAGGGAGCGAGCCCCGGGTGAGGCGAGAGCCACAGGTGCCAGAGCAGGACCCAGGCCAGCAGGCCGAAGAAGCCGGTTAGGGTCAGCAGGCGGGCGAAGCGGGTGCTCACTTGAGGATCTCCAGCACCTGCTCGGGCGGGCGGCCGATGCGGGCCTGGCCGTTCCTGATGACGATGGGGCGCTCGATGAGCTTGGGATGCTGGTGCATGGCGGCGATCAGGGCATCACCCGCTTGCTCGGCCAGTCCCAGCTCCTTGTAGAGATCTTCCTTGGTGCGCATCAGCTGGCGGGGATCGGTGAAGCCCAGCTGGCTCAGCAGGGTGCGGATCTCATCCTCGCTCGGCGCCTGCTCCAGATAGAGCACCACCTCGGGGGCAACCCCGTGCTGTTCCAGCAGCGCCAGGGTTTCACGGCTCTTGGAGCAGCGCGGATTGTGATAGATTTGGGTCTCGCTCATGGTAACTCCCTGATATTGCAAGATGGGACGACAAGTGGCGCTATTGTAGGGGAAACCGATGGGCAGGGTAAGCGGGAAGGATATGGAAATGAAACGGATCTGTTGGCTGATTGTGGCGGCCTTGCTGGCGGCCTGCTCGCCAGCCCCGCGCTTCACCGATGCCACCGGGCAGGCCGTGAGCCTGTCCGACTTTGCCGGCAAGCCGCTGCTGGTCAACTACTTCGCCCCCTGGTGCGCCCCCTGCCTGCGGGAGATGCCCCTGCTCGCGGCCTTGCACCGGGAGGGGCAAATTGGGGTGATCGCCATCAACTATGATCCCGCCTCCCCCGCCGAGCTGACCGCGCTGGCCCGGCGCCACGGGATAGCCGTGCCCCTGCTGATCCCCGAGGACGAGTCCCGCCTCCCCTTCCCAAGGCCGGGGGCACTGCCCACCAGCTACCTGCTCGATGGCGAGGGGCGCCTGCTGGAGACCCTGGTGGGAGAACTCGATGAGGCCAGGCTGGCCGCCCTCACCACGCGGGTCGCGGCGCTTCCCTGAGCGGCGCGCCGAGCCCGGCAACGAAACGGGGTGCCCCATCTCTGGGGCACCCCGTTTCACGGATGGCGGACGAGCATTTACCCCTTGAGGCTGTCCAGATCCTTCTTGGCCCGCTCCAGCTGGGTGATGCGCGCCTCGATGCGGGCCAGGGTCAACTTGTCGCTGGTGGTGCCGCGGGCCACGATCAGCTCGTCGATGGCCGCCTGGTAGTCCCCGCGCAGGGAGAGGGTCTCCGCCCGCGCCATGTGCAGGTCCGTCATCCTGCCCGCCTTGCGGTAGGCGTCCGACAGCAGGCTCCAGGCCAGGCTGTTCTCGTCGTGCTCCCGGGCATAGGGGTCCAGGATGGCGATGGACTTCTGATAGTTCCCCCCCTCCAGATAGGCGTTGCCGAGGTTGACCACCACCACCTCGTTGTCCGGCATCCGGGTGCGGAAGCGCTCCAGCCTGGCGATGGCCTGGGCACTGCGCCCCTTGGCGAGATCGATGTCGGTCAGGGCGTCCACCACGAAGAGATCCTCCGGATGGCGGGTGGCCAGCTCCTGCATCAGGGCGTCGGCCTCGTCGGTGCGTTTGAGCTGCAGCAGGGCCAGCGCCTTGCCATAGAGGGCGGCGTCTTTGACGGGGTAATCCCCCTTCTGCAGGCGGCTGTCGAAGTAGGTGAGCAGCCCCTGGGGGGTCTCGGTGCCATAGCGCACCTGGATGCGCACCTTGGCCAGCCAGAAGTCGAGGCTGGGGGCGAGGGCGCGGCGGCCATAGCTGCCGGCACGGGCACGGGCCTCGCTGATCCGGGTCTCGGGCAGGGGGTGGGTCAGCAGCATCTCGGGCGGCTTGCTGGCGAAGCGGTACTCCGCCGCCAGTTTCTGAAAGAAGTTCGCCATGCCCATGGGATCGAACCCGGCGTCATACAGCGTCTTCATGCCGATGCGATCCGCCTCGTATTCGTTGTCCCGGGTGTAGTTGATGGCCGACTGCATCGACAGGCCCAAGGTGGTCTGCAGGGCGGCGATGCCGGCGGTGGGGTTGATCACCGCGAGCGCGATGGAGCCCACCAGGCCGGCCAGGGTCATGGCGGAGCTGCTCGCCTGGGCCTCCATATAGCGGGCGATGTGGCGCTGGGTCACGTGGGTGATTTCGTGGGCCAGGACAGAGGCCAGCTCGCTCTCGCTCTCCGCGTAGAGGAAGAGGCCGGTGTGCACCTTGACCCGGCCACCGAGGAAGGCGGCCGCGTTGATGCTGGGATCGTTGACGAGGAAGAAGGTAAAGGGGAAACGCACCCCGTCGGCGTTGGTGAGCAGTCGCTGACCCAGATCGTCGATGTATTCGTTCAGCACGGGATCGTCGATGATGGGCAGGCCCGCCCGGGCGAAGCGCATGAAGGCGTTGCCATAGCGCACCTCCTGCTCGATGGGCAGGGCGGCGACCCCGGCGGTCCCGATGTCGGGCAACTGGTTGCTCCCCTGGGCGTGGAAGGTCGCTCCCATCAGGGAGACCAGCAGGGGAAGCGATGCTATCAGGGGGGAAAAACGTGCCACGTTATCTCTATCTCCAATCAGACCCTACCGGGCATCGGCAGAATACCCTTGCCATTCAAGGCCCACAAGCGTTGTTTCATCCTGCCATCACGGCCATAATGACGGCCACGCACGCGATGGAATTCCCATGGAACAGCTCGACCTGACCCCCTGGCGTTGTCCCGAGCCCCTCATTCGGCTCAAGCTCTGGCTGCGCCAGGCTCGGCCCGGTCAATCCCTGCTCATTCTTCTGGGAGATCCCGGCTCAAGGCAAGACATTCCTGCCTATCTGCGCCGCCAGGGTCACGACGTCCGGCCACTGGAGGAGTCCGCCACCCGCCTCTCCCTGCTGCTCGTGGTCGCCGGGATGCCGCCATCGGCATCGGGCGGCGCCTCCCTGCCATGACCCGTCATTCAAGGAAGCCTCGATGTTAGATGTATTGAAGCGCTGGTATCAGACCCGTTTTTCCGACCCGGATGCCGTCACCCTCTTCCTTCTGCTGGTGTTCTGCTTCGCGGTGCTCTGGCTGTTCGGCGATCTGCTGGCACCGCTCCTGGTGGCGCTGGTGATGGCCTACCTGCTGGAGTGGCCGGTCAGCCGCCTGCAGCGCACCGGGCTCTCCCGCCCCCTGGCCACCAGTCTGGTGCTGCTGCTGTTCATCACGGTGACCACCATGATGCTGCTGGGCCTCATCCCCACGCTGGTGAGCCAGGGCGTCAACCTGGCCAAGGAGGCGCCGTCCATGCTGGCCCATGCCCAGGACTATGTGCGCACCCTGCCGGAAAAATACCCCGAGATCATCGACGTCAGCCTGGTCGAGACCATCATCGACAACATCCGCCAGCGCATCCTGACCGGGGGCGAGCAGTTGGTGAGCGCCTCCCTCAGCTCCCTCATCAACGTGGTGGCCATCCTCATCTACGCCATCCTGGTGCCGCTGATGGTGTTCTTCATGCTCAAGGACAAGCAGGTGCTGATGGGCGGCCTGCGCCGCTTCCTGCCCCGCAACCGCACCCTGGTCAACCGGGTCTGGGTGGAGATGAATGACCAGATCATCAACTACATTCGCGGCAAGGTGATCGAGATCCTCATCGTCGGGGTGGCCACTTACATCCCCTTCGCCCTGATGGGGCTGCGCTACTCGGTGCTGCTGGCGGTGGCGGTCGGCTTCTCCGTGCTCATCCCCTACATAGGGGCGGTGGCGGTGACCGTGCCCGTCGCCATGGTGGCCCTGTTCCAGTGGGGCCTGACCCCCGACTTCGCCTGGCTGATGGTGGCCTATCTGGTCATTCAGGCCCTGGACGGCAACCTGCTGGTGCCCCTGCTCTTCTCCGAGGCGGTCAACCTGCACCCGGTGGCCATCATCGTTGCCGTGCTGGTGTTTGGCGGCCTGTGGGGCTTCTGGGGGGTCTTCTTCGCCATCCCCCTGGCGACCCTGGTGAAAGCCGTGCTCAACGCCTGGCCCAAGCGGGACGATCAGCCCCGTCCCACCCCCTGATGCAGAGAGAGGCGCAAGCCTCTCTTTCTTATCCAGGTCCCTCTCTATTCCCCTTCGCCACCTTGGTTGCCGCCACGCAGGACGACTCTCGGGGTCAATGGACGCCTCCTCGCGCCATCCCAGGACCTGAGCGTCATTTTTTTGCTATCAACTTGAATTCACAATGAAAACAGGCTTCACTGACGGCATCCGGGGGCAGTATTCTCTGCCCCGTTCCAGCCCAGATTCAAAGGATCTCTCCATGCCCCCTGTTCGCGCCCTGCGCCACGCGCCCCTCGGCTGTCTGCTGGCCCTGCTGTTCACCGTCCCCGTCCGGGCCGAGATCGATCTCGGCTCCCTCGACATCTTCGTGCAGGACAGCCCCACCAGCCCTGTGCCCAAGGGGCTGGTGCTGGGCGGCGCCGTCATCGGCGGGGATGCCCGCTACCAGGGGCAGGACGACACCGCCCTCGCGGTGCCGGGCGCCGTCTACTTCGGCGATCGGTTCATGTTCCTCGGGGACAGGGCCCGCTACTACTTCCACAAGGAGGAGAACTTCGCCGCCTACGGCTATGGCCGGGTGCGATTCGGCAACCTGGATCCCGACGATGCCCCCGAGCTCGCGGGCATGGAGGAGCGCGAGTGGGAGCTGGAGGGGGGCGTCGGCGCCAGCCTCATCACCCCCTACGCCCTGCTCAGCACCCGCATCAGCACGGACGTGACCGGGACCAGCAACGGCCAGGAGTGGCTGCTGTGGGCCGACTTTCCCATCATTCGCGACAAGCTGCTCATCATGCCCGGCATGGGGGTGATGATCCGCAGCGACAAGATGGCGAACTACTACTTCGGCGGCGTCTCGGGCAGCGAGGCCAGGGCCCATCGCGCCGAGTGGGACACGGGCACCACCCTCTCCCCCATGGCCGCCATCATCACCAGCTACCGTTTCAGCCCCCACTGGATCGGCATGTTTGCCGCCAACTACGAGCGCTACGACAAAGACATCGCCAACAGCCCCATAGTCCAGCACGATGGCGAGCTCTACGCGGGCTTCGGCATCGGCTATATCTGGTAACCCTGCTCGGCTGGCGAAGCCAACCAACAAGAAGGGAGCCCAAGGCTCCCTTCTTTGTCATTGACGGGCCGTCACCACGTTCCGATCGCGCCCAGAAACTCGGCCAGCGCCCGGTTGACGAACGCCGGGTTCTCCAGGGTCGAGATATGGCCGGCGACCGGGATCTCCCTGAAGGAACAGCCCAGCACCTCGGCCATCAGGTAACCTTCCAGCACAGGTCGGGCCTTGTCCTCGCAGCCTGTCATCACCAGCGCGGGCAGCGCCATCTCCTCCAGCCAGTCGATGCGATCCTCCCGGGTCACGAAGGCGCGCCCCACCGCCACCAGGCTCGCCACCTTGTCAGCCGGCCAGGCGGCGAGCCGCCCCTTGAAGCCGTCCATCAGGGCAGCATCGGGTTGATGGGCAAAGAAGAGCGGCGCCACCTGCTCGACGATGGGGGCGGGTATGCTCCCCAACTGCTCGATGGCGGCCAGCATGGCGAGGTAGCGCTCGCAGGTGATCTGGGGCTCGAGGCCGACGAAGCTGTCCATCAGCACCAGCCCCTTGATGCGCCCGGGCGCCATGCGCGCCAGCTCCACCCCCCACATGCCGCCGATGGAGAGCCCTACCAGCACGAAGTTGTCGACACCGAGGGCGTCGAGCAAGGCCAGATGATCCCGGGCCAGGGTCGCCAGGGTGCAGGGGCCGTCCGGCGTGGCATCGGAATCCCCATGGCCCCAGAGCTCGGGCACGATGCAGCGATACTGCCCCTTGAGGGCCTTCACTTGCGGCGCCCACATGGCGCTGTCCCACAAGTAGCTGTGGCCCAGCAGCAGCACCGGGCCCTGCCCCTCGTCCAGATAGGCCATCCGGCGACCCGCTACCTCCATAAACTGCTTCATGTTTTCTCCTGTTGCCAACTGAGATGATGAGACGGCTGTGCAAATCGCCATCAATGGCGTCATGTTTTTCTATTGCCAGCGGCTGACGGGGCGGCAGTGTATCACGCCTCCCTTGGCAGAGGGGGTCGGCCTGGTGCAAGCTGGAGTGACTCACAAAAGGACTCATCAAGGAGAGGCCGATGGCCAAGGAGAAGAGCAAGAAGCGCCCCCGTCTGGACAAGAAGAGCTACGAGCACCACCTCGCCCACCTGCAGGAGGAGCTGGTCAAGCTGCAGGAGTGGGTCAAGCAGGAGGGGCTGAAAGTCGTGGTGCTGTTCGAGGGGCGGGATGCCGCCGGCAAGGGGGGCGTCATCAAGGCGATCACCGAGCCCCTCAACCCCCGGGTCTGCCGGGTCACCGCCCTGCCCGCGCCATCGGATCGGGAGCGCACCCAGTGGTATTTCCAGCGCTACGTGGCCCACCTGCCCGCCGCCGGCGAGATGGTGCTGTTCGACCGCTCCTGGTACAACCGGGCCGGGGTCGAGCGGGTGATGGGCTTTTGCAGCGACGACGAGTACCGTGAATTCCTGCGCGCCTGCCCCGAATTCGAGCGGATGCTGATCCGAGCCGGCATCACCCTCATCAAGTACTGGTTCTCGGTCAGCGACGAGGAGCAGGAGAAGCGCTTCAAGGAGCGGATCAACACCCCCATCAAGCGCTGGAAGTTCAGCCCCATGGACCTGCAGTCCCGCTCCCGCTGGGTGGAATACTCCCGCGCCAAGGACGACATGTTCACCTACACGGACACGCAAGACAGTCCCTGGTTCGTGGTGGAGGCGGACGACAAGCGCCGTGCCCGCCTCAACTGCATCTCCCACCTGCTCGGCAAGGTGCCCTACGAGGCGATCCACTACGAGCCCATCAAGCTGCCCCCCATCAAGACCGAGGGTTATGAACGCCCCCCTCTCTCCAGCCAGCACTTCGTACCTGACGTCACCGCCGGGTTCGACGCCGGGAAAGAGGCGAGAAAGGAGGCGTGACCAGGTGCCGCCCGACCCGCCGGGCGAGCCCCTGGGCATTTCCCATCAAGACCAGGGGCATCAACGCCCTCCTCTCTCCAGCCCAGGCCAGCCAAACCCGCTGACCCGCCCCCACCAGTCCCGAACGGCAGGCAATAAAAAGCCGGTCTTGCGACCGGCAAAAGGCATTGAACATGAAGAAAGGAAAACCTCGGCATCCTGACCGCGATCAGGTGCGGATATATTTGGCGGTGCGCGGGAACGCCTGTTCCCTGGCATCGAACAGGTAACAGGCCTCGGCCGGAATGCCGACGCTGTACTCCTGGCCGGTGGCCACGTCCACGTCGGAACTCGCCTTGACGGTGAAGTCGTGGCCACCCACGTCCATGTAGACGAAGGACTCCGCTCCCAGGTGCTCGGCCACCTGCACCACGCCGCTCACCCGGCTGTCGGCATGGGCATGGCCCAGCGGCACCAGGTGCTCGGGACGAATGCCCAGCTCCACCTTGTCGCCCACGGCGCCGCGGCGGGCATCCACCCGCACCCGCACGCTGTCACCCGTGGTCAGCTTGACCACGGCTTCCCGCTCGCCGATCTCCACCAGCTCGCCCGCCAGGAAGTTCATCTTGGGGGAGCCGATGAAGCCCGCCACGAACTTGTTGTCCGGGTTGTGGTAGAGCTCAAGGGGGGTGCCGAACTGCTCCAGGTTGGTGGCCGCCTCGCCCTTGAGCGGGCTCAGCACCACGATGCGGTTGGCCAGGGTCATGGCCTCCACCTGATCGTGGGTCACGTAGATGATGGTGGAGTTGAGCTCCTTGTGCAGCTTGGCGATCTCGATGCGCATCTTGACCCGCAGGGCCGCATCCAGGTTGGAGAGCGGTTCGTCAAACAGGAACACCTGGGGCTGCTGCACTATGCTGCGGCCGATGGCGACCCGCTGGCGCTGACCGCCGGAGAGGGCCTTGGGCTTGCGCTCCAAGAGCGGCTCCAACCCCAGGATCTCGGCGGCGCGCATCACCCGCTTGTGGATGCTCTCCTTGTCCATCTTCTTGAGCTTGAGGCCGAAGGCCATGTTCTCGTAGATGTTCATGTGCGGGTAGAGGGCGTAAGACTGGAACACCATGCCCACGTTGCGCTCCACCGGCGGCACGTCGTTCATGTAGCGACCGCCTATAGTCAGCTCGCCGCTGGTGATGTCTTCCAGACCCGCGATCATCCGCAGCAGGGTGGACTTGCCGCAGCCGGACGGGCCGACGAAGACGATGAACTCCCCTTCCTTGATGTCGAGGTTGATGCTGCGCAGGGTGTCCTTGTGGACAGCCGGGTCGTAATTTTTGCGAACGTTGTTGAGTACTACTTCAGCCATGTCGAGCTCCGCTCTTGAATCTTTGCAAATCGTGATGGCGGGGGGAGTCGGCTCCCCCGGCCATTAACCGTTAACCTTTCACACCGCCTGCGGTCAGACCGCCCACCAGCCAGCCCTGAGGTAGACCAGCAGGAACACCTTGGTGCAGGCAGCGTGGCGCCACTTAACCTTTCACACCACCGGCGGTGAGGCCACCGACTAACCAGCGCTGCGCCAGCAGGAACACGACTGTGATGGGGAAGCCTGACAGCACGGCGGCCGCCGCGAAGTCACCCCACAGGTAGTTCTGCGGATAGAGGTACTGCTGGGCACCGACCGCCAGGGTCAGGTTGTTCACATCCTGCAGCAGGATGGAGGCCATGGGCACCTCGGTAATGGAACCGATGAAGGCCAGGATGAACACCACCGCCAGGATGGGCACCGACAGGGGCAGCAGGATCAGCCTGAACGCCTGCCACGGGGTGGCACCATCGATGGCCGCCGCTTCCTCCAGGGAGGAGTCGATGGTCTCGAAGTAGCCCTTGATGGTCCAGACGTGGAGGGCGATGCCCCCCATGTAGGCCAGGATCAGGCCGCCATGGGTGTTGAGCCCGAGCCAGGGAATGTAGTCACCGATCTTGTTGAACAGGGCATAGATGGCCACCAGGGCCAGCACCGCCGGGAACATCTGGAAGATCAGCATGCCCTGCAGGATGGTGGACTTGCCACGAAAACGCAGGCGGGCGAAGGCGTAGGCACAGGTGGTGGAGAGCACCACTATCATCAGGGCGGTAATGCCCGCGACCTTGATGGAGTTCCACAACCAGGTCAGCACCGGGAACGGCGGCGGCGTGATGCTGCCGTCGGCGTTGGTGATGGACATGCCGAGCGCCAGCTTCCAGTGATCCAGGGTCGGATTGGTGGGGATGATCTCCCCCACCGAGAAGTTGCCGTTACGGAACGAGATGGCGATGACCATGATCAGCGGGAAGATGATCAGTGCCAGGAAGCCCCACATCACCAGGTGGGTTGCCCACACCCGGTATTTCACTGATTTGGGTTGTACGATTGCCATGTTGAAGCCTCCTTACAGTTGCTTGTCGGCTTTGGACAATTTCAGGTTGAGCAAGGCCAGCGCACCCACGATGAGGAAGATGGCGGTGGCGATGGCACTGGCCAGACCGTAGTCCTGACCACCCGAGCCCTGGAACGCGATCCGGTAGGTGTAGCTCACCAGCAAGTCGGTGGTCCCGGCCGGCGTGGTGGCCCCGATGATGTCCGGCGCCCCGTTCGTCAACAACTGGATAAGCACGAAGTTGTTGAAGTTGAAGGCAAAGGATGCGATCAGCAGGGGGGTCAGCGGCTTCATCAAGAGCGGTACCGTGATCTTGAAGAAGTTCTGTACCGGACCTGCACCGTCCATGGCGGACGCCTCATAGAGATCTTCCGGGATGGCCTTGAGCAGGCCCATGCAGAGGATCATCATGTAGGGGTAGCCGAGCCAGGTGTTGACGATGAGGATCATCACCTTGGCCAGGAAGGGGTTGGTGTACCAGTCAGGCTTGATGCCGAACGCCGCTTCCAAGAACAGGTTGATCTCGCCGAAGTTCTGGTTGAACAAGCCCTTGAACACCAGGATGGAGATGAACGCCGGTATCGCATAGGGCAGGATCAGCATGACCCGGTAGAAGCCACGGCCCTTGAGCTGCTCCCACTGCACCAGACACGCCAGCACCATGCCGATGGCCAGGGTGAAGGCGACCGAGCAGGCGGAGAAGATCACGGTCCAGACGAAGATCTGCATGAAGGGACCCTGGATGCCCGGATCCGTCATGATGCGCATGAAGTTCTTCCACCCCACGCTCACCACGAAACCCGGGGCTATGCCCTTGCCGACGAAGTGACCTTCCGCGTCTATGTACTGGTAGAAGCCGGTGTCGCCGTTGGGCAGCATCAGCTCGCCGCTCTGGTTGTCACGCAGCAGGTTGCTGTCCTTGATCATGACGCCGGACTTGAGCACGACGCCGTCCACCAGCTGGGTATAGAGCTGCTTCTGGGCGGCAAACTTGCGCAGGCTGCTCAGGGTCAGGTGGATGTTGCCATCGGGCAGCACCAGATCCAGGGCACTCAGGTGAGTGCGATGATCGACGATGGCCCGGATGGGCGCCACCTGGTCGATGGCCTCCCCGTTGAGGGGCTGCAACTGAACAACCTGTGGCTCGTCATGAACCCGGCCCTCGCGGACAGCCAGTTCACGTGCCTTGTTGTTCGACAGAGTAAGGGGTTGACTGATAAAGGATTGGTCGTCCTGTTGCAGCAGCAGCTGAAACTGATTGTTCTCACCACCCAAGAGGGTGAAATCGAATTCACCGCCCGCCACCTTATAGGTCTTTTTCAGATGGTAATCCCGAGCCTGTTCGAGGGAGAGCAGGTTGGATCCCGAATAGTTGGTGAAGGCGATGCCGATCGTGTAGGCAAGAGGGAAGATGATAAAAACAACCATGCCTGCCACACCGGGGAAAATATAGCGGTGGGCATAGGTCTTCTTGTTCATGAAGACATAGAGACCGACGGAAACGACCACCAGATCGAGCAGGGCAAAGACCCACTCGCCACTGGCATACATCATCACGGCCGCATAACCATTAAGCACTGCGATCAGTGCCGCCATGGTCCACTTCAGCCAGACGTACTTGTCTTTCTTCGGACCGGCATAGGATTCGATAGAAGGTACTACTTCCATGCCAATTAACCTTTATTGCGCCAAGAGAGATTGGAGAGAGTGGGAGGCCCGAAGGCCTCCCTGATACGTGCTTACTGGACGATACGCTTGGCAGCGGTATCCAGGGCTTCGTCAACGCTCTGACGACCAGAGGTGACGTTCTTGAGGGCTGTTTCGAAGGAGGACCAGAAACGGCTCATCTCGGGCACGGACGGCATCGGCTCACCGTTCTGGGCGTTCTGCATGGTGGCCTTGATGTTGGGGTCCGCTTCCAGGGTCTTCTGGAAGGACTTCAGGGCCACGGCACCCAGCGGCTTGTCGGCGTTGACCGGCGCCAGACCGGCATCGGTCAGCAGGTAGTTTTCCAGGAACTCGATGGCCAGATCCTTGTTCGGGCTGGCGGCGTTGATGGTGGCACCGAGGACGCCGACGAAGGCCTTGGCCGGGTTACCCTTCAGGGTCGGCAGCGGCGCTACGCCGTACTTGATGCCGCTCTTGTCCAGGTTGCTCCAGGCCCAGGGACCGTTGATCATCATGGCCACTTCGCCCTTGTTGAACTTGGCATCCATGACACCGTAGTCGATACCCTTCTCCAGGTGACCGGACTTGATCATCTCGGAGATGTAGCCGACACCGGCCTTGGCACCCGCGTTGGCCACGCCGGTGTCTTTCACGTCATAACCGGTAGCGGTCTTCTTGAAGGCATAACCACCGTTGGCAGCCACCAGGGGATAGCTGAAGTAGGGGGTATCATAGGCCCACATGATGGCGCGCTTGCCATTTTTCTTCAGCTCTTCGTCGATCTTGGCGATCTCTTCGAAGGTCTTCGGCGGGTTGGGCAACAGATCCTTGTTGTAAATCAGGCTGACGGCTTCGACCGCGACCGGATAGCCGTAAGTCTTGCCATCGACGGTCATGGCATCCCAGGCGAACTGCTCGAACTTGGCCTTGGTGGCGGCGTTCGGGGTCACGGGCACCAGCAGACCGGACTTGACCCACTCACCGTAACGGTCGTGAGCCCAGAAGAAGATGTCCGGGCCGTTGCCGGTAGCGGCGGCTTGCTGGAATTTCACTTCAACCTGATCCGGGTGAGCCACGGTCACCTTGATGCCGGTCTCGGCTTCGAACTTCTTGCCGACTTCGGCCAGGCCGTTGTAGCCCTTGTCACCGTTGATCCAGATGGTCAGCTGACCTTCATCAATCGCAGCAGTGGCAGAGCAAGCCACGCCCAGGGTAGCCAGACCGATCAGGGATGACAGCAATTTCTTTTTCATGAGCCTTTCCTTGTATTAGTTCCGCGCTGTAAGAGCATTGTGTGCGAGATGAATATTATCCCAAGCGTTCAATGCCTCACATGACACGCCTCGCATTTTTGAAATGCAATTACGTATTTTCTTCCAGAAAGTTATGAAAACATTTTCTTATTTCAGCGACTTAACGAGAGTTCCCCCCATATTTTTGCCAAGATACGGAAATAAAATTACCGAAAAGAAATAAATTTACACCAATGAAAGGGATTTCATCCCACTGAAAACCCTTTCACCCCGATTATTTTGTTTAATGTGTTAACAAAAGTACTGCAACGGTTTCCAGCTTCATCACCCCCTTAAATAAAAAGGCACCGGAGCGGACTCCGGTGCCTTTTTGCAAAAAATGATGGGTGGATCACATTACGACTGGCGCAGCAGCTGATCCTTGAGGTTGGGCGGTACCCCCCTGATGGTCAGGGTATCTGTCTGGGGATCGTAGAAGATCCGGCTGTTCAGCAATTTCTGCTCGAAGCTCAGGGTCAGGCCGCCACCCGAGCCGACGAACTTGGTCAACCCGCGCAGGGTGGACCTGTCCGCCGGGAAGCGCTCCTCCAGCTCGTATTCCTGGCCGATGAAGCTGTAGAAATCGAGGTCGCCCTCTCCCGCCTCTTTTGAGGAGAGCTCTGCCGACAACTCCCTGATCTCGATCTCTTCGCCGGCGCTGGCCTGCTCGGTGCAATATTTGAAGACCTGCTTCTTGTAGTCGTTGCGCTCGGCCGGCTCGAGCTGGCGGCTGTCGCAATAGTCGTCTACCGCCTGCAGCAGGCCCTTATTCTGCACCTTGGCATCCATGCCCTCTCGGGCACCCAGCAGATCCATGAAGAAATCCCCCAGTTTGCGGCCAACCCGCCCCTTGCTGAAGGTGATGTAGCGACGCGACTCCGGCTGGGTCTTCCATTCGGTGAGATCGATGCGAGCCACCAGGTTGAGCTTGCCGATGTCCAGATACTGGATGTGGCGCAGCTCCAGCGCCTCGCTGACAGTGACGCTCTCCTTGCCCTCCAGCAGGGCCACCATCAGATAGTCGACCCCCACATAGTTGTATTTGGCGATGAGCAACACCCCCTGCTCATCCAGGGCGTGCTCCACCAGCTGTTTGACCAGCATCTGGGTCAGGTTGACGGAGAAGGGAACGAACTCGGTCTGCTCGGCCAGCAGTTGCTCCAGGGCGATGCGAAAGGCGGGAGAGGGCTGCTTGGGGGCATCGATGCCCTCGGCCAGCTCGGCGACGGCGGCCTCGGGGTCGACGAAGAAGCCAAAGCCCTTGCCCCCCTTGCCGTTGTAGATGCGATGCAGTTCAGCCATCAGCCCCTGCACCGCCTCGTCGGCAGGCAGGGTCTGGCTGCGGGTATCGGCGTGGGGCTGGCCATCGTTGCCGGGCCGCAGGGAGTGAAGAATGATCTTGTCGATATCGAGACTCATGTCACAAAGCCATAGTGTTAGCCGAAAGGGTGAAGTATTATAAGGCGCTTTGAACCGAGATGAACCCAAGATTATGCCCATCGTATCAAAGTACAATAACGAGCAGTTTGACGCCCTGATGAACGACCTGATCACCGCCCTGGAGAAACACAAGGCGCCGGTGGATCTCAGTCTGATGGTGCTTGGCAACCTGACCACCAACATCATCAACGGCATGGCTCCGGCCCAGCGCCAGGCGATCACCGAGAAGTTCGTTCAGGCGCTCACCGCCTCGGTGGACCATCGCCGCGATGCGCATTGAGTTTCTTCGCATTCTTTGATGTTTTTCAAGCAGATGGATCATTATGGTCGAAACCGGCAACCCCTATCGTGATAATGTCTCTCGCCTGATCACCTGGGGGCATTGGTTCTCCTTCTTCAACATCATCCTGGCCATGCTGATCGCGACCCGCTACCTGGGTTCCATCAGCTGGCCGTCGACCACGCTCGGCGTCACTTATCTCATCATCAGCTGGATAGGCCATTTCTCGTTCCTGAGCTTCGTCACCTATCTGCTGACCATCTTCCCCTTGAGCTTCATCCTGCCAAGAGAGAAGCCGCTGCGCTTCATCTCGGCCATCATCGCCACCCTGGCGCTGGTGCTGCTGCTCATCGACACCCAGGTGTTCCAGCTGTTCAAGTTCCACTTGAACGGCCAGGTGTGGCAACTGCTGCTGGATCAGGCGCAGACCGAAGAGGGCTCTATCTGGAGCATCATCTTCGTCGCCGTGCCCACCATCTTCCTGCTGCAACTGCTGCTGTCGGCCTATGTATGGCGCAAGATCAACAAGCGCAAGCGCCGTCAGTACGGCAATCAGGTGGGGCTGGCCCTGCTGGTCTGCTTCATCCTGACCCACCTGGTCAACAGCTGGGCGGATGCCACCCTGTATCAGCCCATCACCATGCAGCGGGCCAACTTCCCCCTCTCCTACCCCATGACCGCCAGGAGCTTCCTGGCCAAGCATGGCTGGCTGGATCTCGAGCAGTATGAGAAAAAGGCCGAGGATCAGGGGAGCGCGGAGCACCGGCTGCTCTATCCGCTGCGCCCCCTCAGCGTGAACGCCCCGGGCGATCACAAGAACCTGCTGGTGGTGGTGGTCGATTCCCTGCGGGCGGACATGCTCAACAACATCAACATGCCCAATCTGCAGCGCTATGCGGATCAGCACATCAGCTTCCGCAACCACATGAGCGGCGGCAACGATGAGGCCATGGGGATGTTCAGCCTCTTCTATGGCCTGCCCGGCCACTATTACGGCGACATTCGCACCGACAAGCGTCCGCCCGTGCTGTTCGACGAGATGCTGCGCCAAGACTACCAGTTCGGCCTGTTCGGCGCGCTGGAAGATGCCAAGCAGTATCAGCAGAGCCTGCTCGCCGGCCTGCGCAAGCAGGTCTTCGTCTCGCGCCAGACCGACGACCGCCTGCTGATCGACGACTGGCAGCAGTGGCTCCACAACCGCACGGCGGACAGACCCTGGTTCTCCCTGGTCTATCTGTCGAGCCCGGGGGACTATCAGGTGCCCGCCAGCATCAAGGGCCCCTTCCAGCCCGAGCTGACCCGGTTCAACCCGGCCACCGCCTACAGGCCAGAGAATCTGCAGAAGCTGGAGAATCGCTACAAGAACGCGGTGTTCTACACCGACCAGCTGCTCGAACAGATGCTCTCGCAACTGCAGCAGCAGGGGCTCGGCGAGCAGACCATAGTCGTGGTCACCTCCAATCACGGTCAGGAGTTCAACGAGACCCAGAGCAACAGCTGGGGCTATGGCAGCAACTACTCCCCCTATCAGGTGCAGGTGCCCATGGTGCTGGCCTGGCCGGGCACCGAGAGCAAGATCCAGGAGCAGGCGAGCAGCCACCTGGATCTGGTGCCAACCCTGATGAAGGGCATGCTGGGGGTACGCAATCCGCCCCGCGACTACAGCACGGGGCGCAGCCTGTTCGATGCCAGCCCGCGCAACTGGCTGCTGGCGGGGGATCAGAACGATTTCGCCATCTATCAGGGCAACACCATCACCCAGTTCAACAAGCAGGGGGATTTCGAGCTGCTGGACCGCGACACCTATCGTCCCATCAAGCACGGTACCCCGGACATGGGCACCCTGATCCAGGTGATGAACGAGCTGAACCGCTTCTATCGCGCCCCCTGACCGGTGCAAGCCACCTGAGCGAGCCCGCCCCTTTGGCGGGCTTTTTATTGCCAGCACGCGGTGGCGACGAAGGCAACCTGCTAACAACCCGCATTGAACGAGATCATCTTCCCTCGCGGCCATGGCCGGGGACGGCAAGGCGGTGAACGACGGCTGCGTCTATCTCGGGTCGTCCACCCCCTTCCCCGCCGGCAAGACGGTGACCTATCTCGACATCACTAGCGCCTCCGTCGGCCTGCGCACCCTCGGCGCTTGGGCCAAACAAGTCCTGCTGGTGAGGTAAACATCCATGATTGGGGCTCTTTCAGATCCCAGCTGGATAGGTGGCGGATGGCGACGGTATGACCCTGGCCGTCAAAAAAGCATCAAATTGCGTCACTGCATGCCGGTTCAGACAGGTTTTGCACCCCGGAGCGCTGGCATGAAACCCGCAGAGCGGTTAGTCTAGCGGCGTTGAACCAATCCCATGAGGTACAGATGAAAACCGTGTTGCGTTTTAGCCTGCTGGGCGCCTTGTTGTTGGGTGGCCACGCCTTCGCCGCCGAACCGAAAAAATTTGATATCAGCATGTTCCCCGCCGCCGAAGTGAACCAGGAACGTGTCGTGATCCGTCTGCCGGAAGTCGAGAACGAAGCCGACATGATGGTCGAACTGCAAGTCGGCAAGAAGATGCTGGTCGACTGCAACCTGCCGCGCTTCGCCGGCAACCTGGAACAGCACAGCGTCAAGGGCTGGGGCTACAACTACCTGACCCTGGGTCAGGTCTCCGGCCCCGTCAGCACCCTGATGGCCTGCCCGGATGGTCAGAAGAAGGAGAGCTTCGTCCAGATCTACGGTCAGGGCTTCTTCGTGAACTACAACTCCAAACTGCCCTTCGTCATCTATGTGCCCCAGGAGTATGAGGTGCGCTATCGTCTGTGGCGTGCCGACAACCTGGCCCAGCCAGCCATGATTGAGTGAGTTCAGGGCACTCAGGTTCAGCTCCGTCATGAAGAGACAAAAGGCGCCGTATGGCGCCTTATTTTTTCTGTTTTTACCCTGTCAGAACCGCTTTTTCCTGTATAAAAACTGACATAACTCCACTATTTTTCAGGATTTTTTGTGCAGCTCACCGCAAAATGCCCACTCGGGATGCGACAAACCCTTTTCGATAAAAGATATTTATTAATATAGTAAGAAAATTGATTTTGCACTCTGCGACGGCCTGATGATACTTGCCCGCAAAGGTCAAACTAACCAGAACAAGAGCACTATGAGCTTCGAATCAGACAAGCGTTTCAACGACTTCAAACATTTTCCCCGTGGCCTGCGTCGCAGTGGCGAATTCACCGTGGCCGAAGCGGACAGTCTGGAAAAATATGGCACCGTGATGCTGGCGCTCTATCAGGGCAACCAGGCCCCGCGTGATGACGTAGAAAGTGCCTTCATCGAACAGGTCAAGTCCGGCGCGGCCGGAAGCAATCCCCACGCCAAGGTGTGGTTCAAGTACCTGAAGGTCATTGGTCCCAAGCGCGTGCACCGTCTGTGCACAGTCGCAGGTGGCGCCAATGAAGATGCGGGCGGCAGCTTTGAGGGCGGTGGTGGCGGCAGCGACGAGTCCCTCGATTAATGGATACCGAGCTGCTTCGGACCTTCATCGAGGTCAGCAAGACCCGCCACTTCGGCCGGGCGGCTGAGAATCTCTACCTGACCCAGTCGGCGGTGAGCTTCCGGATCCGCCAGCTCGAGCAGCAACTCGGGGTCAGTCTGTTTGCCCGTCACCGCAACAACATTCGCCTGACCGCCTCCGGTGAGCGTCTGCTGCCCTATGCAGACGCCATCTTGCATACCCTGGGCCGCGCCAAGCAGGACGTGGCCCTCTCCCCCGGTTTCAGCCAGCAGCTCGCCATCGGTGCCCCCGCCATCTTCTGGGAGCTCGATTTCAACGACTGGCTCAACCATGTCTATGCCCTGGCCCCCGGCCTCGCGGTGCGCCTCGAGACCGCCTCCCGCGAACACCTGTGCCGCCAGTTGCTGGAGCGCTCCCTCGATCTCGCCCTGCTCTCCGAGCCGACCAAGATCGACGAGATCGCCCTGCACCCCATCGGCGAGCTAGTGTTCGAGCTGGTGAGCCGGGAGCCGGCCGCCAGCGCCGACAGCCTGATGCAGATGCCCCATATCCACCTCGACTGGGGCACCAGCTTCGAGCCACCGTCGAGCCGGCTGCAGAGCCTGCAGAAGACCCCGGTGCTGCACTCGAGCTCCGCCAGCATGGCGCTGCAGTTCGTGCTGGCCAACGGCGGGGCCGCCTACCTGCCAAGGCGCATGGTGAGCCCCTTCCTGGAGCAGGGGAAGCTGCATCTGGTGGAGGGAGGACAGGCCCTGAGCCGCCCGCTCTACCTCGCCTATCTGGAGAAATCCGATCGCCGGGAGCTCATCGATCAGCTGCTCACCCTGCCGCTTGGCTGGGATGACGCCGATCTGCGCCTGCCCGCCGCCGAGCCGGCCATCACCGTCTGATGGGATGCCGGATATGCTGCCAGCAGCATGAGAAAAGGGGCCCAAGGGCCCCTTTTGCATAATATGCAGCGCACTCAGCCGTG
Organism: Aeromonas sanarellii; assembly: GCF_000820085.1. Lineage (GTDB taxonomy): Bacteria > Pseudomonadota > Gammaproteobacteria > Enterobacterales > Aeromonadaceae > Aeromonas > Aeromonas sanarellii. The sequence goes on from NZ_CDBN01000045.1 coordinate 22,123, forward strand.
ATGGCGACGATCGTTGGCCTGCGCCAACAGGGTGCGGCTCTCGCGCAAAAACTCGTCCGCCCGCTCGCCGAAGAAGCCGGAGACCTGGCTGAACGCCTCGATAAAGCCCTCCCGATCCCCCCGCTCCAGCAGCCCCAGCGCCTCGCCGAAGTTCTGGTAGTAGCGGCGGATCATCGCCAGATTCTGCGGCGACGACAGTATGATGTCGGCGTAGAGGTGGGGATCCTGGGCGAACAGCCGTCCCACCATGGCCAGCTCCAGCCGGTAGATGGGGGAGCTCAACGCCAGCAGGCGATCGATGTTGGCCTGCTCGCGGGAGAGGTGCCAGCCGTAGGCGAAGGTGGCAAAGTGGCGCAGCGCCTGGATAAAGGTCATCGCCTCGTCGTGGGCCCTGGCCTCCACCTGCTGCAGCCGTGCCCCCCAGATGATCATCTGATCCAGCAGCCACTGGCTGGCGGCGGGCTCGCGCCCCTGACAGCAGACGATCACCTGCTTGGCGAGGCTCGCCACGTCCGGCCCGAACATGGGGTGCAACCCCAGTACCGGCCCCTGGTGTACCGCCAGCATGTGCTCGAGCGGCGCCGCCTTCACGCTGGTCACGTCCACCAGCAGGCAGTCCGCCGGCAGGTTGCCGAGCCGGTCGATCACCTGGCAGGTGACGTCGATGGGCACGGCCACCATCACCAACCCGGCGCCGTGCAGGATCTCGTCTGCGCGCGGCCAGTCCGCCTGACCCAGGGTCTCGACCCGGTAGCCCGAGAGGCTGAACAGATTGCCAAACAGGCGACCAAGCTGGCCCTGACCCCCGATGATCACCACCTTGCCGAGCTCCGGCTTCATGCACTTGAAGTGGTGCTCCTTGTCGCTGGCGGACTCCAGAATATAGGACTCGCGCATCACCCGGCGCAGCACGTCTTCAATGAGATCTCCCGGCACCCCCAGGAGTTCTGCCTCCGCGCGGCGGCGGGCCAGCATGCTCGCCTCCCGATCCGGCGCATAGATGGGCAGGCCGTGTCGGCTCTTCACTTCCCCCACTTCCCCCACCAGGGTGAGACGGGCGGCCAGCAAATCAATCAGCTGCTTGTCCACCGCATCTATTTTGTCCCTGAGGGCATTCAACTCTTCAGCCATGTCCGGTCCCTGCGGCGCCGCCCGCAGCGACGCCCTGTGATTCAAGAGGCAACGAGGTGTCACCGCCTCGGCCGGTGACACCTCGATTGTTCAATCAGTGATGACAAGATACCACGGCTTATGCCTTGGTTCTGGCCAAAAGTGGCGCCGCCAGCTGGCTGTGGCAACGGGCCAGCAGCGCGTCCGTGGTCTCCCAGTCGATGCAGGCATCGGTGATGGAGACGCCGTAGCGCATCTCGCACTTGGGCTGCTCGCTGGACTGGTTGCCTTCGAACAGGTTGGATTCGAGCATCACCCCTATGATGGAGCGGTTGCCCTCCTGGATCTGGTGGATGACGTTGTCGGCCACCTTGGGCTGCAGCCGGTGATCCTTGCTGGAGTTGCCGTGGCTGCAATCCACCACCAGGCCGGGCAGCAAGCCCGCCTTCTCCAGCGCCTCTTCCGCCAGCGACACATTGACCGAGTCGTAGTTCGGGTGCTTGCCGCCGCGCAGGATCACATGACCATCCGGATTGCCCTGGGTCTGCAGCAGCGCGACCTGGCCCTGCTGGTTGATCCCCATGAAGGCGTGGGGGCTGGAGGCCGCCTGCAGCGCATTGATGGCAGTGCCCAGGTTGCCGTCGGTGCCGTTCTTGAAGCCGACCGGCATGGAGAGGCCGGAGGCCATCTCCCTGTGGGTCTGGGATTCGGTGGTGCGGGCACCTATGGCCGACCAGGAGAAGAGCTCCGCCAGGTATTGCGGGCTGATGGGGTCGAGCGCCTCGGTGGCCAGCGGCAGCTCCAACTCGGCCAGCCAGCAGAGCAGCTCGCGGGCGCGGTGCAGTCCAAGCTCCACGTCGAAGGTGCCGTCCAGGTTAGGATCGTTGATAAAGCCCTTCCAGCCGACCGTGGTGCGCGGCTTCTCAAAGTAGACCCGCATGACAATGTAGAGAGAGTCCTGATAGGCGTCATGCAGCGCTTTGAGTCTGGTTGCGTACTCTTTGGCGGCGTCCATGTCGTGGATGGAGCAGGGACCACAGATCACCAGCAAGCGGTGATCGCGACGGTGGATGATGTCGGCGATGGTATTGCGGGCCCCTTGCACGAATGCCAGCGCGCGATCGGAGATGGGCAGTTTCTCCTTGAGCTGGGCAGGCGTAATCATCACTTGTTCGGACTGGATATGGATGTTGTTCAGGGGGTCTCTTTGCATTTTCTCATTCTCTCTACTGTTTCAAGCCAACTGCGCCGACTGTTCATTTTTATTTACACAAGTCAGCACTTTGTTACGCAACCGCCCTCACCTTACCAATTAAAAACAAACAATCAAGTGAAACTAGCGTCTCTTCACGCTGATAGATGGATAAATGACCAAGGATGCAGGGTGAGACAACTCAAAAGTAGCGACTCGCGGGGCCTGAGAAGCGCCAAATTGTAAATATTTAATTACACCCATCCATTTTCAACATTCTCCCTCTCTGCCCCCTCTCACCGCCCCTCATCCCGGCGATGACACCGGGCACAAAAAAAAAGCGGGGCACCTGGCCCCGCTTGCGTTCCCGTGTTGCTCTTCTTTTATTATTTGCCGTGGGCCTTGATAGCCTCGACCGCCTTGTCGGGGAAGTCGCTGAACACCCCATCCACATCGGCCTGGTAGAGGAAGATGTTGAGCAGATCGGTGAAGTCTTTCGCATAGGCAGGGATCTGCCCCTCATCCTGACGGAATGTATAAGGATGCACCTTGAGGCCGGCCGCGTGGGCCTCTTTCACCATGCCGGTGAAGACAGGCTTGCCAGGAGTACCCGGCTCGGTCACCACCATGGGTTTCCAGGGACCTATCCCCTCGGCATAGGTAGCGATGGTCTTCATGGCCCCCGGCTTGAACATCCAGTCGTAGTCGTAGGGAGTCGCCTTGCCCTTGGCGTCGTAGACCATGGTTTCGTTCCAGTCGGTCTCGGCCATCAGCTGCACCAGCTTGAGATCCATGCCCATGGCGGGCATCAGCTCGCCGTTGATGCGCTTGAGCTCGTTGGCATCGAAACACTGCAGATAGACCTTGTCGTTCTTGCCGGTGTAGCCGTACTCCTTCAGTACCTTCAGCACCGCCCTGGAGATGTCCTTGCCCTCGTGGCGGAACAACCAGGGGGCTTTTATCTCCGGGTAGATACCGATGTTCTTGCCGGTGCTCTTGTTGAGCCCCTGGATCATCTCGATCTCTTCCTGGAAGGTATGGATCTTGAAGCTGGACTTCCAGAGCGGGAAGCGCGCCGGATAGACGGGCACCTGCTTGCCGTCCACCAGCTGGAACGGCTCGGTCATGCGCAGGGAGCGCACCTCGTCCAGGGTGAAATCCACCACATAGTAACGACCATCCGGGCGGGCCCGGCCGGGGAAGCGCTCGGCCACATCCGTGATGCCGTCGAGGAAGTGATCGTGCATCACCACCAGCTGGTCATCCTTGGTCATCACCAGATCCTGCTCCAGATAGTCGGCGCCCATGCCATAGGCCAGGGCCTTGGATTCCAGGGTGTGTTCCGGCAGGTAGCCGGAGGCGCCACGGTGGGCGATGACGATTTTGCCTTCGTCAGAGGCCAGCGCGGGCAGCGCCAAGGCGGCCCCGAGGCCAAGGGCCACCAGGGTACGGTGAGTTTGTTTCATCAAGGGTTCTCTTTGTTATTGTTTATTTGGTGTAGGTGATTGTTATAGCAGAGGTTTATTGCAGTTTGACGGCGGACGGCAAAGGCCGCCCGCCGTTGTCATCAGCTGGCCTTGGGCAGGGCGTGGTGGTGTTCGAGCAGCCAGGCGCCGAGCTGCTGCTGTTCGGATTCGGACAGGCGCAGCCCCAGCTTGCTGCGGCGCCACAGGATGTCTTCCAGGCTGCAGGCCCACTCCCGCTCGATAAGGTAGCGCACTTCCGCCTCATACAGCCCGGCGCCAAAGTGCTGACCGCGCTCCTCCTTCAGCCAGAGGCGGGCATGGGCGCCATAGGCCTCGGCGATGCGCAGGGCGCTGCGATCATCGAGCCAGTCGAACTCCAGCGCAAAGGCGCGCGCCAGTTCGCGCACCGAGCAGTCGAACTCGCCACCGGGCAACCGGCAGGAGGCGGTCCAGTCCTCTCCCATCTGGCTGAACCAGGGCTTGAGCTTGTTGCAGGCGGCCTGGGCCAGCTTGCGGTAGGTGGTGAGCTTGCCGCCAAACACCGACAGGAGCGGCGCCCCGTCGGACTCGCCACTGAGCTCGAGGGTGTAGTCCCGGGTCACCGCCTGAGGCGAATCGGATTCGTCGTCACACAGGGGGCGCACCCCGGCGTAGGTCCAGACCACGTCGGCCGGGCTTATCTGCCTGGTGAAGTGGGCGTTGACCACCTTGCACAGGTAGTCGATCTCGGCGCTGCTGATCTTCGCCTCCCGCGGGCTCCCCTTGTGCTCCACGTCCGTGGTGCCGATGAGGGAGTAATCCTGCTGATAGGGGATGACGAAGACGATGCGGTTGTCCTCGTTTTGCAGTATGTAGGCCTCTTCGCGCTCGTGGATGCGCGGCACTATCATGTGGCTCCCCTTGATGAGGCGAATGCCGCGGGGGGACTTCTCGTGCAGGCTCTCGTCATAGAAGGTCTTGACCCAGGGGCCCGCCGCATTGACCAGACCGCGGCAGCTGACGGTGAACTGCTCGCCCCCTTCCCGCTCGAGCGTCAGGGTCCAGTGCTTGGAGCCGCGCACCGCCTTGACGCAGCGGGTGCGGGTCTGCACATCGGCGCCTTTGTCCCGCGCCAGCATGGCATTGAGCACCACCAGGCGGGCGTCGTCGACCCAGGCGTCCGAGTATTCAAAGCCCTTGTGGATACCGCTCTTGAGACCGTCCTGCGGCAGGAAGCGCAGACCGCAGCTCCCCTTGAGCTTGTCGCGCTTGGCCAGGTTGTCATAGAGAAAGAGGCCGGCACGGATCATCCAGGCCGGGCGCAGGTGCGGCCGATGGGGCAGGCGAAAACGCATGGGACGGGCGATGTGGGGTGCCATGCCGAGCAGCACCTCCCGCTCCGCCAGCGCCTCTTTCACCAGCCGGAATTCGTAATGTTCGAGATAGCGCAGGCCGCCGTGGATCAGCTTGCTGGAGTTGGACGAGGTGGCAGAGGCGAGATCGCTCGCCTCGAACAGCGCCACCTTCAGCCCCCGCCCCGCCGCATCTGCCGCGATGCCGACCCCGTTGATGCCGCCGCCGACGACGACCAGATCATAATGTTCGCTCATGTTCACCTACTTTCTTATTTTGTGTTTGCCATGACAGCAATGTTTGATTTCGCTCATATTAGAACATGAAAAACCAATAAACGAACATTTCGTGAGAGAAATGTGATCGCGATTGTTTTCACAATGCTAAAAATGCTGCCAGTCGGTGACGGTCTGGCAAGCCGGACGGGTTACCGGAAACACCAGTCCCGGGCAGGGAGGCGGGCAAAGGGTCCCGGATGGGAGGGAACGTGCACGAGGCAAGGCGATGGACGCGATGGCGTGAAAGCCCTCATGGGGCATGCCACCGGGCGTCTGGGTCAAGCGCCTGGTGTCGGGGGAACTGGCTCCAGATGTGCTGGTGCAGAGCCAGGGGGCTCAAGGTATGGAATTCAGCGCCTGGAACTGGCCTCTTTGGCGCTCTAAAGGAGACGCCGCAGACCGGGGTGTGCAGAAAGAAAAGCGGCCGCCACAGGGCGGCCTGATGCTAGAGCAGTGGAAATATCAGCAGATATGGCAGGCGATCTGATGCTGGGACATCAGGCGCATCAGCTTCTCCGGCGGCTCCTGATCCGTGAACAGGGCGTGGATCTGGCTGAGGTTGCCGAGGTTGACCATGGCGTTGCGGCCGAACTTGGTGTGGTCGGCGGCCAGGAACACCTGGCGGGAATGGGCGATGATGGCCTGGGCGATCTTCACCTCGTGGTAGTCGAAATCGAGCAATGAGCCGTCGCTGTCGATGCCCGAGATACCGATGACGCCGTAGTCCATGCGGAACTGGCCGATGAAGTCGCGGGTCGCCTCCCCCACGATGCCGCCATCCCGGTTGCGGATCTCGCCCCCGGCGATGATGACGGTGAAGTCATCCTTGGCGGTGAGGATGCTGGCCACGTTCAGGTTGTTGGTGACGATGCGCAGCTCCCGGTGATCCAGCAGGGCACGGGCGATGGCCTCGGTGGTGGTGCCGATGTCGATGAAGAGGGACGAACCGTCGGGGATGTTGGCGGCCACCTCCCGGGCGATGCGCTCCTTCTCCTTGAGCTGCATCACCTTGCGGGCGCTGTAGGCGGTGTTGACGGTGCTCGAATGCAATGAGGCCCCGCCGTGATGGCGCCGGATCTTGTTCTGTTCGGCGAGATCGTTCAGATCCCGGCGAATGGTCTGGGGGCTGACGTCAAAATGGGTCACCAGATCGTCGGTCGAGACGAAACCCTGCCGGGTCAGGACGTCCAGGATCTCCAGATGTCGTTGGGTTTGCTTCACGCTTGCACTCCGCAGATGAGACGAAAAAAGGCCCCGGCAGGTGCGGGGCCTTTGGCAGTGTACCCTATCCCTTTTCCAATCGATAAGGGCAGGATCACGTTTTATGCCTTATCGGCAGCGGCCTTGTGCGCGATCGAGATGTTCTCGTGCTTGAGGGTCATGGCCAGCAGCACGATGGAGAGCACGCAGGAGATGGTCAGCACCATGAAGCCACCGTCCCAGCCGAAGTGGTCGACGGTATAGCCCAGCATGGCGTTGGCCGCGACCGCGCCGCCCAGATAACCGAACAGCCCGGTGAAACCCGCCGCTGTGCCGGCCGCCTTCTTCGGCGCAAGCTCCAGGGCGTAGAGGCCGATCAGCATGACGGGGCCGTAGATGAGGAAGCCGATGGCGACCAGGGCCATCATGTCGATGGTCGGGTTGCCCGCCGGGTTGAACCAGTAGACCAGCACCGCCAGGGTCACCAGCACCATGAACAGGATGCCGGCCGGGGCGCGGCGGCCCTTGAACATCTTGTCCGAGATCCAGCCGCACAGCAGGGTGCCCGGGATCCCCGCCCACTCATAGAGGAAGTAGGCCCAGGAGGAGTGATCCACGCTGAAATCCTTCGCCTCTTTCAGGTAGGTGGGCGCCCAGTCCAGCACGCCGTAACGGATGAGATAGACGAAGGCATTGGCGATGGCGATGTACCAGAGCAGCTTGTTGTGCAGCACGTACTTCATGAAGATCTCCTTGGCGGAGAACTCCTGCTCGTGGCTCTCGTTGTAATCCTTCGGATAGTCGTTCTTGTACTCCTCGATGGGGGGTAGACCGACCGATTGCGGGGTGTCGCGCATCACGAAGAAGGCGATCACCGCGATGGCCGCCGCCGCCGCCGCCGGCACGTAGAAGGCGCTGCGCCAGTCGTTGAACCAGCCCATGCCGAGGATGAACAGCGGGCCTATCATGCCGCCGCCCACGTTGTGGGCCACGTTCCAGACCGAGACGATCTCCCCCCGCTCCTTCTGTGACCACCAGTGCACCATGGTGCGGCCGCAGGGCGGCCAGCCCATGCCCTGTGCCCAGCCGTTCAGGAACAGCAGCACGAACATGATGGCGATGCTGGAGGTGGCCCAGTGCATGGTGCCCATCATAAACATGATGCCGGCCGACAGCAGCAGGCCGGCGGAGAGGAAGTAACGGGCGTTGGATCTGTCCGACACGTTCCCCATCAGGAACTTGGAGAGGCCGTAGGCGATGGAGACCCCGGAGAGGGCCAGACCCAGATCGCCGCGGGAGAAACCCTGCTCGATGAGGTAGGGCATCGCTAGGCTGAAGTTTTTCCGTACCAGGTAGTAGCCGGCATAGCCGAAGAAGATCCCGAAGAACACCTGCCAGCGCAGGCGCTTGTAGAAGGGATCTATCTTGTCGGCCGGTAGCCTGTCGATATGGGGTGCAGGCCTGAAGAGACTAAGCATGTTCTGCTTCCTTTTATTGTTGTCATGGGCGGTTGAGGGTGCCCCGGTCAAGCTGGCGACCAGATGAGTCCTGATTCGCAAGCGAGCTGATTGTGCTCATTTGTGAACATTTAATCTGTGATGCAGACGGAATTATTGCAGTTTTATTACAAAATAAATCACCCCGTGAGTGATCGCGCATCGACGGCCAGACCGCGTGGAACAAGGGTTTAGGATACCCACTAAGGAGTATTTAAGACCCTGAGAGTTGCTTTTCGTCACATTTTCTTAGCAATGAATGGGATCTTGCCCACATTTCCGGTGGCGGGGGTCTGGTGAATTGGCACAGAAGGTTTATTTTCTCACTCGTCCAAGAACGAGCGCAAACGAGCATAACGTTTGCGCAGACTCAAACAACAAGAAGAAACGTTTTCGGACGCAATAAATGGGAATGCAAGATAACGAAACGGAACATCAAACCTACTGTGGGTGGATATAAGGAATAACAACTATGAGCATACAAAGACCCAATACCCTGCTTGGCGAGTGCCTCGCCGAGTTTATCGGCACCGGCCTGCTGATCTTCTTCGGCGTCGGCTGCGTGGCCGCCCTGGTGCTGGCTGGCGCCAACTTCGGGCAATGGGAAATCTCCATTACCTGGGGCCTGGGTGTCGCCATCGCCATCTATGTGACCGGTGGCATCTCCGGTGCCCACCTCAACCCTGCCGTGACCCTGGCCCTGATGACCTTCTGCGGCTTCGACAAGCGCAAGGTGGTGCCCTTCATCATCGCCCAGATAGCCGGGGCCTTCGCCTCCGCCGCCCTGGTCTACGCCCTCTACAGCAACCTGTTCACCCAGTGGGAGCTGACCCACAACGTGGTGCGCGGCAGCGTCGAGAGCCTCGGCACCGCCGGCATCTTCTCCACCTACCCCAATGCCCTGCTCTCCAACATGCAGGCGTTCGCGGTCGAGCTGGTGATCACCGCCGTGCTGATGCTGGGCATCATGGCGCTGGGTGACAACAACAACGGCGCCCCCAAGGGCTTCGCCGCCGCCCTGCTGATCGGTATCCTGATCGCGGTGATCGGCGCCTCCCTCGGCCCCTTGACCGGCTTTGCCATGAACCCGGCCCGTGATTTTGGTCCCAAGCTGTTCGCCTTCGTCGCAGGCTGGGGTGACGTGGCCCTGACCGGCGGTCGTGACAACCCCTACTTCTGGGTTCCCATCCTCGGCCCCATCGTCGGCGCCCAGCTTGGTACCGCCCTCTATGTGAAAGTGCTGGCTCCCTGCGTCCCGGGCAACCGCGTCGCCACCATCGACGCCGCCAAGCTGTCCAATAAAGAAGAGGCCGCCGCCTGAGAGCGGTCCCCCCAACGTGGAAAATAAGAACGTGGAGAACATCATGTCTGCTGAAAAGAAATATGTCGTCGCGCTGGATCAAGGAACCACCTCCTCCCGTGCCATCGTCTTCGATCAGGATGCCAACATAGTCGCGACCTCCCAGCGCGAATTCACCCAGCACTACCCCAAGGCGGGCTGGGTTGAGCACGACCCCATGGAGATCTGGGCGACCCAGTCCTCCGTCTTCACCGAGGTGCTGGCCAAGAGCGGCCTGCACAGCGAGCAGATCGCCGCCATCGGCATCACCAACCAGCGTGAGACCACAGTCGTCTGGGAAAAGGCCACCGGCAAGCCCATCTACAATGCCATCGTATGGCAGTGCCGCCGCACCGCCGCCATCTGCGAGGAGCTCAAGGCCCGCGGCCTGGAAGAGTATGTGCGCGAGAACACCGGCCTGGTGCTGGACGCCTACTTCTCCGGCACCAAGGTGAAGTGGATCCTGGACAACGTGGAAGGAGCCCGCGAGAAGGCGATGAACGGCGAGCTGCTGTTCGGCACCATCGACACCTGGCTGGTGTGGAAGATGACCAACGGCGAGGTGCACGTCACCGACCCGACCAACGCGTCGCGCACCATGCTCTACAACATCCGCGATCTGAAGTGGGATCAGCGCATGCTGGACGAGCTGGGCATCCCCATGTCCATGCTGCCGGAAGTGAAGCCCTCCTCCGAGGTGTATGGCTACACCACCCGTGGTGGCGGCGCCCGCATCCCCATCGCCGGCATCGCCGGTGACCAGCAGTCTGCCCTGTTCGGTCAGCTCTGCTTCGAGAAGGGCATGGCCAAGAACACCTACGGCACCGGCTGCTTCATGCTGATGAACACCGGCACCGAGCCGGTTCGCTCCAGCAACGGCCTGCTGACCACGGTTGCCATCGGTCCGAAAGGGGAAGTGAATTATGCCCTCGAGGGTGCCGTGTTTATGGGCGGCGCCACCATCCAGTGGCTGCGTGACGAGCTCAAGATCATCCACGATGCCCGCGACACCGACTACTTCGCCTCCAAGGTGGGCGACACCAACGGCGTCTACCTGGTACCGGCCTTCGTCGGTCTGGGTGCCCCCTACTGGGATCCGTATGCTCGCGGCACCATGGTCGGCCTGACCCGGGGCGCGAACCGCAACCACATCATCCGTGCGGCGCTGGAATCCATCGCCTACCAGAGCCGCGACGTGCTGGATGCCATGCAGCAGGACTCCGGCATCAAGCTGGCGGCCCTCAAGGTGGACGGCGGCGCCGTGGCCAACGACTTCCTGATGCAGTTCCAGGCCGACATGATGCACACCCCCGTGGTGCGTCCGACCCGTATCGAGACCACCGCCATGGGCGCCGCCTTCCTGGCTGGCCTGGCCGTCGGCTTCTGGAAGAGCTCGGAAGAGCTGGAAGACAAGTTCAGCGTGGACCGCGAGTTCATCCCGCAGATGGACCGCGACGATCGCGCCAAGCGTTACAACGGCTGGAAAAAGGCGGTGGAACGCTCACGCCGCTGGGCCGAGGAGGATTGATCGGGCAACCGGTGCATCCTTGAGATGAAAAAACTGAAGAGGCCGACAGCGATGTCGGCCTCTTTCTTATTGGCAAGCGCGATTGTTCTGACCGCCCCCGACCCCAGCCCTCCCCTTGCCAAGGGGGGGAAAAAAATGACCCCTCCCCCTCGTGGAGGGGGTTGGAACTGTCGGCATGCCCTCTATAACGCCTCGGCGCCGAGCTGCTCCTTCAGAAAATCGAGCCAGACCCGCAGCCGGATGTCCCGCTGGGCATCGGAATAGAAGACCGCATTGATGGGGCGCGAGGCACCGCTGTTGCTGCGGGCAAGCACCTCCACCAGGGCGCCGCTCGCCCGATCATCCCCCGTCATGAAGTCCGACAGGCAGACGATCCCCTGCCCCGCCAGCGCCAGCTGACGCAATGTCTCGCCGCTGCTGGCCCTGAGCGTCGGGGTGATGGCGAAGCGGTCCCCCTGTTCGCTGCTGAGCAGCGGCCAGTGGTTCAGGTGATCGGGGTGCAAAAAGCCGAGCAGCTCGTGATCCGCCAGCAGATCCGCCGGCTGGCGCGGGGTGCCGCGCGCCGCCAGATAGCCGGGCGAGGCCAGCAGCCGCAGCTTGGAACGCCCGAGCGGCAGGGCCCGCAGGGAGGAGTCGGTCAGCTCGCCGATGCGAATGGCCATGTCCACCCGCCGCTCCATCAGGTTGATAAAACCCTCGGAGCTGTGCAGTTGCAGCTCGATACCGGGGTAACGGCGGCGAAACTCGCCGATGATGGGCACCAGTCGGTGCAGGATGAAGGGGGTGGCGGCATCGACCCGCAGCACGCCCTCCGGCTGCTCCCGGCGCATCAGCAGCAGCCCCTCCGCCTCGCTCATCTCGGTCAGGATCTTCACCGCCCGTTGATAGAACCAGCTCCCCTCCTCGGTCAGACTGACCCGGCGGGTAGTGCGATTGAGCAGCACGGTGGCGAGCTTCTCTTCGAGGCGCTTGATGCCGCGGCTCACCACCGAATTGTCCATGCCGAGGTTCTCCGCCGCCTGGCGAAAGCTGCCCGCCTCCACCACGGCCACAAACAGGGTCAGTTCATCGGAATGGGTCTTCATTGTTGTCATCCTGGCAAGAGTAATGGGCCTTTATAGGCGAAATGGCCTGGAGTTGGCAAGGCAGGTGTCACCAGAGACGGATCTTGCCGTCCGCATAACGTGAGCAACCGCCTGTTTTGCTCCCGGCCTTGTGGTTACAATGCCGAAAATTGGCATCGTATGGCGCCAAACCATCGCAAGGATGAACATCATGAACTTCGCAGAGCGGTTGGGGGCAGCCCACCAGGAGCTTGAAAGCAAAGGCGTGTGGCACGCCAACTACAATCCCCCCTTGCTCAGACTGCTGCGCAGGCTGGGCCTGCGGCTAAGACCGCCCCACTATGAACGTTTTATGGTCAACCTGCTTGCCTTTGGTCTGCCGACAGGTGCCATCTGGGGGGTGTTGATGTGGTACCTCGGCTGGCAGGATGAGGTGAGCCCGACCTTCGCCCTGCGCCAGAGCGCCCTGTTCGGCATAGGGTTCGGTCTGCTGATGGCGACCTGGCTCTGGTTTCGGCGCAAGCAGCTCAAGCTGACGCCCTGGGACGCCTTGCCCCACTCCACGATCCGCACGCAAAAACGCTGGCAGCCCAGATAGATGACACCCGGCCTCACTTATCAGCAGGGAGCGGTACCTTATGAAAGCCCATGAAAAACTGAATTATGTGGAGTTTGCGGCCAGGGATCTCGCCGCCACCCAGGCCTTCTTCACCGCTGCCTTTGGCTGGCAGTTCGCCGACTACGGCCCCGACTACTGCGCCTTCGAGGGAGAAGGGCTGGACGGTGGCTTCTACCGCGCCGATCTGTGCAGCCAGAGCGCCCAGGGCGGGGCCCTGCTGGTGTTCTACAGCGCCGATATCGAGGCAACCCAGGCCAAGGTGCAGCACCATGGCGGCATCATCAACCGCCCGCTGTTTGATTTCCCTGGGGGCCGCCGCTTCCACTTTGTCGAGCCCAGCGGCAATGAGTTTGCGGTCTGGTCCGAACCGGCGGCCTGATGGCGAGAGGTGGGCACCCCAGCCCACCCTGCTCTCTGCTTTACATTTGAACCTTTCCCCGGCGCCGGCTGCCCGCCGGTCTCTTCTCTCTCCCATTGCTGCACTCACCTCAATAGTGTTTTGCAACTGCTGCCCTGTATCCCCCAGTCTGCGGCGGGCATACTGGCCCCCGAAATTGCAAGGAGGTTCAGATGCCGTTCCCCGTGATCGTGATTGCCCAGCTTGACGCCAAACCCGAATTTTCTGACCGGTTTCGCGCCGCCTTGGACCCCTTGATTGCGGCTACCCTGCAAGAGCCGGGATGTCTGCGCTACCAGTTGCACCAGAGCCTGGAGAGCCCCCACGGCTGGATGCTGCACGAGGAGTGGGAGAGCGAGGCCGCCCTGCTCGTCCACCAGCAGCAGCTCCACTTTATCGCCTTTGCCAGCCTGGCCTCCCCCTGGTTTGCCAGCCGGGTCGTGAGCCGCTACCGGCGCGTCTGATGTCCCTGCGGCCCCTCCCCTGTCCGCCATAGGCGCGGGCCGGGTTGGCACAAGATTGAGCGTAAAAAACAATAACCTGAGGAATTGAATAATGATGAAGATGCCCAACCTGGGTCTTGGAACCTTCCGCCTGAAAGATCAGCCCCTGCGTGACTCCCTGCTCCAGGGGCTGGCGCTCGGCTATCGCCATATCGATACCGCCCAGATCTATGACAACGAGGCCGAAGTGGGCCAGCTGATGAGCGAAAGCGGCGTCCCCCGCCAGGATATCTACCTGACCACCAAGGTGTGGACCAGCGAGTTCGGTCCGGGCAAGGTGATCCCGAGCCTGGAGCTGAGCCTGGAAAAACTGCGCACCGACTATCTGGACCTGGCGCTCATTCACTGGCCCTCCCCCCAGGATGAGGTGCCGATGGCGGTCTATCTGGAGCAGCTCGCCGAGGCCAAGGCACAAGGCCTGACCCGGGAGATCGGGGTCTCTAACTTCACCGTGGCCCAGCTCAAGCAGGCTATCGAGATCCTGGGGCCGGGCGCCATCACCCACCAGCAGGTGGAGATCCACCCCCTGCTGCAAAACCGCAAGGTGGTGAAATTCTGCCAGGAGCAGGGCATCGCCATCACCGCCTATATGCCGCTGGCCTATGGCAAGGTGCTCGCCGAGCCGCTCCTGATGGAGATCGGCAAGCGCCACGGTGTCTCGGCGGCTCAGGTGTCGCTGGCCTGGCTGCTGGCCCAGGGCATGACGGTGATCCCGAGCTCCACCAAGCGGGAGAACCTCGCCGCCAACCTGGCCGCCCTCAAGGTGCAACTCAGCGCCGAGGAAATGGCGGCCATCGCCACCCTGGACAGAGGCGAGCGCTGCGCCAACCCGGACTTTGCACCGAATTGGGATTGATCCCCCTCATCCCCAACCCTTCTCCCGCAAGGGGAGAAGGGAGCAAATAAGGCTCAATGACATTCTTCGGCACCAGCGGGAGGCACAATGCCTCCCGCTTTTTTGTCTCCAACATCGCGCCACGGCCGTCCAAGCTCTCCCCCAGAGCCTTCCCTCAACCCTTTACTCCTTAACTCTTACCTCTTTCCTCTTTGTCCCGGCTCGCTCTGCACGGGTTGCCGCCGTGCGCCTTGTCTCTGCACCCACCTCGCACGCTACGACCAGCTTTTGCCACGTTGCCTCAGCCACTCCTCCTGCTATGGAACCATTGCTGCTGATTACACAAAAGTAATTTGACGTTACCATCATTTTTACCAACAAAGCCCATCGGCATACTGGCGCCATTCTCCCGTCGGGAGCCACTATCCAAGGAGTTGTTATGCCACTGGCGTTGTTTGCCCTCACCCTGAGTGCCTTTGCGATCGGCACCACCGAATTCGTGATCGTGGGGCTCATCCCCACCATCGCCGACCAACTGCACGTCTCGCTGCCCTCGGCGGGCCTGTTGGTCAGCCTCTATGCCTTGGGGGTCGCCATCGGCGCTCCCGTGCTGACGGCGCTCACCGGCAAGGTGCCGCGCAAGTGGCTGCTGGTGGGGCTGATGGCGCTCTTCACCGCCGGCAACCTGCTTGCCTGGCAGGCCCCCGGCTATGAGAGCCTGATCGTCGCCCGGGTGCTGACCGGTCTGGCCCACGGGGTCTTCTTCTCGGTGGGCAGCACCATAGCCACCGGCCTGGTGCCCAAGGAGAAGGCGGCGAGCGCCATCGCCATCATGTTCAGCGGCCTGACCGTGGCGCTGGTGACCGGCGTACCGCTCGGCACCTGGATTGGCCAGCAGTTCGGCTGGCGCGAGACCTTCCTGGTGGTGAGCGCACTCGGGGTCATCGCCATGGCCGGCAGCCTGCTGCTGATCCCGGGCAACCTGCCCAAGGGGGCTTCCGCCAGCCTG
The DNA here is from genome assembly GCF_000820085.1 of Aeromonas sanarellii. Lineage (GTDB taxonomy): Bacteria > Pseudomonadota > Gammaproteobacteria > Enterobacterales > Aeromonadaceae > Aeromonas > Aeromonas sanarellii. Next base: position 37,491 of record NZ_CDBN01000045.1, read on the forward strand.
AGTGAGCAGCTCGCCGTGCTGACCAGGAAGCCCTTGCTGCTGGTCTATGCCAAGACGGCGCTGGGTTACGGCGGTGCCTTCACGGCCTTTACCTTCCTCGCCCCCATCCTGCAGCAGGTGAGCGGCTTCGATGCCAACGCGGTGAGCCTGATCCTGCTGGTCTACGGCGTCTCCGTGGCGGTCGGCAACATCTGGGGCGGCAAGCTCGCGGACAAGATGGGCCCGCTGCCCGCCCTCAAGCTGCTGTTTGCCGGTCTCGCCCTGGTGCTGCTGATGCTCACCTTCACCGCGCCCCATCCGGTGCTGGCGGTGCTCACCGTGCTGGTGTGGGGCGCCTTCGCCTTCGGCAACGTGCCCGGCCTGCAGGTGCTGGTGGTGAAACAGGCCGAGCAGCACACCCCGAACGCCGTGGACGTGGCCTCCGGCCTCAACATCGCCGCCTTCAACGTCGGCATAGCGCTCGGCTCCGTGGTAGGCGGCTTCGTGGTGGAGCACCTGGGGTTGATGCACACCCCCTGGATCGGCGCCCTCATAGTGCTGCTGGCCTATGGCCTGACCCATGCCAGCGAGAAGCGCGAAGCCAGACTGGCGCCGGCAATCTGATCCGCCACGCAAAAGAACGAGAAGGCCGACACCCAGTGTCGGCCTTTTTCATTGGCAAGATGGCGCGGCTCAAGACTCCTTGAGATCCTCATCCGCGGCCCAGCGCGCCTCCAGCCAGAGCAGATTGACCAGGCCGCACAGCAGCGCAAACCCCAGCCCCAGTATCCAGGTGAAATACCACATATCGAAGACTCCTCAATTCCCGTGTCAGTAGAGGCTATGGCCGTGTTCGCGTACCTGCTCGGTGCTCATCTTGCCCCGCGCCACCCAGTAGACCCAGAGGGTGTAACCGATGTTGATGGGCATCAGCACGCCGACGATGCCCAGCATGATAAGCAGGGTACGCTCGCTGGAGGTGCCGTCCCACAGGGTCAGGCTGCTCGACGGATCCAGGGACGAGGGCAGCACGAAGGGGAACAGGGCGATGGCGATGGTCAACATCATGGCGGCGCAGGCACCGCCGCTGGCGACTATGGCCAGCCGCGCCCAGCCAAGGGCGCTTGCCAGCGCGCTCAAGAGCGGCAGCAAGAGGCCAAGGGCCGGCACGGTCCAGAGCACGGGGTGCGCCATGAAGTTGCCAAACCAGCCATCCGGCGCCGTCGTCACCTGCTTCATCAGGGGGGTCAGGGCGCTGTTGAGATCCCCCATCTCGGCTATCTGGTAGCCGCGCATCTGGCTGAGCCAGAAGCCGCCGAGGGCAAACAGGGCGCTTGCCAGGGGGCCGAGCCAGCGGCTGTGGCGGGCGCAGCGCGCCGCTATTACCCCTTGAGTCTTGCACTGCAGGAAGCTGGCGCCGTGGAGCATCAGCAGGGCCAGCGCCGTGCCCATGCAGGTGAAGAGCAGGGGCCAGTTGAACTCGAAGGCACCATAGTGGATGCGAAGGGCCGAGTCGAAGCGAAACGGCAAGCCTTGCAGCAAGAAGCCGAGGGTCGCGCCAAACACCAGGGTCGGCAGCAGGGCGCCAACCACCAGGGCCCGGTCCCACCAGCGGCGCCACTGGGGATCCGGCAGCTTGCTGCGATAGTCAAAACCGACCGGGCGCAGGAAGAGGCCGAACAGCAGGAACATGAAGGGCACGTAGAGCGCCGAGAAGGAGGCGGCATAGACCAGGGGCCAGGCGGCGAACAGGGTGCCGGCACCGGCGATGAGCCACACCTGGTTGCCCTCCCACACCGGGCCCACGCTGTTGAGCAGCACCCGCCGCTCCTCATCGTCCTTGGCCACCACGGGCAACAGCATGCCGACCCCGAGATCGAAGCCATCCATCACCACGAAGCCGATGAGCAGGAAGAGTACCAGCCCCCACCAGACGAGTTTCAGGGTTTCGTAATCCATCAGACGGGACTCCCGTTTTTCAACACTTCACCTTGATAACGACCCGTCTGCAGGCTGGCGGGCCCTTTGCGGATCACGTGACGCAACAAGAACAGCTCCACCACCAGCAGCGTGCTGTAGATGAGGAAGATGGCGATCAGGCTGAACCAGAGCTGGCCCGGTTGCAGCAGGGAGACGGAGGCCGAGACCGGCAGCACCTCGCTGATGGTCCAGGGCTGGCGACCGAACTCGGCCACGAACCAGCCCGCCTCGATGGCAATCCAGGGCAGCGGTATGCTCCAGAACAAGGCCTTGAGCAGTCGGGTCGATTGCACCAGCCGGCCCCGGCACAGTTGCAGGAAGGCGGCGGCAAAGAGCGCCAGCAACACCACCCCTATGCCCACCATCAGCCGGAAGCTCCAGAACAGCGGCGCCACCTGGGGAATGGAGTCATCGACAGCCTTGGCGATGGCCGCCTCGTCCGCCTTGCCAATCTCCTTGGCATGGGGGGTCAGCAGCAGGCCGTAGCCGAGATCGGCGCGGTGGCGCTCGAAGGTGGCCCTGGCCTCGGCATTGCTCCCGTCTGAGCGCAGCGCCTCCAGGGCGTCGTACGCCAGCATGCCGCTGCGGATGCGTTTCTCGTGCTGCGCTTTCAGATCCTTGAGGCCGGTCACCTGCTCATCCAGGGAGCGGGTGGCGATGATGCCCATCAGATAGGGGATCTTGACCGCGGCGTGGGTGGTCTCGGCGCTCTGATCCGGCAGGCCGAACAGGGTGAAGGAGGCAGGGGCAGGCTCGGTGTGCCACTCCGCCTCGATGGCGGCGAGCTTCACCTTCTGCACCTCGCCGGTGCGATAGCCCGACTCGTCCCCGAGCACGATGACCGAGAGGATGGCGGCGAGGCCGAAGCCCGAGGCGATGGCGAAGGATCGCAGGGCGAAGCGCACCTCCATGCGGCGCAGCAGATACCAGCTGCTCACCCCCATCACGAACAGGGAGGCGGCCACGTAGCCCGCCGCCACCGTGTGCACGAACTTGACCTGGGCCACCGGGTTGAAGATCACCGCCGCCACGTCGGTCAGCTCCATGCGCATCGTCATGGGGTTGAACTCGGCGCCGACCGGGTTCTGCATCCAGCCGTTGGCGATGAGGATCCAGAGCGCGGAGAGGTTGGAACCGAGCGCCACCAGCGCGGTCACCAGCAGGTGCTGACCCCGGGAGAGCTTGTCCCAGCCGAAGAAGAAGAGGCCCACCAGGGTGGATTCGAGGAAGAAGGCCATCAGCCCCTCCACCGCCAGCGGGGTGCCGAAGATGTCGCCGACGTAGTGGGAGTAGTAGGCCCAGTTGGTGCCGAACTGGAACTCCAGGGTGATCCCGGTGGTCACCCCCATCACGAAGTTGATGCCGAACAGCTTGCCCCAGAAGCGGGTGATGTCCTTGTAGATCACCTTGCCGGTCATCACGTAGGCCGACTCGGCGATCACCAGGATCCAGGACAGCCCCAGGGTGAGGGGCACAAACAGAAAGTGGAACATCGCCGTCGCGCCGAACTGTATTCGGGAGAGGCTGACCACATCATCCAGGCTTATCATGCATGACTCTCTATGTTGCATTTAACAGGCAGGTTTTCGCCCGTTCAGTACAACACGCGCCATGACACCTATAACAGATGCAGTTATAGTGAAATCCACCTATAACAGTTTGAGCCCACCATGTCCCGCTACGGCCAACTGGCAGATCAGCTGCAGCAACAGATAGAGAGCGGCGTCTGGCGAGCGGGGGAGCGCATCCCCTCCATCCGCCAGAGCTGCAAGACCCACAACCTGAGCCCCATGACGGTGCTGCAGGCCTATCAGCTGCTGGAGAGCCGCGGCCTGGTGCTGGCCCGGCCCCAGTCCGGCTACTACGTCAAGGCCGCCGCCTCCCCCCAGCGCATCAGCGCCCCCCGGCAGGCCCGCTACAGCGGATCTGTGGACATCAACGATCTGGTGTTCGAGGTGCTGCAGGCGAGCAAGTCACGGGAGCTGGTGCCGCTGGGCATGGCGGTGGCGGATCCCGCCCTCTTCCCCCACCCCCAGCTCGGCCGGGCCCTGGGGAGCTGCATGCGCCGGCTCGATCCCTTCAGCACGGTGGCGGACCTCCCCCCCGGCAACGAGATCCTGCGCCGGGCCATCGCCCGCCGCTACGCGGACGACGGCCTGGCGGTCGACCCCCAAGAGATCATCATCACCACCGGCGCCATGGAGGCGCTCTCCCTCAGCCTGCAGGTGCTGACCGAGCCGGGAGACTGGGTGGTGGTGGAGTCACCCACCTTCTACGGCGCCCTGCAGGCCATCGAGCGGCTCAAGCTCAACGTGGTGGAGATCCCGGTGCGCCCCGGGGTCGGCATCGATCTCGCGCTGCTGGCCCAGGCGCTCGCCGAGCGCCCCATCAAGGCGTGCTGGATGATGGGCAACGTCCAGCACCCGCTGGGTCATACCATGCCGGATGGCCACAAGCAGGCGCTGATGCAACTGCTCAACGCACACCGGGTGCCCCTGGTGGAGGACGACGTCTACGCCGAGCTCTACTTTGGCCGCGAGCGCCCCCGCCCCCTCAAGTGCTGGGATGCGCGGGGAGAGAGCCTGCTGTGCGGCTCGTTTTCCAAATGTCTGGCGCCGGGCTTTCGGGTCGGCTGGGTGGTGGCAGGGGCCCATGCCGAGCGCATCCAGCGGCTGCAGCTCATATCGACCCTCTCCACCAATGTGCCGAGCCAGCTCGCGCTCGCCGACATGCTGCGCCAGGGGGGGGTGGACGCCCACTTTCGCCGCCTGCGCCATACCCTGGCCCAGCGCCAGCAGCAGATGCGGGCCGCCCTGCTGCGCCTCTTCCCCGAGGCGAGGATCAGCGCCCCGGATGGCGGCTACTTCCTCTGGCTGGAGTTCGATCACCGCCTAGACAGCCGGGCCCTGCACACACAGGCGCTCGCCTGCGGCTTTTCGCTCGCGCCGGGGGCGCTGTTTTCGAGCCAGGGCCAGCACAACCACTGCCTGCGCCTGAACAGCTCCCATCCCTGGAGCCCGGCGCTGGAGGCGGCGCTTGCCAGACTGGCGGAGCTGATCCACCAGCAGCTCGGCACCGGCCAGGGCTAGCCACCATGCCTCTGAGCCCGCCTGCGAGGCTGGCTCGCCGTCGACTTCGGCTGCCCCGGCTCGACGGCGCCCGATTTTTTTCTGCTCGGCTGCATCCAATCGCCTCCCTCCTGCGTCTCTTGCTTGAACCTCAATCAAGGAGACACGATGAAATCCCACCCCCTCTGGCTCGCCCTGCTCTGCTCGGCCCTCATCCAGCCGCTGCAGGCCGCCACCCTCCCCCAGTCTGCCCAGACCGACCCCGTCCATCAGGCCGACGACGGCGTGATCCGCCTCTATGGCCCCGGTGGCCCGGACACCGCCCTGAAACGGGCGGCCGCGGCCTTCCAGCAGGAGACCGGGATCCCGGTCGAGGTCACCGCCGGCCCCGAACATGGCTGGCGCGACAGGGCCGTCAAGGATGCGGATCTCATCTTCGCCGGGGCCGAGCAATCCATGTCCGCCTACCTGCGAAGCTACCCCTTCCTCGACCCCCAGAGCGCCCACGCCTACTACCTGCGCCGCAGCGTCATCGCGGTGCAGAAGGGCAACCCGGCGCAGATCACGGGGGTGGAGGATCTGATCAACCGCCCCCTCAAGGTGGTGGTGACCGAGGGGCTCGGCAACTACAACACCTCGGGCACCGGCCTCTGGGAAGACGTGGCCGGCCGCAAGGGCAAGCTGGCCGATGTGCAGAAGCTCAGGCGCAACATCGTCGCCTTCGAGCAGGGCAGCGGCGCCAGTTTCCGGGCCTTCACCAATCAGCAGGCCGATGCCTGGATCACCTGGGTGCACTGGCCCCTGAACCACCAGGACAAGGCCGACTTCGTCGAGATCGAGCCGGAGCGCCGCGTCTATCGCGGCCTGCTGATCAGCAAGGCGCAGGGCGCGGATGCCGGCGCCCAGCGCTTCCTCGACTTCATCGACAGCCCCAAGGGCGAGCCCTTCTTCGCCCAGGATGGTTGGACCCGTTAACCCTGACCTCCCATAACCCAAAGACCATCGCCAACAAACCCAAGGAGAACGCCATGAACAAGTTCCTCATCAGCCTCGCCTGCCTGCCCCTCGCCTCGGCCTGTGCCCTGGACACCCAGCCCCTGAGCGGCGCCGAGCAGCTGCCCATCGCCCGGATGACGGAGAACGGCAAGGCCTATCTGGTCGATGCCAAGGGCTTCAGCCTCTACCGCTTCGACAAGGATGCCCAAGGAAAATCAACCTGTTATGCTGAGTGCGCCGAGAAGTGGCCGCCCGCATTGGCCAGCGCGGAGCAGGTCAAGGCGGGGGTCGGCAAGGCCGCAGACGCCGGGATCGGCCTGGTCCTGCGCGACGACGGCCGCTATCAGTGGAGCTACCGTGGCCAGCCGCTCTATCGCTGGATCAAGGATGAGCAGCCCGGCCAGAGCCGCGGGGATGGCGTGAAGCATGTCTGGCACCGCGTCCAACTATGAGGTCTGAGTGAACATCGACAACCAGCAGCTCGCCCACCTGCTCGCCCGCAGCAAGCAGAGGGACAAGCAGGCGTTTGAAGCCCTCTACCAGCTGACGGGCCAGCCCCTGTACGCCATGCTCTATGGCCTGCTGAAAGACAGGCAATGGGCCGCGGACATATTGCAGGAGGGCTTTTTGAAGATCTGGCACGGTCAGGGCGCCCATCCCGTCGACTACCCCTGGGCCTGGCTCTGCCAGTGCATGCGCAATCTGGCCATCGACGCCCTGCGGGCGAAGAAGCGCCACGGGGAGACCCCGCTGGAGGAGTCCTGGGAGGAGAGAACCAGCCAGGAGACCCGGCCAGGAGACACAGAGGGGCTTGCCCCCTCTTTCTCCCTCGAGCACTGCCTCGGGCGGCTCTGTGCCGACAAGCGCAACGCCATCGTACTCGCCTATCGCCACGGCCTGAGCCACCAGGAGATCGTCACCCACACCCAGACCCCGCTTTGCACCGTCAAGTCCTGGATCCGGCGCGGACTGGAGGAGCTCAAGCTATGTCTGACCCAGTGACCCCCCAACGCTACCGGGATCCCGCCCTGCGCGAGCGGCTCGCCGGCGAATATGTGCTGGGCACCCTGAGCCCGCGGGTGCAGGGCAGGATGAGCCGGCTGATGGCCCGCGACCCCGACTGGTGGCAGTGGATCGAGCAGTGGCAACAACATCTGGATCCCCTGCTGCATCAACCCCAGCCCGCCCCGCCCCTGCCCCGCAGCGTCTGGCGTAACATAGAGCAGGGGATCTCTCCCAAACCCAGGCCCCATCGCCTGTGGTGGCCGCTCGCCATGGCCGCCTCCCTGCTGCTCGGGCTGTGGCTGCAGCCGCTGCTCCCCTGGCCCTCCGCCCCCATCCAGCCGGTGCGCTACCTGGCCATGATGTCATCTGCCAATGAGGAAGCCCCCTTCGTGCTGGTGGCCTATCAGGGCAAGCGGCCGGGCCAGTCCAGCATCCGCCTGCAACAGAACCAGGCGAGCCCGCTGCGCCTGCCCACCGACGCCATGCTCTGGATGCGCGACAAAGAGTCCGCCAAGCTGGTGCCCCTGGCCCCCCTCGGGGAGGTCATGGCGGGCCGATTGATGAGCCCGACCGAATGGAAACAGCTCAAGCAGAGCAGCGAGCTGCTGGTGATGGCGAAGGGGAGCGAGCGCCCGCTCTATCGCGGCCACTGCATCGAGCTCGGCCCCTGGCCGGCGGAGAGCTGAGCACGAGCGCAGCCCCTGCGACAGCAACAAGGCCCCATGGCGGGGCCTTGTTCATCGCGCGGCTCCCCGGCTTATCGGGCGTAAATCTCCGACTGGCGGGTAAAACCCAGGGATTCGTAAAGTGCCTTGGCCCGCGTGTTGAACGACATCACCTCCAGGCGCAGCTGACTCGCGCCCCGGGCCTTGCCCCAGCCGTCACAATGGGCGATCAGCGCCTTGCCGATGCCTTGGGAGCGATGCCCCTCATCGACCACCACGGTGCTGATGCGGCAAATGGGCTGCTTGCTGAGAAAAGGGATGGTCTCGTTGATGTCGATGCGCGCGGTCAGAAAGCCCGCCACCTTGCCCGCCACCACCGCCACGCAAAACAGCCGGCCTTCGGCGGCGATGGCGTCGAGCAAGAAGGTGCGCTCCTCGGGGGATGGGGGGCGAAACACCTGTGGGGCCTGCTCGAAGTGGATCTCTCCTATCTGCCGGTTCAGCTCGAGAATGGCGTCGATATCCTGTTCATTGGCCTTGCGAATGTTCACCTGATGCTCCTTGCATGGTGGGCCGGCGGGGATGATAGAGTCTCATCCGTCACCCTTTGGCCTGAACCCGCATCTTACTGGCTTGCACCGGCAACCAGCAAGCCGCCCGCAGAAAACGACCAGGCCCCGCGATGGGGCCTGGTCGTCAACACGATGGCGCGGCTCAACCCGGCCCGTTCAGCTGGGCCACCTGCCGCTCTATGCTGCCCTTGAGGTTGTCATCGAGCTTCAATGCCCGAGCCAGCTCGTCCAGATAACCGCGCTCCATGAAGTGATCCACCTCGATGGCGAGCAGGGAGGCGAGGTAGACCTCGGTCGCCAGCTCCATGTCGGTCACCTCCCGCGCCAGGACGTGGGGATCGAGGGGGCGGGCCAGCTCGGCGTCGATCCAGCGAGCCGCATCCCGCTCCCCCTGCTCGGTCAGGTACGCCTGGATCTTCTGGCGCTCGGCGGCGTCGATGTGGCCGTCGGCCCGGGCCGCCGCCACCATGGCGCGCACCAGGAGGGCGGCGCGGGCATCCAGCGCATTGCCCTGCAGGGTGTCGAGGGGATGGGTGGGCTGAGCCGGGGCGGACTGCTGGGCCTGCCAGTCCTGATAGAGCTTGTAGGCCAGGCCACCCAGGGCCGCCGCGCCGCCCACCGCCGCCACCTTGGTGCCGTACTTGCGCATCTTCTTGTTGCCAAGCAGCAGCGCCATGGCCCCGGCGGCCAGCCCGCCCTGGGCCATGCCCTTCATCTGGGCCTTGCGCGTGTCACCACCGTCGTCGAGCCAGCCCTTGCCGCTGCTCAGCAGTTGATCGAGTATTTGTTTCATAGCCCCTCCTCGTTGCATAGTGTTTCATGCTGGTTCGCCGCCACTGAACTCAAGGTGAATAAATGCCGCCGTCCCGTCTGTTGCTGCTGACCCTGCTGACCCTGGTGGCGTTCGCCGCCAACTCGGTGCTCTGCCGTCTGGCGCTGTTCGAAGAGCGCATGGATCCGGCGCTGTTCACTCTGCTGCGCCTGACCAGCGGGGCCCTGGTGCTGATCCTGCTCTGTGCGGCCCGCCGCCCCCCGCCGCCCCGCCAGGGGGACTGGGGAGGCGCCCTCTACCTCGTCACCTACGGCGCCGCCTTCTCCTTTGCCTACCTGACCCTGACCGCAGGCACGGGGGCCCTGCTGCTGTTCGCCGCCGTCCAGCTCAGCATGCTGGCCCCGCCCCTGCTGCGTGGCGAGCGGCTTCCCACTCGCCAGTGGGCCGGCCTGCTGATCGCCATGGCAGGGCTGATCGTGCTGCTGCTGCCCGGCATCCAGGCCCCCGATCCCCTGGGGGCGATCCTGATGATCGCCGCCGGCATCGCCTGGGCCTGCTATACCCTGCGCGCCCCGCGCTTTGCCGACGCCCTCGCCGCCAACGCCGGCCACTTCCTGCGGGCCAGCCTGCCCGCGGCCCTGATCTACCTGTTGCTGGGACGGCTCGACGCCAGCCCGACCGCCATCGCCTACGCCCTGGCCTCGGGGGCGCTCGCCTCCGGCCTGGGCTATGCCCTCTGGTATCGGGTGCTGCCCCAGCTGGGGCGCACCCTGGCCGCCAGCGCCCAGTTGTTGGTTCCCCTGCTCGCCGCCCTGGCCGGGCTCGTCTGGCTGGATGAGTCGTGGTCATGGCGCTTGTTGCTGTCGTCCCTGGGCATCCTGGGAGGGATTGCCCTGGTCATAGCGGGACGCCCCCCGCAAGGAGACAAACCATGAAGAAGATTGTCATACTGCTGCTCGGTTGCACCTTCGCCACTGGCCTGCTCGCCGCAGTGCAGGACAGGGAAACCCATCAGGCCGGCCTGGATCGGGCCTGCGCCAACGCCCAGCAACAGCTGATCGTGCAGGGCAGACAGCAGCGCATCGACGCCTGCATCAAGGCGGGTGGCAAGGCAACCCGATGCCAGCAGGAGTACGCCAGCTTCGGCCAGCGCGAGGGCAACAAGAGGCCCGATTTTTCGACCCTGCCTCCCTGCCAGCAGGCCGAGGCGTATCGCAAGAGTTACCGGCAATGAGCCGGATACAAGGAGAGCGCATGACCCCACCCCGCGAGCTGACCCTGCAGTTCCTGGCCGAGCCCGCCGACGTCAACTTCGGCGGCAAGGTCCATGGCGGCATGGTGATGAAGTGGATCGATCAGGCGGGCTACGCCTGCGCCGCCGGCTGGTGTGGCGGCTATGCCGTCACCGTCTACGTGGGGGGGATCCGCTTCCTGCGTCCCATCCAGATAGGCCAGCTGGTGGAGGTGCACGCCAAGGTGATCCACACGGGCACCACCAGCATGCACCTGGCGGTGGATGTCTACAGCCGCCACCCCACCGACCCCGAGCGCCACAAGACCACCCACTGCATCATCATCTTCGTGGCCATGGACGAGCAGGGCAACCCGACCCGGGTCCCCCAGTGGCAACCGGTGAGCGAGGGCGATCTGCAGTTGCAGCAGTACGCCAGGAAGCTGATGGCCCTGCGCGAGGAGATAGACAAGGAGATGCGCCAGCACCTGTGAGGGCAAGCCCGCAACCGGGGCGTGTTTCACGGGCCGCCGGCGCTATAATGGCGCCCCCCATCCACGAGAGAACACAATGTCACTGGAAACCGCCCCCGCCGAGGTGCAGCTCGCCGTCGATCTGATCGAGCTGCTTGAGACCAACCAGATAGCCCCCGAGCTCGCCCTGGCGGCGCTCGTCATCGTCCGTCAGGACTATGAGCGCAAGCTGAGGGAGGGCCGGGATCACTGACCCTGTCACCGGAGACGCCATGTCAGAGCCCATCCGCTTCGAGACCGGCAGCGCCATGCTGCTTGGCGGCCTGCGCCGCCACCACGAGTTCCAGCACGCCGACTTCGGCGGCCAGTGGCGTGACTTCGGCGCCTTCACGCCCCTGCCTGGCCAGCTCGGGGAGCACGCCTACGGCGTCATCTGCGGCGTGACCCCCACGACCTGCGAATATATGTGCGCGGTGGAGGTCGCCGCCCTGGAGGTGCTGCCCCCCGGGCTCGGCCGGATGCGCATCACGCCCCAGACCTATGCGGTCTTCCGCCATCTGGGCCATGTCTCCACCATGCCCCAGACCTGGCAGGGAGCCCTCGACTGGCTGGCCGGCTCCGGCTGGGAGTCGGCCCACAAGCCGGACTTCGAACGCTACGGCGCCGACTTTGACGCCGCCACCGGCAGCGGCGAGGTGGAGCTCTGGCTCGCCGTGGTGCCGAGGCACTCCCTGGCTTGAGCCATCGGGCCCGGGGTTGTGCCTACCTCGGTCCCATCACCTCGTCACAGAGCGCCATCAGGGCCTCCCCCAGCCGGGCGAGGGGCTCGCTCGTGCCAGGCCCCTGATGCAGGGCAAGCTCCACCGGGCGCACCTCGGGCCAGCCTGTCAGCACCACCTGATCCGGTTGCCGCAAGCGGGCGGGCAGCAGGCTGACGCCTATCCCGGCGCTCACCGCGCCCTGCAGGCTGGCGAGGCTGGCGCTCACATAGGCGATGCGCCAGGGGATCCCCTCGGCATCCAGGGTGTCGGTGATCTGGCGCCGGTAGAGCCCCTCGCTCGGAAACACCGCCAGGGGCAGCGGCACTCGCCCGGCGGCGGGCCACTCCCGGCTGTCGACCCAGGCGAGCGGCTCGCGCCAGCGGGCGATGGGCTCCCCCTGCCCGCCCCCCTGCTTGATCAGGGCCAGATCCAGCTCCCCCGCCTCGAACCCCTGCCACAGGGCGTGGCTGAGATCGCTGTGCACCTCCAGCCTCACCTCGGGATGCTGACGGGCAAAGCTGGCCAGCACCCTGGTCATGGCCCCCGCGGCGAAATCCTCAGGCACCCCGAGGCGCAGGGGCAGGCTCGCCTCCCCCACCCGCTCGCTCGCCCGGGCCAGCAGCCCCAGGATGCGGCGCGCCAGGCCGAGCAGGGTCTCCCCCTGGGCCGTGGTCACCACCTGGCGACCGGAGCGGTCGAGCAGGGTGCAGCCGAGCTGCTGCTCCAGGCGGCGCATCTGCTGGCTCAGGGTGGACTGGGTCAGGTGGACCCGCTCGCCGGCGCGGGTAAAGCTGCCTGTCTCGACGATGGCGACGAAGCTGCGCAGCAGTTGGGGATCCAGCAGGGGGCGCTCCATGGGTCATTCCATTTATAAAACCACTGAAAGTCATTTTATCATTTAATTTCCAAATGACATGGCTAGCCTCTAGGCTGCGTCCATCCCTTGTCTTTTTCCAGGATGACCCATGCCACACCCCAGCCAGTCCGGTGACCGCCTCCTTCGCACCCTCACCGCCCTCTCGTCCCCCAGCCATCATGAGTGGCTGGAGCAGGCCCTGCACCTGGCCCTGACCCACCGCCAGCAGGGAGGCCGTCCCTTCGCCGCCCTGCTGGTGCGGGACAACCGGCTGGTGGCGAGCGCCGTCAACCGCATGCTGGAGGCGGGCGACCCCACCCGCCACGCGGAGCTGGAAGCGCTGCGGGAAGGGAGCCGCCAGGGGCCGCTGGCCGGTGCCATCGTCTATGCCAGCGGCCACCCCTGCCCCATGTGTCTGTCCGCCCTGGTGATGAACGGCATCCAGGCGGTCTACTACGCCTTCGACAACGCGGACGCCGCCCCCTTCGGCTTTGACAGCGGCGCCGCCTACGACAGGCTGAGGCTGCCGCTCTGCCCGCCGCCCCTGCCCCTCGTCAAACTGGCGAGCCCCATCCCGGCCGAGGCCCTCTACGGCCCCCTGCCCCATGAATAAGCGCCTCACCCCCCCTGACAGCGGCGCCCTGCTGGTGCTGGTGATCCTCATCGCCCTCAACCTGCGCCCCTTCCTCACCGCCATCGGTCCCCTGGCGCCCCAACTAGACGCCAGGCTGGCCCTCGGGATGGACACCCTGGCCTGGGTCACCCTGCTGCCGCTCTGGCTTATCGGGGTCGGCGTCCTGCTCACCCCGGCGCTTCTTGGCCGCACGGGGCCGCGTCCCCTGCTCGGGGCGGCCCTGCTGCTCCTCGCCCTCGGCAGCGCCCTGCGCGTCGAGCTGGCGAGCGGCGCCCTGCTCATCGCGAGTGCCGCCCTCTGCGGCCTGGGTTCGGCCCTGGTGCAGGGGGTCTTGCCCGGCCTCATCAAGCAGGGCTTCGCCCGCAAGGTGCCCCTGGTGATGGGGATCTTCTCCGCCTGCATGATGGGGGGCGGGGCGCTGGGGGCCGTGCTCACCCCGCGCCTCGCCGAGCATATGGACTGGTCCAGGGCGCTGGCGATCTGGAGCCTGCCGGTGCTGCTGGCCCTCGGCTGGCTCGCCTGGCGGGTGCGGCTGCCTGCGGCGCCGGTGGCGGTATCCGGCGGCGGCGAGCAGCGCCTCATCAGCCTGCCCCGCACCTGGCTGCTCATCGCCTGCTTTGGCATCATCAACAGCGGCTACGGCATCGTCGTGGCCTGGCTGGCCCCGGCCTACATGGCGGCGGGCTGGAGCGCCCAGCAGGGGGGCGAGCTGGTGGCCTGGCTCGCCCTGGCCCAGACCGCGAGCGGCCTCGGCCTGCCCCTGCTGGCGGCCGGTCGGCTGGACAGACGCCCCTGGATGGCACTCGCCATCGCCTTGCAGCTGGCGGGTTTTGGCGGTCTCTGGCTGGCGCCGACCAGCGCCCCCATTCTCTGGTGCCTGCTGTGTGGCGCCGGGCTTGGGGGGAGCTTCTCCCTCATCATGGTCATTGCGCTCGATCACCTGCCGGACCCGCGCCGCGCCGGCGCCCTCTGCGCCCTGATGCAGGGGGTCGGCTTCATGGTGGCGGCCACCGGCCCCTGGGTGGCGGCCCGGCTGCACAACTTGAGCGGTGACTTCGCCACCGCCTGGCAGTGGCAGCTCGGCGCCCTGATGCTGATGGGCCTGCTGGTGCTGCGCCTCGACCCGCGGCACTACCCAGGCGCGATGCGCCTGCCTCGAAGCCAGGCGGAGACAATGGCTATGCCGGCGCCCGACAACACGCCAGCCTGATCCGACCCCCTTGCCCTGGCGTCACTGTGCCCCAAAACAAGACACCGGCCAGGGGCCGGTGTCTTCAATGGGGACGCGGGGGATGTCGGGGTGCTCAGCGCCCCTTCTTCTGGCGCCCGCCCTGCCCTGTGCGCGGCTTGCCCTGGGCTGGTTTGGCCCCCTTGCCGGGCGCACCCTTGCCCTGTCCGCCTTTGCCTGAGGGGCTCTTCCTCTCGAAGGCCTCGGGGCCCGGCACATTGGGGCGACCGCCGATCTCGTGATCGTCGCTGCGCCGCGGCTTCTTGACCTGGGCCGGCGTGCCGGCCGCAGCCGCCTTGGGCTTGGCAACCTGAGCCCCCTTGGCCGGTTTGGCCTCGGAGGAGGAGTCCTCGATCAGCTTGAACAGCTCGATCAGCTCGTCGTCGGTGAGATCGCGCCACTCCCCCACTGGCAGCCCCTTGAGGCTGACGTTCATGATGCGGATGCGCTCAAGCTTGGTCACCTCGAAGCCGAAGTGCTCGCACATGCGGCGGATCTGGCGGTTGAGCCCCTGCACCAGGGTGATGCGAAACACGAACGGCGCCTCTCTCTTCACCTTGCACTTCCTGGTGACGGTGCCGAGGATGGGCACCCCGGCCGCCATGCCCCTGACGAACTCGTCGGTCACCGGCTTGTCCACGGTCACCAGGTACTCTTTCTCGTGATCGTTGCCCGCCCGCAGGATCTTGTTCACCAGATCCCCGTGGTTGGTGAGGAAGATGAGCCCCTGGGAGTCCTTGTCGAGCCGGCCGATGGGGAAGATGCGGGTGCTGTGGTTCACGAAGTCGACGATGTTGTCCTTCTCCCCCGCCTCCGTGGTGCTGACGATGCCCACCGGCTTGTTGAGGGCGATGAAGACCAGGCTGTCGGCTTCCCGCGGCTCGATCACCTGGCCATTGACCTTGACCAGATCCCCGGCAAACACCTGATCCCCCACCCCGGCCCGCTTGCCGTTGATGAAGACGTTGCCCTGCTCGATGAAGCGGTCGGCCTCGCGGCGCGAGCAGATGCCGCTCTCGCTGATGTATTTGTTCAGGCGCATGGATTCATCGGCCAGCATGAGGCACCTCCCGGGTCGCGAGGGCTGTCGGGATGATCGGCTGGCTCAGCCGGCGTGTGGTCGGGTTCGTCTGCATACAACTCCATGGAAAAAAGGGCCCGTGCCCTGCATGTTCGGCAAAAAACGCCGCTACAGTAGCACATCGCCCCCTCCCGCGCCCGGTCCCCGTCGCCGGATTGTGGCGCCCATCCCCTGTTCGGCCATCTGCCCCCTCACTGTGCGGCCCCTTGCCGTCATGACCCCCGGTTGACGCATGCGACCAGGCCCTGGCGATGTCCGGATGGCGCGCCCTGACCGCCCCGCCGCCAGAGAGGGCGGTCTCGTCCTCGTCAAAGAGCGGGATGAACTAAAACTTGATATTTATCTAGCAAAAATGCATAAAAAGATTTTAGTCATCGCGAATTATCTGCTCTGCCCCGCCGATGACGGGAGACGACAGGTCGCCGGGGCGCAGGGCGAGACTTTTCCCCCTCCCCTCACCGCCTCTGCTGACGAACCGCTTCCCTCTCTGGCAGGACGCCACTTTCATCGTTCACGACAGGAGTCAAAGATGCACCATTCCCTCTCCCAGGAGGCCTTCCTGGCCCAGGTGGCCAACCGCAACCCCCACCAGCCCGAGTTCATCCAGGCGGTGAGCGAGGTGGTCACCTCCATCTGGCCCTTTATCGAGCGCCATCCCCGCTACCTGCAGCACGGTCTGCTGGAGCGGCTGGTGGAGCCGGAACGGCTGGTGCAGTTTCGGGTGAGCTGGGTGGATGACCAGGGTCAGGTGCGGGTGAACCGTGGCTACCGGGTGCAGCACAGCTCCGCCATCGGCCCCTTCAAGGGCGGCATGCGCTTCCACCCCTCGGTGGATCTCTCGGTGCTGAAGTTCCTCGCCTTCGAGCAGACCTTCAAGAACGCCCTCACCACCCTGCCCATGGGCGGCGGCAAGGGGGGCAGCGATTTCGATCCCAAGGGCAAGAGCGAGGGGGAGGTGATGCGCTTCTGTCAGGCCCTGATGCTGGAGCTCTATCGCCACCTGGGGGCCAACACCGACGTGCCGGCCGGCGACATCGGGGTGGGCGGGCGCGAGGTGAGCTACATGGCGGGCATGATGAAGAAGCTCACCAACAGCGCCGAGTGCGTCTTCACCGGCAAGGGGCTCTCCTTTGGCGGCAGCCTCATTCGCCCGGAGGCCACCGGCTACGGCCTGCTCTACTTCGTGGAGGCCATGCTGGCCCATCGCGGCCAGTCGCTGGCGGGCATGCGGGTCTCGGTATCGGGCTCGGGCAACGTGGCCCAGTACGCCATCGAGAAGGCGATGGCCCTCGGCGCCCGCGTCATCACCGCCTCCGACTCCGGCGGCACCGTCTATGATCCGGACGGCTTCACCCCCGAGAAGCTGGCCCGTCTGATGGAACTTAAAAACGAGCAGCGCAAGCGGGTGGCGGATTATGCCCACGAGATGGGGCTCGAGTTCTTCAGCGGCCGCACCCCCTGGCACCTGGCAACCGACGTCGCCCTCCCCTGCGCCACCCAGAACGAGCTGGATGCATCGGACGCCACAACGCTTATCGCCAACGGCGTGCAACTGGTGGCCGAGGGGGCCAACATGCCCTCCAGCGCCGCCGCCATCCGCCTCTTCCACGACGCCCGGGTGCTGTTCGCCCCGGGCAAGGCGGCCAACGCCGGGGGCGTTGCCACCTCGGGCCTCGAGATGAGCCAGAATGCCCAGCGCCTCTCCTGGACCCGGGAGGAGGTGGACGCCCGCCTCAAGGGGATCATGACCAGCATCCACGCCACCTGTGTCCGTTACGGTCAGGATGACGACCATGTGAACTACGAAAGCGGCGCCAATATCGCCGGCTTCGTCAAGGTGGCCGACGCCATGCTGGCGCAAGGGGTCTGCTAGTTCTCGCCATACCCGGCATCAACGCAACAACGGCAGCCAGAGGCTGCCGTTGTTGTCTGCTGTGATCCTGAGTCAGGCACTCAGCCGTCACTGGCCTGTCCCTTCTTACATGCGCCCTGGGCGGCGAGGCTTAGCGATAGCGGCTGATCTCGATAAGGTTCCGATCCGGGTCCAGGCAATAGACTGACTCGATGGGGCCGCAGGCGCCGCTTTTCGTCACCGGCCCCTCCAGGATCTCGACCCCCTGGCTCGCCAGCT
>NZ_CDBN01000046.1 GCF_000820085.1 Aeromonas sanarellii
GCGTCTTCTTCTCCCTGCTGGTAATCGTCATCCTGCTGCTCTCCCTTGCAATGGGCTGGCTGGAGCCCAACCCCCGCCCCTATTAAAAACGCCTTCAGAGCAGGTAGACGAAGACGAACAGACAGAGCCAGACCACGTCGACGAAGTGCCAGTACCAGGCCGCAGCCTGAAAGGCGAAATGACGCTGTGGGGTGAAATGGTCCCTCAGCATGATGCGCAGCCAGATGATGGTCAGGAAGAGGGTGCCCAGCATGACGTGCAGACCGTGGAAGCCGGTCAGGATGAAGAAGGTATTGCCATAGATGCCCGAGTCGAACCGCAGCCCCAGATCCCGGTACGCATGCAGGTATTCATAGCCCTGCAGCCACAGGAATGTCAGCCCGAGCACCACTGTCACCAGCAGCATCCCCTTGAGTCGGTTGCGCTTCCCGGACTCCAGTCCGGTATGTGCAAACAGCAGGGTGACGGAGGATCCGAGCAGGATCACAGTGTTGATCAGGGGAATGCCATGCCAGGGCATCGCCTGGGTCGTGGTGCCCCCCGGGGTCTTGAGCAGGGGCCAGTGCGCCGAGAAATCCGGCCACAGCAACTGGGCCGTCATCGCCTTGTTGCCCGCGCCGTCGAGCCAGGGCATGGCGAGCTGGCGGGCATAAAACAGCACGCCGAAGAAGGCCAGAAAGAACATCACCTCGGAGAAGATGAACCAGACCATGCCCTGTCTGAAGGATCTGTCCATCTGGGCGCTGTAGAGCCCAGTCATGGACTCCTGGATGATGTGGCGAAACCAGCCGAACAGCATGAATGCCAACAGGGCAACACCGGCCATCATCAGATACCGACCGATACCGGTCTGTTCGCTCGCCAGCTCGTTGACCAGATGCCCTGCCCCCAGTGCCAGGAGAAACAGGGCCATGGCGCCTATGATGGGCCAGCGACTCTGGTCCGGGACGTAATATGTCTGATTCACCTTGGCCATGATTATTTCCTCTGTGCCAGTGCCGGAACGGGTGCGGCCTGGGTGATGTCATAGAGCGAGTAGGAGAGCGTGATGGTGTTGATGTCGTCAGGCAGCGCCGGGTCGATATAGAACTTGAGCGGCATCAGCTTGCTCTGCCCCGGTTGCAGCTCCTGGCGGTTGAAGCAGAAACACTCCACCTTCTTCAGGTAGGCAGCGGCAGGACCGGGTGAGACGGACGGCACCGCCTGACCCACCATGGTGCGCTCAGTGGGGTTGAATACCCGGTAATTGACCAGCTTCACTTCCCCCGGTAGCACCGACAGCCGCACCGTTTCACCGCTGAACTCCCAGGGCATCCTGGCATCCGCATGGGCAAGAAACTCGACCTGTATGCTCCGCGTGCTGTCGGGCACCGCCCGATCCGTCGTGGCTGGCCGGTCGTCGGTCTTGCCATTGAGACCGGTGATCCGGCAGAAGACGTCATAGAGGGGGACCAGCGCAAAGGCGAAACCAAACATGGCGAGCACGACCAGAGCCAGTTTTCTGAGCAGGGGGCCGTGATTGATCTGGGCCATATGGCCTCCTTACCGCTCTTCCGGCCCTATGTCGGGCGGAGTCTTGAAGCTGTGATAGGGGGGCGGTGATGGCAGGGTCCACTCCAGCCCCTCGGCCCCCTCCCATACCCGATCGCTCGCCTGTTCCC
>NZ_CDBN01000047.1 GCF_000820085.1 Aeromonas sanarellii
GCTTGGCGTAGCGGCGCTTGTATTCGTCCAGCCCCTCCCGGTTGTCACACACCAGCCCCTGGGTATCCAGGATGTAGATGCGATCCCGGGCCGCCTGCGGGTCCAGCCCCTCGCGGATCATCCCCGCGCAGATCTGATCCGCCACCCCGACCCCGCCGGCCCCGGCCCCGTAGACCAGGTAGTTCTGCTGGCCCAGGGTCTCGCCCTTGGACTTGACCGCCCCTATGATGCCCGCCAGCACCACGGCGCCTGTGCCCTGGATGTCGTCGTTGAACGACGGCAGCACCTGCTGGTAGCGGGCCAGGTTGTTGAAGGCATTGGACTTGCTGAAGTCCTCCCACTGCAGCACGGCGTTCGGGAAGTGACGCTTGACCCCGGCCACGAACTTGTCGATGAAGTCGTCGTACTCCTTGCCGCGGATGCGCCTGTGGGGCTGACCCAGGTACATGGGGTCATCCAGCAGCGCCTGGTTGTCGGTGCCCACGTCCAGCGCGATGGGCAGGCAGCAGGCGGGATGGATGCCGGCCCCCAGGGTGTAGAGGGCGAGCTTGCCGATGGGAATGCCCATGCCGCCCACCCCCTGATCGCCGATGCCGAGGATCCCCTGGCTGTCGGTGACGACTATGATGCGCACCGCCTTGGCGTCCATGTGGCGTGCCAGGGATCCCATGTCATCGACGTTCTTCTGGGTGATGTAGAGGCCACGCGGCTTCTGGAAGCGGTGGCTGAACTCCTGGCACGCCTTGCCCACGGTCGGGGTGTAGATGTAGGGGGTCATCTCCTCCACGTGGCGCGACAGGAGGGCGTAGAACAGGGTTTCGTTGCGATCCTGCAGGGCCCTCAGATTCTGGTACTTCTCGATGTCGCTACAGGCGCTCAGGAAGGCCTCATAGACCCGCTCCAACTGGGCCTCGAAGGTCTGCACCTGGGGCGGCAGCAGGCCGTCGAGCTCGAAGTCGGCCCGCTCCTGTTCGGTGAAGGCGGTGCCCTTGTTGAGGTTGCGATCGTTGAGCAGATCGGTGCCCGTCAGCGCGACCGGGCGAAAGTCCTCGCCCTGTGCATCTTTCCACAGCAGATATTGTCCGGTAGCCATAGTCATTCTCTTTGATTTACATGAAGTTGCCATTCGGCAGGAGAGCAAGACTCAGATTGGTGCGGATCATATGACGTTTAGGGATTCGGTTTTGTGAGCTCAGCCATACCCTGCGGCCAAAGCCCCGCCGGCCAGGGTCGGGAGAGGCTTGCTCCGACGGCGCGCTTGGCGCAAGATCCCCCCGGCCCCTTGCCTGCCCTCTTCACCCCCAGGAGCACCATGAGCATGCCCCAGCCCCCCGCATTTCCCGTTTCCGCCGTCATCCTGGCCGGTGGCCGTGCCACCCGCATGGGGGGCGACGACAAGGGCTGGGTGCCCCTCGCGGGCCGGCCCCTGATCGAACACGTGCTCGAGCGCCTGCGCCCCCAGGTGGACGAGGTGCTGATCAATGCCAACCGCAGCGAGGATCGCTACCGGCAGCTTGCCCCCGTCATCCGCGACCAGCATGCCGACTTCCAGGGGCCGCTGGCCGGGATGCTGGCGGGTCTTGCCGCCGCCCGCCACGACTGGGTGCTGTTCGTCCCCTGTGACGGCCCCGCCCTGCCCCGGGATCTGATGGCCCGCTTTCGCGCCGCCGTGACCCCTGATACAGAACTGGTGGTGGCCCACGACGGCGAGCACCTCCAGCCCGTGGTCGCCCTGCTGCGCCGTGCCCTGCTCCCCTCCCTGCGCCAGGCGCTGGCCGAGGGTGAGCGCAAGACCGGGGCCTGGTTTGCCCGCCACCGGATGACGGTGGTGCCCTTTGCCGATGCGCCTGACGCCTTCGTCAACCTCAACAGCCCGGACGAGCTCGCCGCCTGGGAGGCGAGGCTGCGGGAAGGGGGCGCGCCATGAGTCCCCTGCCCCTGCTCGGCTTCGTCGCCTGGAGCGGCACCGGCAAGACCACGCTGCTGGAGCGCCTCATCCCCCTGCTCGGCCAGCGCGGCCTGCGCCTCGGGGTGCTCAAGCACACCCACCACGACTTCGACATCGACCGGCCCGGCAAGGACAGCCACCGCCTGCGCCAGGCGGGCGCCGTCCAGGTG
>NZ_CDBN01000048.1 GCF_000820085.1 Aeromonas sanarellii
CCCCGGAGACCCTGTTCGACTACGAGACGGTGGCGGACAACGTGCTGCAGTTCGTCACCGGACGGCTGGGCGCGGCCCGTGCCGATGGCAAGAGCGACGAGGATCTGGCCGAGATGATGGCCCAGGCCCGCAAGGGGGTGGACATGGGCTTTGGCGACGCCAGGAAGCAGCTCGGCGACTGGGCGGACAACGAGGATATCAAGACCGGCATGGATCAGAGCTACAAGCTGATCCAGGAGGGGCTGGAGTCCTTCGAGAAGGAGTTCTTCGGCGAGGTCTCGACCACGGATCTGGGGGCGGCCAGGATGGCCAGCC
The DNA here is from genome assembly GCF_000820085.1 of Aeromonas sanarellii. Lineage (GTDB taxonomy): Bacteria > Pseudomonadota > Gammaproteobacteria > Enterobacterales > Aeromonadaceae > Aeromonas > Aeromonas sanarellii. Next base: position 316 of record NZ_CDBN01000048.1, read on the forward strand.
GGCAGCAGGCCTTCCTCGAGATCGAGACCCGGGACGGGGACAAGGTGATGCTGCGCTTCAGCGACAGCTGGCAGTTCAGGTCCCGGAACGACGGGAGCGGCAACCAGTTCAGCCTGAAGTCTAGCCAGAGCTTCGACTTCTCCCTGGAGGGCGATCTCGACGGCGCCGAGATGGAGGCCATCGGCACCCTGGTCAAGGGGCTGGACGAACTGGCCGGCCAGTTCTTCGGGGGAACGGATGGCAAGACCCTGGCCGACAGGCTGGCGGGCTTGCAGCTGGACGACAGCCAGCTGGTCTCCTACTCCCTCAAGCTCAAGCAGTCGGCCAAGCTGAGCCAGGCCTATCAGGGGGCCCACTCCCTGCAGGAGAGCCTCAAGCCCCTGGCGGACTACCTGCCACGGCTGAGCCGGGTGCAGCAGCAGGCCGATGCCCTGCTGCCGACCGCCCAGCAGCAGGCGTTGACACCGGCCGTGCTGGCTGCGCGGGGCCAGGACGGGGCGACGGGGGCCGGCTTCATGGGCTTTAACCAGCGGATGCTGGAAGCCATGCGGCTGCTCGGCCAGCAGATGGCCGCGGGCTAGTCTCGCCGCATCGCCCCTGATGTGCCCGAGGGCGGGCCGTTTGCCAGCCTGCCCCCGGGCTGGCACACTGCCCTTTTCCCCAGCCAGATCATGCCATGAACCCCAAGAAGCCAAGAGACAAGCGCGAACTCTGCTACCCCTTCATCTTCGAGACCCAGTTCCAGTGCGACTACGAGATCGCCACCGACGAGCTCTGCTGCCAGGTGGGGGCCGTGCTCTCTCATCTGGTGGCGGATGAGGATACCCGACCCGTGATGGCGGATCTGGCGACCCTGCAGCGGCTCATCTACAACCTCAACGGCTCGGTGCGGGGCAGGCTCGGGATCTTCGAGGAGGATCTGGCGTGGCTGAAGGGGCGTTACGATCACTACAACGAGGCGAGCCGTGGCCGGGTCACCGGCTTCGTGCTGCCCCAGGGGCCCCAGCCCATCCCCACCCTGCACCTGTGCCGCTGCGGCAGCAAGAAGGTGGTGCGCCTGCTGGTGCGTCTGGAGGAGAGCGGCGTGCGCTTCGATCCCATCCTCTACCGCTTCGCCAACCTGCTGGCCAACTTCTTCTTCGTGCTCACCGTCTACCTCAAGCAGGCTTGGGATGTGACCGAAGTCCCCTATGTCAGCATCAACTACTGAGGTCGCCGGGATTTACCGAAGCGGCACAAAGAAAAACCGGAGCCTTGGGCTCCGGTTTTGCTTTTCAGCGCGCCAACAGCGTATTCAGCTGGAGAGCAGCACCCTGGCCGAGTTGGCGGGGATGGTGAGCTGCACTTCCCCCTGCACCACCTCGAACTTGTCGCCGTTGAAGGCGTCGGTGAAGCGGCTGGCGGGGCTGGCGGTCTGCCACAGGGGCAGGCTGATGGTGCGCGGCTCCGTGGGGTGGCGGTTGCAGGCCACCACCACCTGATCGCTTTGCAGGGTGCGGGCGAACACATAGCTGTGGGGGCCGGCGTAGAGGGTCTGGATGTCGCCGCGGCGCAGGGCAGGGCGCTGCTTGCGCAGCTGGATCAGGCGGCGATAGTGGTCGTGCAGCACGTGATCCCAGTCCGTGGTGTCCCAGGGGAAGCAGCGGCGGCAGTCCGGATCGTTGCCTCCCGACAGCCCCACCTCGTCGCCGTAGTAGATAGAGGGCACGCCGATGTAGGTGATCAGCAGGGTGGCGGCGAGCCGCATCCGCTGCTTGTCCTCCCCCAGCAGGTGCAGGAAGCGGGCGGTGTCGTGGCTGTCCAGCAGGTTGAACTGGGCCAGCTGGTTCTTGAACGGGATATGGGCCCGCGCCAGCTTGAGCCAGTGGTCCAGCTCGGTGGCGCTGATCTTGATGGGGTGGTAGGCGATGTCCTGCCCCGCCAGGAAGGCGCGGACGGGGTGGGCGAAGCCGTAGTAGTTCATGGCACCGTCCTCCTGATCCCCCTGCAGCCACTGGCTCGCCTCGAAGAAGTGCTCGCCGAGCACGTAGGCGTCCGGGTTCTCCTGCTTCACGGCGCCGCGAATGGCGCGCACGTGGCCACGGTTGCCCTCGGCGGTGCCCCGCTCCCCCAGCATGTGGATGACGTCAAAGCGCCAGCCGTCGATCTGGTAGGGTGCCCGCATCCAGTAGCGCAGGATGGCGTTGTCTGCCCGGTAGACGGCGTCCTGCACCTGTTCGCTGGCGAAGTCCAGCTTGGGCAGGCTGCGGATCCCCTTCCAGCTGACGTAGTCCCCCTCCTGGTCGAAGGTGTAGAAGCTGCGCCAGGGGGAGTCCGGGTTGCTCTGGGCCCCCAGCGGCGGACAGAACCAGGGGTGCTCGGTGGAGGTGTGGTTGACCACGGCATCCAGGATGATCTTCATGCCGCGCTGGTGCAGGTTGCGGGTCAGCTCGGCGAACTGGGCGTTGGTGCCGAGGTGGGCATCCACCTTGAAGTAGTCCTGGGTGTCGTATTTGTGATTGCTCGGCGAATCGAAGATGGGGTTGAGGTAGAGCGCCGTCACCCCCAGGGATTGCAGGTAATGCAGCTTGGCGTCGATGCCCGCCAGATCCCCGCCGTAGAACTCGCAGGCGCCGTGCCCCTCCTCGTGACGGCTGACCGGCTCGCCCCAGGCCTTGCTGATGACCGCCTTGCCCCTGTACTCGTACTCGTGATGCTTGACGCTGAGGGACGGATCGCCGTTGCAGAAGCGATCCGGGAAGATCTGGTAGAACACCTGATCCTGCACCCAGGCCGGCGGCTGGTGGCGGCTGTTGAAGCGAAAATGCTGCTCGCGCGGCGGCATGGCGGCGCTGACGCCGGCGCCGTGCAGCCACCACTGCTCCTCGTCGGTGAGGCACTTGAAGCAGTAGAGGTGGATCTCCTGCCCTCTGGCGAGCGGCAGCTCGACCTGCCAGACCTGGAGCCTGTCCCGGGTGGCGACCGGTGTCATGGCGACCAGGTACTCCTCGTTGTCCGGTTCGTGGCGCAGCCACACCTCGCGGATGGGGGCGTCCAGCTCGCTGAACAGGGTGAGCTGCAGGGTGTCGGCACTCTCTTTGAACCAGGGTGCCGCCTGGGGGTGAAACAGGAAGGGATGGGTCATGGTGTCTACTGTGTCAGAGAGGCTACCGGGTCAGGGGATGCGCGAGGGCCATCCTAGCCTGCCCATGGGGTTGAGTATGTGACGACCGACCAGAATGAGGCGGTTGCCCGGCTCCGCGGGTCGGCCAGCCGTGAGTCTATTGCGTCAGCAGCTCGGCCAGGGCATTGCCCTGCTCGTGGAGCTGTTCGAGCTGATCCGCCAGGCTGGCGGGATCCAGCCCCAGCTGGTCGGCCAGGGGCCTGGGGAAGCGGGCGATGATGGCCTGGGCCGGTACCCCCGCATGCCAGGCGAAGGAGACGAAGACGGCGAGCCGGATCAGCACGGCCTCCTTGCTGACCGGTTCGTGGGAGAGGGGGTCGAGCTGCTGGGCGATGGCGTCGACGAAGGCGGTCGACAGGTTCCAGCGCCGCGCCAGCTCGGCGCCGAGCTGGGCATAGTCGTAACCCAGCATCTCCCGCTGGGCCTCGACCCGGCTGCTCCCCTTCTCGATGGCCAGGTTGATGAGCCCGGCCTCCTCCGGCAGGGTGCTCTGGATCAGCAGCTCGCCGATGTTGTGAATGAGGGCACAGGTGAAGGCGGTCTCCGGATCCACCGCCCTGGTCTGCTGGGCCAGGGTGCGGGCTATGGTGGCGACCTGGAAGGTCTGGGTCCAGAAGTGGTGCTTGTCGAATCCGGGGGGGGCCTTGAAGCTGCTGATGATGCCGGAGGCGACCACCACGGAGCGCAACCGGTTGAAGCCGAGCCGGATCACCGCCTGCTCGATGGAGGTCACCTCGTTGCCCCGGCGCAGGGCGGCGGAGTTGGCCATCCGCAGCACCTTGACGCTGATCACCTGGTCCATGGCGATCTTGGCCGCGATCTCGTCGATGCGGGCATTCTCGTCGTTGAAACTCTGCATCAGCTCGTGCAGCAGCTTGGGGATTGTGGGCAGTTGCTTGATCTTGCCAAACAGGCGATCCATCGACATGGCTGAGGCAGCCTCCATTGCTAACAGTGCCTCATATTGTGCCACAGCCTGGCCAGTTGTTCCTGTACCGGATCTGGTTTCGTCGGCCTCAGTACACCCAGTCTTGCAGTCTGTATTCCAAACGGTGCCGTTTTCCCTGCAGGATCAGGGTCTGGGTGGAACCGCTCAATGTGGCCCCCTCCGTCAGGGTGGCGAGCACGGCCTGTTCGACCTGGTCGAGCCCGGAGGGGCAGGCCATGGCGGTGCTGCCGAGGCTGGTGACCCAGAGCCGGTTCCCCTTGAGGTGGCCCTGGCCGAAGTAGCGGTTGCAGCCGGCGATGCCGTTGACGGTGAAGTGCTCCCCGATCTCGAGATCGGGGGGATTGACGCGGCTGCCGGTGACGGCCTGGCCATCCAGCCGGTCGAGCACCCAGTGGTGGTGCTGCAGATCGTGCGAGGCGAAGCGGGGAGTACTGCTGCAGGCACTGAGCAGAAGCAGGGCGAGCAGCAGTAGCAGGTATCTGGGCATTGAAGGGGCTCCGGTGATGGGTAGGACAAGCATACCCGTCCCGGGGCCTGCGAGGCAGGGCGAGGGGGGAGGTGCCCGACCGCTTCTGTCGCCCCGGGGGAAGAGGGGGTGTCGGTAAATGGCAACACTCGCCCCGGGCGAGCCTCGTCACGCACAAAAGGGGCCACGATGTGGCCCCCTGCTATCCCTGCGCCTTGGCGAGCCTGCCCATCAGCGGGCAAACAGCCGCTCGGCGTAGCGGGCGAGGCCGGAGGCGACCGAGCCGAAGTCGTCTCCCCCTTCCTGCGGTACCTTGGGCAGTTTCTGCTGGATGAAGGCCTTGATGAGGGGCGAACGGGCGCTGCCGCCTGTGATGAAGAGCCGGTCAGGCTGCACCCCGGCGGCCTGGATCGCCTCCTCCATCAGCTCGCCTATCTTCTCCAGCAGCGGTGCGGAGGCGGATGCCAGCTGGTCGCGCCCCAGCTCGGCCTCCAGCCCCTTCTCCAGCTCGTTCAGGGTCTGGTGATTGCGCTCGTGATCGGAGAGGGCGATCTTGCCCTGCTCGGCGCGCCACACCAGCTGGTGGCTCAGCTTGTGGGCCCGCAGGCTGGCGAGACGGGGCAGCTTGCTGCCGGGTTGGCTGTCGAGCTGGAGATCCTGCAGCTGGCGGCCCGTCTCCAGGCTGTAGAAGCGGCTCTGGGCGCTGACGTCGTTGATGGCGGCCGCGTCCCAGAACAGGGGGTGGGGCAGCGGCTTGCCGGTCTTGAGGGTCTCGTGCATACCGAGCAGCGGCATCATGCCCTCCACCGTCAGGCGGATGTCGAAGTCGTTGCCGCCGATGCGCTGGCCGCTGTGGCCGAGCAGATCGCCGCTGCGATCCAGCCGGTCGCGATGGCTCGGACCCATGCGCAGCACGGAGCAGTCCGTGGTCCCGCCGCCGATGTCCACCACCAGCACCACCGCATCCTCGCTGAGGCGCGCCTCGAACTCGAAGCCGGCGGCCACCGGCTCGTAGAGGAACTCCACCCGCTCGAACCCGGCGAGGCGGGCCGCCTCGCTCAGGATGGCGATGGCCTGGCGGTTGCTCTCCTCCCCCGCCAGCCCCTGGAAGTTGACCGGCCGGCCGATCACCGCCTGGCGGACGGGGGCGCCCGTCTGTTGCTCCGCCTGCTGGCGCACGTGCAGCATCATGGCGCAGACGATGTCCTCGAACAGGGCGATCTGGGGTGCCTTGAGGCCATAGGCGCCGAGGAAGGATTTCGGCGACTTGATGTAGTAGCCCTCGTCCGGCTCTTCCAGGTAGCGCTCCAGCGCCGCGTCGCCGAAGCTGAGCTCGTCGATCAGTCCCTCTTCGCGCATCTGGCGGCGCACCGCCTGGGCCCGGGTCACCACGGGGCCGCGCAGCTTGAGGTACTCCGCCTGCTGGGCGGGAGCCAGCCCTTCGGCCAGCAGGCCGGCGATGGCATCCCGGTGCGGGGCGTGCAGGGTGGAGGGGAGGTAATGGGAACCGGAGAGGGTCAGCAGCCTGGGGCTGCCCTGTTCCATCACGGCGACGGCACAGTTGGAGGTACCGTAATCAAATCCGATAAACATGGGCGGCCAGACTCCTGCACAAAAAAAGGGCTGGTAGCCTACCCGAAGGCGCCGGGTCTCACAACCCGGCGAGTCTGAATGGTGAGCGAAAGGCGAGGAGGGCTTATTCCACCTCGTTGTCGCAGCGGCCCTGGCCCTCGATGGCCTGGATGTTGCTGAGGGTGGTGTCGGCGATGGCGTGCAGCGCCTCCCGGGTCAGGAAGGCCTGGTGACCGGTGAATAGCACGTTGTGGCAGGCGGAGAGGCGGCGGAAGACGTCGTCGGTGATCACCTCGTTGGACTTGTCCTCGAAGAAGAGATCCTCCTCCTCCTCGTAGACGTCCAGCCCCAGGGCGCCGATGCGGGCGGTCTTGAGGGCCTCGATGGCGGCGTTGGAGTCGAGCAGGCCGCCCCGGCTGGTGTTGATGATCATCACCCCGTCCTTCATCTTGGCGAAGGCCTCCTTGTTCAGCAGGTGATAGTTCTCCTTGAACAGGGGGCAGTGCAGGCTGATGACGTCGGACTGGCGGAACAGGGTGTCGAGGTCCACGTACTCGGCGCCGAGATCGATGGCCGCCTGGTTCGGGTAGGGATCGCTCACCAGCAGGCGCATGCCGAAGCCCTTGAGGATGCGCAGGGTGGCGATGCCGATCTTGCCGGTGCCTATGATGCCGGCGGTGCGGCCGTGCATGTTGAAGCCCACCAGCCCCTCCAGGGAGAAGTTGGCGTCGCGGGTGCGCTGATAGGCCTTATGGATGCGGCGGTTGAGGGTCATCATCAGGCCCACCGCGTGTTCGGCGACCGCCTCCGGGGAGTAGGCGGGCACCCGCACCACTTTCAGCCCCAGCTCCTTGGCGGCCACCAGATCCACGTTGTTGTAACCGGCGCAGCGCAGGGCGATGACCTGGGTGCCGTATTGTGCCAGCTCGGTCAGCACCTCGCGGTCGGCGTCGTCGTTGACGAACAGGCAGACCACGGGGAAGCCGTGGGCGAGGCGGGCGGTCTTGGCCTCCAGCCGCACGTCGAAGAACTCCAGCTCGAAACCGTACTGGCTGTTGGCCTGGTGGAAGTGTTCCTTGTCGTAGCTCTTGGTACTGAAAACGGCGACTCTCATGGTGCGCTCTCCGCAGATAATGATGTGGTTAAATTACAACAAATATGGGCCGTCATCACGGGATAAATGGCGGGGCATCAGCCCCAGGGCATGATGGGCACGGCGCTCACCGCACTCTTGTAAGAACCATCCACCAGCTTGGTGCTGTAGGTCAGATAGACCAGGGCATTGCGCTTCTCGTCGTAAAAACGCACCACCTTCTGTTCCTTGAACACCAGGGAGGTGCTGACGTCGAACACCTCCTCCCCCGCCTTCAGCCTGGCGGGCAGGGTGATGGGGCCGATCTGGTGGCACGACAGGGAGGCGTGGGAGGGATCCTCCGCCAGCCCCAGGCCACCCTTGACGCCTCCTGTCTTGGGACGAGCCAGATAGCAGGCGACGCCGGCGATCTTGGGGTCGTCGAACGCCTCCACCAGGATCTTGTGGTTCGGGCCGACCAGCTTGAAGGCGGTGCTCACCTCGCCTACGGGGTCCGCCTTGTCGGCTAGCGCCGGGCCGGCCAGCAGCGCCAGCATCAGGGGCAGGGTACGGGCGAGGGGGGAAGGGTGTGTCATGGTTTCTCCTTCAGGCTCCCTCAGTAGGGGATGCCCAAGCGACGATAGAGGCTGGCCAGCACCCAGGCGGGGCCTACCAGCAGAAATTGCAGGTCGGTGAGGAAGGAGGGGCGTTTCCCCTCGATCCGGTGACCGACGAACTGGGCCAGCCAGAGCAGCACGAAACCGGCCAGGGCGGGCCACAGTAGCGGGCCTTGCCAGGTGTAACAGAACGCCAGCCCAAGGGTGGTCAGCGCCGCCATCCCCACAAACAGAGAAAACGACAGATGCAGATAGAAGGCCAGCACCGGCATGGCAACCAGCGCCGCCCAGTTCAGGGAGGGCTGCAGCGGCCCGGCCGGCAGGCACCAGAGCAGGGCCAGGGCGCAGAGGTAGATGCCAGGCACCGCCACCTTGTGGATGGCCACATTGACGGGATGCCGGTGGCTCTGGCCGTAGTCGCTGAACCATTCGTCGAGTCGTTTCATGGCACCTCCCTGGCGCGCGGCTTGTGCCACCCCGGTCGAGGTGGCCGAATCTTCATCCCTGCGGGGGATATTCCCAATATTGGGCCGGTATGCTCCTGAGCAAGGGGGTCATGTCCGGGTTGGGCAGGGAGATGGTGACCCTCTGCTCCAGGTTGGCGCTGGCCAGGGCCTCGCGGATCTTGGGATTCTCGTGGAAGAACTTCATGAAGCTGCCGTCGGCGTAGGCCCGCTCCAGCCCGGTCTGGATCGCCTTGGCCAGCTTGGGCGACTCCGGGCTGACGAAGAAGAACTCGGCGAAGGGGTAGCGGATCAGCAGGTGCTGATCGATGACCAGGTTGGGATATTGCGCCACCAGCTCGCTGCGCTCGGCGAAGATCTCCACCAGGCCGCGGGGGAAGAAGTCCAGCTTGTCGCCGTCATTCATCAGGCGGAACAGGTTGCTGTAGCGACCCGCATAGGTGGGAATGCCCGCCTGCTCCAGGATCTTGTTGTCGGCCCAGCCCACCCCCTGCGCCGCCTTCAGCTTCTTGAGATCCGCCAGGGTGTTGACCTGGTTGAACTTCTCCTGGGCGTCGGCGTGGATGAAGGAGAGGCGCAGCCCTTCCAGCCCGCGGAACAGCGGAATGGGGACGGCGATCAGGGAGGATTCGAGGGCGCTGGAGGTTCCCATCCAGAACACATTGATGGTCTTGCCCCTGGCGAGCGCCTGCTGGAGGCTGTACTGATTGAGGTTGAGGTCGACCCGCTCCAGCTTGTAGGGCTGACCGGCACGGGTGAGGGCCAGATCCAGCAGCTTGAGCTGGTACTCGTTGTCGAGGTCGTTGATCGGTCGGCTGGGGACCTTGACGGTGAGGGTCTGTGCCTGTGCCAGCAGCGGCAGGCACAGGCACAGCCTGATGAGCCATTTCACGCTTTGATCTCCTGTAGAGTCCGGGGCCTGCCCGGAGTCTAACAGAAGTTGTCACGCTCTTGCGTGACGCCGTGGGTGGGGGTCAGGCTCGCCGCTGGTGACACGGCCCCCGGCCTGCGGGGCTGGCCCAGGCGGGACGGGGGTCTGTCGGAGCATCAGGCGACGCGGCGGAACACGTGGGTATCGTTGAATTCCTTGGTGCTCTGACACTCGACGCAGAAGCGGGACTCGGGCCGCGCCTGCAGCCGCTTGAGGGAGATCTCGTCGCCGCAGGATTCGCAGTAGCCGAAATCCCCTTCATTGATACGCTTGAGCGCCCCCTTCAGCTTGCGCAGATGCAGCTTGTCGTGCTCGATGCGGTTCAGCTCCAGACGGCGGGCCTCCTCGACACTGGCGCGATCGATCTCGTCCGCCATTTCGTTGGTATCGGTGGCGATAGCCTGGCTGGCCTGGGAGTTGAGACGTTCTTCGAGCTCGAGGATCTGCCGCTCGATCTGGCCCTTGTAAAAGGCCAGTTGGTCTTCAGTCATGAAATCACACATATGGTTTGCTACCAGTCAGTTTCCCAATTTTTCCCATTTATGGGGGCTGTCTGTCTTCAGACCAAGCCCTTGTATCCCGATTTGCACCAAATCCAGGCAGGAGAGTGCAAATCAGGGCGGGCCTTGTACCAAAAAAATGCAGGCATGCAAAGAAAATTGGATAAGGAGTGTGCGCCCTTGCAAAGAAATGAGCCTTCTCCGACAGGGGCTGACTGAGTATCGCGCGGCGGCTGTCCGCTGTTGGCATCCGGCTTGCAGTGGGCTGATCGTGGCACCGAGTGTTTAGTATTTGGTGCCGCCCTGGTCATTTTACAGGCCGTTGTTTATAGTTTTTTAAACACCACCGCTTGACAAAGGGCTTTATGGCGGGCTTTTATGGTGTTGTCGATTACATTTTCTTAACAAGGGTGTTCCTTATATTAGACACCCTTGCCTATGACAACCGTAGAGTCGGGGTTTAACATGGACAGTATCAAGGGCTGGATGGAGAGCAATCGCATCACGGAAGTGGAGTGCCTGTTCCCGGATTTCACCGGCAATGCCCGAGGCAAGATCATTCCAGCCAACAAATTTCTGCGCGAGGGGGGCATGCGGCTGCCAGAGGTCATCTTCACCCAGACGGTGACCGGCGAATACCCGGATGACGACAGCATGATAGACCCGCTGGAGCGGGACATGCAGCTCTATCCCGATCCCAACACCATTCGTTTCGTCCCCTGGGCGCTGGAGCCCACCGCCCAGGTGATCCACGACTGTTTCGACGTCAACGGCAAGCTGATCGACATCGCGCCGCGCTCCGTGCTGCGCCGGGTTCTGTCATTCTACGAGAAGCAGGGCTGGAAGCCGGTGGTGGCGCCGGAGCTGGAGTTCTACCTGGTGACCCGTAACGAAGACCCCGACTACCCGCTGGTGCCGCCGGTGGGTCGCAACGGCCGCCCGGAGACCGCCCGCCAGTCGTTCAGCATCGATGCGGTGAACGAGTTCGACCCCATCTTCGAAGACATGTACGACTACTGCGAGGCCCAGGAGCTGGAGGTGGACACCCTGATCCACGAGTCCGGCGCCGCCCAGATGGAGATCAACTTCCTGCACGGCGATGCCATCGATCTCGCCGACCAGGTGTTCCTGTTCAAGCGCACCATGCGCGAGGCGGCCCATCGCCACGGCATCTATGCCACCTTCATGGCCAAGCCAATGAGCAACGAGCCGGGCTCCGCCATGCATATCCACCAGAGCCTGGAGGACATGGACGGCAACAACCTGTTCGGCACCAGCGAGGGGGGCAACTCCGCCCTCTTCATGCACTTCATCGCCGGCCTGCAGAAGTACACCCCGGCGGTGACCGCCCTGCTGGCGCCGAACGTCAACTCCTACCGCCGCCTCACCTTCGGCGAGAGCGCGCCGCGCAACGTGCAGTGGGGGGTGGAAAACCGCACCTGCGGGTTGCGGGTGCCCTTCTCCGAGCCCAGCGCGCGCCGGGTGGAGAACCGCTTCGCCGGCGCCGATGCCAACCCCTATCTGGCCCTGGCCGCCACCCTGGCCTGCGGCTATCTCGGCATGCTGGAGAAGCTGGAGCCCATGCAGGAGATGAAGGCGAGCGCCTACGACCTGCCCTACAGCCTGCCCCGTTCCCTGGAGGAGGCACTGAGCCATCTGGAGCAGTGCGAGCCCATCAAGGACATGCTGGGCGAGCGCTTCATCCGAGCCTTCGTCGCGGTCAAGCGCAAGGAGTACGAGACCTACTTCGGCGTGATCAGCCGCTGGGAGCGCGAGTTCCTGCTGTTGAACGTGTGACCCGTTTTGGGGAGAGGCGTCGGCCTCTCCCGTCAGATCGCAAGCAAGAGGGCACTGGACTCGTGAGTGCCGGCAGACGGTGCCGGCCTCGCGACGGCGTGCGCGAAGCCGCGTGACCGTGCCGAGCGCCTTCAATGGACGGGCGGCGACGCTCACCACATGGAAAGGCATCGAGGAGCAGGCGAGGCAGCATACCCGCGACTGGCAGTGACCGGGGGCCCGCATCCTCATCAATGGGCGGCAATGACCGCCGAATCGAAGGAACCGAGGAGCAAGCAATGCAGCACACCACCCGTGAGTGGCAGCAACTGGAAGCCAGCCACCACCTGCACCCCTTTACCGACTTTCAGGCCCTGAACAAGAAGGGCAGTCGCATCATCACCAAGGCCGAGGGGGTCTATCTGGAAGACTCCGAAGGCAAGCGAATCCTGGACGGGATGGCGGGCCTGTGGTGCGTCAACCTGGGCTATGGCCGTCAGGAGCTGGTGGACGCCGCCACCCGGCAGATGCAGCAACTGCCCTACTACAACCTCTTCTTCCAGACCAGCCACCCCCCCGCCGCCGAACTGGCGACCCTGCTGGCCGAGATCACGCCCCCGCACCTCAGCCACGTCTTCTTCACCGGCTCGGGCTCCGAGTGCAACGACACCGTGCTGCGCATGGTGCGCCACTACTGGGCCAGCAAGGGGCAGCCGGACAAGCAGGTGATCATCAGCCGACACAACGCCTACCACGGATCCACGGTGGCGGGTGCCAGCCTGGGTGGCATGAAGGGCATGCACGCCCAGGGCGGGTTGCCCATCCCCGGCATAGTGCACATCGACCAGCCCTATCACTTCGGCGAGGGGCAGGGGATGAGCGCCCACGAGTTCGGGCTGGCCCGTGCCCGCCAGCTGGAGGAGAAGATCCTGGCGCTGGGGGTGGACAAGGTGGCGGCCTTCATCGGCGAGCCCATCCAGGGCGCCGGCGGCGTCATCATCCCGCCCGACAGCTACTGGCCCGAGATCCAGCGCATCTGCGACAAGTACGGCATCCTGCTCATCGCCGACGAGGTGATCTGCGGCTTCGGTCGCACCGGTCACTGGTTTGCCAGCGAAGGTTTCGGCATCAAGCCGGATCTCATGTGCCTGGCCAAGGGCATCACCTCCGGCTATCTGCCGATGGGGGCCGTGATGGTGGGGGACAGGGTCGCCAGGGTGCTGGTGGAGGAGGGAGGCGAGTTCAACCACGGCTTCACCTACTCCGGTCATCCGGTGGCCTGCGCCGTGGCCATCGCCAACATCCAGCTTATGCAAAAGGAGAGCATAGTTAAGCGCGTTCATGATAGTATCGGCCCCTATTTGCAGCGCCGCTGGAGCGAGCTTGCCGATCACCCTCTGGTGGGAGAAACCCGGGGCAAGGGCCTGGTCGCCGCGCTGGAAATAGTCCAGGACAAGCAGACGAAACGTCGTTTCCCGGCCGAACGCCATGCCGGGATGACTTGTCGGGAGTTCTGCTTTAACAATGGCTTGGTGATGAGGGCGGTCGGCGATACCATGATCATATCGCCCCCCTTGGTGATCACCGAGGAACAGGTGGATGAATTGGTCAAACTGGCCAGGCTCAGTTTGGACCTGACGGCGGAAAAGCTGCGGGAATAGGCCGTGCCAGGCTGGGTTGGCTTACGCATACAATTTGCTTAGGAGACAAGGACTATGTCTTTTAAAAAGGGAATGATGGCTGCTTCCGTGGCGCTGGCCATGATGAGTTACGGGGCGATGGCCGACGAGAAGGTGCTGCACGTCTACAACTGGAGCGACTATATCGCGCCGAACACGCTGGAAGATTTCCAGAAGGAGACGGGCATCAAGGTGGTGTACGACGTGTTCGACAGCAACGAGGTGCTGGAAGCCAAGTTGCTGGCGGGCAGCTCGGGCTATGACATCGTCGTGCCGTCCAACTCCTTCCTGGCCAAGCAGATCCAGGCGGGCGTCTTCCAGAAGCTGGACAAGTCCAAACTCTCCAACTGGCAGAACCTGGATACCGCCTTGCTCAAGGCGCTCGAGCCGAGCGATCCGGGCAACCAGTACTCGGCGCCCTATCTGTGGGGCACCATCGGCTACGCCTACAACATCGACAAGGTGAAGGCCGTGCTGGGCAAGGACGCGCCGGTCGACTCCTGGGATCTGGTGTTCAAGCCGGAGAACATGGCCAAGCTGAAGGAGTGCGGTGTCTCCTTCCTCGACTCGCCGACCGAAATGCTGCCGGCCGCCCTGCTGTATCTGGGCTTCAAGCCGGACAGCCAGAAGCCGGACGAGCTGAAGAAGGCTGAGGAGCTGTTCCTCTCCATCCGTCCCTACACCGCCTACTTCCACTCCTCCAAGTACATCTCGGATCTGGCCAACGGCAACATCTGCGTGGCGGTCGGCTACTCCATGGACCTGCAACAGTCCAAGGCCCGGGCGATCGAGGCCAAGAACGGGGTCGATCTGACCTACGTGATTCCGAAGGAGGGGGCTGGCAGCTTCTTCGACATGCTGGCCATTCCGGCCGATGCGAAGAACGTGGAAGAGGCCCACGTGTTCCTGAACTACCTGATGAAGCCCGAAGTGATCGCCAACATCACCAACCAGATCCATGCGCCCAATGGCAACAGCGCGTCCACCCAGCTGGTGGACAAGGCCATCAGCTCGGATCCGGGCGTCTACCCCGATGCGGCGACCCTGCAGAAGATCTATACCTTCCCGGCCTTGCCGGCCAAGGTGCAGCGTCTGATGACCCGCAGCTGGACCAAGATCAAGTCAGGCAAGTAAGCAAGACGAGCAGTACCCCTCCCGGTCCGCAGTTCGGCCGGGAGGGGAGTGACCACCCGACAGGTTGGACGGCGCGTAAGGATGCGCGACTGGCAAAATCACACCAATGAGGACTGACAAGTGCACATGACCAAGATGGCAACGCTGGCCCTGACCCTGGGGTTTGCAAATCTGACCCAGGCAGCCCCTGTGGTTCATTTTTACAACTGGTCCGATTATATCGGCGAGACCACCCTCAGCGACTTCCAGCAGAAGACCGGGATCAAGACCGTCTACGACGTCTTCGACTCCAACGAGACGCTGGAAGGCAAGTTGCTGACCGGACGCACCGGTTACGATCTGGTCGTGCCCTCCAACAATTTCCTGGCCAAGCAGATCAAGGCGGGAGCCTTCCAGAAGCTGGATCCCGCCCTGCTGCCAAACCTGAGCAACCTGGATCCCGTGCTGCTCAAGCAGCTCGACAAGGTGGATCCGGGTCATCAGTACGCCGTGCCCTATCTGTGGGGCACCAACGGCATCGGTTACAACGTCGAGAAGGTCAAGGCGGTGCTCGGGGTCGACAAGATCGACTCCTGGGCCGTCATCTTCGAACCTGAAAACATGAAGAAGCTCTCCCAGTGCGGGGTGGCCTTCCTCGACTCGGCGGACGAGATGATCCCGGCCGCGCTGAACTACCTGGGGCTCAACCCCAACAGCCATGAGCCGGCGGATCTCAAGCGGGCCGAGGAGCAGTTGCTGAAGGTGCGTCCCTACGTGACCTACTTCCACTCCTCCAAGTACATCGGCGATCTCGCCAACGGCGACATCTGCGTGGCGGCGGGCTTCTCCGGCGACATCCTGCAGGCGGCGGCCCGGGCCGAGGAGGCGGGCAAGGGGATCCAGATTGCCTACAGCATCCCCAAGGAGGGTGGCAACCTCTGGTTCGACATGATGGCGATCCCGGCCGATGCCACCAACGTGAAAGAGGCGCACGCCCTGATCAACTACATTCTCGAGCCGCAGGTGATCGCCAAGGTGAGCGACTACGTGGGCTACGCGAACCCGAACATCAAGGCGGGCGAGTACATGGACAAGGCCGTCCGCGAGGACGAGTCGGTCTATCCCCCCCAGGCGGTGCTTGAGCGGCTCTATGTGCAGGAAGCGCATCCCCGCTCGGTGCAGCGTCTGATCACCCGGAGTTGGACCAAGATCAAGTCCGGAACCTAACCTTGGCGCCCATCCCGGGGCGCCAGATTGTATTGATGGATCGGCCCAGGCCGATCTCACCTTTGGGAGTTTGGTAATGGCGATAGCCTCCAGTGCCTACAAGAAAGCCCTCGAGGGCAGCCAGCAGCGTAAAGAAGTGCTGGTCAAAATAGACAGGGTAAGCAAGCAGTTCGACGAAACGCTGGCGGTCGACAACGTGTCTCTCAATATTCACAAGGGGGAGATTTTCGCCCTGCTCGGCGGGTCCGGTTCCGGCAAATCGACCCTGCTGCGGATGCTGGCCGGTTTCGAGCGCCCCACCGAGGGACGGCTGTTCCTCGACGGGGTCGACATTACCGACATGCCGCCCTACGAGCGCCCCATCAACATGATGTTCCAGTCCTATGCCCTGTTCCCCCACATGACAGTGGCGCAGAACATTGCGTTCGGCCTCAAGCAGGACGGCCTGCCCAAGGCGGAGATCGACGCCCGGGTGGAGGAGATGCTCAAGCTGGTGCAGATGACCCAGTACGCCCGCCGCAAGCCGCACCAGCTCTCCGGCGGCCAGCGCCAGCGGGTGGCCCTGGCCCGTTCCCTGGCCAAGCGTCCGAAACTGCTGCTGCTGGACGAACCCATGGGGGCGCTCGACAAGAAGCTGCGCTCCACCATGCAGCTGGAGCTGGTGGAGATCATCGAGCGGGTCGGCGTGACCTGCGTCATGGTGACCCACGACCAGGAAGAGGCCATGACCATGGCCGAGCGGATCGCCATCATGCACCTGGGCTGTATCGAGCAGATCGGCAGCCCCATGGACATCTACGAGACCCCGGCCAGCCGGCTGGTGTGCGAGTTCATCGGCAACGTCAACCTGTTCGACGGCCTGCTGGTGGAGGATGAGCAGGACCACGCCACCATCGCCTGTGCGGATCTGGAACAGCCCATCTACGTGGGCCACGGCATCAGCTCCCGCGCCGAGAACAAGAAGGTCACCTATGCCCTGCGTCCGGAAAAGCTGCTGATGAGCCTGCACAAGCCGGAGGAGATCGAGCATCCGGACTTCAACTGGACCAAGGGCGAGGTCTACGACATCGCCTATCTGGGCGGCCACTCCGTCTATCACATCCAGCTGCCATCGGGCAAAATCGTTCAGGCTTTCATCGCCAATGCCGAGCGCCACGGCAAGCGGCCGACCTGGGATGACCAGGTGTTCCTGTACTGGGAAGATGACAGCGGCGTGGTGCTGCAATCATGAAGGCATTGAGACGACTGCAACAGGCGGGGGGGCGCCAGCTGGTGATCGGCATCCCCTTCTTCTGGCTCTTCCTCTTCTTCCTGCTGCCCTTCATCATCGTCGTGAAGATCAGCTTCGCCGAAGCGGACGTGGCGATCCCGCCCTACACCGACGTGGTGAGCTGGGCGGACAACCAGCTCACCATACTGCTCAACATGGGCAACTACCTGCTGCTGGAGGAGGATGAGCTCTACATCGCGGCCTATCTCGGCTCCCTCAAGATGGCCCTGGTCAGCACCATCCTCTGCCTGCTGATCGGCTATCCCATGGCCTACGCCATTTCGAAGGCCAACAAGGAGACCCAGACCGTCCTGCTGCTGCTCATCATGATGCCGACCTGGACGGCCATCCTGATCCGGGTCTACGCCTGGATGGGCATCCTCAGCAACAACGGCCTGCTCAACGGCCTGCTGCTGGAGCTGGGCCTTATCAGCGAGCCGCTGCAGATCCTCAACACCAACCTGGCGGTCTATATCGGCATCGTCTACTCCTATCTGCCCTTCATGGTGCTGCCGCTCTACGCGAACCTGGTCAAGCATGACCAGAGCCTGCTGGAGGCGGCCTCCGACCTCGGCGCCCGCAACCTGACCCGGTTCTGGCAGATCACTGTGCCGCTCTCCAAGAACGGCATCATCGCCGGCTGCATGCTGGTCTTCATCCCCGTGGTGGGGGAGTTCGTCATCCCCGAGATGCTGGGCGGCCCGGAGACCCTGATGATCGGCAAGGTGCTGTGGCAGGAGTTCTTCAACAACCGTGACTGGCCGGTGGCCTCCGCCCTGGCGGTGGTGATGCTGGCGGTGCTGATCGTTCCGATCATTCTCTTCAACCGCAACCAGGCCAAGGAATTGGAGGGCAAGGCATGAGACGTTTCGGTTTTGCCAAGCTGATGCTGTGGCTGGGGCTGCTGTTCATCTACCTGCCCATGATCATCATGGTGATCTACTCCTTCAACGCCTCCAAGCTGGTGACGGTGTGGGGCGGCTGGTCCATGAAGTGGTACTTCGGCCTGCTCGACAACAAGCAGCTGATCGGCTCCGTGTTCCGCTCCCTGGAGATCGCCTTCTACACCGCCATCGCGGCGGTGGCGCTGGGGACGGTCGCCGCCTTCGTGCTGACCCGGATCCCCCGCTTCCGTGGCCGGACCCTGTTCGGCGGCATGGTGACGGCGCCCCTGGTCATGCCCGAGGTGATCACCGGTCTGTCGCTGCTGCTGCTGTTCGTGGCCATGGCCCAGCTGGTGGGCTGGCCCGCCGAGCGGGGCATGCTGACCATCTGGATAGCGCACACCACCTTCTGTACCGCCTACGTGGCCATAGTGGTGTCGGCGCGACTGCGGGAGCTGGATCTCTCCATCGAGGAGGCGGCCATGGACCTGGGGGCCAAGCCGTGGAAGGTGTTCTTCCTGATCACCATCCCCATGATAGCCCCGTCCCTGGCGGCGGGTGGCATGATGTCATTCGCCCTGTCGCTGGATGACCTGGTGCTGGCGAGCTTCGTCTCCGGTCCGGGGTCGACCACCCTGCCGATGGAAGTGTTCTCGGCGGTGCGTCTCGGGGTGAAGCCCGAGATCAACGCCATCGCGAGCCTGATCCTGCTGTCCGTATCCCTGTTCACCTTCGGTAGCTGGTACCTGATGGCGAGGGCGGAGAAGCGTCGCCGCGCCGAGATCGCCATGACCACCCAGATGCAGGCAGTGGCCTGACCTGCCCCGTGATAAGATCCGCATTCCCCCATCCGTCAGGAGAATGGAATGCGGATCTCCCTCTTTATCGGCCAGAGCGCCGAACTGAACCCCGAACAGGCTCCTGGCCTCGTCAGTGCCATCCACAAGCAGCCTGTCGACACACCCCTGTGGTGCGGCTTCCTCGGCCTTCGCGGGGATGAGCAGAGCGACCGACGCCATCACGGCGGCCCGGATCGGGCCCTGCACCATTATCCTGCGGATCACTACCCCTGGTGGAAGACCTGGCAAACCGCGCTGGGCCTGCCCGCGCCCCGCACCCCCTGGCAGCCCGCCGCCTTCGGCGAGAATCTCTCTGGCCTGGGGCTCGGCGAGACGCAGGCCTGCATCGGCGATGTCTATCGTCTCGGCGAGGCGCTGATCCAGATCAGCCAGCCGAGATCCCCCTGTTTCAAGCTCAACCAGCGCTTTGGCTATGGTCAGCTCTCCCAGGTGATGCAGCTCAATGGTCGCTGCGGCTGGCTGCTGCGGGTGCTGGAAGAGGGAAGGGTGGCCCCCCAGGCCGAGCTGGTATTGGTGGACAGGCCCTACCCCGAGCTGACGGTGAAGCGCACCGCCGACATCTTGTTCAACCAGACCCGCAACGAGGAGGATCTGCAACTGCTGCTGGAGAATCCTGCCCTCTCTCCCAACTGGCGCCAGCATGCGGCTCATTGGCTGGAGCATGGTGTGGTGGCGGACTGGCGCCGGCGTCTGCTGGGGCCGGCCGAGTTCCAGGTGCCGCCGCAGGCGTGATGACGTCACAGGAGGACGGTCGCGCTCGTTTTTTCCTCGATGCGCTGAATTGTTGAGCGGAAAGCCATTTTTTTGATGTGAATGCAAAAAAAGGCTTGTGTCGGGTCGGGGCTTTCGGTAAATTCTCGCCCCGCAGACATCGGTGTGTAGCGCAGCTTGGTAGCGCACTTCGTTCGGGACGAAGGGGTCGGAGGTTCGAATCCTCTCACACCGACCAAATTCAACAAGGGCTTAGCTTAGGCTAGGCCCTTGTGCTTTTCCGGCCTTCCCGTTCTGGTGGGCATGTCCTCTTCGCCCCCTTCTTCTCCCGTTGCATGACCCTGAGCTCCCCAGTATCAATCCCGATACAGTGTGTGCCTGGTTCGTTTGGTTTATTTATCAACGCATTGCCGTTCCCCATGGCGGGTTGCGGGGTGCCCCCTGTTTCAGGCCTGTGACAGGTCTCGGCATCAGTTCCTGTAACCCCTTGTTTTTTCACTCTCCACCCGCTGGCATATGGCTTGCTCCATCGCTCTCGTCATGACGACAGGCGGTCGCAGGTGTCCGTGTTGATCGGCGCCACCCGGCCACACGAGGACAACGTCAAGGAGAGATCGACATGTTCGTCAGTAAACGATGGGCGACTATGCTGGGGGCCGTGCTCACGCTCGGACTGCTCGGCACGACGCCGACACAGGCCGCCGACCCCGTTGGGGTCCAGACTACGCTGGAGGGCTGCCGCAAAGATGCGAGCTTCACCTTCCCCGATGGCGGTCCCTTCATCTGCCCCGACGAGGACTACACCACAGGCAACCTAGGCAAGACGTGGAACGAACTCGACCTCGTTCCTTACCGCATCACGCTGCAGGCCGGCAATTCGGCCCCGGCCAGCCAGACATACACCCTGGGGGTGGTACTGGACAACGAGGATGCAGGCAAACCCGGATATGACATCCTGTCGGCCCCCGTGCTGAATGTGGGCAAGTCGAGCGCATCCTGCGTGGCGGCCCAATCGACACAGCAAACGCCATTGGATCCCGGCATCGGCGGAACCGACGTCTCGATTTACCGGTTGATCACGGTCACTCAGGCGAAAAACACCACCTGCGTTTACGACTACTACGGCCGGCTGGCCCTGGGGTCGCACCTGTTCCCGGGCTCGTCGCTGCACGCCAATCTCCTGGCCGAGGATCTCGGCACGGGGGGCGCTGGCGCACGGGATGTGTCGATCCCCGTCAAGGAGATCGAACCGCAGGAAATATCCAAGATGATGACGGCTCACCAGGGGGCGGAGCAGACCTGGAATATCTCCAAGGGAACCGAAGATACTCTGGACTTCGGCAACGTCTGTCGCAGTGACGCGCCGGCATCCCTGCCCGTCCAGATCACGGTGACCTGGACCAAGGCGGAGGTCATCGGCGGCAAGGTCGCGGTCAACATAGTGCTGAACGCGAAGAACCCGGCCGCGCGCACCATCACCATCGACTTGACGGACAAGCTCTATAAGGGCTCGAACAACAGTGGCACCTTGCTGGGCACCTACAATGAGGGTCCGTTCGACCTCGCCCCCGGCTTCAACGGCATGGTCGCCGAATTCACGGTCGAATTCGATGCGGCCACGGCGGGCAAAGTCGGCGACTGGCTGCACAACGAGGTGTCAGGAGTCTATACGGACAAGGCAACCGGCATCGCGGTGCCGGGCACGACGACGGCGGTCGCGGACGCCCAGATCCAGCAGGGCGCCATCACCAATGCTTCGACGACCATCAAGGACGTGGAGGAGATCGACGGCGATGGCCTGACCTATTCAGTCGCAACACCGTCACTCGGCGGCTTCCTGTACGGCTACCTCGCGGGCGACAAGACGGATGGCGTGGTAGGGTGGCAGGTGACAGGCCAGACAGACAGCGGTTCCATTACCTTCAACAAGGAGGTCTACCTCGATGATCCCAAGCGGGTCACGACAGGCGTATTGAGAGATACCGCCTACCTGACCGCGTCGGACGGATTCGCAGCCAGCACCGACGAGCTGCAGATCCCGATCGCCTCCTCGGCCAAGGCCAAACTCACCATCGAGAAGAGCATCCCCAGCTTCCTGGATACGGGCGAGAAGCTCGAGATAACGTTCCACATTACCCGCGCCAATGATGGCACATTCAGCAAGACCAAGGTCATCACCTTCACGGGCGGTGGCGCGACGACGCAGTCCGTCACGGCATGGGGCCTGGTTCCCGACACCTATTACGTCGAGGAGCAGGGCAGCATGTTCTTCGCCGCCGGCAGCGACACGGGCGTTCCCATCGGTCTGGCCGATCCGCGCGATCCAACGGTGTACCCGAATCCCAGGACGGTGAACCTCCAGCTCGAAGACGGCATGGCGACCCGTTGCTCGGCAACCGTCGACTTCCAGAACGAGCCGACGGACGAGCCTGCCAAGGCACAGGTGGAGAAGACCACGGAGCCGGCGCTGGAAAGCTCGGATGACGACTACTACTGGACCTTCAAGCTGTATGGTCCGGGCGGCGCGCTGCTGAGCACGCAAGAAGTCGGCGCGGGTGCGGGTTACGGTACCTTCCAGGGGGGCGGTGGTGACCTGCTGCTCATGACCGAGGGTACCTACACGGTCGTGGAGACCACCAAGGCGGGCTGGGATCTGATTTCGGCCAATCCGGACTCACCGATCCAGGACAAGGTCTGCGACTTCACGGTCGACTATCCGGAGGATGCAGGCAAGGTCTTCTCCTGCTCGTTCCTGAACCGGGAACGCGGCAGGGCACAGGTCCTCAAGACCTTGAACGGCAGCGGCGATCTGGGCAGCTACTCGTTCACCTTCGTGCTGCGGCAGGGGGCTACTACCTTCTCCATCGGCGAGACTCTGGAGTCGATGTCGGCCAATGCCGGGAACGGCGGCACCCTGGCGTTTACGCAGGAGCTCATCCCCGGCCAGACCTACCAGATCTGCGAGATCGTGGGTCCGGGGTGGCTCACCAACTTCGGAACCTTCGTGCCGAATGCCTTCATGCCACCGGATGGTGTCGTCATCAACCCGAATGTCGACAACAGCATACTCTGTGGCGACTTCGAGGTGGGTCCGGGCGAAACCAAGGTGTTCAGGATCGACAACACACCGCCCCCAGGGGGTCGTGCATTGACCATCGGTTTCTGGCGGAACTGGGCGTCCTGCGCCAAATCCAATGGCAAACAGAACCCCGTGCTTGACCAGACGCTGGCCTCCTTCGCCGGTGGCGGAGTCTACATCGGCAACCTGTTCGTGGATACCTGCCAGGAGGCCGTACGTATCCTGAGCAAGCAGGATGTCGGGAGCGGCAAGCAGAAGTCGAGCGATCCGGCGTTCAACATGGCGGCGCAACTGCTTGCCGCGAAGCTGAACGCACAGGCTGGGGCCGGTGTGTGCCCGAATGCGGCCACGGCTATGGTTGCTGGCCAGGCCATCCTCGATGGCGCACCGCCGAGCTATGCGGTGAGCTTCACCGGGATGGGGGATTATCCGAAGAAGGGTCAATTTGCGACCGAGGCGAACAACCTCGCCACGTCGCTTGACCAGTACAACAACAACTACCTGTGTACCGGGCCGTAAAGAGGCCGCACACAAGGTGTCCAGCGAGGGCCCGGCGCAAGCCGGGCCCTCTTTTTAATCTGGCGGGCAAGGCGGTGGCTGTATGTGGTGGGTTTGGCAGCACCTGCTCGGTGCCTTGCCACTGTGCGGTCAGACAGGGGGCAGGGCTGCTGCTGGTGTCTTGTGGCCGGCATACGGACGGCCAGGCGTGAGGGAGCCGGGTTGGCAGAGCATCGGCGAGCTTCGACAAGATGAGGCACCAGCGCGCCAGCCGGCGGCTTGTGGGAGTCGGTGCCTGCCGTCATCTTGTCGCGCTGAGGCGGTTCACCCCCATGGCAGCTGTCTGCAGGGATCGTGGGGAACATGGGGTGGTGCTGTCCCGGACCTGGGGTCTTGCTGACAGCTCTCCACCAAGGGCCGTATCGCGTGCAGTTGGATATTCGGCACTGACAGGCGTGTCTGAATGGCGGGGAGATGGACGGGGCATGGCGCCCAATTAAAAGGGCCACCGCTCGGTGGCCCCACGGGTGGAGTCTGATCCTGACTCCGGCACTCTAGATTGTGGCAATCTCGTTGTGGGTCTTGTCGATGGTGCCCTCCTTGCGCGCCAGGCGCGTGATCAGATATGCCAGTGTTGATGGCGCAATGCCTTGAAGCCGTGTTGAGTTTGCAGAGCCGCATGCTTGGGGTACTCGCTGATGAAGTGTTCGAGACCCTCCACCAGTTGTGAGCGCAACGAAGACACGGGCTCATGCCAGGCTTGCAGGCAGAGATGGCCGGGGATCAACTGCTCTCGATACGCTTCCAGCAGTTGTTCTGGCCAGGGCTCGATATGGGAATCATGACGCAGCAAATAGTGGGCGGCGGGTTCACGGGCATAGATGAACTGAACTTGGGCCAGGTCGCGTTGGCTTAGCGTTTGGCTGCCGATGTGGCAAGTCAGATATTTTCCCGTCTTCAGATTCAGGAAGTGACCGCGTTGCCGACAGGCAATGATGCGATACCAGGGCAGGGGTGAACAGAGAGAATACCCCTCCAGCTCCTGTTCCAACCAGTGACGACACTCAGGCGTCTGCACCTGTTCGCGCATGGCCTCGAGCTGTGTCAACAAGGCTCTGGATGGTTGGGTAGCCAGTGTCGCGCTCATCGTCTGCAATCCTCCCTCTGCACAGAATCCCGACTTTCAGTATGGACCTTGGCCGACGGAGGGGGGTAGCAATTCTAATGATTAAAATCGGCTTAGAAGCGCACTTTTTATTCAATAAAGGCCACTATCCGACCAGGTAGGTGCCGGTGCCGAAGGCGATGTGGGTCCCTTCTTCATTGTGCAGTTCCATACGGGCGACGGCCACCTTGCTGCCGGCCCGGATGATGTGGGCGGTGGCGATGAACTCGTTGCCGCGCCCCGGGCGCAGGTAGTCCACCCGGAGGTCTATGGTGCCGAGGCGGGAGAAGCGCTCCTTGAGGTAGCTGGGGGAGAAGTCCTCCAGCTCGTCGATGCAGGAGGCCGCCACTATCATGCCGCCGGCCACGTCCAGCAGGCTGGCGGTGACGCCGCCGTGCAGGATGTTGTGGAAGGGGTTGCCGACCAGCTTCTCCTCCATCCTGATGCGCAGCTCCACCCTGTCGAAGTCGTAGTGGGTCACCTGCATGCCGATCAGCTTGTTGAAGGGCATCTTCTCGGCGAACAGGTTGGCAATGCCACTGAGCGCCATCTTCTTGAGCATCTGTTTCATTCTCTGAGTCCGATCCCTGTCATCAAAGCCGAGTAAAAACTCCAGCCAGTCTGCAACACTTCCTTAACAGTCGCAATGCCAGGTTTATTGTGAGCGGCGGCTGCTTTAGAATGGCGACCCCAAAGGAGAGCCCATGACCGCGATTGCCGATACCTTGCCCGATACCCCCCTTGCCCTGCTGCAGGCGGTGTTTGGCTATCAGCAATTCAGGCCGGGCCAGCTCGAGATCATCGAGCAGATAGTGGCGGGGCGCGATGCCCTGGTACTCAAGCCCACCGGTGGCGGCAAGTCCCTCTGCTACCAGATCCCGGCGCTGCTGCGCCCCGGCCTGGGGGTGGTCGTCTCGCCGCTTATCTCGCTGATGAAGGATCAGGTGGACAGTCTGCGCGCCAACGGGGTGGCAGCGGTCTACATCAACTCGGCCCTGAGCCGGGAGGAGATGATCCAGGCCTTCGCCGCCATGCGCCGCGGCGAGATAAAGATCGTCTACGTCTCCCCCGAGCGGCTGCTGCAACACGAATTCATGGATCGGCTGGCGGAGCTGCCGCTCGGCCTGTTCGCCATCGACGAGGCGCACTGCGTCTCCCAGTGGGGCCACGATTTTCGGCCGGAATACGCGGCGCTGGGGCGGCTCAAGCAGTGGTTCCCCCAGGTACCCGTGGTGGCGCTCACCGCCACCGCCGACGAGGCGACCCGCAGCGATATGCTGCACCGGTTGGAACTGAGCGATCCCTTTATCCACACCGCCAGCTTCGACCGGCCCAATATCCGCTACAGCCTGGTGGAGAAGTTCAAGGCGGCGGAACAGCTGCTGCGCTATGTGCAGAGCCAGAAGGGCAACTGCGGCATCGTCTACTGCTCCAGCCGCAACCGGGTGGAGGAGGTGGCCGAGCGGCTCTCCCGCCACGGCTGCAAGGCGGCCCCCTATCACGCCGGCCTGCCGCTGGAGCTGCGCCAGCAGACCCAGGAGGCCTTCCTCAAGGACGACATCGAGATCGTGGTGGCGACGGTGGCGTTCGGCATGGGCATCGACAAGCCGAATGTGCGCTTCGTGGTGCACTACGACATCCCCAAGAACATCGAGTCCTACTATCAGGAGACCGGCCGCGCCGGTCGTGACGGCACCCCGGCCGAGGCGCTGCTGCTCTACGATCCCGCCGACATCGGCCGGGTGCGCCGCCTGCTCGACAACATCGAGAACCCCCAGCAGCTGCAGGTGGAGCAGTACAAGCTCAACGTGATGGCGGCCTTCGCCGAGGCACAGACCTGCCGTCGCCAGGTGCTGCTCAACTACTTCGGCGAGTACAACGACAAGCCGTGCGGCAACTGCGACATCTGCCTCGATCCGCCCCAGAGCTATGACGGTACCGAAGATGCCCAGAAGGCGCTCTCCTGCGTCTGGCGGGTGGGGCAGGCCTTCGGGGTGGGCTACGTGGTCGAGGTGCTGCGCGGCTCGCTCAATCAGCGCATCAAGGATCACGGCCACGACAAGCTCTCCACCTATGGCATCGGCAAGGATCAGAGCCACGAGTACTGGATGAGCGTCATCCGCCAGCTGATCCACAAGGGGCTCTTGACCCAGAACATCACCCGCAACCTGGTGCTGCAGCTCACCGAGGCGGCCCGCCCGGTGCTGCGCGGCGAGGTGAAGCTGGATCTGGCGGTACCGCGTCTGCAGCCCATCTCCAGCCGCAAGGAGAAGCGTAACGGCCTGCTCGACAGCGCCAACTACGACAAGCGGCTGTTCAAGGAGCTGCGCGCCCTGCGCAAGCAGATCGCCGAGGAGGAGGAGGTGCCGCCCTACGTGGTGTTCAACGACGCGACCCTGGTGGAGATGGCGCAGCTGATGCCGATGACCGAGGACGAGATGCTGGCGGTCAACGGCGTGGGTCACCGCAAGCTGGAGCGCTTCGGGGAGGCCTTTATGGACCTTATCATCGACTACTGCCGGCGGTAGGGTCGATTAGCGCAGCGTAATCGACCGCATCGGGGATAGGGCGTCGCCAGGCTACTTCAGGCTGGCGTAGTAGGCGGCCAGGTTCTCCATGTCCGCCTCGGTGAGCGCCGCCATGAAGGGCGCCATCAGGGGCTCCTTGCGGCTGCCATCCTTGAAGGCCTTCAGCTGTTTCACCAGATAGGCGGCATTCTGGCCAGCCAGGTGGGGATAGACGGGCACGCTCGCCTTGCCATCCACGCCGTGGCAGGCGGCACAGACCGCCGCCTTGGCCTTGCCCGCGTCGACATCGGCCGCCTGGGCCGGCCCCCACAACAACAGCAACAGGGGCAGGGCGCCCAACCACCTTTGCATCTTCTTCTCCTTGAAATGAAATAGCGCATCGTCCGTTAGCCAGTGCTGGCCGACGGCGGTATAAAGAGTGACACGAGCATACGCAGGGACGAACCGCACCACCATGAAGCTGATCAACACTTTTGCCACCGAACTGCCCTGGGCCTGTGAGCCCGTCGCACCCCAGCCACTGCATGCCCCCGGCCTGCTGCACCTCAACCGTGCGCTGCTCGGCGAGCTGGGGCTGGGGGCGGTGAGCGAGGCCGACTGGCTGGCCTGCTGTGGCCATGGGCTGCCCTTGCCCGGCATGCAGCCGGTGGCCCAGGTCTATGCGGGCCACCAGTTCGGCGGCTACAGCCCGCGTCTTGGCGATGGCCGTGCCCTGCTGCTGGGAGAGCAGCAGGCGCCGGATGGCAGCCGCTGGGACCTGCACCTGAAAGGGGCGGGCAAGACCCCCTTCTCCCGTTTCGGCGATGGCCGCGCCGTGCTGCGCTCCAGCATTCGCGAGTATCTGGCCTCCGAGGCGCTGCATGCCCTCGGTATTCCCACCACCCGGGCACTGGTGCTGGTGGGCAGCCAGGAGCCGGTCTACCGCGAGCAGGTGGAGACGGGCGCGACCGTGCTGCGTACCGCCCCGAGTCATCTGCGCTTCGGCCACGTCGAGTATTTCGCCTGGAGCGGGCAGGGGGAGCGGATCCCGGCCCTCATCGACTATCTGCTGCGCCACCATTTCCCCGAGCTGGCCGATGGTGCCGAGCTGTTTGCCGAAGTGGTGCGCCGCACCGCGCGGCTCATCGCCAAGTGGCAGGCGGCGGGCTTCTGCCACGGAGTGATGAACACAGACAACATGTCCCTGCTCGGCCTGACCCTGGATTACGGCCCCTACGGCTTCATCGACGCCTATGTGCCGGACTTCGTCTGCAACCACTCGGATCCGGGCGGTCGCTATGCGCTGGATCAGCAGCCGGCGGTGGGGTACTGGAACCTGCAGAAGCTGGCCCAGGCGCTGGCCGGTCATGTGGATGGCGACGCCCTGGCGGCGGCCCTGGCCCAGTATGAACACCAGCTGATGCTGCACTACTCCGAGCTGATGCGCGAAAAACTGGGACTGGCGAGCTGGGAAGACGAGGATCCTGCCCTGTTCCGCGAGCTGTTCCGGCTGCTTGCGGTGCACGGGGTGGATTACCACCTCTTCCTGCGAAGGCTCGGGGAGCTGACCGTACAGGGGACCTGGCCCACCGCTCTGCTGGCGCTGTTGCCGGATCCGGCCGCCTGGCAGGAATGGCTCGAAACCTATCGGGCGCGCCTGGCCAGGGAAGGGAGCGAGGATGGGGCGCGCAAGGCGCGCATGGATGCCGTCAACCCCAAGTATGTGCTGCGCAACGCCCTGGCCCAGCGGGTGATAGAGGCTGCCGAGGGAGGTGAGATGGCGCCGTTCGAGCAGCTGTTTGCGGCCCTGCAGCAGCCCTATGCAGAGCAGCCCGAATACGAGGATCTCGCTACTCCGCAACCGGCATGGTATTGCGGCGGCGAGCTCTCTTGCAGCAGTTGAGGACCCGGATGAAAGGGATGAACTGGCAAGTGGTGGGCATTGATGAGGGCGCTGGCGTGCTGATGCTGGATTGCCCGGGCCTTGACTGGGACAACTTTCCGGCCCTGGCCGAGGGGCTGCTGCGGGAGTGGGAGCTGGCGGCGATCGAGCGGGAGTGGGGCGCCGATCGCCACGGCTGGCTGCTGGAGTTCGAAGGCAGCCGGCTGCGGCTGGAGTATGAGCATCACAGCGGCTGCTGGCTGACGGCTGTGCACCCCGCCGATGGCGAGGTCGTGCTCTGGCTGGGCCGACGGCATAAAGGGTGAGCCGTGGCTGGAGGAGCCCATGACGTCGTCCTTTGGCGACTGCCGTGGCGAGCCAGCGTGACAGCATAAAGATTGAACTATCGGTATTGGGGCGTATAATCGCGCCCCTCGATTATCGCCATGGTGGCGATATGGGTTCCCTAACCCCATTAACCAAAAAGGTCACAATATGAACCTGACTCCGGCTCAGTACCAGACGGCACTGATGCGTCTCTCGTTGTTCCACATCCTGATCATCGCCGGCAGTAACTACCTGGTGCAGCTGCCGATCACCATCTTCGGCTTCCACACCACCTGGGGTGCCTTCAGCTTCCCGTTCATCTTCCTGGCCACCGATCTGACGGTGCGGATCTTCGGCGCCGGCCTGGCCCGCAAGATCATCCAGACCGTGATGCTGCCGGCGCTGGCCATCTCCTATGCCCTGTCGGTGCTGTTCTTCGAGGGCAGTTTCCAGGGGGTGGGCAACCTGGCGGAGTTCAACCTCTTCGTGGCGCGCATCGCCCTGGCCAGCTTTATGGCCTATCTGGTGGGCCAGTTCATGGATGTGGTGGTGTTCAACCGCCTGCGCCTGCTGAAAGCCTGGTGGGTGGCACCGGCGGCCTCCACCCTGTTCGGCAATCTGGTGGACACCATCGCCTTCTTCAGCATCGCTTTCTGGCGCAGCACGGATCCCTTCATGGCCGAGCACTGGGTCGAGATAGCGACCGTGGACTACGTGTTCAAGCTGCTGATAAGCCTGGGGTTGTTTGTGCCGCTCTACGGCGTGCTGCTGCGCTACCTCAGCCGCAAGCTGGTGGGGGAGGCAGGGCTGGACGGCCTGCAAACCGCGGCCCGTCAAGCCTGATGGAGGATGACCACCCTGGGGTGGTCATTTTTTTCGCATTTCTTGCAAATAAGGCTTGCACAGTTAAATGAGAATGATTATTGTTACCTTGTTTTCCGGGAAAGACTTCATTTGTTCCAACGTGATGGACTTCTTGTGAACGCACGACATTGCTCACATTGCTTCCAGTTAAGGGGCCAGTAGTTTACTGGCCCTCTTTTTTTGTTCTTTTTCAGATCCTTGCAGACTGAGCCCAGTCATAAAAAATGGGAGCCAGGGCTCCCATCTTCAGTCTGTGTCCGCTTACTCGATGTCGAGGGCATCGGGGGAGAGGATGACCCCTGTGGTATCGGCGTAGAGGTGATCGTCTGGCAGGAAGGTAACGCCGCCGAAGTTGACCGGCAGGTCGGTCTCTCCGATATCCTTGCTGTCGGCACCCACCGGAATGGCAGCCAGCGCCTGAATGCCGATATCCAAGTCTTCCAGAATGTCGACCTCGCGCACGCAGCCGTAGCAGACGATCCCTTCCCACTCGTTCTCCGCCGCCGTGGTGGCGATCTCGCTGTCGATCAGGGCGCGGCGCATGGAGCCGCCGCCGTCGATCAGCAGCACGCGACCGGCGCCGTTCTCCTTGACCAGCTCACGGATCAGGCCGTTTGATTCGAAGCATTTGACCGTGGTGATGACGCCGCCGAAAGAGGCGCGGCCGCCGAAGGAGCAGAGCATGGGTTCGAGCACATCCACCATGTCCTGATAGATGTCGCACAGTTCTGAAGTGTTGTATTCCATTGTGTCAGATCCACCGCTGGAAACAGGTGGATCCAGTATAAGGAGTGGGGTTGGCATTTCAATGAATATTCCTTGAACGGACATATGGATAACGTATTCTGCCCGCGATCGATGCAGTCCACCCCCAGATCCCCAGAGGTTTATCGTGCTGATCCGCCACAAGTTGATATTGAATACCGCCCTGGTTGCCACGGCCATGCTGACCCTGAGCGGGCTCTTCTTCTACGCCAGCCAGGAGAGTCGGCACATGATGGAGGCACAGCGCAGCGTCGATGCACTCGAGCGCGCCATGTTGCAACTGAGGGGGGCCGAACAGGACTTCTTGCTGCACAAGGATCCGGCCGACGTCGACCGGTTCAACGCCGTGCTGGCGGACGTGCACTCCCTGGAGCAGACCCTGGAGGCGGACGACCGCCTGGGCAACGCCCGGGCCGGGTTGACGGGCCTGGATCGCCAGTTCGGTGCCTATGGCAAGGCCTTCAACGAGCTGGTGGCCCAGCAGCAGAAGATCGGGCTGGGGCCGGAGGATGGCCTCTATGGCCGGTTGAGGGCGGCGGTGCACAAGGTGGAGGAGGCCCTCAAGGCGCAGGATCAGCAGACTCTGCTCATCACCATGCTGCAGCTGAGGCGCGCGGAGAAGGACTTCATGCTGCGCTCGGACATCCAGTACCTCGAGCGTTTCCAGACCCTGCATGCCGCCCTCCAGCAGGGGCTCGGCGGCCTGCCACAGGCGCAGCGCAACGAGCTGGAGCAGGCCAGCGAGCAGTACCGGCAGGATTTCGTCGCCCTGGTACAGGGCATGCAGGTGCTGGGGCTGAAGGAGACGTCCGGACTGCGCGGCCAGATGCACACCCTGGTGCAGCAGGCCGAGCAGGCCCTCAAGGGCGCCAGCCAGCAGGTCGCCGACGAGCTGGCCCGCCAGACCACGGGCTTCAACCGGCTGATGCTGGCCTGTGGCACCTTGATCATCCTGGCCATCGGTTTTATGAGCGTGCTGCTGGGCCGCAGCATCGACAGGCCCATCGCGCGGGTCAATGACACCGTCAACCGCATCCGCCGGGACAACGACCTGCGCCTGCGCATCGCCCTGAAGGGGGATGACGAGATGGCGCAGCTGGCGGGCAATCTCGATGTGATGCTGGATGGCTTCCGCCATCTGATAGGGGACGTGAAACAGAGCGTGAACACCCTGACCGGGGCGGCGGATCACCTCTCTGACAATGTGCGCCGCACCAGCGAGGGGGCCCAGCGCCAGCTGCTGGAGACGGATCAGGTGGCGACCGCCTCCACCGAGATGGGTTCCACCATAGAGGAGATAGCCCGCAACACCGAACAGGCCGCCAGCGATGCCGCGGCCACCAACCACAAGGCCAGCGAGGGGCGTGGCGCGGTCGAGCAGACCGTCAACCAGATCCACGCTCTGGCGATCCAGCTGGAGCAGGCGTCCGGCGAGGTGGCCCGGTTGCAGCAGGAGAGCGAGACCATAGGCTCGGTGCTGGGGGTGATCCGCGGCATCGCCGAGCAGACGAACCTGCTGGCCCTCAATGCGGCCATCGAGGCGGCGCGGGCGGGGGAGCAGGGTCGCGGTTTCGCCGTGGTGGCGGACGAGGTACGCAGCCTCGCCATCCGCACCCAGCAGTCGACCCAGGAGATCGCCGTCATCATCCACTCCCTGCAGCAGCAGACCGACAGCATAGTGGCCAGGATGGCGCTCTGCCGGGAGCAGGGCGATCAGAGTGCGCAGCAGGCGAGGGTGGCCGGCGGGCTGCTCGGCCAGATAACGGAAGATGTCACCCGGATCATGGACATGAGCACCCAGATCGCCGCCGCCATCGAGCAGCAGAGCCTGGTGGCCAACGAGGTGAACCGCAACGTCAGCAGTATCCGCGACATCGCCCAGGCGTCGAGCCAAATGGCGGAAGACAACGCCAACTCCAGCCAGGGCTTGAGCGAGCAGGCCAGGCTGCTGAATCGGGCGGTGGAGCTGTACCGGGTGTGACTGACCTTCTGATGGAAAAAGGGAGCCACAGCGGCTCCCTTTTTATCGCAGACCGGATTCAGAGCAGGAACAGGGTGGCCAGGCCGAGGAAGATGAAGAAGCCGCCGGTGTCCGTGATGGCGGTGATCATCACGCTGGCCCCCACCGCAGGGTCGCGCCCCAGCCGGCTCATGGTCATGGGGATGATGACCCCCATCAGGGCCGCCACCAGCAGGTTGAGCATCATGGCGAGGGTCATCACGGCGCCGAGCGCCGCATCCTGATAGAGGAAGTAGGTGGCGACCCCCATGGTGCCGCCCCACACCAGGCCGTTGATCAGGGCCACCCCCAGCTCGCGCCACAGCAGGAAGGAGACGTTGCCGGTCTGGATGTGCTGCAGCGCCAGGGCCCGCACTATCATGGTGATGGTCTGGTTGCCTGTGTTGCCGCCGATGCCGGCAACGATGGGCATCAGGGCCGCCAGCGCCACCAGCTGGGAGATGGTGTGCTCGAACAGGCCTATGACCCGGGAGGCCACGAAGGCGGTGCAGAGGTTGATGGCGAGCCAGGCCCAGCGGGTTTTGACCGCCTTGGATACGGGCGCGAACACGTCTTCTTCCTCGCTGATCCCCCCCATGCGGCGCAGGTCGGTGTCGCTCTCCTCATAGACCAGGTCCACCACCTCGGCGACGGTGAGCCGGCCCATCAGCTTGCCCTTGGCATCCACCACGGCGGCGGAGACGAGATCGTCCCGCTCGAAGGTACGGGCCGCCGCCTCGTCGTTGTCTTCCGGATCGAAGGTGACGGGGTTCTTCTCCATCACGTCCCCCACTCGAGTCTCCGGCTTGTGCAGCAGCACGGCGGTGAGGGGCAGCTCCCCCTGCAGCCGGTTGCGCCTGTCGATGACGAACAGCTTGTCGGTGTTGGCGGGGATCTTGCCGCGCAGGCGCAGGTAGCGCTGCACCGTGGCCAGGCTCACCTCGGCCCGCACCGTGATGAGCTCGAAGTCCATCATGGCGCCGACCGTGTGTTTGCCGTAGCGGATCACCTCCCGCACCCGGTCGCGCTGATCGGGGGCCATGGAGGTGAGCAGCCGCCCCATCAGGTTGCGCGGCAGGTACTGGCCCAGATAGATCTGATCGTCGATATCCAGGGTGCGCAGGGCGTGCAGCAGCTCCTTGTCGCTCATGCCGCTGATGAGGCTGTCCCATACCGTCTCCGATGCCTCCACCAGGATCTGGCCGTGCTTGTCTGCATCCACCTGCTGCCACAGCACCTGGCGCTCGTCCGGCGGCAGGGATTCCAGCGCATCAGCGATATCGGCGGCCGGCAGGCTGTTGACCAGCCGGGTGAGCTCGCCAGCCTGATCCCGCAGCTCGGCATCCTGCACCCCTTGCGGGTCGAGCAGGCTGTCGGTGAGGGCATCGTCGGCCAGCAGCAGGGTGAGAATGCGCGATCTGTCTTGTTCACGCTGTTTGGCGCTGTTCTTGGCGGGGAGAGACATGAAGCAGAATTCCTGAATGCGATGGTCCGGCTGACACACCCCATAGGATACCAGACTCAAAACAAGAGGTTATGACAGTAAATGCAGAAAAAGAAACGCCACCCGAGGGTGGCGTTGGAATGGATGCAGCGATCAGGCCGAGGCGAGGGCAGCGTCTGTGGCGCCTCCTTGCCCGAACCAGGCGAGGGAGTCAGCCAGGGTCACCACGGATCCCACCATGATAAGGGCTGGGCTCTCCACTCCGATCGCCAGTTCGGGCAACTGATCCAGGGTGCCGCGAATGACCCGCTGGCTTGGCTGGGTGCCGCGCTCAATCAGCGCCACCGGGGTGTCGCCCCCCTTGCCGTGGGCCAGCAGCTGATCGCGGATTACCCCGCAGGATGAAAGCCCCATATAGAAGACCAGCGTTTGCCGATCTTTGGCCAGCAGCGGCCAGTCGAGATCCCGGGCCCCACCCTTGCCGTGGGCGGTGACGAAGCGCACGCTCTGGGCGTGATCCCGGTGGGTCAGCGGAATGCCGGCGTAGGCCGCACAGCCGCTGGCCGCGGTGATCCCCGGCACCACCTGAAAACCGATGCCGCTGCCGACCAGCGTCTCCAGCTCCTCGCCGCCACGGCCGAAGATGAAGGGGTCACCCCCCTTCAACCGCACCACCCGTTGCCCCTTCTGCGCCTCCTCCAGCAGGAGCTGGTTGATCCCCTCCTGCGGCACGCAGTGGTTGCCCGCCTGCTTGCCGACGAAGATGCGCCTGGCATCCCGGCGCACCAGCGCCATCACCTCGTCAGAGACCAGCCGGTCATAGACCACCACGTCGGCCTGCTGCATCTGGCGCAGGGCGTGCAGGGTGAGCAGACCCGGATCGCCGGGGCCGGCTCCCACCAGCACCACCTCGCCAGCGGTCTGGCTCTCGTCGGCAAACAGGCTGTCGGCCAGCTGATTGGCAGAGGCGCTATCGCCCCGGGCCAGCGCCTGCCCGAGCCGGTCCGCCCCGAGCAGCCGCTCCCAGAAACGGCGCCGCTCGCCCATGCTGGCGAAGCGAGCCTTGACCCGCTCCCGCAGGCTGCCGGCGAAGGCCACCACGACGCCCAGATGCTGGGGCAGCAGGGCTTCCAGTTTTTCCCGCAGCAAGCGGGCCAGCACCGGGGCCTTGCCGCCGGAGGAGATGGCCACCATCAGCGGCGAGCGGTCGATGATCGACGGCATGATGAAGCTAGAGCGTTTCGGGTCATCCACCACGTTGGCAAAGATCCGCGCCTGATTGGCGCTCTGGTAGACCAGGGCGTTCACCTCGCGCCGATCGGTGGCGGCCACCACCAACCACTTGCCCGCCAGTTGCGCCGGCGCGAATTCACCGGCCAGCCACTCGATGCTGCCGTTGGCAGCCAGTTCCGCCAGCTCGGGGTCGAGCTCGGGGGCGACCACGGTGAGCTGGGCACCGGTATCCAGCAGCAGGCGCGCCTTGCGCTCCGCTACCTCGCCGCCACCGACCAGCAGCACGGGTTTGTTGTCGAGTCGGCAAAAGATGGGCAAGTAGTCCATGGGGCCTCCGGATCAGGCGGTTTGGGTCTGGCTGGCAGTGGTGGTGGCGTCGCTCACCGCGACCGGGCGCTCAGCCTTGGGGGTGGCATACCAGTAGCCGAGGCCCATGAAGAGGGCGCCGGAGACGGTGTTGCCCAGGGTCACCCACAGCAGGTTGTGGCCGATGCCACCCAGGGTGTAGGCCTCGGAATGGGCACCAAACCAGGAGAGGGCGAACAGGGTCATGTTGGCGACCGAGTGCTCGTAGCCGGAGGCGATAAAGGCCAGCAGGCACCACCAGATGGCGATGAACTTGGCGGCACCCTCGGTGCGCAGCGCCATCCAGATGGCGAGGCAGACCAGCCAGTTGCACAGCACACCTTTCATGAACAGGGTCAGCGCCGGTGCCTGGGTCTTGGCCAGCGCGACCTTGTGCGCCAGGCTGCCCGCGTCCGGCAGCAGGCTGCCGCCGTAGGAGTAGATCAGCGCCACCGCGATGGAGCCGAGCAGGTTGCCGGCCCAGGTCTGCGGCAGGATGCGCAGCAGATCGGCCATGGTGATCTTGCCGGTCTTCACCCCGAAGGTGAGGAACATGGTGTGGCCGGTGAACAGCTCGGAGCCGGCGATGATGACCAGGGTCAGGGCGATGCCGAAGGTGGCCCCCATCACCAGCGGACGGATGCTCGGATCCACCAGGTTACCCAGGGTGAAGATGAGGATGATGCCAAGGCCCACATAGGCCCCCGCCATGGCGGAGCTGAGCCAGAAGCCGAGCTTGTCGCTGCGCTCGAAGCGATTGATGCGGGCCGCGTTGGCGGCGCACTTGTTGATGGTGTCGGTATACATCTTTGTTTCCTTCAAGAGGGCCGCCCGCGGGCAGCCCTGACAATGTGTGACCCCCCTCCCAGCCTCCCCCT
>NZ_CDBN01000049.1 GCF_000820085.1 Aeromonas sanarellii
GTATAAGAGACAGGCCCCGAGCTGACCATAAAAGCCCCCGCGGCCCTCGCCGCCCGCTGACCTGCACCCTAGAAGACGAAGGGGCCCGGCATCGTGACCGATACCGGGCCCCTTGCGCGAAAGTCCCCTGATAGCGCCGACAGCAGCCCTTGTCCCAGCGCCCTGGCGTACCGGCCATGGCATAGTGCCCTCGCAGGGTCGAGGGGCGCATCACCGAGCACGTCGGCCGCCCCATCAATACCCGACCAGATTCTCACTCCAGGATTCTCACTCCAGATAGCAACCGCCCCATTCCCATGCACCCTGGGCGCGGAGACGCCCCATCACCCGCCATGCCACTCAATTTATTGATCTTGCCCGAGAAACGACCAACTTCCCCTTCCCTACCCGGCCCCGTTCGGTAACATGGTCGTTTGGAAACCCTCTCGTCGGAGTCAGCCATGAGCCAGACCAGAGCCACACCGCAGGGAAAGCGCAGCAGGCTGGAGGCTGAGATTCAGGGGCGGTAGCCTTGCCGGTGCTTTCCTCGGCCCACTCCCTCACTGTTTCTTTTTTCGCTGGTAATGATTGTGCTCAAAGGGGAAATCAAGCGAATGCGTCAAGCTTCAGAGGCAGAAACATAACTCATTGATTTTTAATGTTATATTTATTATCTGTATCTGGACGGAGCGGAGTTAGATGGCCATAGGGAATCGCATGGAAGTAGATAATATAAAGCTATACATAGATGGACGTTGGGAACTCACTGACCTGAATGTTCTTACGAGAGTCTATATTCAGCTCTACGGCTTGCTCTATTCCCTTGATGTGGCTGATGACTATCTAGATGACGAGATTCAGTACATTTATGGGAAATATCCTTGGCGTGGTGGGTTTAGCGCAGTTAACTTCTATCAAAACTTATTCGCCAAAATGCCACGTGAATACAAGCCTAGTATTAAATCAATTCAGTATGCTTCTCCCGGATTTATAGAGCTATCCCAGATAGTAGAAGTAGCGAAAGATGTTGCTCAAATTGTTGGGTATGTCTCGGCCGCTCTCCTTGCAGGAAACAAAACCTACAGTGTTATTCACAAAGGAATGAGCGAAAGAAAACTAATGAGACTTAATCTTCGAAGTGAAGAGCTCAGTCTTTTAGAGAAGGAAAAGACATTTATTCATAATTCAGTTGTGGAAATATCTAATTTAATGGGTGTAAAAAAAGAAACTCTAGCTACACTTTATTTTCGCAATGAAAACAATGAACTTGCGGTTTTAAAAATACTTGCCTCAGTGTATCGGCGCGCACGAGATTTAGCGAAATTGCAAAATAAACAGAAACTAGACTTGCAGCGAGCGCATCGTGAGCGGTCGTCAACTAACAAGCAAAGGTAGTCGGACGCGTAAACGCGCCTCTGCTTTGAGCATTAGATTACTTGTTCTTTATCTATAGCAATTTAGGGCTTTTTATGGATCATGAGTTCGATGAGAAAAATCCCAAAATGGCCGTTGAGTTCTCGAACTCTAATCGTGAAAAAATGATTAGGCTGTTCCCTTCCTCCCTGTCTAAAAAAGAAGAAGGCTTATATCTTAGAATAACAAAAAGCAAGACTAATTACCTAAATAAGTTATCTTCCTTGTTCTCAGAAATGAATGAGATTTATGCTTATGTAGATAAATTCACACCTTGCAAAAAAGGTTGCTCTCATTGTTGCCATATTCCAGCATCAGTTTCCGAGCTAGAAGCGGAGTACATAGAGAAATCCTTAAAGATCAAGAGAAAAGCATTCTCTGCATATGACATAACGCAGAATAAACCATGCCCCTTCCTAAAGGACAACGGTTGTAGCATATACAATGTGCGACCATTCGTTTGTAGAAGGCATGTTGTGTTAACAAAAACATCCTATTGGTGCGAACTTGAGCGTTGCAACCAAGAAACAATGCCACTATTAAATTTCACTGAAACCCAGAAAAGCTTTGAATATTTAATTTACGAGTCGGGTAAAAATATATTTTTTGATATACGAGAAATATTTTGACATCTTACAACACAACAAGTCATTGGTGTTAAACAGTCACGCAGCCTAAAAATTGAAACTTATACCTCAGCATGTGAGTCAAACCGTTACGCATGTATTACAACAATTGGATGTAGCCGATGAACTCTATAGCAAAAAAAGAACTGATCATTCTTATTATATCGATTATGGAAAATGCATTAAATAATTTAGCAAAAGATCCAGAGCTAATGGCGGATATTT
The DNA here is from genome assembly GCF_000820085.1 of Aeromonas sanarellii. Taxonomy (GTDB): domain Bacteria; phylum Pseudomonadota; class Gammaproteobacteria; order Enterobacterales; family Aeromonadaceae; genus Aeromonas; species Aeromonas sanarellii. The sequence continues at coordinate 2,244 of NZ_CDBN01000049.1, forward strand.
TGGATAAAGCCAAGAGTATTGATGATTGGCTTCAGGAAAAGTTAGGTTGCATCAATAAACCAAATACTGAAGAAAGTATACAACTAGCAATTGAGACATCAATTGCTCGTGATAAAGAAACTATATGCTCTATTATTGCCGTCATTACTACACTTTATGCGACCAGAAGTGTTGTGAGAGGCGCGAATATTGGCGGAACCCTTCTTAAAGAATTTGGAGAGGACGTATTCCCCCACATCGCCGAACATGAGTTAAGATATGCAAAGCATGTAAACTCTCAGATTAAAGAGCATATCCAGATATCTGTACTGGACTCGTTCGATGAGACAATGTCAAAGTATGACTTTGATAAACATGTAGACTTTTCAAATTTAGGTATTCAGGCAGGATATAGTTATTGGGCGTCAGCATCTTGCGTTAGCGTTCATGGATTAACAAAAATCCTATTAAGTCATGGCCCACGAGCATTGAAGGCAATTAAGTCTTTGCTGCGGATGTCTGTTACATAAAAGTTTAAGAGTAACTCCAAACGCTTGGAATTTTTAGTTCATTCACTAAATTAGAGAGCAGCCTTTGGCCACCCCCTCTAATCAGCCGAGGGAAACCGCGCAGCGGTCGGATTGACGGGGGTTGTACTGCTCGATTGGCGACTTTTCTTTAGCCACGTAAAGATAAGTAGCCCACCACAGCCCGCTGTGATTGTAATGAGATCCATATGCCATGGGCTTGGCTCCTCATAGCGTAGAGAGGGGACAAACACCCCCTCCGATATAAATATTCAGTGCGGACAATCTACCTTAATCGATCAACCCCCGTTGCCTCAGGGCGGTCAGCAACTCATCCACCAGCGCTTCCACCGGCTTGCCGGCGTTTAACAGGTGGATTTCTGGATTTTCCGGGGCCTCATAGGCGGAGTCGATACCGGTAAAGTTGCGAATTTCCCCTGCCCGCGCCTTCTTGTAGAGCCCCTTGGGGTCTCGCTCTTCACAGACGGCGAGCGGCGCATCGACAAACACCTCGACGAATTCGTCGGCGCCCAGGAGGTTTCGCACCAGCGCCCGCTCGGCACGGAACGGCGAGATAAAGGCGGTGAGGACGATCAGGCCCGCATCCACCATGAGTTTGGCCACCTCGCCGACCCGGCGGATATTCTCCTGGCGGGCGGCGTCATCGAAGCCCAGATCGCCGCACAGGCCGTGGCGCACATTGTCTCCATCCAGCAGATAGGTGTGCTTGCCCGAGGCGGCCAGCGCCTGCTCCAGTGCTCCCGCCAGGGTGGACTTGCCCGCCCCCGAGAGCCCGGTGAACCAGATCACCAGCGGTTTTTGCCCTTTCAATTCGGCCCGGCTTTGTTTGTCCACGGCATGGTCGTGCCACACGATATTGCTCATTCACACTCCTTGATAGGCGTTCACGCCTTTACGCCAGCGCCTTGGCTTTCTGCCTTAACATAAGCGGCCTTAGCGACCTTAACATGGCCCCGATATCGGCCCTTAAAACGGAAACAGCAGGGGCACCATGACGATCACCCCGATGCTGTAGGCCAGGGAGACCGGCAGGGCCAGCTTGAGGTAGTCCGGCATCTTGTAGTTGCCCGCCGCATAGACCATCAGATTGGTCTGATAACCGTAGGGCAGGATAAAGCTGGAGCTCGCCCCGAACAGCACCGCCAGAATGAACGGCATGGTGGCAACGTCCATGCTGAGCGCCAGCTGGTAACCCATGGGGAAGGCCAGGGCCGCGGCGGCATTGTTGCTCATCAGCTCGGTCAGGATCAGGGTGAAGAAATAGAGCCCGATAAACGCCACTATGGGGCTGGAACCGTTGAACTCCCCCATCAACCAGTCGGCGATCAGGCGCGCCAGGCCGCTCTTCTCCAGCTGATCGGCGATGGCGAGCGCCCCGCCCACCACCAGCCAGATGTCCAGGGGAAAGCGGCGACGGATCTCGTCCAGGGTCAGGATGCGGGTCAGCAGCAACGCCACCAGCATCACCAGCAGCCCCTTGAACAGCGGCACCAGATCGAGCACAGACAGGGTCAGCACCCCGAGAAAGCCCGCCACCACGGCGGCGCTGCGCTTGCCATCGAGCCGGGTGGAGGCCTCCAGCCCGCTCACCACCACGAACTCCCGGGAGAGGGACTTGTTGCCCGCAAACTTGGGGCCCGGCGCCAGCAGCAGGGTGTCGCCCGCGTGCAGCTCAATCTGGCCGAGGCCGCCGGTGAGCTGGGTCTCGCCCCGGCGCACCGCCAGCACCACAGCATCGAAGTGGGTGCGAAACTCCGCATCCTTGATGGTCTGCCCCACCAGGCGCGAGCTGTGGCTGACGATCACCTCCACCAGATGCTGGCCGTTAAGCCTGTGCTGGCCGTAGAGATCCAGCCCTTTGAGCTCCTGCAGCACGCCGACGCTCTCCACGTCGCCGCAAAACAGCAGCATGTCCCCCTCGTGCAGCTCGTGCTCCGGCTGCACCGGGCAGATCACCTGGTTGCCGCGAATGATCTCGGCAAGATAGAGGCTTTTGAGGCTGCGCAGGCCGTTCTCCTTGACGCTGCGCCCGGCCATCGGCGAGCCGGGGCCCACCTTGGCCTCGAGAAAATAGCCGGATTCCCGGCTCATCTCGGTGTCCTGCTCCGGCAGGTGGCGGGCAAACAGCAGCACGGCGACCAGGCCGGTCAGCAGGGTCCCCGCCCCCACCATGAAGAAGTCGAACATGCCGAGCGGCTTGGCCCCCATCTTGATGAGGAAGCTGTTGACGATGAGGTTGGTGGAGGTGCCGATCAGGGTCAGCACGCCGCCAAAGGTCGCCGCGAAGCACATGGGCAACAGCAGCCGGGAGGGCGCATGGTTGGGGTTGCGTTTGACCGCCCCCAGCATGGAGGCCACCACAGCGGTGTTGTTGACGAACGCCGACAGGAAGGCGGTGGAAAACCACACCTTCACCAGCACCTTGTTGAAGGAGCCGGTTCCTACCAGGTTGGCAAACCAGCTCATGACCCGGGTCTTCTCCACCGCGAGCGACACCAGCAGCAGCAACACCAGGGTCAGCAGGGCGCTGTTGGTGTAGCCCGCCACCACGGCGTTGATGTCCGCCAGGCCGCTCAGGTAGGTGATGAGCACGGCGCCCGAGAAGAGCAGCGCCGGCCGGAGTTTGCCCTGGATCAGCAGGGCGACGAGGGCAGCCAGCAGACCCAGCACCAGGGATTGTTGCCAGGTCATGGGCTTACTCCTTGCCGGAATCGTTGCTGATGGTCAGCGCCTGCCAGTGGGGGAAGTGCTTGCGCACCAGGGCGTTGAGTTCCACTTCGAACTCGCTGTATTGCCCTGCCATCACCTTGGCCGCCAGCCCTTCCACTATCATGCCGGCACCCACGGTGACGTTGGTCAGCCGGTCGATGAGGATGAAGCTGCCGGTGTCGCGGATCTCCTTGTACGGGTCGAACGCCACCGGGTCGGTCAGGCTGAATTCGCACAGGCCGATCTCGTTGAGCTTGAGCTCGGAGGCGGGCAGCTCGTCGAGCTTGTTGATCTCGATGCGGTGGCGGATGGCCTCCACCTGGCCACGGCTCTTCTTGGTGGCCAGCTTGACGTCATAGACCCGGCCCGGTTGCAGGGACTCTTCCCCCATCCAGACGATGTGAGCCAGCACGTTCTGGGTCACCTGGGGCTTTTTCGCCGCATCCACCAGCAGGTCGCCGCGGCTGATGTCGATCTCGTCCGCGAAGGTGACCGTGATGGCCTGACCCGGCAGGGCGTACTCCAGATCCCCGTCGAAGGTGACGATGCGGGTCACCGTGCTCTCTTTGCCGGACGGCAGCACGGCAAGCCGGTCGCCGACCCGCAGGATGCCGGAGGCGAGCGTCCCTGCGAAGCCGCGAAAATCGAGGTTCGGGCGGTTGACGTACTGCACCGGCAGGCGCACCGGGTGGCGCTCCAGCTCGCGCTCCACCTCGGCGCTCTCCAGCAATGAGAGCAGGGTCTCGCCCTGATACCAGGCCAGCTTGTCGCTCGGGTTCACCACGTTGTCACCGTCCAGGGCCGAGACTGGCACTATGTGGATGGTGTCGACGCTGAGCTTCCTGGCGAATTCGCGGTAATCGGCGCTGATGCGCTCGAACACCTCCTGGCTGAACCCCACCAGGTCCATCTTGTTCACCGCCACCACAAACTGTTTTATCCCCAGCAGACTGGCGATAAAGCTGTGGCGACGGGTCTGATCCAGCACGCCCTTGCGGGCGTCGATCAATATGATGGCCAGATCGCAGGTGGAGGCGCCGGTGGCCATGTTGCGGGTGTACTGCTCGTGGCCCGGGGTATCCGAGATGATGAATTTGCGCTTGGCGGTGGAGAAATAGCGGTAGGCCACGTCTATGGTGATGCCCTGCTCGCGCTCGGCCTGCAGGCCGTCCACCAAGAGCGCCAGATCCAGCTTCTCGCCCGTGGTGCCGAGCTTCTGGCTGTCGGACTCCAGCGCTTTCAACTGATCTTCATAGATCTGCTGGGAGTCGTGCAGCAGGCGGCCGATGAGGGTGCTCTTGCCGTCGTCCACGCTGCCGCAGGTGAGAAAGCGCAGCAGGCTCTTGTGCTGCTGGGCGTGCAGGTAGGCTTCGATGCCCTGTTCGCTGATGGCGGTCTGAATGTGGTTGTTCATGTTGCGATTCCTTAGAACATTTTTTTAGAAATAGCCCTGACGCTTCTTCTGCTCCATGGAGCCGGCCTGATCGTGGTCGATGAGCCGCCCCTGCCGCTCGCTGGAGGTGGTGATCAGCATCTCTTCGATGATCTCCGGCAGGGTGGTGGCGTTGGATTCGATGGCGCCGGTCAGCGGGTAGCAGCCGAGAGTACGGAAGCGCACCAGCTCCTGCTTCACCTCGTCCTCCGGACCTATGGGCATGCGATCGTCATCCACCATGATCTTGATGCCGCCGCGCTCCACCACGGGGCGCATGGCCGCGAAATAGAGCGGCACAATGTCGATGTTCTCGAGGTAGATGTATTGCCAGATGTCCAGCTCGGTCCAGTTGGAGAGCGGGAACACCCGGATGCTCTCCCCCTTGTTGACCTGGCCGTTGTAGACACGCCACAGCTCGGGTCTCTGGTTCTTCGGGTCCCAGCGGTGGGACTTGTCACGGAAGGAGTAGACCCGCTCCTTGGCCCGGGACTTCTCCTCGTCGCGGCGCGCGCCACCGAAGGCGGCGTCGAAACCGTACTTGTTCAGCGCCTGTTTGAGCCCCTCGGTCTTCATGATGTCGGTGTGCTTGCCACTGCCGTGCACGAAGGGGTTGATGTTCATGGCGAGCCCGTCCGGGTTCTTGTGGACGATGAGATCCAGCCCGTACTTCCTGGCGGTCTCGTCCCGGAACTTGATCATCTCCTTGAACTTCCAGTTGGTGTCCACGTGCAGCAGGGGGAAGGGGATCTTGCCCGGATAGAAGGCCTTGCGGGCCAGGTGCAGCATGACGGAGGAGTCCTTGCCGATGGAGTACATCATCACCGGGTTTTCAAATTCGGCGGCCACCTCGCGGATGATGTGGATGCTCTCGGCCTCCAGCTGTTGCAGGTGTGTCAGTCTTTCACGGTCCATGTCTGGGTCCTCGGTTCATTGCTATCGCGCCGGCTCGGGCGCGGTCTTGGTTCAGTTCGGTGCCGCCTGGGCCGCACCGTCAAATCGATTCACGTCGTGCCGGCCCTCAGGCCAGGCTCACCAGCTTGAGCTCGTGGCCGCTTTCGGCCTCCCGCCCTTGCGCCGCCTCGCCAAACCAGGCGAGCCGCTTGCGCAGGGCCACCACCTCGCCGATGACGATGAGGGAAGGGCTCACCGCCTGCTCGGCCAGCTCGGCCAGGTCAGCGAGGGTGCCGGTCAGCACGCGCTGACGGGCGGTGGTGCCCCGCTCTATGATGGCGATGGGGGTGCTCTGGCCACGGCCATGGCTCACCAGCTGTTGCTGGATGTGCTCGGAGCGCATCAGCCCCATGTAGATGACCAGGGTCTGGTTGGTGGCGGCGAGTTGCTGCCAGTCGGGCTCCTTGCCCTCCTTCTGGCAGTGGCCCGTGATAAAGACCGCACTTTGCGCATAGTCACGATGAGTAAGCGGGATGCCGGCGTAGGCGGTGGCACCGGCCGCCGCCGTGATGCCGGGCACCACCGAGAAGGGGATGCCTTCGGCTGCCAGCACTTCCAGCTCCTCGCCGCCACGGCCGAACATGAAGGGATCCCCCCCCTTGAGCCGCACCACCCGGTTGCCCGCCTTGGCGAACGTAACCAGCAGGCGGTTGGTCTCCTCCTGCGGCACGCTGTGGGCGCCGGCCTTCTTGCCGACCGACACCAGGGTGGCGTCGCGGCGCACCAGGTCCAGGATCTCGGGCGAGACCAACTGGTCATAGAGCACCACTTCGGCCTGCTGGATCTGTTGCAGCGCCTTGAGGGTCAGGAGGCCCGGATCGCCGGGGCCTGCCCCCACCAGCACCACTTCCCCCACCTCGGTCTGGGCCTTGTCCAGCCCCTCGTTCAGCCACTGCTCGGCCCCCTGCCAATCGGCTTTCTCAATCAGACCCGCCAGAGTGTTGGAGGCAAAGGCCCGCTCCCAGAAACGGCGGCGATCCGAGAGGGAGGCCAGCACCTGCTTGGCCCGGCTGCGCACCCGGCCGGAGAGCTCGGCCAGGCCGCCGAGATGGCGGGGCAGCAGGCTTTCCAGCCGCTCCCGCAGCAGACGCACCAGCACGGGGGCCTTGCCGCCGCTGGAGACGGCCACCACGATGGGGCTGCGATCAATGATGGAGGGGAAGATAAAGCTGGAGCGCTCGGGGTCATCCACCAGGTTGACGAAGAGGCCGCGCTCGGTGGCGCTCTGGTAGACCAGGGCATTCACCTCGAGATCGTCGGTGGCGGCCACCACCAGGATCTGGCCCGCCAGATGGGCCGGGTCGAAGCGCACCGCCAGATGGGTGAAGCGACCGGCAAATTCATGGAAATCGGGGTCAATGGCGGGAGAGACCAGGGTCAGCCGGGCCCCTGCCGCCAGCAGCAGGCGCGCCTTGCGCAGGGCGACCTCGCCCCCGCCCACCAGCAGTACCGGGCGGCCTTCCAACCTGGCAAACATAGGTAAATAATCCATCAGGGCCCGCTCCTCGGCATCGCGACATCTGGGGCGACTATAGGCAGGAGCGCTTATCCCTCAAAATAATAAAAAATGCTCTTTAATGCGTTTTGGTAATTAGTAAAACCGCATCGCGGCAAAGGAAAGCGAATCCCCTTGTGGTGGATGGCACCAGCCCCTAGGCTAGTGAAAGTGTTTCATAAGGAGCTTAATAATGAATGAGTCATTGATTGTATTGGGGATCTTCATATTCCTGGTGCTCGCCACCCTGAGCGCCGGCATCAAGATAGTGCCCCAGGGCTACAACTGGACGGTGGAGCGCTTCGGCCGCTACACCCGCACCCTCTCCCCCGGCCTCAACCTGCTGATCCCCTACATCGACCGCATCGGCCACAAGATCATCATGATGGAGCAGGTGCTGGACATCCCGGCCCAGGAGGTGATCTCCCGGGACAACGCCAACGTCACCATAGACGCCATCAGCTTCGTGCAGGTGGTGGATGCCCGCAAGGCGGGCTACGAGGTCAACGATCTCACCAGCGCCATCCGCAACCTGACCATGACCAACATGCGGACCGTGCTGGGCGCCATGGAGCTGGACGAGATGCTCTCCCAGCGCGACACCATCAACGAGAAGCTGCTGCGCACCATGGATGCCGCCACCGCCCCCTGGGGCATCAAGGTGACGCGGATCGAGATCAAGGACGTGCGTCCGCCGCTGGCGCTGGTCGAAGCGATGAACGCCCAGATGAAGGCCGAGCGCCAGAAGCGGGCCGAGGTGCTGGAAGCCGAAGGGGTGCGCCAGTCCAAGATCCTGAAAGCGGAGGGGGAGAAGCAGTCCCAGATCCTCAAGGCCGAGGGTGAGCGCCAGGCCGCCTTCCTCGCCGCCGAGGCGCGGGAGCGGGCCGCCGAGGCGGAAGCCAAGGCGACCCACATGGTCTCGAAAGCTATAGCGGAGGGGGATCTGCAGGCCATCAACTACTTCGTGGCCCAGAAGTATACCGAGGCCCTGGCCCGCATCGGGGAAGGTCCCAACAGCAAGGTGGTGATGATGCCCCTGGAGGCGGGCAGCCTGATCGGTGCCGTGGCCGGCATGGCCGAGCTGTTCAAGGATGGCAAGGGCGGCAAGTCATGACAGCCCTGTTCGAGGGGCTGACCCACTGGCACTGGCTGGGGCTCGGCTTCGTGCTGCTGGCCATCGAGGTGCTGGGCTCGGTGGGTTTCCTGCTCTGGACCGGCATCGCCGCCCTGGAGGTGGGGCTCCTGCTGCTGGTCTGGCCCTTCGGCTGGCAGGCGCAGTTGCTGCTGTTTGCGGTGCAGTCCCTGCTCACCACTTGGGCCTGGTGGCGCTGGCAGCACCGCCGGGATCGCTCCGGGCAGGATGCCGCCGCCCCCATCAACGAGCGGATGCAGAGCTATCTGGGGCGGGAGCTGACCCTGCTGGACGACGTCAGCCAGGGCATGAGCCGGGTCCACCTGGACGACACCGTCTGGACGGTGCGCTGCAACCAGCCGCTCCCCGCAGGCACCAGGGTCAGGGTGACGGGATACGACTCCCATATCCTGCTGGTGGAGCCGCTGCCCTGAGCGGGCGATACCACCAATGGCCATAAAAAAACGGGCCCGACGCGAGTGCGCCGGGCCCGTTCTTCAATGAGGTGCGGGCTTAGTTGGCCTTGGCATCGCTCACTGCGGCTTCTGCCTTGGTGGCCACGTCAGCGGCAGCCTTCTCGACAGTTGCGGAAGCTTCGGAAGCAGCCTTCTCTACGGTAGAGGCAGCTTCGCTAACAGTTGCAGCAACCTCGGCGGCCGGAGTAGCAGCCGGAGCGGCAGCTTCTTCTTTCTGACCACAGGCGGTCAACATCAGACCCAGGATACCGGCTACCAGTACTTTGTTCATGTACATATCCTCAAATAAGAATGGAGAGACGGTCTGCACGACCATCACTACTGTGCGCCTTGCCCCCGTGAAGAGTCCATCAGGACGGGAGCCAAGAGACGCGCGAAATATAACGCCATACCGAGCCAATGAAAACGCGTATCACAATGATATTTTCTCGTTGGCTGGATGAAAAGAACTACTACAGCGCCTGATATTAATACAAAAAACCACTCTTTACGCGATACATCAAAATAAAAAGCCGCATAAATGATCTTTATCAGTCAAACGCTGCCATTTTGAGCAAACGGCAGCGCCGACTCAGTCAGACAACTTCTGACAAACCAGTCGCCGACCCTGGCTGTGGCTCTCCCTGGCAAGATCCAGCAGCGCCATCACCGCCAGCGCCTCGGGGGCGGGCACAGGGTTGGCCCCCTCCCCCTTGATGGCGGCGCAGACCGCGCGGTAGTAGGCGCCGTAATCCCCCGCCTCGCCGGCCACGGTCTGCTGCACAAGCTCGCCGTCCCGGATCTGGCTGAGCTGGCCGGGCACGGGATCCACGCCCCAGTCGGCCGCCGGTGGCCGCTTGCCCTGCTTGAGCTGCTCCTCCTGCACGTCCATGCCGAACTTGACGAAGGAGCCCTGGCTGCCATGGACGACGAAGCGGGGCATCACGGCCGACACCAGGCAGCTGCCGTGCAGGATCACCCGGCGCTCCCCATACCCCAGCACCACGTGGAAGTAATCGTCGCTCAGGGCCCCCGGACGCTGTCCGGCGAGATCGGCCTGGATCCAGTCAGGCTGGCCGAACAGCTGCAGGGACTGATCCAGGATATGTGGGCCGAGATCGAACCAGAGGCCGGAGCCCGGGCCACCCGCCTCGCGCCAGCGCTGACGCACCTCGGGGCGATAGCGATCGAAATGGGATTCGAACTGGGCGATCTGACCCAGCACCCCGTCTGCCAGCAGGCGGCGCACGGTGAGGAAGTCCCCGTCCCAGCGCCGGTTGTGGAAGATGCTGAGCAGCCGCTGCTGCTTCTCGGCCAGCTCGACCAGCGCCTTCGCCTCGGCCAGATCCAGGGCGAAGGGCTTGTCGATCACCACGTGCTTGCCCGCCAGCAGCGCCTCGCGGGCGATGGGGGCATGGGTGTCGTTCGGCGTGGCAATCACCACCAGATCCACCGACGGGTCGGCCAGCACCTGCTCCAGGGTGCCGACGAGACAACCGGGCAGCTCGGCCTGCACCCTGGCGGCATCCCGGCTCACCACCCAGCGCAGGGCAAGCCCCGGGGTCGTGGTGAGGAAGGGGGCGTGAAAGGTCTGCCCTGCGAAGCCGTAACCCACCAGGGCGGCGTTGATTGTGTGACTCATCCGGTTGTCTCCACGGTATCGAGGTCATGGGGAGCGGGCGAGGCGCCGCCCGCAAATGCAAATATAGAGAAGGGGGCTCAAGGCCCCCTGAGTGTGCCCATCAGAGCACAGGATTTATTGCAAACACAAGCGCCGGCCCTGGCGGGTCATCAGCATCAGCAGGGGGGGCAGCAGCAGCCACATGTGCAGGGCCAGCTGGCTCAGGGGATCCGGCAGCAGCCATCCGGTGATCCCCACCAGGGCGCCGGAGCCGCTCATCTGGAACAGGCCGAGCAGGGCCGCCGCCGTACCCGCACAGTGACCGAAGGGGGCCAGCGCCATGCCGGCTGCGGCACCCAGTATCATGGCAAAGCCGATGCTGGAGAGGAACACCGGGCCCATCATGGCCAGCGGATGCGGGATGTGCATGGCCAGCGTCAGGGAGATGGCGGAGAACAGCAGCACCAGCAGGCCGATGCGCAGGGTCCGTCTCGCCCCCACCCTGGCGATGAAACGCGGTGCCAGGAAGCAGGCCAGGATGTTGAGCGCCGCATTGGCGGTGAACCAGTGGCTGAACCCGTTCATGTCCAGACCCAGGGTCACCATCAGCTGCACCGGCGCCGCGGTGACATAGGCGAGGATCACCGCCATCGCCAGCATGCACAGCGCCGCGTTGAACAGGAAGCTCGGGGAGCGCAGCACCGGGCTGTAGCGGGACCAGCTGATGAGCGGGCCGCTGCTGCTGGTTTCCTCCGGGCGGGTCTCCGGCATCCGCCACAGCAGCCAGCTCCCGACGAGCAGGGCGTACCCGGCCATAAACCAGAAGTTGGCCGACCAGCCCGCCCTGGCGGTGAGCCAGCCGCCGAGCAGGGGCGCCAGCGCCGGAATGAAGCAGATGGCGCCGTTGAGGTAGGAGATCATCTGGCCGCTCTTCTTGGGGCCATAGCTGTCACGCACCACGGAGAAGGCGGCCACCGAGGTGGCGCAGGCACCGAAGCCTTGCAGCACCCGGGCCAGCATCAGCTCGCCCAGGCTGGCGGCAAAGCCGGCGCCCAGGGCGCTCAGGCCGTAGAGCAGCACGCCGCCCAGGGCGACGGGCTTGCGGCCGTAGCGATCCGCCAGCGGCCCCACCAGCAACTGCCCCAGCCCCATGCTGAACAGGAACCAGGTGATGGTGCCCTGCATCAAGGTCACCTCGGCCCCCAACTGCTCGGCCATCTGCGGGATGGCGGGCAGATAGATGTCGATGGCCAGCGGGCTGAACAGCACCAGGAGTACAAGCAGAAGAATCAATGGCATCAGTCACCTCAAGCCCTAGGAATATCGATTGGGCCGCGAGTCTACTGACTCAGAGTAATGAATTGAAATGGTATTTAATCACTTCGGTTATTCCCCCATGGAAACATGTATTTTATCCACCTCTCTTGAGGCTGGTCGGCAGCCAGCCCACGGCATAGGTCCTCGGACAATTGCGCTTTTACTCAGCCCCGGCCCCGCATAGAATGCGCAGATTATTTTTGCGGAGGTGCGTGATGAACAAGCTTGTCCTGGCAACAGGGAACCAGAAAAAGGTGAAGGAATTGGCCGCCATGCTGGCCGATATGAAGATCCAGGTGATCCCGCAGAGCGAGTTTGCAGTCTCCGATGCCGACGAGACCGGCACCACCTTCGTCGAGAATGCCATCATCAAGGCCCGCCATGCCGCCCGCGTCACGGGCCTGCCCGCCGTCGCCGACGACTCCGGCCTGGAAGTGGATCTGCTGCACGGCCGCCCCGGCGTCTACTCCGCCCGCTTCGCCGGCGCCGGAGCCAGCGACAAGGAGAACATCGACAAGCTGCTGGCCGAACTGCAAGGGGCCCCCGACTACCTGAAAAGCGCCCGCTTCTGGTGCGTGCTGGTCTACATGCGCCACGCCGACGACCCCACCCCCATCATCTGCCAGGCGAGCTGGGAGGGGATGATCATCGACGAACCCCGCGGCCAGCACGGCTTCGGCTATGACCCCGTGTTCTTCGTCCCCGACCACGACTGCACCTCGGCCCAGATGCCGGCGGAGCTCAAGAACCAGCTCAGCCACCGGGGCCAGGCCCTGGCCAAGCTGAAGGCGGCACTGGCGGCGGTCAACTAAGGCGCTGTCTCCCGCCGCGTTGTCATCTACAATGGGGGCCGTCGGCCCCCGTTTCGTTCGCGGCGCCCCGTCCGTTGTCACCGGCAACCAGGGCAACCCGACCCCTTTTGATTTTTTGAATACTGGAAACCCCATGCTGCAACTGCCGCCCCTCTCCCTCTATATCCACGTGCCCTGGTGCGTCCAGAAGTGCCCCTATTGCGACTTCAACTCCCACGCCCAGAAGGGGGAGCTGCCCCACCTCGAGTACGTGGCGGCCCTGCTGGAGGATCTGGAGCAGGATCTGCACTGGGCCCAGGGGCGCCCTCTCTCCTCCATCTTTATCGGCGGTGGTACCCCGAGCCTGCTCTCCGTGGAGGCCATGCAAGCGCTGCTGGACGGGGTGCGCGCACGCATCGCACTCACTGCGGACTGCGAGATCACCATGGAGGCCAACCCGGGCACGGTGGAGGCGGACAAGTTCGCCGGCTTCCAGCGGGCCGGCATCAACCGCATCTCCATCGGGGTACAGAGCTTCCAGCAGGAAAAATTGACCCGGCTCGGGCGCATCCACGGCCCGGAAGAGGCGCGCAAGGCCGCCGCCCTGGCCCATGCCATCGCGCTGCCCACCTTCAACCTGGATCTGATGCACGGCCTGCCGGATCAGAGCCTGGAGGACGCCCTCTATGATCTGCAACAGGCCATCGACTGCGCGCCGCCGCACCTCTCCTGGTATCAGCTCACCATAGAGCCGAACACGGCGTTTGCCTCCAAGCCGCCCACACTGCCGGAAGATGACACCCTGTGGGACATCTACGAGCAGGGCCACGCCATGCTCACCGCCCAGGGCTATCAGCAGTACGAGATCTCGGCCTATGCCAAAGAGGGGTATCAGTGCCGCCACAACCTCAACTACTGGCGCTTTGGCGACTATCTGGGGATCGGCTGCGGCGCCCACGGCAAGGTGACGGATCTCGCGAGCCAGCAGATCCTGCGCACTGCCAAGGTGAAGCACCCGAAAGGCTATCTGGACCCGAGCCGTCCCTATCTGGACCAGCAGTGGCAGGTAGCGGCGGACGATCTGCCCCTGGAGTACTTCATGAACCGCTTCAGATTGTTTGAACCGGCCCCCAAGGCGGAGTTCGAGGCCTATACCGGGCTGGCGCTGGAGCGGGTGGAGGCTGTGCTCGCCATCGCCCGGACCAAGGAGCTTATCGAGGATCTCGGCGACAGCTGGCAGCTCACCCCTTTGGGGCATCGCTATCTCAACGTGCTGCTCGAACTCTTTATGGACGAATGAGGTAACCGCCTTTAACCAGATGGAACACAAGCGGGGCGCCATGAGCGCCCCGCTTGGTTTGGTTCCAAGAACCTGTTCACGGTCTGTCGCGAGAGGCTGTCAGCAAGGTGAAGAGCAGCGCAAGAACCGGAGTGTGTAAGTACACATGAGGATTCCGAGCAGCACGTGAGCCTTGATCACGGCCTCGCAGCAAGATCGTGGACAGGTTCCAAAGCAGAAACCCGCTCAGCACCAGACGCATACCGTCTGCTGCTGGCCGGGCTCCCACCGCTTGCCGTGCTTGGCCTTGCGCTGATAGCTGCCCTTGCCCTTCTTGCTCGGCTCGACCCTGGCCTGGAACAGGGGAGAGGTCACCAGTGCCTTGAGGTGGTTGTCCTGAATGATGCCGCGCTGATGTTCGCAGGCGGGTTCGGTGGTGACGGAAGTCACCTTCTTCTTGGCCATGTTGGCTCCTTCAAGTTGTTGTCGTGTTTGCCGCGCCGGCCACAACACGACATCTCCGTGGCCTGGCGGTGAAAAAACGCGCCGATTGTGCGCCTCTTGTCTCCCCCGCGCAAGGGATCAGGCGGGGTGATAGACGACCCGTACCAACCCGCTCGGCAGCACAGTGCTCGACACCGGCACCAGTGCGCCGGGCAGCGGCCCTGCAAAGAGCGACACCCCGCCCCCCAGGGTGACCGGCACCCAGAACAGGGTCAGCTCGTCGACGACCCCGGCCTGCAACCCCTGGCGCACCAGATCGCCGCCGTCCAGGTAGAGGTGGCGGCTCCCCGCCTGCCAAAGCTCCCTGAGCACCTGCGCCAGCGCCCCCTGCCGGAAGGAGACGTGCTCACGGGGAGCGGCGGGTCTGTGGGTCAGTACCACCACAGGTTTGTCGCCATAAAACCACTCGGGAAAGGCGCTCACTATGTCGTAGGTGTTGCGCCCCATCAGCAGGGTATCCGCACTGGCCATCAGGGCGCAGTAGCCGGTCTCCTCCTGGGAGTCGCCGTTGTAGGGCTCAAGCCAGGCCAGATCGCCCCCCTCCCCGGCGATAAAGCCGTCGAGGGAAAGGGCGAGAAAGGCGGAGACCCGAGGGCGATGGTGCTCAGTGTTCATGGTCGTGATGCTCATGACGGGAGGGGGCACCGGACTCCAGGGTCTCCAGGATGGCGCAGTGCTCCGCCGAGCGCGGGCCACCGCAGCAGATGTCGGAGAGGGCCTTCAGGTTCTCGCGAAAACGGGTCAGCTCCAGGATCTTCTGCTCCACCTGTTCGAGCTTGGTGTCGGCCACCGCCTTCACCTCCTGACAGGTGACCCTGGCCTTGTTGGTGTCGAGGGCGAGCAGCTCGCCTATGTCCGCCAGGGAGAAGCCCACCGACTTGGCGCGGATGATGAATTCCAGCCGCCGCCTGTCCTGCTCCCCGTAGAGGCGATAGCCCGACTCGTTGCGGATCCCCGGCGAGATGAGGCCGTTCTTCTCGTAAAAGCGCAGGGTGTCCGCCTTCACCCCGCACGCCCTGGCCAGTTCCCCTATCCGATACATAACCCTCTCCCCGACATGGCATAGCGCCCAAAATGGTACTCAATATAAACCGGCCTCCACTATCACCCCTTTGCCCGGCGATTGCCAGCCAAAGGCAGGAAAGCGGCAGCCAACCCCTGTCTTCCCTGCGCTTTATCCTCAAAACACTGAAAAGACAAACGTTTCACAAAAAATCACCAGAAAACGTTTAACACCGCACCACACAAGGGTTTGCCTCTTTAAAAAATCCACCACGGCTCACATTTTTTGTGTAGAATACGCGCCCACAAGAGAGCGTCGCGTCAAGCGGGCATTTCCTAAAACGCTTTTGCCAACGGCCAGCCCCGGCGAGAGTGGTTTGCGAAATCCCCCACTTCCATTTATTTGGGGACTCTCTGTGTTGAGCCTCGCCTCCCATGGAACGGTCCCCGTTATGCTGAGGACGATAGTGTGATGGAACAAGCTCGACCCATTCGCCGTGCACTGCTGAGTGTGTCTGACAAGACTGGCATCCTGGAATTTGCCAAGGCACTCGACGCGCGTGGTGTGGCCCTGCTCTCCACCGGTGGTACCGCCAAGCTTCTGGCCGACGCCGGCCTGCCGGTGACCGAGGTGTCCGACTACACCGGATTCCCCGAGATGATGGACGGCCGGGTCAAGACCCTGCATCCCAAGGTGCACGGCGGCATCCTCGGCCGCCGCGACCGGGATGACGCCATCATGGCCCAGCACGCTATCTCCCCCATCGACATGGTCGTCGTCAACCTCTATCCCTTCGCCGCCACCGTGGCCAAACCCGGCTGCACCCTGGAAGACGCCGTCGAGAACATCGACATCGGCGGCCCGACCATGGTGCGCTCCGCCGCCAAGAACCACAAGGACGTCACCATAGTCGTCAAGGCCTCCGACTACGACCGCGTCATCGCCGAGATGGATGGCAACGGCAACAGCCTGACCCTCTCCACCCGCTTCGATCTCGCCATCGCCGCCTTCGAGCACACCGCCGCCTACGACGGCATGATCGCCAACTACTTCGGCACCCTGGTGCCCTCCTACGGCGAGAACAAGGAAGGTGACGAGGAGTCCCGCTTCCCGCGCACCTTCAACGCCCAGTTCATCAAGAAGCAGGACATGCGCTACGGCGAGAACAGCCACCAGGCTGCCGCCTTCTACGCCGAAGAGCAGGCCGCACCGGGCTCGGTGGCAAGCGCTATCCAGCTGCAGGGCAAGGCCCTCTCCTACAACAACATCGCCGACACCGACGCGGCGCTGGAGTGCGTGAAGGAGTTCAGCGAACCGGCCTGCGTCATCGTCAAGCATGCCAACCCCTGCGGCGTCGCCATCGGTGACGATCTGCTGGCTGCCTATGATCGCGCCTACCAGACCGACCCCACCTCGGCCTTTGGCGGCATCATCGCCTTCAACCGTGAACTGGACGGCGCCACCGCCGCGGCCATCGTTGCCCGCCAGTTCGTGGAAGTGATCATCGCCCCCACCGTCAGCCAGGCAGCCCGCGAAGCGGTCGCCGCCAAGCAGAACGTGCGCCTGCTGGAGTGCGGCCAGTGGACTGCCCCGGCGCAAGGCTTTGACTTCAAGCGCGTCAACGGCGGCCTGCTGGTGCAGGAGCGCGATCTCGGCATGGTGACCCTGGGAGATCTGACCGTGGTCAGCCAGCGTCAGCCCACCGAGGCCGAGCTGCAGGATCTGCTGTTCTGCTGGAAGGTCGCCAAGTTCGTCAAATCCAACGCCATCGTCTACGCCAAGAACGGCCAGACCATAGGCGTGGGCGCCGGCCAGATGAGCCGGGTCTACTCCGCCAAGATCGCCGGCATCAAGGCCGAGGATGAAGGGCTGACAGTCGCGGGCTCCGTCATGGCCTCCGACGCCTTCTTCCCGTTCCGCGACGGCATCGATGCCGCCGCCGCCGCGGGCATCTCCTGCGTCATCCAGCCCGGTGGCTCGATGCGCGACCAGGAGGTGATCGACGCCGCCAACGAACACGGCATGTGCATGGTGTTCACCAACATGCGTCATTTCCGTCACTGACAGCCCAGGGCCGCCGATGGCGGCCCTGCCTCTTTAGCACCGGATCCTTTCCGCTGGCGCACCGCCACCGCACCGCGCCAGTGACCTCAGACAGAAGCGAGCGAGATGATGAAAGTACTGATCATTGGCAACGGCGGCCGTGAACACGCCCTGGCCTGGAAGGCCAAACACTCCCCCCTGGTGACCCAGGTCTTCGTGGCACCGGGCAATGCGGGCACCCAGCTTGAGCCGGGCATCGAGAACGTCGCCATCCAGGCCACCGACATCGACGGCCTGCTGGCCTTCGCCAAGGCGAACCAGATCGGCCTCACCATAGTCGGGCCGGAAGCGCCGCTGGTGAAAGGGGTGGTCGACGCCTTCCGCGCCGCCGATCAGACCATCTTCGGCCCGACCGCCGCCGCCGCCCAGCTGGAAGGCTCCAAGGCCTTCACCAAGGACTTCCTGGCCCGCCACGCCATCCCCACCGCCGACTACCAGAACTTCACCGAGGTGGAGCCGGCGCTGGCCTACCTGCGCGAGAAGGGCGCCCCCATCGTCATCAAGGCCGACGGTCTGGCCGCCGGCAAGGGGGTGATCGTCGCCATGACCCTCGACGAGGCGGAAGCGGCGGTGCGTGACATGCTCTCCGGCAATGCCTTCGGCGACGCCGGTGCCCGGGTGGTGATCGAGGAGTTCCTGGACGGGGAAGAGGCGAGCTTCATCGTCATGGTGGACGGCGAGCACGTGCTGCCCATGGCCACCAGCCAGGATCACAAGCGCGCCTTCGACGGCGATACCGGCCCCAACACCGGCGGCATGGGGGCCTACTCCCCGGCCCCCGTGGTGACCGACGAGGTGCACCAGCGCGTGATGGAGCGGGTGATCATGCCGACGGTGCGCGGCATGGCGGCCGAGGGCAACGTCTACACCGGCTTCCTCTACGCCGGTCTGATGATCGATGCCGAGGGCAACCCCAAGGTGATCGAGTTCAACTGCCGCTTCGGCGACCCCGAAACCCAGCCCATCATGCTGCGGATGCAATCCGATCTGGTGGATCTCTGCCTCGCCGCCTGCGCCGGCCAGCTGGATCAGAAGGAAGCCGTCTATGACCCCCGCGCCGCCATCGGCGTGGTGCTGGCAGCGGGTGGCTATCCCGGCGACTACAGTAGCAACCACCCCATCAGCGGTCTGCCGGTGGACGAAGTGGCAGGGGAGAAGGTGTTCCATGCAGGCACCCGCCTGGAGGGCCACACCAGCCTGACCCAGGGTGGCCGCGTGCTGTGCGCCACCGCCCTCGGCCACACGGTGCAGGAAGCCCAGCAGCGGGCCTATGCCCTGGCTGGCCGCATCCACTGGGACGGCATCTTCTACCGCAAGGACATCGGCTGGCGTGCCATCGAGCGCGAACAGGCCGAGTAAGGCGCCTCCGCTCACCGTTTACAAGGGCCTGCGGGCCCTTTTCTCTGCCTCTCTTCCCCCCATGAGGGCCCCCCTTTCCCCTGGCGCCATCCGCGTTCTGGTTACATAACGCCAGCACAATGCACACATTTAGTCACAATTGGTCGCACTTTCCCCATACAATTACCCCGCTTTCGTGGCATCATGCTGCGTGACACCGCACTCAAATAAGTGCCATTAGAACCCGCAATGTCGTCGTCTCAAGAGGAAATCCCATGCTGAAAACTGTGCGTCCCCTGCTGCTGCCCCTGATGTTCGGCCTGATGACCCTGCCCGCCATGGCCGGTGATCTGGAGCAGCCGATGAAGAAGATCGGCTTCAACTACAAGCAGGCCGTGAAGGCCGACGATGCGGCCACCATGGAGAAACACATCAAGGAGATGAAGGCGCAGCTGGATGTGGCCAAGGAGAGAAACATGCCGGCCGCCAAGAAGGAGAAGTTCCTCGAAGGCATGAACAAGGTACAGACCGAGCTGGATGCCAGCCTGGCGGCCCTGCAGGCCGGTGATCAGGAGAAGGCCCAGGCCCACCTGGCCAAGGTCAACGACCTGAAGAAGGAGTATCACAACTATGCCAAGCAGAAAGGCTGATCCCTTCCACTGGGATGGCCTGGTCCGCCTCACCCACTGGGGGGTGGCGGCCATCTGCATCGGCAACCTCTGGCTCAACGAGGCAGGGGAAGAGTGGCACGAGCGGCTGGGATACGCCGTCATGGTGCTGATAGGCCTGCGCCTGCTGTGGGGGCTCACCTTCGCACGCGGCCACGCCCGCCTGCGCGCCCTGATCCCGAGCCGGGACGATTTTCGCCAGCAGGCCGAGGCGCTGCGTACGCGCGCCCCCGCGGCCCCCGGCCATCACGGCAGCGGCAAGCTGGCGGTCTGGGCCCTCTGGCTGCTGGTGCTGGCCACCGCCGGTAGCGGCTGGTTCCAGAACACCGAGACCGGCTTCGAGCTGGGGGCGGATGACTGGCACGAGTGGTGCACCTGGGCCCTGCAGGCCATGATCGCCCTGCACCTGTGCGCCATCGTCTACACCTCCTGGCGCCAGCGCAGCAACCTGGTGACCCGCATGCTGCCCCGGCGCCGGGGCCATGCCCGGGTCCGGCAGCAGGAACCTAACGCCTGAATGCTTGCGGGCCCTTCGGGGCCCCTGTGTTTCCCCTAGTCGCTCGCGCCTCTCTCCCCTCCTATCCCGCCCGCGCCTCCGATCGGAAGCTGGTTCCCCCAGGGGATCATGAAAGCATTTTCATTCACATTTCTTAATTAATTCAGCTTGTTCGATTTTCAACCACTCCGATTTCATGAATGCTACAGAGCCGAACGAGGTTGTTCGTTGTCCGTTCGACTCAACGACAGTGATACGTCAATAACAAGATCGAAGGGAAAATCGTCATGCACAGCACACTGCTTCGAACCGCCCTGCTGGCGGCGGCACTCGGCTCTTTCAGCCACACCGCGACCGCCGAAGGGGTCATGGTTCACCTGTTCCAATGGAAGTTCAACGACATCGCCAACGAGTGCGAGACCGTGCTCGGTCCCAAGGGATTCGGCGGCGTCCAGATCACCCCGCCCGCCGAGCACAAGCAGGGCAGCCAGGTCTGGTGGACCGTCTATCAACCGGTCAGCTTCAAGAACTTCAACAGCTTCGGCGGCAGCGAGGCACAGCTCAGGAGCATGATCGCCCGCTGCAATGCAGCCGGGGTCAAGGTCTATGCCGACGCCGTCTTCAACCAGCTGGCGTCGGGCACCGGGACCGCCACCGGCGGCGGCAGCTACAACTCGGGGCAGTACCAGTATCCCCAGTTCGGCTACAACGACTTCCACCACAGCGGTGACATCACCAACTACGGCGACAGCAACAACGTCTGGAACGGCGCCCTCTACGGCATGCCGGACCTCAACACCGGCTCCTCCTACGTGCAGGATCAGATCGCCACCTACATGAAGACCCTGCTCGGCTGGGGCGTGGCGGGCTTTCGCATCGATGCGGCCAAGCACATGGCGCCGGCCGACGTGAAGGCCATCCTCGACAAGGCGGGCAGCCCCAGGGCCTATCTGGAGGTGATCGGCGCAGGCGGGGAGTCCCCCGACATCCAGCCGGGTCGCTACACCCATATCGACACCGTCACCGACTTCAAATACGGCACCGATCTCGCCGCCAACTTCAACGGCCAGATCAAGAACCTCAAGACGCTCGGCGAGAGCTGGGGCCTGCTCCCCTCCGCTAAGGCCTTCGTCTTCGTGGTCAACCACGACCGCGAGCGGGGCCACGGCGGTGGCGGCATGCTCACCTTCATGACCGGCGCCCGCTACGATCTGGCCAACACCTTTATGATGGCCTGGCCCTATGGCTGGAAGCAGGTGATGTCGGGCTATCGCTTCGAGAACATGGGCACCTATGAAACCGACAAGGGGGCGCCGGGCAGCACGCCGTGCACGGACAGCCAGTGGAACTGCGAACAGCGTCGCCCGACCATCATGAACATGGCCCTGTTCCACAACAGAACCGAAGGCCAGCCCGTCAGCCACTGGTGGGACAACGGCAACAACCAGATAGCCTTCGGCCGCGGTGACAAGGGCTTCGTCGCCATCAACAACGAGAGCGGCAGCCTGGTGGCCTCGGTGCAGACCGGCCTGCCGGCCGGCGAGTACTGCAACCTCCTGGGGGGCAATGACTACTGCAGCGGGGGTTATGTCACCGTCGACGGCAGCGGCAAGGCCAGCCTGAACGTCCCCGGCATGAAGGCAGCAGCCATCATCGCCGGTTGCACCAAGGCCAGCCCCTGCGGCGGCTCCGCCCTGCCGGGCAACAAGTTCAGCAGCATGAACCTGCGCGGCACCCACAACGCCTGGGGCAACACCCCCATGACCGTCGATGCCAACCGTGTCTGGTCCGCCACCCTCACCCTGACCGGCAACGGTGATGCCACCGGTGCCCAGCGCTTCAAGTTCGACGTCTTCGGCAACTGGGCCGAGAACTACGGCGACAACGAAGGGGATGGCATCGCCGACAAGGGCAGCAGCAAGGATATCCTGGTCAGCGGGGCGGGCACCTACCGCATCACCCTGAGCGAGAGCGATCTGCGCTACACGGTCACCCCCCTCACCAGCAACCAGGCACCGGTCGCCGCCCTCTCCCCCAAGACCCTCAGCGTCAAGACGGGCGAGAGCGTGGTGTTCGACGCCTCCGCTTCCAGCGATGACGGCGGCGTGGTGAGCTACAGCTGGTCCAGCGGGGGCACCGCCGCCACTGAGACGGTCCGGTTCGATACCCTGGGTACCCATACCGTGACGGTCACCGTGACCGATGCGGAAGGGTTGACCACCAGTGCCAGCGCCACCGTGACCGTCACCGACGACAACGGCACCTACGCCAGCGTACTGCCCACCCTGAACTTCCGCGGCACCCCCAATGCCTGGGGCACCCTTGCCATGACGCTGGTCGCCGACAATCAGTGGGAAGCCCTGGTCACCTTCGACGGTCAGACCAACCAGCGCTTCAAGTTCGACGTCAAGGGGGACTGGACCCAGAACTATGGCGACACCAACAAGGACGGCGTGGCCGAACTGACCGGCAGTGACATCCTCACCCCGGTCATCGGCCAGTACCGGGTACGCTTCAACGATCAGACCCTGCAATACAGCCTGACCCCGGTGAGCGTCACCTATGCCAAGAATGTCGCCAGCCTCAACATTCGCGGCACCACCAACAACTGGGGCACCACCCCCATGTCCCTTGTCGGGGATCATCTCTGGCAGGCCAGCGTCACCTTCACCGGCAGCGGCGACGGCAACGGCGGCCAGCGCTTCAAGTTCGACGTCAAGGGGGACTGGACCCAGAACTACGGCGACACCAACAGGGATGGCGTGGCCGAGCTCGCCGGGGCAGACATCACCACGGCAGTGGTCGGAGCCTATGTGGTGCGCTTCAACGACCAGACCCTGGCCTACAGCCTGAGCGCCCAGTAAAGCTCAATACGCTCGGTCACTAGGCCCCAGAGTACAGAACCAGGCCTCCCGCCATATCGGCGGGAGGCCTTTTTCGTATGGTGGGTCCCGCGTGCCAAGACCATCGCGCTGGGGCTCTGGAAGACATCGCAGAGCGGGGGCGGCCCACCCTGGCCTGCGCCTCTCATACCAATGGGCACTATGCCGAGGCGCTGATGAGCGCCAGAAACGACAAAGCCGCTCACGAAGAGCGGCCTTGTCTGAATGTGGTGGCCCCTGCCCGACTTGAACGGGCGACCAATCGATTATGAGTCGACTGCTCTAACCAACTGAGCTAAGGGGCCATGATGTTGGTTTTGCGGCGTGGATTATAGGGGATGCGGGATGACCCGTCCATAGTCAGATCAACCACTTGGCGAGATTTTATCCATCTTCAAACACATCCCTTGCTCACCGTCATCCATCGGCTGGTGCTGATAAAACAAAGCCCCGCATGGCGGGGCTTTCGAGAGGGGAAACGCATGCGGCTTTCGGACTACTCGTCCAGGAAGCTGCGCAGCACTTCCGAGCGGCTCGGGTGGCGCAGCTTGCGCAGCGCCTTGGCCTCGATCTGACGAATACGCTCACGGGTGACGTCGAACTGCTTGCCCACTTCCTCGAGGGTGTGGTCAGTGTTCATGTCGATACCGAAGCGCATCCGCAGTACCTTGGCCTCACGAGCGGTCAGGCCGGCCAGCACTTCGCGGGTGGCGTTGCGCAGGCTCTCGCTGGTCGCGGCATCAGCCGGCAGAGCCAGGGTGGTATCTTCGATGAAATCGCCCAAGTGGGAGTCTTCATCGTCACCGATGGGCGTCTCCATGGAGATGGGCTCCTTGGCGATCTTCAGTACCTTGCGGATCTTGTCTTCCGGCATGCCCATGCGCATGGCCAGCTCTTCCGGGTTCGGTTCGCGACCCATCTCCTGCAGCATCTGACGGGAGATACGGTTGAGCTTGTTGATGGTCTCGATCATGTGCACCGGGATACGGATGGTACGGGCCTGATCCGCGATGGAACGGGTAATGGCCTGACGGATCCACCAGGTCGCATAGGTCGAGAACTTGTAGCCACGACGGTATTCGAACTTGTCGACCGCCTTCATCAGACCGATGTTGCCCTCCTGGATCAGATCCAGGAACTGCAGACCGCGGTTGGTGTACTTCTTGGCGATGGAGATAACCAGACGCAGGTTGGCCTCGACCATCTCTTTCTTGGCGCGGCGGGCCTTGGCCTCACCGATGCTCATGCGGCGGTTGATGTCCTTGATCTGGGCGATGGACAGACCGGTCTCTTCCTCGATCTGCTGCAGCTTGCCGATGGAGCGCAGGATCTCTTCGTCCATCTCGAGCAGACGGGGGGACCAGGCCTTGCCGGCCTGCTTCTGGTATTCGAACCAAGCAGTCTCGCACTCGTTGTTGGTGAAGGCAGCAACGAAGGTCTTCTTCGGCATCTTGGCCTGCTCGACGCAGAGCTTCATGATGATGCGTTCCTGCACGCGGACACGTTCCATCATCTCCCGCATGTTGTTGACCAGGCGATCGAACTGCTTGGGCATCAGGCGGAATTGACGGAATACATCGGCCAGCTGGGCGATAGCGTTCTGGGTGTCGTCGTGGGCGCGGCCATTCTTCTGAATGGAGAGACGGGTGACTTCGTACTGGGCACGCAGTTCACCGAACTTCTCGCGAGCGACTTCCGGATCCGGACCGCCGTCGCCGTCGTCGTCTGAATTATCGCCGTCTTCGTCCTCGTCTTCGTCCTCGTCTTCGTCTTCGTCAGCGAGGTCGTCTTCACTGAGCTCAGAACCAATGTGGGTGGCGGTCGGCGCCATATCGTCCACTTCGTTCGGGTCGATGAAGCCGGAGATGATGTCGGAGAGGCGCAGTTGTTCGGCTTCGTACTTGTCGTACTGTTCGAGCAGATAGGTGATCGCTTCCGGGTACTCGGCGACGGAGCTTTGTACCTGATTGATACCGTCTTCGATCCGCTTGGCGATGTCGATCTCGCCCTCGCGGGTCAGCAGTTCGACGGTACCCATTTCCCGCATGTACATGCGGACGGGATCGGTCGTGCGACCAATCTCGGATTCAACAGATGCCAGAGCCTGGGCCGCTGCTTCGGCAGCGTCCTCATCGGCGGTACCACCTTCAGCCATGATAAGGTCATCGGCATCCGGAGCGTTTTCAACCACTTGAATGCCCATATCGTTGATCATCTGGATGATGTCTTCGATCTGGTCGGAATCGACGATGTCTTGCGGGAGGTGATCGTTCACCTCGGCATAGGTCAGGTAGCCCTGTTCTTTACCTTTGGCAACGAGGAGTTTAAGCTGAGACTGCGGGGTTTGCTCCATAGAACTCATCCGGTTGGTGTTGCTAGGTTGCGCGTACAGTGCGCTGCTGCGCAAATAGCCAATTCTAATAGAAAACCGCCAGACATGCTATGTCTGGTTGCGGCGTCGGTCATGAGAAACCCCTGCCCGCAGTATTGTCGGGGCCAGGCGGTTATGAAATGTTTGCTTTTCATCCCGTCGATTCGGGCAACGATGTTCATATTGGGGTGACTCACTCAAATATCAAGCCCCATTCTCATTTCTTTTCTCAATCTGCACCTCTCTGATCAGCATCATCAGCTCCTGTGTTTCCTCAGAGCTTAGCCCCTCCTGCACCACCTTGGCCTGCAATTCCTCGATGCGTTGCTTCAGAAACAGGTTGATGAAACCGACGAAGGTATCCTGTAATTCTCCCAGAATATCGGGCTCCTGGTCGAGTTTTACCTCTTCAAACAGGTCGTGCATCGCCAGTTGGGCCAGGATTTCTCCTTCCTTGGTGCCACGCCAGTGCTCCAACAGGATACCCGTCGTTACCCCGGGCTGAGTCAGGATCTGCTGATGCAGCTGCAGCAGGAAGGTGATCCCCTGCAGGCGCAATCCGGCCAGTTCCGGCATGGCCGGCAACTCGGCAGTGATCGCCGGATACTGCACCATCAGGGCCAGCGCACGGCGCAGCGGTGTCAGCTTGGCAGCCTTGGGCTTGTTGACCTCGGCCTTCGGCTGACTGCCTCTGGCAAACAGCTCGGCGATCCGCTGCTTGTTCTCCCCCCAGCGCATCATGCTGGAGAGACGGGTGATCAACCCCTCGCGGGTGAAGCCCTCCGGTACGCGGCGTATCAGTTCAGCAGCCTTGTTGGCCACCTCGAACTTGCCAGCCTCACCGGAGAGGGCTGCGTCACGCCCGAGGCGCTCAAACATGAAGTCGGCGAAGGGCTGGGCCTTGTCGAGCAGGGCCTCAAATCCCCCCTTGCCAATCTGGCGCACCAGGGAGTCGGGATCTTCGCCATCTGGCAGGAACACGAATTTGAGCTCGCGGCCATCCTGCAGATGGGAGAGGGCGTTGTCCAGCGCCCGCCAGGCCGCCTCACGACCGGCGTTGTCACCGTCGTAACAGCAGACCACCTCGGCCGTAGTACGAAACAGGGTGTGGATATGATCGCTGGTGGTCGCAGTCCCCAGCGCCGCCACCGCATAATCGATGTCGTACTGGCCGAGCGCCACCACGTCCATATAGCCTTCCACCACCAGGATCCGGCGCGGATCCTTGTGTGCCTGTTTGACCTCATAGAGGCCGAACAGCTCCCGCCCCTTGTGGAAGATGGGGGTTTCCGGCGAGTTCAGGTACTTGGGGGTGCCGTCACCCAGCACCCGGCCGCCAAAGCCGATGACCCGGCCGCGTTTGTCCCGGATCGGGAACATGATGCGATCGCGGAAGCGATCATAGCTGCCGGGGCCGCTGTCGCGGGGGATCAACATGCCACCCGAGATAAGCAGTTGCTCGTGATCCCGGCTGGCACCAAACCGCCGCCTCACCTGGTCCCAGTCGCCCGGGGCATACCCGATATTGAAGCGTTTGACCACTTCCCCGGTCAGACCACGTCCCTTCAGATACTCCACCGCCTGCGGCGCACTCTTGAGATTGCTCTCATAGAAGCGGGCGATCTGGTTCATCAGCTCGAACAGATCCTTGCTGACGGCCGGCTGGCTATTGCCAGACCCGCCAGAGGTTTGCTCGCGGGGCACCTGCATGCCGTGCAGGCTGGCGAGCTCCTCGATGGCATCGGGAAATTCGAGCCCGTCGTACTCCATGACAAAGCCGATGGCATTGCCGTGGGCGCCACAACCGAAGCAGTGATAGAACTGCTTCTCCTGACTGACGGTAAAGGAGGGGCTTTTTTCGTTATGAAAAGGGCAGCAAGCCTGGTAGTTCTTACCGGCTTTCTTCAACCGCACACGGGAGTCGATCAACTCGACTATATCGGTGCGTACGAGCAGATCATCGATAAAGGATTGCGGGATCCTGCCTGCCATAACCGTCCTGTTTCATTGCATAGAAAATAAAAAAGCCGCGCATTCCCGGGGAAGCACGGCTTCTTTGACCAAACAAGAGAGTTGCCTGTTACGCCAAGCGGGTTTTCACCTGCGCACTGACGGCGCCGACATCGGCACGCCCCTGAATTTTCGGCTTCAAGACAGCCATGACCTTGCCCATGTCAGCCATGACGGCAGCCCCGCTTTGCGCGATGGCTTGCTCAATCAGGGCGGCAATCTCGGCTGCGGTCAGCTGCTGCGGCAGGAACTCCTGCAGCACAACGATCTCTGCGGACTCTTTGTCGGCGAGATCCTGGCGACCGGCTGCTTCGAACTGGCTGATGGAATCGCGGCGCTGTTTGACCATCTTGGTCACGACAGCGAGGATCTCCTGATCATCGAGCTCGACACGGGTATCGACTTCACGCTGCTTGATCTCGGCCATCAACAAACGGATCGCTCCCAGGCGAGCCTTGTCTTTGGCAAGCATGGCGAGCTTTTGCTGATCCTTGAGTTGATCCTTCAGAGACACGACATGATCCCTTGATTAGTACAGGCGGATACGACGTGCGTTCTCGCGGGACAGCTTCTTGGCGTGACGCTTGACGGCGGACGCTTTGGCACGCTTGCGAATGGTAGTCGGCTTCTCGTAGAACTCACGGCTACGAACTTCGGACAGGATACCGGCCTTTTCGCAAGAACGCTTGAAGCGACGCAGAGCAACGTCAAACGGCTCATTTTCACGGACTTTGATTACTGGCATGTGCCTTTCACCTCAGTGATAAATTGTTAGCTGACCTTCAATCGATCAGCATGTCTTAAAATGGTGCGAAATTATACTCTGGACAGGGAATGAAAGTAAACCCGCAGAGATCGCTCTGGTTTAAAAAACCCGCGAAGGTTACCATAGCCGTCTCATTTTAGCAGTGAAATTTTTTAGCAATGCGTGTATTGGGCATAGAGACATCCTGTGACGAAACCGGGATCGCGATCTTCGATGATCAAAAAGGGATCCTTTCCCACCAGTTATACAGCCAGGTCAAGCTGCATGCGGACTACGGCGGCGTCGTTCCCGAGCTGGCCAGCCGGGATCATGTCCGCAAGACGATCCCCTTGATCCAGGCCGCCCTGAAGGAGGCTGGGCTCGGCAAGGATGAGATCGACGGCATCGCCTACACCGCAGGTCCTGGCCTGGTTGGCGCTATCCTGGTGGGGGCTACCATAGGCCGCTCCCAGGCCATGGCCTGGGGCAAACCGGCAGTGGCGGTGCACCATATGGAAGGCCACCTGCTGGCCCCCATGCTGGAGGAGAAGGCCCCCGAGTTCCCCTTCGTCGCCCTACTGGTCTCCGGTGGTCACTCCATGCTGGTACGGGTCGACGGCATCGGCAGCTATCAGCTGCTGGGGGAATCCATCGACGATGCCGCCGGCGAGGCGTTCGACAAAACCGCCAAGCTGATGGGACTGGACTACCCGGGTGGCCCCCTGCTCTCCCGTCTGGCGGAGAAGGGCGTGAAGGGACGCTTCACCTTCCCGCGCCCCATGACCGACCGTCCCGGGCTCGACATGAGCTTCTCCGGCCTCAAGACCTTCGCCGCCAATACCATCGCCGCCAACGGTGACGACGAACAGACCCGTGCCGATATCGCCCGTGCATTTGAAGATGCGGTGGTCGATACGCTGGCCATCAAGTGCCGCCGCGCGCTGAAGGAGACCGGCCTCAACCGTCTGGTGGTGGCCGGCGGCGTCAGTGCCAACCGTCATCTGCGCGCCCAGCTGGCCGAGCTGATGGAGAGTCTCAAGGGAGAAGTGTTCTATCCACGCACCGAATATTGCACCGACAACGGCGCCATGATCGCCTATGCCGGCATGCAGCGCCTGAAGGCGGGCGTGTTCGAGCCGCTGGTCGTCAAGGCCGTGCCACGCTGGCCGCTGGACACCCTGGATCCGGTGTGATCCAAAGGATCCATTGCTAGAAGAAAGGGGCCCATGGCCCCTTTGTTGTCTCTGATGACGGTATTCGCACTGTCCAAGGCTAATTGGTTCTGAACAAGGCCTCGATGGAGAGCCCCTGCCCCAGCAGGATCTCCCGCAGGCGGCGCAGTCCTTCCACCTGGATCTGGCGCACCCGCTCCCGGGTCAACCCTATCTCGGCACCCACGTCTTCCAGGGTCGCCGGCTCATAACCGAGCAGGCCGAAACGGCGGGCCAGCACCTCGCGCTGCTTGGGATTCAGCTCTTCCAGCCAGTGCACTATGCTGCTGCGCATGTCATCTTCCTGGGACTCCAGCTCAGGGCCCATGCCGCGCTCGTCGGAGAGCACGTCCAGCAGCGCCTTGTCGCGATCGCCACCGATGGGGGTATCCACCGAGGTGATCTTCTCGTTGAGCTTGAGCATGCGATTCACGTCGTCGACGGAGCGATCCAGCGCGAAGGCGATATCCTCGGCGGTCGGTTCATGATCGAGACGATGGGAGAGCTCGCGGGCGGTGCGCAGGTAGACGTTCAACTCCTTGACCACATGGATGGGCAGACGGATGGTGCGGGTCTGGTTCATGATGGCCCGCTCTATGGTCTGGCGGATCCACCAGGTGGCATAGGTGGAGAAGCGGAAGCCCCGTTCGGGGTCGAACTTTTCGACTGCCCGGATGAGGCCGAGGTTGCCCTCTTCGATAAGATCCAGCAGCACCAGGCCGCGGTTGTTGTAGCGCCGGGCAATCTTGACCACCAGGCGCAGGTTGGATTCGATCATGCGCTTGCGCGCCGCTTTGTCGCCGCGCAGGGCACGGCGAGCGTAGTAGACTTCCTCTTCGGCCGTGAGCAGGGGGGAGAAGCCGATCTCCCCCAGATAGAGCTGGGTGGCGTCCATCACCTTGTTCAGCTCGGGCGCCATCAGTTCATCGGAGATGGTCTCTTCGGCCTCGGCCGCCACCTCCTGAACCTCTTCTTCCCCCTGAACCTCCAGCTCTTCGTCGAACTCTAACTCTGCATCCTGCATTACCAGTTGTTCTTGGCTCATGATATGTCTCCCTGACCTGCACCAGAGTAAGACCTAGCTCTCTGAGTTAACGCTTTGGCAAATAGCCCATCGGGTTGATCGACTTGCCTTTGTACCGGATTTCAAAGTGCAAGCGCACATCCGGCGCATCCGTGCTACCCATATTGGCGATAACTGCTCCGCCCTTGACGCTGTCTCCCTCCTTGACCCTCAGCTCGTCGTTGTGAGCGTAGGCGGAGAGGTAGTCATCGTTGTGCTTGAGAATAATCAGCTTGCCGTAACCCCTGAGTGCGCTGCCCGCGTAGACCACTTTGCCGCCACTTGCGGCGTAAATGGGTTGACCCTTTTGACCCGAGATGTCGATGCCCTTGTTGCCCTGTTCGGCAACGGAGAAGCCTTCGACGATCCGCCCTTTGGTCGGCCAATGCCAGGAGAGTGTTGACTTGGTGCTGATGTTTTTTTGTTCTGTCGCCTGAGCGTATGCTGTTGACGAGGCAGGAGCAATCGTTTTCTGAGCGATAAACGGGGTGGTCGTACCTGCCGGCGCCGTCGCCAGTGGTTTGGGGCCTGTGCTGGTCACGACCGGGGTCGCGGCAACAACCATCTGGCCGCTGGCCGACCCCGCAGTCCCCACGTTGAGCACCTGGCCCACGTGCAGGGCATAGGGCGCCTGGAGGTTGTTGCGCTGTGCCAGCGTCTGGTTGGAGAGACCGAACTGGCGACCGATGCTGCTCAGAGTATCGCCACGGCGCACCTCATAGGTGCCCGATCCCGTCACGCTGCCACGGCTGACCGGGCTGCCGACGCTCACCACCGAGCTGGATGCCGAGCCATCCAGCCTGAGCTGCTGACCGGGATAGATGTTGTAGGGAGGGCTGATGCCGTTGATGCTGATGAGCGAAGCCACGTCCATGCCCGAACGGAACGCGATGGAGTACAGGGTATCCCCTTTGACCACGGTATAGCCCCCGCTCTGGGCAGCAGGCTTGGCCCCCCCTTGGCGGACCGGTATGGTCGAGGCGATCTGATCATTGCCCAGGCTATGTACCGGGGCAGCAGTCTTGCTGGAGGAGCAGGCAAGCAGCAGCCATGACAACACGACGACACCGCTACCTTGCCAAACACGCGAACACATAGTGGATCCTTAACGACTAAACCAGAAATAGGCCGCAACGGCCAAACCAATACAGAGCCAACCGAGCACATCCACGTAGTGCATCAGTTTGCGCTCCATCTTCTCCCCACCCCAGCGCATCAGGCCTGCCACCAGGAAAAAGCGCATGCCGCGACCGATCAGGGAGGTGACGATGAAGGGCAATAGCGCCATATGGAGCAAGCCCGCCGTGACGGTAAACACCTTGTAGGGGATCGGCGTGAAACTGGCAATAAAAATCACCCAGATGCCCCACTGCTCGAACCACTGTTCGGCCAGGGCGATCTTGTCTTCATAACCGACCGAGGCCACCAGCGGCTGGACCACGGGCTCCCAGAGGGCATAGCCGAGCAGATAACCAAACAGGGCGCCCAGCACCGAAAACAGAGTCGCTAGCGCGGCATAGTGCCAGGCCCGACGGGGCTTGGCCAAGGCCATGGGAGCCAGCATCACATCCACCGGAATGGGCCAGAATACGGACTCGATGAAGGCGGTGATGGCCAGATACCAGGGGGCATACTTGTGGCGTGCCCACTGCATCACCAGCACATAGAGGCGGGAAAACAACTTCACTCGACATCTCCGTCAATCAGGGGAACGAAACGCACCGGCTCCAGGATCCGGCTGGTCAGCTGGGAACCCGAGCGTTCGATCAGCTGCAGGGTCTGCTGGCTATCCCCCACCGGCAACACCAGACGGCCTCCGTCGGCCAGCTGATCGGTCAGGGCCTTGGGCACCTCGCTCGCCGCCGCCGTCACCAGGATGGCGTCGAAGGGGCCCTTGTTCGGCCAGCCCAGCCAGCCGTTGCCGTGCTTGGCCGAGACATTGTGCAGATCGAGCTGGCGCAGCCGGCGTCTGGCCTGGAACTGCAGGGACTTGATCCGCTCGACGGTATACACATGCTCCACCAGATGGGCCAGCACCGCCGTCTGGTAGCCTGAGCCCGTCCCGATCTCCAGCACGTGGGCCGGATCGTTCTGGATCAGCAGTTCCGTCATGCGCGCCACTATGTAGGGCTGGGAGATGGTCTGGCCATGACCGATGGGCAGGGCCGTATTGTCCCAGGCCTTGTGGGCCATGGCCTCGTCCACGAACAGCTGGCGCGGCACTTTCGCGATCGCCGCCAGCACGCGGAAATCTCGCACATCCTGGGCAATCAGTTGATTCAACAGGCGCTGTACTATCACAACGTCATCCCTGCAGATCCAGCCACGCGCCCAGGGTCGACAGACTGCCGTAGGCCGTCATGTCGATGGTCAGGGGAGTGATGGAGACATAACCCTGCTCGATGGCGGCAAAGTCCGTTCCCTCTCCCGCATCCTGCTGGTTGCCGGGGGGACCAATCCAGTAGACCGGCTGACCACGGGGATCCTCGGTGCAGATCACCGACTCGGCGCGATGGCGGTTGCCAAGACGCGTCACCCTGATCCCCTTGATCTGATCGAGGGGCAGGTCCGGCACATTGACGTTGAGGATCTGATCGGCGGGCAGCGGATGCACCATCATCCCCCTCACCAGCTGGGCCGCATAGTGGGCCGCCGTGGCGAAATGGGTCTTGCCCACCAGGGAGATGGCCAGCGACGGGAACCCCAGGTGACGTCCTTCGGTCGCGGCCGCCACCGTGCCGGAGTAGATGACGTCATCCCCCAGGTTGGCGCCGTGGTTGATGCCGGCCACCACCATGTCGGGTTCCGGGCGCACCAGCTCGTTGACCGCGAGGTGGACGCAGTCGGTCGGCGTCCCCTTCACCGCATGATACCCGGTCTCGGCGATGCGGGTGACCCGCAGCGGCACCTCCAGCGTCAGGGAGTGACTCGCGCCGCTGCGGTTGCGATCCGGCGCCACCACGATGACCTCGCCACAGGCAGTCAGTGCCTCGCTGAGGGCGCGAATGCCCTCGGCATGTACTCCATCGTCATTACTGACCAGAATTCGCATCGGTTGAGTTCCTGAAACCGTGATCGGCCTCGTCGGCCTGCATTAACTCGCGTACCACGCTGGTGGCAAAGGCGCCGGCCGGCAGGAAGAACGACAGGGTCAGCGCCCCGTCTGCCAACTGCCAGCTCATGCCTTCCGGCTTGAGCAGCAGCGGGCGCCTGTCCTGATCCAGCCCGGCCTTCTCCAGCCCCTCGCACCAATCGGCATAGGGTGTCAGCACCCCTTGCTCGAACTCGGCGGCAACGCCCTGGCTGGCCAGTCGGCCACGACCCCACTGGGGCGCGGTGAGCTGCACGTCACCGGAGGCGAGGCGCGCTTCCAGCTCGGGGGTCACGCTCTCTTCGCTGAAGATGGAGTGGCTGCCCTTGAGCATCACGCAATCACCGGCCAACAGCTGATGGGCCAACCCCTGCTCGATGCGGGCGCTGACGATGGCGTTGAACAGCATGCTGCGCGCCGCGGAGAGATAGAGGGAGCGCTTGTTGCGATCCTTGATCCGCTTGCCGGCAAACATCGCCCTGGCCGCTTCCAGGTTGT
This sequence comes from Aeromonas sanarellii, assembly GCF_000820085.1. Lineage (GTDB taxonomy): Bacteria > Pseudomonadota > Gammaproteobacteria > Enterobacterales > Aeromonadaceae > Aeromonas > Aeromonas sanarellii. The sequence continues at coordinate 35,939 of NZ_CDBN01000049.1, forward strand.
TGCCCTCGCGCCCGAAACGCTGCTCGCCGTAATAGTTCGGCACGCCCAGGGTGGCGATGGCCTGCAGGCGGGATTCCAGGCCATCGGCCTGCTCCAGTCCGGTGAGACGCAGGGTGAAGTGGTTGCCCTTGAGGTAGCCGACTCGCAGCTTCTTGTTGTGGCGCTTCACCTGCAGGATCCGGATGCTGTCGCTCTCGATGACCGACAGATCCGGCTCTGCCTTGCCAGGCAGGTGGATGCCGAACCACTGCTCGGTCACCGCGTGGCGATCTTTCAGCCCGGCCCAGGTCACCGCGTTGCGCGCGACTCCGGCCGCATCCGCCAGCAGGCCCGCCACCCAGGCGGTGTTCTCGCCGGTTTTACGCACCCTGACGAAGATATGCTCCCCCTCGCCACAAGGCTCAAACCCGAGATCTTCATTGACCACGAAGTCGGCGGCCTCGGCCTTGAGGATGCCCCGGGCGGTGGGCGCCCCGTGCAGATAGCTAAGCTGTTCCAGCATCATTGTTTCACCAGCAGGACGACGGCTTCGGTGGCGATCCCTTCCTTGCGCCCCGTGAAGCCCAGTTGTTCGGTGGTGGTCGCCTTGACGTTCACCCGGTTCAATTCGCATTGCAGATCCGCGGCCAGCACGGCGCACATGGCGCCGATGTGGGGCGCCATCTTGGGAGCCTGGGCGATGATGGTCACGTCCAGGTTGCCGATGGCATAGCCCGCCTGCCGTACCCGGGCAAACACGTCCCGCAGCAGGATACGGCTGTCTATGCCCTTGAATTCGGCCGCGGTATCGGGGAAGTGGCGGCCGATGTCGCCGGCGCCGATGGCCCCCAGCAGGGCATCGCTCACCGCGTGCAGCACCACGTCACCGTCGGAGTGGGCCAGCAGCCCCTGTTCGTAGGGCACCGCCACCCCGCCCAGCATGCAGGGACCTTCACCGCCAAACTTGTGTACGTCAAAACCATGTCCGATCCGCATCATGCCTGCTGCTCCCCCATCATGCACAAACCTTCCCCATCGAATGGGTATGCCTCAAGACCATGTTCCAAGCGGATCATGCCTGCTCCTCTGTGGGTGAATCGGGTCGCGCCGGCTGGCGCGCACGCTGTTGCTGTAAATAGAGCTCGGCCAGGGAGAGATCTTCCGGCCGGGTCACCTTGATGTTGTCGGCCCGCCCCTCCACCATCCTGACGGCGAAACCGGCGCGCTCCATGGCGGAGGCCTCGTCGGTGATGGCCGCGCCCAGCGCCAGCCCCTCCTCCAGCGCCCGCCTGAGGGGGCCGGTGGGGAACATCTGGGGCGTCAGGGCATGCCAGAGCTGTTCGCGATCGACGGTGGCGAGGATGTTGCCGGCGGCATCGGTGCGCTTCATGGTATCGCGCACCCGGCTGCCGAGGATGGCGCCGTCGCACGCCATGGCGGTGGCGATGAGCCGGTCGAGATCGCCGTGGGTGAGGCAGGGACGGGCGGCGTCGTGCACCAGCACCCACTCCCCTTGCGCCACATGCAACCCGTTGAGCACCGACCAGGCGCGCTCGCTTCCCCCTTCCACCCGCCACACCCGCGGATCGGCGGCCACGGCCAGCGTCTCGAACCAGCTGTCGTGGGGAGCCAGCGCCACTATCACCCGGGCTATGGCCGGATGGGAGAGCAGGCGCTCCAGGGTGTGTTCCAGGATGCACTTCCCCGCCAGCGACAGATACTGTTTCGGGCACTCAGCCCCCATTCGGCTGCCGATGCCCGCGGCCGGGACTATCGCGGTCAAGCCACCGTGGAGATCAGTCATCGTAGGGTACGCCGTCAGGCTCGGTGGCCTGATCTTTTTCTTTGGGAATGATGCGGTAGAAGGTCTCGCCCTGCTTGATATAGCCGAGATCGTTGCGCGACAGCTCCTCGATGGCCTCCAGGCCCGAGGTCAGATCGTCGATCTCCCGGTAAATCAGGTTGTTGCGGTCCTTGAGCACCAGGTTGTCCTGCTGCTGCCGCTCGATGGCATTGGAGAGATCCCGATAGTCGGAGAGGCCGTTCTTCCCGAGCCAGAAGTCATATTGCAGCCCTCCCAACAGGAGGAGCAGGATAAGAGTGAGTAGCCGCATGCACTGAGTCTCCTTCAAGCGGCCTAGTTTCCCATATTCGCAGGCAAGACAAAAGAAAGCCTGTATCGCGGATGGGGTGCCCGGAATAAAAAACATGGCGCCCGCCCATGGGCGAGGCGGATACGAAAAAGCCCCGCCGGATGGCGGGGCTTTGGGAGGCTAGGAAGCTGGCGAAAATTAAGCCTGGTTCTTCACTTCTTTCAGACCGCGGAACGGAGCCTTGGCACCCAGGGCTTCTTCGATGCGGATCAGCTGGTTGTACTTGGCAACACGGTCAGAACGGCTCATGGAACCGGTTTTGATCTGGCCAGCAGCAGTACCCACGGCCAGGTCGGCGATGGTGGCGTCTTCGGTCTCACCGGAGCGGTGGGAGATGACGGCGGTGTAGCCAGCGTCCTTGGCCATCTTGATAGCAGCCAGAGTTTCGGTCAGGGAACCGATCTGGTTGAACTTGATCAGGATGGAGTTGGCGATGCCGTTGTCGATGCCGCGCTTCAGGATCTTGGTGTTGGTTACGAACAGGTCGTCACCCACGATCTGGATTTTCTTGCCCAGTTTCTGGGTCTGGTAGGCGAAGCCTTCCCAGTCAGATTCGTCCAGGCCGTCTTCGATGGAGACGATCGGGAACTTGGCAGTCAGCTCTTCCAGGAAGTCGGAGAAACCGTTGGAGGTGAAGACACGACCTTCGCCCTTCAGGTTGTACTCTTTCTTCTCGGCGTCGTAGAACTCGGAAGCGGCGCAGTCCATGGCCAGGGTCACGTCGGTGCCCAGCTTGTAACCGGCAGCGGCAACGGCTTCGGCGATCACTTCCAGCGCTTCGGCGTTGGATTTCAGGTTCGGAGCGAAACCACCTTCGTCACCGACGGCGGTGTTGTAGCCCTTGGACTTCAGCACCTTGGCCAGGTTGTGGAACACTTCTGCGCCCATGCGGACGGCTTCTTTCAGGGTCTTGGCGCCAACCGGTTGGATCATGAACTCCTGGATGTCGACGTTGTTGTCGGCGTGCTCACCACCGTTGATGATGTTCATCATGGGCAGCGGCATGGAGTAGACACCCGGGGTGCCGTTCAGCTCGGCAATGTGGGCGTACAGCGGCATGCCTTTGGCAGCAGCGGCAGCCTTGGCGTTGGCCAGGGAAACAGCCAGGATGGCGTTGGCGCCGAACTTGGATTTGTTCTCAGTACCGTCGAGGTCGATCATGATCTGGTCGACAGTGGCCTGGTCCTTGGCATCTTTACCCAGCAGAGCCTGGGCGATCGGGCCGTTGACGGCTTCGATGGCTTTCAGCACGCCTTTACCCAGGAAACGGCTCTTGTCGCCGTCACGCAGTTCCAGCGCTTCGCGGGAACCGGTGGACGCGCCAGACGGAGCGGCTGCCATACCAACAAAACCACCTTCCAGGTGAACTTCGGCCTCAACGGTCGGGTTACCACGGGAGTCGATGATTTCACGACCGATCACTTTAACGATCTTGGACATGTGTATTTCCTCAGGTTTCGTAAAAAAACAACAAAAATATGCCAAAAAAAGCGGCTGTGGCACAGAGCCCCAACCGCATTTATTTTCAATTACTTCAAATTACGCTTCTGATACTCGCCCGCCGCCTTCACAAAACCGGCGAACAGGGCGTGGCCATCACGGGGAGTCGAGGTGAACTCCGGGTGGAACTGCGCGGCCACGAACCAGGGGTGATCCGGGATCTCGATGATTTCCACCAGCTTCTTGTCGGCGGAGAGACCGGTCACCTTCAGGCCTGCCGCTTCAATCTGCGGCAGCAACTTGTTGTTCACTTCGTAACGATGACGGTGGCGCTCGTAAATGGTCGGGCTGCCGTACATCTGGCGCACCTTGGAGTCTTCCACCAGGTGGCAGAGCTGGGAACCCAGACGCATGGTGCCACCCAGATCGGACTTCTCGGTCCGGGTCTCGACGTTGCCTTCATCATCCACCCACTCGGTGATAAGGCCGACGACCGGATAGGCGCAATCTTTCTTGAATTCGGAGGAGTGAGCCCCTTCCATGCCCGCCACGTTGCGGGCGTATTCGATCAGGGCGACCTGCATGCCGAGGCAGATGCCGAGGTAGGGGATCTTGTTCTCGCGGGCATACTTGGCGGCCAGGATCTTGCCTTCCACGCCGCGCTCGCCGAAGCCGCCCGGCACCAGGATCGCATCCAGACCTTCCAGCAGCTCGGCGCCACGGGTCTCGATGTCCTGGGAATCGATGTACTTGATGTTGACGGAGAGACGGGTCTTCAGGCCACCGTGCTTGAGCGCCTCGTTCACGGACTTGTAGGCGTCCGGCAGGGAGACATACTTGCCCACCATGCCGATGGTCACTTCCGCAGTCGGGTTGGCCTCTTCATAGATGACCTGTTCCCACTCGGCCAGGTCGGCTTCTTTGCACTCGATGCCGAAGCGTTCGGTGATGTAGCCGTCCAGCCCCTGGGATTTCAGCAGCGCCGGGATCTTGTAGATGGAGTCGACGTCCTTCATGGAGATGACGGCGCGCTCGGGCACGTTGCAGAACAGGGCGATCTTGGCGCGCTCGTTGGCCGGAATGGCGCGATCGGAGCGGCAGATCAGCACGTCCGGCTGAATGCCGATGGAGAGCAGCTCCTTCACGGAGTGCTGGGTCGGCTTGGTCTTCACCTCGCCGGCAGCGGCCAGGTAGGGAACCAGGGTCAGGTGCATGAACATGGCGTTGTTGCGACCCACGATGGCCGCCAGCTGACGAATGGCTTCGAGGAACGGCAGGGACTCGATGTCGCCCACTGTGCCGCCCACCTCGACGATGGCGACCTGGTGGCCTTCGGCACCGGCAATCACCCGCTCCTTGATGGCGTTGGTGATGTGCGGGATGACCTGGATGGTGGCGCCCAGATAGTCGCCACGACGCTCCTTGCGCAGCACGTCAGCGTAAATGCGGCCAGTGGTGAAGTTGTTGCGGCGGGTCATCTTGGTGCGGATGAAACGCTCGTAGTGGCCCAAGTCCAGATCGGTCTCGGCCCCGTCCTCGGTCACGAACACTTCACCGTGCTGGGTCGGGCTCATGGTGCCCGGATCCACGTTGATATAGGGGTCCAGTTTCATGATGGTCACATCCAGACCACGGGCTTCCAGAATGGCTGCCAGAGAAGCTGCGGCAATGCCTTTGCCGAGGGATGAAACAACGCCACCAGTCACAAAAATATATTTGGTCGTCATGCTGAACCTGAAAGAAGTTTAGGGAATTTTAAGGGGTGCTTCGGGGATGAAGCAGGACGGGGAAACAGTATACCAAAACCCCCACTCCCAAACAATGAACAAAAATCTATCAGGCTCCCCGCCACCTCGTCTTGCGCCAAATCAACTTTGCTCGGATTCTTTGGTTCCGTCCCGGATGACGGCCTGTTTCCTCAGGCGCCATCCACCATGTTCACGGTTCAACTCCGCTCGGTTTCCTTGGCTTTGGACCAGGCGGCGTCCAGCTTCTCCAGGGAGCAATCCGTCATTTTCAGCCCTTCCGCGGCAATAAACTGCTCAACCTGACGAAAACGACGCTCGAACTTGACGTTGGCAGCACGCAGCACCTGCTCGGGATCCTTGCCCAGATGGCGCACCAGGTTGACGGTGGCAAACAGCAGGTCGCCGAGCTCATCGCTCACCCGCGCCTCGTCCACGTCCGCCATCAGCGCCTCTTCCATCACCTCGTCGATCTCCTCGTGGATCTTGTCCACCACGGGGCCCAGGGTCTTCCAGTCGAAGCCGACGGTGGCGCAGCGCTTCTGGATCTTGGCGGCCCGAGTCAGGGCCGGCAGCGAGAGGGGAATGTCGTCCAGCACGCTCGCTTTGTCGAGGGCGGCGCGCTCTTTGGCCTTTTCCGCCTCCCAGTTCGCCTTCACCGCCTGCTCGTCGCCAAGGTCGGCGTCGGAGAAGACGTGAGGATGACGGCGAATGAGCTTCTCGCTCACGGTGTCGACGATGTCGGCGAAATCGAACAGCCCCTGCTCCTTGCCGAGCTGGGCGTAGAACACCACCTGGAACAGCAGATCCCCGAGCTCGCCCTGTAACCCCTGCCAGTCCTGGGTCTCGATGGCGTCGGCCACCTCATAGGCCTCCTCCAGAGTGTGGGGCACTATGGTCTGGAAGCTCTGCTTGAGATCCCAGGGACAACCCCCGTCCCGGTCGCGCAGGCGGGCCATGATGTCGAGCAGTTGGGGCAGGTCGTAGCGTTGGGACATGGGCAACTCACTTTCGATTCGGTAAATGGGGTTCATCAATGTCAGGTCCCGCAACTGCTCCACATGATGTGGAGCAGTTGCGGGAGGAGATGGGGCACGTGATATCCGTCTTCAATGCGCTACAAAGAGGGCGAAAATGCAGACCGACCACTGGGGCCGGTCGATTGGGCATTACAGCCGCTTGGCGCTGATCACGTCGTTGAGCTGGCTGAGCTTGGCCAGGGCCCGGTTGAAGGCGTTGATGTTGTAGATCTCCAGCTCCATGTCGATCTCGGCGGTCTGCTCGCGCACGTTGGAGCGCGAGCGCACCCCCATCACGTTGATCTTCTCGTTGGCGAGCACGGTCGTGATGTCGCGCAGCAGGCCGGATCTGTCGTTGGAGAGGATGCGGATGGTGAGGCCGTAGCCGCCGGAGTAGTTTTCCCCCCAGACCGCATCGATCAGCCGCTCCGGGTTGCGACGCGACAGCTCTTTCAGCTGCTCGCAATCCTCCCGGTGGATGGAGACACCCCGGCCCATGGTGATGAAGCCCTGGATGGCGTCCCCCGGAATGGGCTGGCAGCAGCGGGCTATATGAGTCATCAGATTGCCGACCCCCTCTACCACGATGTGGTCCTTGGGCTTGGGACGGAACGGCACGTTGGCCTTCTGCTCCAGCTTCTCCAGCAGCCGGCGATCCTCTTCCTCGGCGGTCGGCTTGTTGTAGCGGGTGTCCAGGTAGTTGAGCAGCTGGTTGATGCGGATGTCGCCGCTGCCGATGCCGGCCAGCAGGTCCTCCAGCTCCTCGGCGTGGAAGCGTTCCAGCACCACCTTGTCCACCTTGGAGAGGGTCAGGTTGTGCCTGTCCAGCTCCTTCTCCAGCAACTCCTTGCCGGCGGCGATGTTCTTGTCCCGATCCAGCTTCCTGAACCAGGTCGCCACCTTGGCCCGCGCCCGGCTGGAGCGCAGGAAGCCGGCGTTCGGGTTCATCCAGTCGCGGCTCGGGTTCGGCTCCTTCTGGGTGATCACCTCCACCTGATCGCCGGTCTGCAGCGTATAGGTGAAGGGCACGATGCGACCGTCTATCTTGGTGCCGATGCAGCGGTGGCCGATCATGCTGTGCACGTGATAGGCGAAGTCGAGCGGGGTGGCGCCCGCCGGCAGGTCGATGACGTCCCCCTTGGGGGTGAACACATAGACCCTGTCCTCGAACACCTGACTGCGCAGATCGTCCAGCAGGGAGCCGCTCTCGGAGAGATCCTCCTGCCAGGCGAGAAGCTTGCGCAGCCACTCGATCTTGTCTTCGAAGGTGTTGGTCTTGGTAGCCGCCTGGGCCCCTTCCTTGTAGCGCCAGTGGGCGGCGACGCCGAGCTCCGCATCCTGATGCATCTGCTCGGTGCGGATCTGGATCTCCACCGTCTTGCCCTCTTCCCCCACCACCACGGTGTGGATGGACTGGTAGCCGTTGGGCTTGGGATTGGCGACATAGTCGTCAAATTCGCGGGGAATGTGGTGGAAGTGGGTGTGGACTATGCCGAGCGCCGCGTAGCAATCCTGCAGCCGCTTGGTGATCACCCGCACCGCGCGCACGTCGAACAGCTCGTTGAACTCGAGGTGCTTCTTCTGCATCTTGCGCCAGATGCTGTAGATGTGTTTCGGCCGGCCGTAGACCTCGGCCTCCACCCCCGCCTCCTTCAGGGCATCCCGCAGGGTTTGTACGAAGTCGCGGATGTAGCGCTCCCGATCGAGACGTTTCTCGTCGAGTTGCTTGGCGATCTGCTTGTAGGTGTCCGGATGCAGGTAGCGGAAGGCGAGATCCTCCAGCTCCCACTTGAGCTGGCCGATGCCGAGGCGGTTTGCGAGCGGCGCATAGATGTTGGTGATCTCCTGGGCCATCAGCACCCGGGTCTCTTCATCGGCCTTCTTCGCCTCCCGCAGGCAGGCGATGCGCTCCGCCAGCTTGATCACCACGGCGCGCACATCCTCCACCATGGCGAGCAGCATGCGGCGCACGTTGTCGACCTGTTCCGGGGAGGTTTCGCTGCGGTGCAGGGTCTGCAAGGAGCGGATGGCCTCCATCTCCAGCACCCCTTCCACCAGCTTGGCGATCTTGGCGCCGAAGTCCTCGTTCACCTTTTCCTGGCCGATGAGGCCCGCTTCGACGAAGGGGTAGAGGATGGCGGCCTTGAGGGTGGCGAGATCCATGCTGAGCATCAGCAGTATGCCCACCATCTCGACGCCGCGCACCAGCAAGCGGTTGGTGAGCGCCTCGTCACCCAGCGTCAGACAGTACTGGTAAACGGTTCGCAGCTGATTCTTGTCACTTTCACTTAAGGAGAGGGAACTGACCCACTCCTCCAGGGTGAAATTGTCTTTCAAATGAATATCGCGCACCGCAACCATGGTATCAATCCTTAAAAGTGTGGGGCCGAAAGCCGATGCCTTCCCTACCCCTCATCAGCTGATGACTGCCTCAAATGGGGATGCATGGGTGAGTTTTCAAGGCATGCCGCCGTGCAAGGCAGCAGGGCTCTCCCCCACATCCGGTCCATTTTTGAAGATCTAGATTACCCTAATCACTCCCGCTCAAACAGCGCCGCGGCCATCGGAAAACCAATGCCACCGCTTCTCCCTCCTGCCCCGGGGCACGGCACAAACGTCCGTTCCCCCCAGTCCAAACAGCACCATGGACTCCAGGTGGCCGCAGCATGGGAACATCCATTTACTTCCGTTCGAACAGTGCCACAGACCCCAGATGGCCGCTGCTTGGGAACATCCATTTACTTTCGCTCTAACAGTGCCATGGATTCCAGATGCCCCGTGTGGGGGAACATGTCCAGCATCCCCAGCCGGGTCAACCGATAGCCCCCCTGTACCAGCACCCGGCTGTCCCGGGCCAGGGTGACGGGGTTGCAGGAGACATAGACCACCCGTTTCGGTGCAAGTGCCACCACGTGGCTCATCACCTCCAGGGCGCCGGGCCTCGCCGGATCCAGCAGGACCAGGTCAAATCCCTCCCGCGCCCAGGACATGCCGACGATGTCGCCACTCAAGTCCGCCTTGTAGAAGCGGGCATTGGTGATGCCGTTGCGGCGGGCGTTCTCCTCGGCGCGGGCCACCATGGCCAGCTCCCCCTCGACCCCCACCACTTCCCGGGCCTGACGGGCAAGCGGCAGGGTGAAGTTGCCGATGCCGCAGAAGAGATCCAGCACCTTGTCGTCCCGGGTCGCCCCGAGCCAGGCCAGCGCCTGCTCGACCATGCGCTGGTTGATGGGGCCATTGACCTGGATGAAGTCACCGGGGGCAAATGCAAGAGACAGGCCATCCAGTGTGTAATCGAGTGCAAATTGCTGGCGCAGGGGTTCGATGCGATCGTCCGCCGCCTGCAGATAGAAGTCGATCCCTTGCGCTTGCGCGAATTCGATCAGCAGGGCGCGATCCGCCTCGTTGGGACGGCCCGTGTGGCGCAGCAGCATCATGATGCCCTGCTCGGCCTGGATGAGCTCGGCGTGACCCAGCTCGCGCTGGCTCTTGAGACGGTTGAGGCAGTCCCGCAGCGGCGCGATGAGGGCCGAGAGCGGCGCGGCCAGCACCGGGCAGCCGGCAATCTCCACCAGATCGTTCGATTGACGACGGCGGAAACCCACCCGGGTGCAGCGGCCGTTCTTGTCAAACTTGATGGCCAGCCGGCAGACCCGGCGGTAGGCGTGAGACTCCCCCGTCAGCACGGGATCCAGTGCCGGGGCCTGGATGTTGCCGAGGCGCTCGAACAGGCTGACCAGACCGGCCTCCTTGACCGCCTGCTGATCCGCCTCCCCAAGGTGCTGGGCGCTGCAACCTCCACACTCGCGATAGTGGTCGCAGAAGGGGGCGATGCGATTGGCTGCCGGGGTCAGCACCTGCTGCAGGGCACCGTGGGCATAGTGCTTCTTGTCGTCGATGATGCGGGCCTGGATCCGCTCGCCGGGCAGCGCCCCCTCGACGAAGATCGCCTTGCCCTGATGACGGCCGACACCGACACAGTGGTGATCCAGACTGTCTATCGTAAATTCAATACGTTGGGGCTGGGTGGATTTCTTTTGGGGCTTGAAAAACTGGGCCATAAAACTTGGTGCCTATAGGTGGCTATGTCATGATTGTGGAATCTGCGGCAGACCATTGTCCCACAAGAATAATCGTATGACCAAATACGGCCTGAGTGCCCGAGCCGCGACATCCGCCCCATCGCCCATTCTGACCAAAAGTGGCCCATTGATATGACCGGATACGGCCTGAGACCCCGTACAGCGACATCGACTGTATTGCCTGCCCGACCCCTCCGCCGGCACGCCCCCGGGGCGATGACCTTGTTCCCCCTTGCCGCCGGTTTGCCAGCATGACCAAGTATGGCCTCAGAGCCCGTGTGCTGGCCTTTACCATCTTGCCGACCCTGATCATCGGCGGCCTGATCGCCGGTTACTTTACCTTCCATCGCTACCATCAGCTGGAAAACAACCTGATCGATCAGGGCATCAACATCATAGAGCCGCTGGCCATCGCCAGCGAATACGGTATGACCCAGCACAGCCGCGAGTCCCTCAAGCGGTTGATCGGGCTCACCCATCGCAAGAACTCGCCCTTCATCAAGTCCATCGCCGTCTTCACCCAGGACAACCAGCTCTTCGTCACCTCCAATTACCATCGGGACTTCAGCCAGTTGCGCCTGCCGGACGGCAGCGTCATCCCGGCCCTGACCAGCGTCTCCTTCAATGGCGATGACATCATCTTGCGCACCCCCATCCAGGCCGAGACCAGCCTGGACGGCTTCCCGCTGCCAAGCGATCTGGAGCCGCCCGTCATCGGCTACATCTCCATGCAGCTCGCCACGGACAGGGCAATCGTCCTGCAGTATCGCGATGCCTTCTTCGCCGTGGTCATCGTGCTCATCGGTCTGGCCATCAGCACCCTGTTCGGCTTTCGTCTGGTCAAGAGCGTGACCCAGCCCATCACCGACATGGTGCAGGCGGTGCACCGAATCCGGGAGGGGCGGCTCGACACCCGGGTCAGCGGCCAACTCACCGGCGAGCTGGACATGCTGAAAAACGGCATCAACGCCATGGCGAAGGCGCTCTCTGAATACCATGAGGAGATGCAGCAGAACATCGATCAGGCCACCTCGGATCTGCGCGAGACGCTGGAACAGATCGAGATCCAGAACGTCGAGCTCGACATGGCGAAGAAGCGCGCCCAGGAGGCGGCCAGGGTCAAGTCCGAGTTCCTCGCCAACATGTCCCACGAGCTGCGCACGCCCTTGAACGGTGTCATCGGCTTCACCCGCCAGCTGCTCAAGACCAGCCTGACCCCGAGCCAGACCGACTACATGCAGACCATCGAGAAGTCGGCGCGCAACCTGCTCGGCATCATCAACGACATCCTCGACTTCTCCAAGCTGGAGGCGGGCAAGCTGCAACTGGAGCATATCCCCTTCAGCCTGCGGGACACCCTCAACGAGACCATGCACCTGCTCGGCCCCAGCGCCCACGACAAGCAGCTCGAGCTCTCCCTGCAGGTGGATGCCGCCGTGCCGGACTACCTCACCGGCGACCCCATGCGCCTGCAGCAGGTGCTCACCAACCTCACCGGCAACGCCATCAAGTTCACTGAGCGCGGCAACGTGGACGTGCGCGTCGAGCAGACCGGCGAATCGAGCGGCAACAAGGTGCGCCTGCGGGTGCTCATTCGCGATACCGGCATCGGCATCTCGGAAGAGCAGCAGCGCCAGCTGTTCCAGGCCTTCAACCAGGCCGACTCGTCGATCTCGCGCCGTTATGGGGGCACCGGCCTCGGGCTCGTCATCACCCAGAAGCTGGTGCAGCAGATGGGGGGGCAGATCCGGTTCGAATCCGAGCTTGGCAAGGGTTCCGTCTTCTCCTTCAACCTGGAGCTGGATGTCTCCCCCCTGCCTCAGACCGAGCGGCTGCCGCTGGATCGCATCCTCGGCAAGCGGGTCTGGCTGCTGGAGCCGGATCCCTTCACCCACGCCTCCCTGCTCGCCCTGCTGGCCGAGTGGCAGCTGGACGTGCACTCCCTGACGGTGGACGAGGAGTGGCCCCAGATGAGCAGCCAGGACATGGTGCTCATCGGCAGCAGCACCCTGCACAGCCCGCAGCAGGTGATTGCCCGCCTCGACGGCCTGGACGGCCAGCAGAACACCATAGTGATGCTCAGCAGCCACGAGCCGTCGCTCTATGACGCCATGCTGGCCCATGGTGCCGTCCACTGCCTCTCCAAACCCATCAACCATCGCAAGCTGCTGCACGCCCTGCTCTCCCCCGAGGCGGCCAGGAGCGCGCCGCTGCCCGCGCCGTCGCAGCGCACCGGGCAGGAGATCAAGGTGCAGGCGGTCAAGGTGCTGGCGGTGGATGACAACGCCGCCAACCTCAAGCTCATCGCCGCCATGCTCAAGGAGATGGTGACCGAGGTGGTGGTGTGCAAGAACGGCAAGGAGGCGGTCAACCTGGCCCAGAGCCAGCCGTTCGACATCATCTTCATGGATATCCAGATGCCCGTCATGGACGGCATCAGCGCCACCCAGGCGATCCGCCATCACTCCCTCAACACCGAGACCCCCATCGTCGCGGTGACCGCCCACGCCATCCCGGGCGAGCGGGAGCGGTTGATCCGCCAGGGGATGGATGACTACCTGGCCAAGCCCATCGACGAGGGGATGCTGGCGCAGCTCATCACCGACTTCGCCCACCGGCGCCACCAGAATCACGGGGATCGACAGATAGACTGGGACCTCGCCGTGCGCCAGGCCGCCGGCAAGCAGGCGCTGGCCAAGGAGATGCTGACCATGCTGCTGGCCAGCTTCGACGAAGTGGAGCCCCTGCTGGAGGCAGCCCTGGAAGGGACGGCCGACGACGCCGAGGTGCTGGCCCAGCTCCACCGCCTCAACGGCGGCTGCGCCTACTCCGGAGTGCCCGGCCTGCAACGCCTGCTCTCCCAGCTCGAGCAGCAGCTGCGGGACGGGGTGGCCGTGAGCGATCTCGAACCCGAGTTGCTGGAGCTGCAGGATGCCCTGGAGCAGGTGAGGCGGGAGGCCCCCCCTTACCTGGCCCTGGCCGACTGAGGCGCTTTTTCTGACGGCGACGCCGGCAGGTGGTAACATCGCGCCGTTTCCACAGGAGTCAACATGACCAACAACGATATTCTGCGCCGCCTGCGCTATGCCCTCAGCATCAGCAACGACCAGATGGTCGAGATCTTCGCCAAGGGCAATCTGGCCATCACCCACGCCCAGCTCCACGGCTGGCTGATGAAGGAGGCGGAAGAGGGCGAGGCACAGGAAGCGGGCTTCGCCGCCTGCCCGGACTCGGCCCTGAGCCAGTTTCTCGACGGCTTCATCGCCCTGCGCCGCGGCGTGCGGGAGGATGCGCCGCCCCAGGTGATCCCGAACCGGATCAACAACAACCTGATCCTGCGCAAGCTGCGCATCGGCCTCAACTACAAGGAAGAGGACATGCTGGGCACCCTCAAGCTCGCGAACTTCAACCTCTCCAAGTCCGAGCTGAGCGCCCTGTTCCGCGCCAGGGATCACAAGCACTATCAGGATTGCGGGGATCAAATCCTGCGCAACTTCCTCATCGGCCTGACCGCCAAGTACAGGTCCGAGCCGTGATCACCGCCCCTGGCAAGGCGCGAGGCTGAGCCATGAGCCGGCGCGGCAGGCCGTTGCCCCCCCGTCAACCGGCGGGCGGCGGGGCGTGCCGGCCCCCTGCCGGCCTGCGCTGGCTCTGGTCGCTCCCCCTCATCCTGCTGCTCGGCGCCTGCCAGCCCGCCCCCTACCGCCTCGATACCCGGCATGCCAGCGCCAGCCAGAATGGCCGCATCGCCTTCCTGATCCTGCACTACACGGATGAGGACGACACCCGCTCCCTGCGCCTCCTGACCGAACCCGAGCACAAGGTGAGCGCCCACTATCTGGTGCCGCGCGATACCGATCAGAGTCCGCTGCCCGTCTACCAGCTGGTGCCCGACAGCCAGCGCGCCTGGCATGCCGGTCGCAGCCGCTGGCATCAGTATGCGGGGCTCAACGCCAGCTCCCTGGGCATAGAGATAGTGAATCTCGGGTATGACGAGACAGAAGCGGCCCTGCCCGCCCATCTGAGACGCTGGCAGCCCTATACCCCGGCCCAGATCGCCGCCGTCGGCGCCCTGGCCCGTGAACTGGTCCGGCGTTACGACATACCGCCGACCCAAGTGCTGGCCCACAGCGACGTCGCCCCCGAGCGCAAGCAGGATCCCGGCCCCCACTTCCCCTGGCGCACGCTGGCCCTGGAGTACGGGGTCGGCGCCTGGCCCGACGAGGCCAGGGTGGCCGAGCTGCGCCAGACGCCACTCCCCGCCTGGGATGCCCTGCAATGGCAGCAACAGCTGGCCCGCTACGGCTATGGCATAGCGCCGAGCGGCGAGTGGGACGAGCAGAGCCGCGCCGCGATGCGCGCCTTCCAGCTCCATTTCCGCCCGACCCTGATCACCGGCGAGTCGGATGCCGAGTGCCAGGCCATCCTGATGGCGTTGCTGGAGCGCTACTTCCCCGAGCAATAGGCAAGGGCCTGCGGTCTTCGCAGATATGGGGATGCTGGGTGCCAACCCCTCTCCTGAGCGACCTGGCAGGGCCGGACTGCCCCCTGCACACCAAAGACGACGAGGGACGCCACTGCGTCCCTCGTTGGTTGTCATCGGCAACAGGGCTGAGGTCAGATCCCCTGACGGGCTTCCTGCATCAGCAGGCGCATGTCGCTGACCGCCTTGGCCAGGCCGTCGAAGGCGGCGCGACCTATGATGGCGTGGCCGATGTTGAGCTCATAGAGCTCGGGGATGGCGGCG
Organism: Aeromonas sanarellii; assembly: GCF_000820085.1. Classification (GTDB taxonomy): domain Bacteria; phylum Pseudomonadota; class Gammaproteobacteria; order Enterobacterales; family Aeromonadaceae; genus Aeromonas; species Aeromonas sanarellii. The sequence continues at coordinate 51,104 of NZ_CDBN01000049.1, forward strand.
ATGGCCTTGACGTTGTGGTAGTGCAGGCCGTGGCCGGCATTGACCTTTAGCCCCTTGCCGGCGGCATAGGAGGCCCCGGCGGCGATGCGCTTGAACTCGGCGTTGCGCTCGGCATCCGTGGTGGCATCGGCGTAGCGGCCGGTGTGGATCTCGATGAAGGGGGCGCCGCTCTCGGCAGCCGCGTCGATCTGGATGGGGTCGGCATCGATGAAGAGCGACACCTGGGCACCGACTGCAGCGAGGCGGGTCACCGCATCGGTCACCTTGTCCAGCTGGCCGGCCACGTCCAGGCCCCCCTCTGTGGTCACCTCGGTACGCTTCTCCGGCACCAGGCAGACGAAGTGGGGCTTGATGCGGCAGGCGATGCCGATCATCTCCTCGGTCACCGCCATCTCCAGGTTCATCCTGGTCTGGATAGTCTGGCGCAGGATCTCCACGTCCCGGTCTGTGATGTGGCGGCGATCTTCCCGCAGGTGCACAGTAATGCCATCGGCCCCGGCCTGCTCGGCCACGAAGGCGGCCTGCACCGGATCCGGGTACTGGGTGCCGCGGGCATTGCGCAGGGTGGCGATATGGTCGATGTTCACGCCCAGGTAGATCTCGCTCATTGCTTAACTCCTTGAAAATACTTCTGTTAACTGTGCGGCTGCCGCCCTGGCGCCAGCCTCGATATCCGTATGTCAGCCTTGCGTGGCTCTGCGTTTTAAAAACAGCTCCCGGCTCTTCAACTGCCGCTTTCCCAGATAGGGCTGCAGTGCCAGCCGGCTGAATCGCTTGGCCGCCTGCAGCAGGGGGGGCGTGTCGAAACGCCCCTCGGCGAAGGCCAGCAGGTGGGCGCCGAGGAACAGGGTACGGGGATCCGGCGCCCGCTCGCAAGCGACAAAGCCGAGCTCCCGCTCGAAGCCGTAGAGCAGGGTGGGGTCGATGGGCGACTCGTCGTCGGCGGCATATTCAAAGTCCACCGCATAACCCAGCGCCTGAAGCAGCAGAAACTCGAAGCGGCGCAGCGGCAGCTCCGGGGTCTCGCCATCCGCCAGGGCCATGATGGCGCGGGCATAGGCGTCGAACACCTCGGGGAAGGGGGTGTGCGCTTCCAGCAGGTAGTAGACCAGCTCGTTGAGATAGAGGCCGTAGAAGAGGCGATCGCCGCCGAGACGCAGGGAGTGATCCGGGCACTCCACCTGGGTGAGATTCTTGAGATCCCCCTTGCCGCGCCAGGCGATGGTGAGCAGGGTGAAGGGCTGCAACAGCCCCTTCAGAGAGGAGCGTGGCCCGCGGGAACCGCGAGCCACCAGGGTGAATCGGCCGCTATCCTGGGTGAAGACCTCGACCAGCTGGCTGGTCTCCCGATAGGGCCGACTGTGGATGACGAAAGCCGGGGTCAGCAATCAGTCATCACCATACCCGAGGCTGCGCAGGGCGCGCTCGTCGTCGGCCCAGCCGGACTTGACCTTGACCCAGAGCTCCAGGTGCACCTTGTTCTGGAACAGGCGCTCCATGTCGAGGCGCGCCTCGGTGCCTATGGTCTTGATCTTCTCGCCCTTGTTGCCGATGACCATCTTCTTCTGGCCGTCGCGCTCCACCAGGATCAGGCCGTGGATATGGTAGAGGCCGTTTTCCTCGACCTTGAAGCGTTCGATCTCCACCGTCACCGAGTAAGGCAGCTCCTCACCGGTGAAGCGCATCAGCTTCTCGCGGATGATCTCGGAGGCCATGAAGCGGGAGGAGCGGTCGGTCACGTAGTCTTCCGGGAAGAAGTGCACGTTCTCCGGCAGCAGATCCTTGGCCCACTCGCGGATCTTCTCCACGTTGGTGCCCTTCTCGGCGCTGATGGGCAGGATGTGGGAGAAGGCCATCTGCTGGCCCAGCCACTCGAGGTGCGGCAGCAGATCCTCCTTCTCCTTGACGTTGTCGATCTTGTTGACCGCCAGCACCACGGGGCACTTGAGGTGGCGCAACTTGCCCAGCACCATCTCGTCGTCCTTGGTCCAGTGGGTGCCGTCCACCACGAACACCACCATGGCCACGTCCCCCAGGGAACTGGTGGCGGCGCGGTTCATCAGGCGGTTGATGGCCCGCTTCTCCTCGATGTGCAGACCCGGGGTGTCCACGTAGATGGTCTGGTAGTTATCCTCGGTGTCGATCCCCAGGATCCGGTGACGGGTGGTCTGGGGTTTCTTCGAGGTGATGCTGACCTTCTGACCGAGCAGCTTGTTCAGCAGGGTGGACTTGCCCACGTTGGGGCGGCCGACGATGGCGACAAAGCCGCAGTAGGTGCTATCTGTATCCGTCATGACAATCTTTCCAATGCTTGCTGCGCGGCGGCCTGTTCGGCCTTGCGGCGGCTGGTGCCGACCCCGACCAGGGGACCATCCAGACCATCCACTTCGCACTGGACGGTGAACTCCTGGTTGTGGGCCTCACCCTTGACGTTGGTCACCGTGTAGGTCGGCAGGGATTTGCGGCTGCCCTGCAGGATCTCCTGCAACCGGGTCTTGGGATCCTTCTGCTCGATGCCGGGCTTGATCTCCTCCAGGCGGCTGGCGTACCAGCCGAGCAGGAGGCTGCGCACCCGTTCCAGATCCGTATCCAGATAGATGGCGCCGATCACCGCCTCGACCGTGTCGGCCAGGATCGACTCGCGGCGAAAACCGCCGCTCTTGAGCTCGCCAGGCCCCAGAATCAGGTGATCCCCGAGGTCGAACTCCCGGCCCAGTTCGGCCAGCGTCTTCTCGCGCACCAGGGTGGCGCGCATCCGGCTGAGATCCCCCTCCGCCGCCTGCGGGAAGCGGTGGAAGAGATCGTCGGCAATCACCAGGCTCAGGATGGAGTCTCCCAGGAATTCCAGGCGCTCGTTGTGGCGGGAGCCGGCGCTGCGATGGGTCAGTGCCCGGGTCAGCAGCTCAGGTTCCTGAAAGACATGCCCGAGACGGGACTGCAGTCTGTTCATCTTGATATTCATTTACTTGATTCCGCCAATGCGGTTGAAGCGCACACCGGTCGGCACCCAGCTCGGCAAGCTGGAGCCTTCCTCGCGCTCGAATTCGAAACTGATCCAGATGGCGACGGCCTTGCCCACCAGGTTCTGCTCGGGCACGAAGCCCCAGAAACGGCTGTCGGTGCTGTTGTCGCGGTTGTCGCCCATCACGAAGTAGTGGCCTTCCGGCACCACCCACTCATCCGGGTAGGTACCGGGCTGGCGATAGTAGCGATCCACCAGGTCCGGCATCAGCGGGTTGCGAAGGGTCTCGTGAGAAACCTCGCCCAGCTGCTCGGTGTAGCGATCCAGCGGGATCCCCATCTGGCTGAATTCGCCACGCTGCTCGAACTTGACGTCCAGCTTCTCGAAGCCCGGGCACGTCTTCCCTGCCTGTTCATCGCGGCTCTCTTCCACACAGCGCGGCCGGATCATCAGCTCCTTGTTGCGGTAGATGACCCTGTCCCCCGGCATGCCGACCACCCGCTTGATGTAGTCCACCCGGGCATCCAGCGGATACTTGAAGACCACCACGTCGCCGCGCTTGGGCTCGCCGGTCTCGAGGAACTTGGTGTTGGTCACCGGATCCTTGAGACCGTAGGCGAACTTCTCCACCAGGATGAAGTCGCCCACCAGCAGGGTGGGCATCATGGAGCCGGACGGGATCTGGAACGGCTCGAAGATGAAGGAGCGCAGGATCAGCACCAGGGCGATGACAGGGAAGACCCCGCCGGTCTGTTCGATCCAGACCGGCATGGGGGCCACCTTGGCCAGGGTCTTCTCGTCCACGCCCGGGCCGGCGCTGGCACGGGCGGCCGCGATCTTTGCCGCCCGCTGCTTGGCCCAGACCAGCTTGTCCACGGTCCAGATGATGCCGGTCAGTACGGTGACGACGACGAGGATCAGGGAAAAGGTGCTTGCCATCGATTAGTCCTTTCCGACATGGAGGATCGCGAGGAAGGCTTCCTGCGGCACGTCGACACGGCCGAGGGACTTCATCCGCTTCTTGCCTTCTTTCTGCTTGTTCAGCAGCTTCTTCTTACGGCTCACGTCGCCACCGTAGCACTTGGCGGTCACGTCCTTGCGCAGGGCCTTGACCGTGCTGCGGGCGATGATCTGGTTGCCGATGGCGGCCTGGATGGCGATGTCGAACATCTGGCGCGGGATCAGCTCGCGCATCTTCTCCACCACCTGGCGACCGCGATACTGGGCGTTCTCCTTGTGGGTGATGATGGCCAGGGCGTCGACCCGCTCGCCGTTGATCATGATGTCGAGACGCACCATGTCGGAGGTCTCGAAGCGCTTGAAGCCGTAGTCCAGGGAGGCGTAGCCGCGGCTGGTGGACTTCAGGCGGTCGAAGAAGTCGAGCACCACTTCCGCCATGGGGATCTCGTAGGTCAGCGCCACCTGGTTGCCGTGGTAGACCATGTTGGTCTGCACGCCGCGCTTCTCGATGCACAGGGTGATGACGTTGCCCATGTACTCCTGCGGCAGCAGGATGTGACACTCGGCGATGGGCTCGCGCATCTCCTTGATGCTGTTGATGGCGGGCATCTGGGCCGGGCTGTCGATGTGGATGGTGGTGCCGTCGGTCTGCTCTATCTCGTAGACCACGGTCGGCGCCGTGGTGATCAGATCCAGATCGTACTCACGCTCCAGACGCTCCTGGATGATCTCCATGTGCAGCATGCCGAGGAAGCCGCAGCGGAAGCCGAAGCCCAGGGCGGTGGAACTCTCCGGCTCGTAGAACAGGGAGGCGTCGTTGAGGGAGAGCTTCTCCAGCGCATCGCGGAACGCTTCATAGTCATCGCTGGAGATGGGGAACAGGCCCGCGTAGACTTGTGGCTTGACCTTCTTGAAACCCGCCAGCGGCTTGTCGGCGCCGTGCTTGGCCAGGGTCAGGGTATCGCCCACAGGGGCGCCGTGTATGTCCTTGATGCCGCAGACGACCCAACCCACCTCGCCACAGCCCAGGCCGTCGGTATCCACCTGCTTGGGCGTGAAGATGCCGATGCGATCCACCCCCCAGGTCTGGCCTGTGCTCATCACCTTGATCTTGTCATTCTTCTTGAGGGAACCGTTCTTGATCCGCACGAGCGACACGACCCCCAGGTAGGAGTCGAACCAGGAGTCGATGATCAGCGCCTGCAGCGGCGCATCGGGGTCCCCCTCCGGGGCCGGGATGCGGGCGACGATCTCTTCGAGTACCAGGTCCACCCCCAGGCCCGTCTTGGCGGAGCAGCGCACCGCGTCGATCGCGTCGATGCCGACGATATCCTCGATCTCCTCGGCCACCCGTTCGGGCTCGGCGGCCGGCAGGTCGATCTTGTTCAGCACCGGCACCACTTCCAGATCCATTTCCATGGCGGTGTAGCAGTTGGCCAGAGTCTGTGCCTCAACCCCCTGACCGGCATCCACCACCAGCAGAGCCCCTTCACAGGCAGCCAGGGAGCGAGAAACCTCGTAGGAGAAATCCACGTGGCCCGGGGTGTCGATAAAGTTCAGCTGATAGGTGTTACCGTCTTGTGCCTGGTAGTTCAGGGTCACACTCTGTGCCTTGATGGTAATGCCGCGCTCGCGCTCCAGATCCATGGAGTCCAGCACCTGGGCCTGCATCTCACGGTCGGACAGGCCGCCGCAAGTCTGGATCAGACGGTCCGACAGGGTCGACTTACCGTGGTCGATGTGCGCAATAATCGAAAAGTTACGAATGTGTTTCATCGAGCAAGAATCACTCAAAATTAAGTTAGGGTCGGATATGAGGGCAGGATTTTACTGGATAACCCGGTCGACGGCCAATCTTTAGTCGGCGGGCACCAGAAATAGCGCCTTGTCTGGCGGGCTTCCGGCACCAAGGTGGCGGCGCCAGCGCCAGCAGAGGATCCCGCCCCTCAGGAGATATGGCGGGTCTTGAGCACCACGCCGAGCATGCGGGGGCCATATTCCCCCTGCTCGAGCCGGTCGGAAAAGTAACGAACCAGTAAAAATCCGACTGTGCCGCCCAGCAGGCAGCTGAGGATGGTGACCCCTTCCCCCGCCGACAAGAGCGGTGCCAGCCAGAGCTGGCCGATCAGGGCACCGAGCAGCAAACAAAAGAGCGGCAGCACGTAGACCAGGGCGGCCCCGCGCAGGATGCTGGCCTGGGGGATACCGAGACGGATCTGCTGGCCCACAGCCACTTCGCCGGTGAGGGCGACCCGCAATCGCTGCTCCTTCATGGGAAAAGCCTTGGCGACGGTCCCGGAGCCGCAGCTGGACTGCTGATGGCAACCGCTGCAGGCGGAGCGACGCTCGCACTCCACCCAGGCATAGGGCCCCTCGATGGCGACCACGGTCGCCAGCTCTTCGCTCATGTTACTCACCAGGTGACTCCAGACGGGTGGCAATGGGTTTATCCGATCTCAGCACGCCAGCCCGGGTTCGGCAAGTGTCGCACTCACGCCTCACTGCACCGCCTCGTTGCGGGTCAGGGGCTGCACCGACTCGGCGATGCGTTTGGCGGTCTCGGCAGGCACCTCGCCGACCACGGTGATCTCCACGCCGACCTCGTTGACATAGCTCACCAGCGAGGTGGCGCCCTGACGGATCAGTTGCTGGCGCACCGCCTGCTTGGGGTCGACCCGGGCGACGTAGACGGAGAGATCCACCAGACCGTCCGAGAGCATCATGTAATCCACCGGCAGGCTGGTACTGACCAGCTGGTGCCTGTCCTGGGAGAGCACCTTGAACCCATCCGGCAGCCAGGTCAGGTGCCAGTTGAGGGTCTGCTGGGGCGTGGGATAGGCATCTTCCAGCGCCAGCGCCTCGGGCAACTGGCTCTTGGCCAGGGTCACCAGCCAGGGGGCCGGGGCAGACTGCTTGTCCAGATCCACTCCCAGCACCTGCTCCACCAGGTTGCCTTCCCGATCCACCATGTCCACCCTAAGCAGCAGATGGCTCTGTTCGTCGATCCAGAGCACGAAGCCGTACTTGTCTGCCTCCTTGGGCACCAGCCTGACGACCTGGGCCACCAGACCCGCCACCCGGCTGCGTCCGGCCAGCACGGGGTCATAGCTCTCCAGCACCCGGGGCAGCGGCATCTTCACCAGGCTCGACCAGACCCCGGGGAAGCGCGCCCCCTTGAGGGTGTAGGGCTCGTGGGTGTTCTCGAAGAAGGTGTACTCGTTCTGGCGCTGCAGGTACTCCACCGCCTTGCCATCGAGATAGCTGAGGTGGGCCACCTCCTTGCCATCGATCACGCCGTGGCTGAAACGGATGGGCTCGAGCCGGCCCTGTCTGGCCTTGACCATGGACAATTCGAAGTTCTGTTGCGAAACGGCACTCTGCATCTGCTGCAACAAGGCCTCGGCCGACAGATCGTCGGCCGAGGCCTTGGCACAAGTCAACAGGAGAGAGGCCAGCAGAATGAGGCTGGACTGGCGCACGATCTGATCCCTAAAAATGCGTTATTCCTGAATCTGCTTGTCTTGCAGCAGACGTTGTTGCAATTGATGGTCGCGCAGGAAGGCATTGATCCGCTCGCGCTGTTCCTGCATCTGCTGCTCGCTCAAGCCTTGCTGACGCACGCCGGCTCGGCTGCCGTCCTGGGGGTAGTGCACGCTCACCGGGGCCGCGCTACCGCCGACCGGAATGGTGTTGAGCACCGGGTTGCTGGGGACACCATCCTGGCCCTGATACTGCTGCACCCCGAAGATGACGGCGGCAGCCACGGAGGCGGCAATGGCATACTGTCCCATTTGCTGACCGAACCGGCGAACCAGGGGCACCACCTTGCCAGCCGTCTTCACCGCGGGTGCGGCGGGCTGGGCCGGCTTGGGCGCCAATATGGCCGGTTCGTCTTCCAGCGCCAGCATGATGCTGTCGCTGAGATCCAGTTGCAGATTGACCGGCAGGTCTCCCCGCATGGCATCACCGATCAGATGGTAACGCGCCCAGGTATCTTGCAGAGCGGGATCCGTTCCCAGCTCTTTCAGAACCTCTATCTCGCTGAGGTCACCATCCATCAGGGCTGAAAGTTGCTCTTTATTTGCCATAAGTTTGCCTGTCTTTCCCCAGTTAATGCTCGATCAGAGGTTGCAACCTTTTATCGATTGCTTCCCTCGCCCGGAAGATGCGGGATCTCACCGTACCCACAGGGCAATCCATGATCTCCGCAATCTCCTCGTAGCTCAGCCCTTCCATTTCGCGAAGGGTGATCGCCGTTCTCAAATCTTCGGGCAGGGCTTCTATGGCGGTAAACACGGTGCGCTTGATCTCGTCGGTCAGCGCCAGGTTTTCCGGGGTGGCCACCTCTTGCAGGGCTTCACCACCACCATAGTATTCAGCCTCATCCGCTTCGACATCACTGCTGGGCGGTCTGCGCCCCTGTGACGTCAGGTAATTTTTGGCCGTGTTGACGGCGATCCGGTACAACCAGGTGTAAAACGCGCTCTCGCCACGGAATGTCGGCAGCGCACGATAAGCCTTGATGAAAGCCTCTTGCGCCACATCCGGTACATCGCCCGGATTGTTGACATACCTAGCCACCAGGTTGACCACCTTGTGCTGGTATTTGCGTACCAACAGGTTGAATGCATTCTTATCGCCACGCTGGACCCGTTCAACCAGCTGTTCGTCCAGTAGATTCTGGTCGCTCATCAGAGCCGTAAAACCCCCATCAGGTTATCGTTCTTCTTTTCCGGCCCCTTCTAAGCGCACAAGTTCAGACAGGAGGAATCAGAGAAAGTTCGCTTGCATTGAAAAAAATGTGATGCGGGCTGCACCACAGCCCCCCCTTGGGCTACCATGGGGCCAGTTCTTAATCCAGGCCAATGATACTTATGAAAGCAAGTGTTGAATACCTTTGCGACGTACTGATCATTGGCAGCGGTGCCGCCGGTCTGTCCCTCGCGTTGCGATTGGCAGACCAGGCCAAAGTCCTGGTTCTGAGCAAGGGGCCCATCAGTGAGGGGGCCACTCTCTATGCGCAAGGAGGCATCGCTGCCGTGTTCGACGAGACCGACAGCATCGAATCCCACGTGAGCGACACGCTCAACGCCGGGGCCGGGTTGTGCGACCCGGCGGTGGTGGAGTTCACCGCCCGCAATGCCCGCGACTCCATCCAGTGGCTGATCCAGCAGGGGGTCCCCTTCGATCAGGAGGAGGATGCCGAGGGGGAGTCCCACTACCACCTGACCCGGGAAGGGGGCCACAGCCATCGCCGCATCTTCCACGCGGCCGATGCCACCGGCAAGGCGGTGCAGCTCACTCTGATCGATCAGGTGCGCGCTCATCCCAACATCCAGCTGATGGAGCGCTTCAACGCGGTCGACCTCATCACCACCCGCAAGCTGGGGCTGCCGGGCAACAAGGTGCTGGGCGCCTATGTCTGGAACCGCAACGTCGAGCAGGTCGAGGTGATCCGCGCCCGCTTCGTGGCGCTGGCCACCGGCGGCGCCTCCAAGGTGTACCAGTACACCTCCAACCCGGACGTGAGCTCGGGTGACGGCATCGCCATGGCATGGCGCGCCGGCTGCCGGGTGGCGAACCTGGAGTTCAACCAGTTCCACCCCACCAGCCTGTTCCACCCGGATGACCCCAACTTCCTGCTGACCGAGGCCCTGCGCGGCGAGGGCGCCTATCTGCGCCGCCCCGACGGCAGCCGCTTTATGCCGGATTTTGATCCCCGAGCGGAGCTGGCGCCCCGCGACATAGTCGCCCGTGCCATCGACCACGAGATGAAGCGCCTGGGCGCCGACTGCATGTATTTGGACATCAGCCACAAGCCGGCGGACTTCATCATCAAGCACTTCCCGACCATCTTTGATCGCTGCCTCGCGGTCGGCATCGACATCACCAGGGAGGCCATGCCCATAGTTCCGGCGGCGCACTACACCTGTGGCGGCGTGATGATCGACAACAACGGCCAGACCGACATCCCGGGTCTCTACGCCATCGGCGAGGTGACCTACACCGGGCTGCACGGCGCCAATCGCATGGCCTCCAACTCCCTGCTCGAATGCGTGGTCTATGCCCACCAGGCGGGGGCCGACATCCTGGCCAAGCTGCCCACCAGCGTAGCCCCCCCCAGCCTGCCGGCCTGGGACGAGAGCCAGGTGGACGACTCCGACGAGCAGGTGGTGATCCAGCACAACTGGCACGAGCTGCGGCTGATGATGTGGGACTACGTGGGCATAGTGCGCACCAACAAGCGCCTGGCCCGGGCCAAGCGTCGCATCGACCTGCTCAAGCAGGAGGTGCAGGAGTACTACGCGAACTTCCGCGTCTCCAACAACCTGCTGGAGCTGCGCAACCTGTTGCAGGTGGCCGAGCTGATCGTCAACTGTGCCCTGCAGCGCAAGGAGTCCCGGGGTCTGCACTACAACCTGGACTATCCGGACATGCAGCCCAATCCCAAGCCAACGGTGCTGACGCCGGAGCGGGACTGACCTCCAGGCTTTTCCTCCATGACCCCGCTTCGGCGGGGTCATTCATTGGTGCCAGTGCAGGAGCTCAACGAGGAGCGGCGAGATGGATGGCGCGGGCCAGGGTACGGTAGTGCTCGGGCGCCAGCGCATCGGAGCAGAGCCAGAGGTGGCGGACCGGCCCCCGCTCAGGCGACAGCCTCAACCAGAGCACCCCTGGCAGGATGCGGCTGCCGGGATCCACCCGATGGCGCGCCCCTTGCCACGTCAGCCACTCCCCATCCCAGACGAGGGGCTCGCCCGCAGCAACCCGGCGTACCGCGAGCCAGAGGCCCAGCCCCCAGCAGGGAAGAAACAGCCCCCACTGCCAGCCCTGGATCAGGCGGGCCGTGGGCCAGAGCAGCAACAGAAACAAGGTGCACAGCAGCAGGCGCTGCCAGCGGGAGGCGGTGACGGGCATCACCACCCGCATCGGGGGAACCGGGCTGGCCATGGGTCAGGCCGCGGGTCGGGAACCAGGCTCAGCGCAGGCGATCGTGGCGGGCCTGGTTGCGCTCGAGGATGAGGGGGATCATGGCGGCAAAGGCGGCATCGTCCGGCACGCCGTGCCCCATGCACCAGCGGAACAGCTCGGGATCCTCGCACTCCAGCAGGCGGATGAAGGTCTGCTGCTCGGCCTCGCCGAGGCCGTCGAACTCGTGTTCAAAGAAGGGCATAAAGATCACATCCAGCTCGAGCATGCCGCGGCGGCAGGCCCACTTCAGGCGGGACTTCTCACTTGGGGTCAACATGGAACTCTCCTTACAAAGACCCGGGAATGGTAGCAGCTGGATTTTCCGGCTGACAAACATTCCTTACGTCTTTACCATGCAGGTCACATACTTTCTGTCTCTGGAATCCCATCGTGAGCCTGCCGACCCCTCTTCTTCCTGCCGAGCCGACCCTGTTCTCCCTGACCGATCTGGCCGTCACCCGCTTCACGGGCCCGGATCGCGCCAAGTATCTGCAGGGCCAGGTCACCTGTGACGTCAACGCCCTGCTGCCAGGCCAGAGCAGCCTCGGCGGCCACTGCGATCCCAAGGGCAAGCTGTGGAGCGATTTTCGCCTGCTCTGCCTGGAAGAGAGCCTGCTGATGCTGACCAAACCCTCGGTACTGGCACGCCAGTTGCCGGAACTCAAGAAGTTTGCGGTGTTCGCCAAGGTCGAGATCGGCGAGTTCCAGGGCGAAGTGGTCGGGCTGGCCGGCCAGGGCACGGATGCCTGGATCTCGGCGCACCACGGCCTTCGGGAAACCGGCCTGGTCGACGGCGGCATGGCGGTGCGGGTGGAGGCGGACCGCTGGTTGCTGGCGAGCGAATCGCACCTGGCCCTGAACCTGCCGGTCGGCGACGAAGCGCTCTGGTGGGGGCTGGAGATCAAGGCCGGTCTCCCCCATCTGGAGGCGGTCCATCAGGGGGAGTACATTCCCCAGATGCTGAACCTGCAGGCCCTGGAGGGCATCTGCTTCACCAAGGGCTGCTACATGGGGCAGGAGACGGTGGCTCGCGCCAAGTATCGCGGCGCCAACAACCGCGCCCTCTTCGTGCTGACGGGCAGCGTCGGCGGCCCGGTTGCCAGCGGCGATGCCCTGGAGATCCAGCTCGGTGACAACTGGCGCCGCAGCGGTCTGGTGCTCAACGCCTGGCAGCAGCAGGGTCAGGTGTGGCTCACCGCCGTGCTGCCGAAAGACACCGAGGCCGACGCCCGCTTCCGCCTCAAACAGGAGGAAGGTTCCAGCCTGACACTGCAGCCCCTCCCCTACCCGCTTGCCGACTGACGTCTAGCGAGGCACCCGCGACAGCAGGGCCTCTTTCAGCCAGCGCCCCGCCTGCCCGAGCGGGCGGGCGCGATACCATTGCAGCTCCAGCTCCAGCTCGGCCTGGGCGGTGAAGTCCGGCTTGAGCACCACCAGTTCCCCCCGCGCCAGCGGCCGATGCAGCAAAAATTCGGGCACCGCCGCCCACCCCAGCCCCAGCTTGACCAGCTCCAGCACGCCGAGATCTCCCTCGACCCACCACACTTGCGCCGAGAGGCGGAAGCGATGGCGCTCCGTCCCCTCACGCCGTCCCGTCACCATCAACTGGCGGGCCCCCTGCAGGTCGCTCTCGTGCAGCTGTGTCTTGCGGGCCAGGGGGTGATCCGGGGAGACAACCAGCGGCATGGTGACGGCCCCGAGGGAACGGGAAACCAGATCCCGTTCGGGGTGCGCCTTCTGGTAGCTGATGCCGAGCTGGGCCCGGCCGCTCTTGAGCAGCTCGGTCACGTCCTCCATCAGCGGGAACAGCAGCTCCAGCTCCACCCTGGGGTAGCGGCTGGCAAACTCCTCCAGCAGGGAGCCGAGCCAGGGCAGGTGGGAGTCATCGTCGATGGCCAGGGTGAGGCGCGACTCGATGCCGCTGGCCAGTTCGCCGGCGATGGCCTGCAGCCGTTCGCTCTGGGCCAGCAGGACGCTGGCCTCCTGGCTGATGCGGGCCCCCACCTCCGTCAGCACCGGATAGCGGCCGCTGCGATCGAACAGCTCGAGGCCGAGATCGATCTCCAGGTTGGCGATGGCGCTGCTCACCACCGACTGGGCCTTGCCGAGCCGCCGCGCCGCCGCCGAGAAGGAGCCCGTCTCGGCGGCGGCCAGCAGGGTTCTGAATTGTTCCAGTGAGGGGGTCATGGTCTGCTCCAGCGCTCGGTGGTGGCGCCATATCCATCTATTTTAGCGATAGATACCAACGTGTATCTATCGCCAATTCGCGATAAGTTGGCCACCGTTCCCATTAAGAAAGAGAGACTGATCATGCGTACGACCCGTGACCGCCTGCGCCACGCCATCGGCTTCGAATTGATTGGCCTGCTGATCGCCGCCCCGCTGGCGAGCTGGGTAACCGGTGTCGGCCTGGACCACATGGGCCCGCTGGCCCTGTTCTTCTCGGTGGTCGCCACCGTCTGGAACTATGTCTACAACCTCGGGGTGGACAAGCTGCTGCTGCGCTGTCAGGGCCATACCCACAAGGCGTTGTGGCAGCGGGTGCTGCATACCCTGGGGTTCGAGGGGGGTCTGCTGGTCGTCGCCCTGCCGGTCATGTCCTGGTGGCTCGACATCGGCCTGCTGGAGGCGCTGGTGCTGGATCTGGGCTTCGTGCTCTTCTACCTGGTCTATGCCTTCGTCTACAACTGGAGCTATGACAAGGTATTCCCCATCCCCATGGTGCGCCAGCCAGGTGCGCTGGGGTGAAGGGCGAAAAGAGGTGTGAATAACCACGAGGCACCATCATGCGAAAGGCATGATGGTGCTGGAGGCAGGGCGGCGTGCCGGGATCAGGCCTGCGCCCTGGCCTCTTGCGGGGATTCCTCGTCCTGCTTCGCCTCCTGGTTCAGCATGGCCTCGAGGTCGCTCTGGTACTGGCTCAGCATGCGCTGGGCCGCCACCATGTCCCCCTTGTGCAGACGCTCGAACAGATGATGCTGCACCACGCCGTTGAGATACTCCACCGTGATGGGTTGCTCCAACGCAGACAACAACTCCTCTTTCTCCAGCTCCGCATTGATTTCATCGACACTGGTACGCAGCAGACCGGCCAGTTGCACCAGCATGCGGCGCTCGCCTTCACGCAACAGGCTCAACATGCGGTTTCTCTGCTGCTCATTCTGTTGGGTCATACATTTCCTTACGTAGAGTGGGAACAAGCCCGCTCATTCTGCCCTGTCCCTCAGGGAGCGTCCATCTCAGGGCCCCCACTTATTTTCATGTCGCCCCCGCAAGGCAGGCAAGATGCTATTTGGCCCGTCGCTAGGTTATAGTAACCCCTGATTTGCGGACGCCGAACCGCTCCAATCGGACGAGATATTTCACCATGACCGACGCCATCCTGGTGCTCTGCACCTGCCCCGACGAGGCCAGTGCCGACCGCCTCTGCGAGCGGCTGCTCGACCAGCGCCTCGCCGCCTGCATCAGCCAGCTGCCCGGGCTCACTTCCGTCTACCGCTGGCAGGGGAAAATAGAGCGGGCGCGGGAGATCCAGCTCATCATCAAGAGCCGGGCCGAGCTGTTCGAACCCCTTCGCCAGTGCATCCTGGCCCATCACCCCTACGAGGTGCCGGAGATCCTGGCGCAGCCTGCGAGCCAGGGTCATCAACCCTATCTCGACTGGTTGAGGGAGGAGACCTCATGACCCCTTTTAGCCTGTTGACGCCTCTGCTATTCCTGCTGGGACTGCTGTGCACCCCGCCGGCATACGCCCAGGTCGGCAGCCAGGATCTGCTGAGCAGCCTCGGCATCGAGACCGGTGCCCAGCCCAGATTCCTCAAGGTGGACGAGGCCTTCGTCCTTGAGAGCGAGCAGCAGGGCGACCGGATCACGCTCACCCTGCGCATCGCCGACGACTACTACCTCTATCGCCACAGCATCCGCGTCAAGGGAGAGAACCTCGCCTTCGACGAGCCCGTCCTGCCCCCGGGCACCGAGCACGAGGACGACTTCTTCGGCAAGAGCCGGGTCTTCTACCAGACGCTGACCATCCCCGTCACCCTGACCGAGGCGGGTCAGGGGGCCAGCCTCACCCTGAGCTATCAGGGCTGCACCGAGGGCCTCTGCTACCCACCGACCGACAAGCGGATCGCCGTGCAGCCTCTGGCCGCCTCCGCAGATGCGGGACCTGCTGCCAGCGTCCAGGGCGCCGATGCCCCGGGCAGCCAGCAGGACAGGCTGGCGGCCGCCCTCGGCAGCCAGGGCTTCTGGCTCAGCGTCGCCGCCTTCTTCGCCCTGGGGCTGGGGCTCGCCTTCACCCCCTGCGTCTTCCCCATGTATCCCATCCTGACCGGGATCATCGCGGGCGCGGGCCAGCGCCTCTCCACCCGCCGCGCCTTCCTGCTCTCCCTTGCCTATGTACAGGGGATGGCAATCACCTACACCCTGCTCGGACTGGTGGTGGCCTCGGCGGGCCTGCAATTCCAGGCGGCCCTGCAGCACCCCTATGTGCTGATCGGCCTCTCCGTCATGTTCGTGCTGCTGGCCCTCTCCATGTTCGGCCTCTACACCCTGCAACTGCCGAGCAGCCTGCAAACCCGGCTGTCCGGCCTCTCCAACCGCCAGCAGGGGGGATCCGTGGCCGGGGTCGCCATCATGGGCATGATCTCGGGGCTGATCTGCTCCCCCTGCACCACGGCGCCGCTCTCGGGGGCCCTCATCTACGTGGCCCAGAGTGGCGACCTCTGGCTCGGCGGGGCGGCCCTCTATGCGCTGTCGCTGGGCATGGGGCTGCCCCTGCTGCTGCTCGGCACCTCGGGGGGCAGGCTGCTGCCCAAGGCCGGCGCCTGGATGGACGTGATCAAGCAACTCTTCGGCTTTGCGCTGCTGGCGGTCCCCGTCCTGCTGCTCTCCAGGCTCTGGAGCGATCAGGTTGCCACCCTCGCCTGGCTCGCCTGGGGGCTGGCGCTGTGCGCCTACCTCCACCACCACAACCAGCACCGCGTTCACTCGGTCGGCAGGAGCCTGGCCGGCTTCGCCCTGCTGCTGGCCATGATGAGTCTGGTGGTGGTGGGCAAGGATCTGCTGCTGCCCGCCCCCGGCGTCCAGGCCAGCGCCGAGACCCAGGCGCCGCAGTTCATCCGCATCAAGACCCGGGGCGATCTCGAGGCCCGGCTCGCCGACGCCCGCGGCAAGCCGGTGCTGCTCGACCTCTACGCCGACTGGTGCGTGGCCTGCAAGGAGTTCGAACACAAGACCTTCAGCGACCCCGAAGTGCGGGCCCGCTTCAAGGAGATGGTGCTGCTGCAGGCGGACGTCACCGCCAACGACGACGCCGACGTCGAGCTGCTCAACGGCCTCAACGTGCTGGGGCTGCCGACCCTGATCTTCTTCGACAGCGAGGGCAAGGAGCTCACGGGGCAGAGGATCACCGGCTTTATGGGGCCCGCCGAGTTCCTGGGCCAGCTGGACGGGTTGCGCTGAAGCGGGCTGGCCCGCACAACGGTGCGGGTCAGACCCCTTGATCGCTGATTTTCATGACCATCCCTTGTATATGACCGGCGCCATGGCAGAATTTGCCCTTTCCCGTCTCGCATCATCCGGAGTTTTGATGAAAAAGTGGTTCATCCCATTGCTGGCCTGCTGGCTATACGGCTGCTACGGGGGGCCCGGTGAAGAGGTCATCCAGAACCAGGTGGCCGCCAGGCTGCAGGCCGACGCCGATGCCAGCCTGTTCGACATCAGCGACTTCGCCGTGCTCGGCAAGGAGGAGCGGATGGAGGGGGTCTATCTCGTCAGGGTGAGCTACCGGCTCCACTTCAAGCAGGGACTGGATCAGTTGCAGGTGCTGCACGATGAGGATCTGGTCTATGACAGGGTCGGCCCCTTCCAGCAGGAGATGGGGCTGATGGAGCTGGAGCGCAAATATGGCGACTTCGAGGCAGGCCAGGTGCTGGCGCAGGAGACCCAGGTCTGGATGATGAAGACGGAGCAGGGCTGGCGCCTCGCCGAGCCCGACCCCGCGCAGCAGGGGTAAGGCCTACAGCAGATCCTTCAGCCGGTACCACAGCATCCCGAGCGCCAGCAGCGGGGAGCGCAGCGCCGGCCCGCCGGGGAAAGTCATGTGGGGTACCCGGCTGAACAGATCGAAGCCCCTGCTCTCGCCCCGTATCGCCTCCGCCACCAGCTTGCCCGCCATGTGGGTGGCGTTGAGCCCGTGGCCCGAATAGGCCTGGGCATAGAAGACGTTGGGGTGATCGGTCAGGCGGCCGATCTGCGGCAGCCGGTTGGCCCCTATCCCTATCATGCCCCCCCACTGAAACTCGATGGCGGTGTCCGCGAGCTCCGGGAAGACCCGCAGCAGCTTGGGCAGCATAAAGGCCTTGATATCGCGGGGGTCACGGCCCGAGTAGTTGCAGGCCCCACCGAACAACAGACGACCGTCGGCCGACAGCCGGTAATAGTCCAGCGCCACGTTCTGATCGCACACCGCCATATTCTGCGGCAGTAGCCGCTGGCGCAGCCGCTTCTCCAGTACCTGGGTGGCGAGGATGTAGGAGCCCGCCGGCAGCACCTTGCCCCCGAGCACGGGGTCGAGATCCCCCAGATAGGCGTTGCAGCCGATCACCAGGTAGTCGGCGCTGACCCGGCCGTGGGCCGTGGTGACCCGCACCCGATCGCCGTGGTCGATATGGATGACCCTGGACTGCTCGAACAGGGCCACCCCCAGGCTCTGGGCTGCCCGCGCCTCGCCGAGGGCCAGGTTGAGGGGGTGCAGGTGGCCTGATCCCATGTCGATCATGCCGCCGATGTAGCGATCCGATCCCACCACTGTATGGATCTCCTCCCTGGGGACCATCTTCAGCTCGTGCCGGTAACCCAGGCTCGCCAGATGTTCGGCATCTTCCTCGAATCCCTTCAGGTGGCGCGCCTTGGTGGCGAGGTCGCAGTATCCCCAGGTGAGATCGCAGTCGATGTTGAAGCGCTCGACCCGCTCGCGCACCAGTTGCACCGCCTCCAGCCCCATCAGATCCAGCTCGCGTACCCCGTCTTCGCCGATCCAGCGGGCAAACTGGCTGGTGTCGTGGCCGATGCCGCGAATGAGCTGGCCGCCGTTGCGCCCCGAGGCGCCCCAGCCGATGCGATTGGCCTCCAGCAGCACCACCTTGTAGCCCGCCTCGGCCAGGTTGATGGCGGTGTTGAGGCCGGTGAAGCCGCCACCTATGATGCAGACGTCCGCATCCAGCTCACCGCTGAGCTCGGGCCACTGCCGATGGTCGTTGCGGGTGGCCGCGTAATAGGAGGCCACGTGTTCCTGATGTCCCTGTCTTCCTGTCTGCATGCTCAGCATCCTGCCTGGTTGCATTCGTTTACTAAATTAAACGGGTGTCATCGATAATACCCAGCCCCTGGCTGGCAATCCAGCCTGCCGGGATCACAGAAACGCAAAAGGTGTCCCGAAGGACACCTTGTCGCGAGCGGACCACCGTCGCGATCCGTATTCATGCAAAAGGCGCCCCGCGGGGCGCCTTTTCATGCAATCACGGGACTGTAACGAATTACAGAACGTTGATGGCGTTCAGGTCGGAGAAGGCTTTCTCCAGACGAGCGATCATGGAAGTCTGACCTTCACGCAGCCATACGCGCGGGTCGTAGTACTTCTTGTTCGGCTTGTCGGCGCCTTCCGGGTTGCCCAGCTGGCCTTGCAGGTAGGCTTCGTTCTTCTTGTAGAAGTTCAGCAGACCTTCCCAGGTCGCCCACTGGGTGTCGGTGTCGATGTTCATCTTCACCACGCCGTAGGAGATGGATTCGCGGATCTCTTCCAGGGTGGAACCTGAGCCACCGTGGAACACGAAGTCCAGGGACTTGGCCGGGATACCGAACTTCTCGGAGACGTACTTCTGGGAGGCGTCCAGGATGGACGGGGTCAGCTTGACGTTACCCGGCTTGTAGACACCGTGCACGTTGCCGAAGGAGGCAGCGATGGTGAAGCGCGGGCTGATCTTGGACAGACGCTCGTAGGCGTAGGCCACGTCTTCCGGCTGGGTGTACAGGGCGGACTGATCCATGTGGCTGTTGTCAACGCCGTCTTCTTCGCCACCGGTGCAACCCAGTTCCAGCTCCAGAGTCATGTTCATCTTGGCCATGCGGGTCAGGTACTCGCAGCAGATGTCGATGTTCTCTTCCAGAGACTCTTCGGACAGGTCCAGCATGTGGGAGGAGAACAGCGGCTTGCCGGTCTCGGCGAAGTGCTTCTCACCGGCTTCCAGCAGGCCGTCGATCCACGGCAGCAGCTTCTTGGCGGCGTGGTCGGTGTGCAGGATCACGGGAACACCGTAGGCTTCGGCCACGGCGTGCACGTGCTTGGCACCGGAGATGGCACCGATGATGGCGGCTTTCTGGCCTTCCAGCTTCAGACCCTTGCCGGCGGTGAACACGGCACCACCGTTGGAGAACTGCACGATGACCGGGGCTTTCACCTTGGCGGCAGCTTCCAGCACGGCGTTGACGGAGTCGGTACCGACGCAGTTGACGGCCGGCAGAGCGAAGCCGTTTTCCTTGGCGATGGCGAACACTTTCTGAACGTCATCACCAGTGATCACGCCGGGTTTTACGAAGTCGAAAATTTTCTTAGACATGTTTAATCGTCCTGTCTCGTATGCCGTTAATAAAAAGTGGGGGGTTCATCATGAACCGGCACAGCGGCCACATGATAAACGAAACGGGAGGCTTTTGCCCCCCGTCCCGGGTCAATTAGGCTTTGGCGCGCTCTTCCAGAATCGCGACGGCCGGCAGTACCTTGCCTTCCACGAACTCCAGGAAGGCGCCGCCGCCGGTGGAGATGTAGGAGACCTTGTCGGCGATGCCGAACTTGTCGATGGCAGCCAGGGTGTCACCACCGCCAGCGATGGAGAAGGCCGGGGATTCGGCGATGGCGCGCGCGATCACCTCGGTGCCCTTGGCGAACTGGTCGAACTCGAACACGCCGACCGGGCCGTTCCACAGGATGGTCTTGGCGTTCATGATGATGTCGGCCAGGGCCTTGGCGGAATCCGGGCCGATGTCGAAGATCATGTCGCCGTCGGTCACGTCGGACACGGACTTGATGGTAGCCGGAGTGGACTCGGAGAACTCGGCACCCACGACCACGTCGGTGGTCACCGGAATGTTGGTCTCGGCAGCCAGCTTCTTGGCGGTGTCGATCAGGTCGTGCTCGCACAGGGACTTGCCGACGTTGTGACCGGCAGCGGCGATGAAGGTGTTGGCGATGCCGCCACCGACGACCAGCTGGTCAGCGATCTTGGAGAGAGACTCCAGCACGGTCAGCTTGGTGGAGACCTTGGAGCCGCCGACGATGGCAACCATGGGGCGCTCGGGTTTCAGCATGGCCTTGCCCAGGGCTTCCAGCTCACCGGCCAGCAGGGGACCAGCACAGGCGACCGGCGCGAACTGGGCCACACCGTAGGTGGAACCTTCGGCGCGGTGAGCGGTACCGAACGCATCCATGACGAAGACGTCACACAGGGCGGCGTATTTTTTGGCCAGCTCTTCGGTGTTCTTCTTCTCGCCCTTGTTGAAGCGGCAGTTTTCCAGCACGACCAGCTCACCGGCGGCGACGTCTACGCCGTCCAGGTAATCCTTGGCCAGACGAACCGGGCAGGACAGTGCGTCTTTCAGATAGTTGACAACCGGAGCCAGGGAGAATTCTTCGTTGTATTCACCCTCGGTCGGACGACCCAGGTGGGAGGTAATCATCAGCTTGGCGCCCTTTTCCAGAGCCAGCTTGATGGTCGGCAGGGTGGCGACGATACGTGCATCGGAAGTGACCTTGCCGTCTTTTACCGGCACGTTCAGGTCAGCACGGATCAGAACGCGTTTGCCCGCCAGATCCAGGTCGGTCATCTTGATAACAGACATATTCAGTCCTCTATATTTTCAGGTAATGTTAAAAAAACAGTAACCTTGCACCCGTGCAGGCTCTCAGCCTGCGGCCATCATGGCCCGGGTGGTATCCAGCATCCGGTTGGCGAAGCCCCATTCGTTATCGCACCACATCAACATCTTGACGAGGTTGGCATCGCTGACCCGGGTCTGGGTACCATCGATGATGCAGGAGTGCGCATCATGATTAAAGTCTACGGAGACCAGGGGTTCTTCCGTGTAGTCCAGAATACCGTGTAATGTACCTCTGGATGCCCGTTGCAGGGCTTGATTTACGTCACTAACTGTCACTTTTTTACGAACAGTAATGCTCAGATCCATGGCGGTTACATTGATGGTCGGCACCCGTACCGCGATCGCCTCGAACTTGCCGGCGAAGTGCGGCAGGATCCGCTCCAGCCCCTTGGCCAGCTTGGTATCCACCGGGATGATGGACTGGCTGGCCGCCCGGGTTCGACGCAAGTCGCCGTGGTAGGCATCGATGACTTGCTGATCGTGCATGGCTGAATGAATTGTCGTAATAGTACCACAATTTATCTCGAATTCTCGATGCAATGTTTCTATCACCGGGACCACACAGTTGGTGGTGCAGGAGGCGTTGGAGACGATCCGCTCCCTGCCCGTCAGCACCTGGTGGTTGACCCCGTAGACTATGGTGGCATCCACGTCCGCATCCGCCGGATGGGAGAAGAGCACCTTGCCCGCCCCCGCTCCCAGATGCAGCTCGGCATCGGCGCGGGAGCCGAACACCCCGGTGCAGTCCAGCACCACGTCCACCCCCAGCGCCCGCCAGGGCAACCGCGACGGATCCCGCTCCGCAAACAGGGAGATGAGATCCTCCCCCACCAGCATGCTGTTGCCCGCGAGCTGTACCGGGTAGCGGAAGCGACCGTGACTGGTGTCGAAACGGGTCAGGTGCACCATGGCCTCGGGGGCGGCCAGCTCGTTGATGGCCACTATCTTGACTTGCTTGTCGCGGCCGCTCTCGTAGAGGGCCCGCAGCACATTGCGGCCGATGCGGCCGTACCCGTTGATGGCGATCTTGATCATGAAAACTCTGGGTCCTTACCTGCGACAAAGGGACGAACGAAGAGGCGGCTCACGAGAGCAGCGCCTCCCGGAAGACGCCGCGGGCCAGCAGCGCGGCGCCGAACACCCCGGCACTGTCCCCCAGGGACGGCGCTATCATGGGCGTGGCGAAACGGGGGTTGAAGAGGAAGGGCAGTATGGTTTCCCGTCCGGCCCGATAGAGGCTCTGCACGTTGCCCACCCCGCCGCCGATGACGATGACGTCCGGATCCAGGATGTTGACCACGTTGGCGAGCGCCTGGCCGAACAGCAGGTGCAGCCGGTCCATCGTGAGTCTGGCGACATGGTCATGGGCGCTGGCTGCCGCGATCTGGGCCAGGGGCAGGCGGCGCCTGGCCTTGGCCTCGTACCAGGCCTCCAGCGCCGGGCCGCTGATGAAGGTCTCGACGCAGCCGCGCTTGCCGCAGTAGCACTCGGGGCCATCCGGCGAGAGCACGTTGTGGCCCCACTCCCCGGCGATGCCGTGGTGGCCGTTGAGGATCTGGCCGTTGATGACGATGCCGGAGCCCACCCCGGTGCCCATGATGATGCCGAACACCACGCGGGCCGAGGGATGGTGCTGGCGCACCGCGCCGAGATGGGTTTCCGCCAGGGCGAAGCAGTTCGCGTCGTTGGCGATCAGCACGGGCACGCCGAGTCGGCGCTCCAGATCCTCCTTGAACGGCTTGCCGTTGAGCTCGGTGGTGTTGCAGTTCTTCATCAACCCGGTCTGGGGATCCCGTGCCCCTGGCGTGCCCATACCGATGACGGCGGGCCGCTGGCCGAGCCGCTCGGCGCACTCGTCCACCAGTTTCGCGATCTGGCCGATCATGTGCTGATAACCGCCATGGCGTTCCGTGGGGATGCGGTGACGCAGCAACACCTCGTCACCCTCGAGCACCACGCACTCGCACTTGGTCCCGCCAAGGTCGATGCCCCAATCCCACGCACTCTTGCCCATCCTGCCTCCTGCCATGTTCTGCGACGCCGCCACTCATCGACAGCATGCGCGCCCGCCCATCCCGTCCGTGACCCTGCTCAGTGGTGGTGCAGTGTAACCCGAGCGGCGGCCAGGATGCAGCCCCCACAGGCACAGGCAGCAAAACGGGGCCTCCAGGCCCCGTTCTCATCGCGCTCTTTGCCGCTCTCAGCGGCCGTGGTAGCGGGCCGACAACTCGTGCACCGCGTTCACGAAGACCCCGGCGTGCTCGGGATCCACGTCCTGATGGATGCCGTGACCCAGGTTGAAGACGTGGCCGTTGCCGCTGCCAAAGCCGGCCAGGATGGAGGCGACCTCCTCGCGAATGCGATCCGGCGTGGCGTAAAGCATGGAGGGATCCATGTTGCCCTGCAGCGCCACCTTGTCGCCGACCCGGCGTTTGGCGTCCGCGATGTCGGTGGTCCAGTCCAGCCCCAGGGCGTCGCAGCCGGTGGCGGCGATCTGCTCCAGCCACTGGCCACCGTTCTTGGTGAACAGGGTGACCGGCACGCGGCGGCCCTCATTTTCACGGATCAGGCCATCGACGATCTTGTGCATGTACTGCAGGGAGAAATCGCGGTAGTCGCGCGGGGTGAGCACGCCGCCCCAGGTGTCGAACACCATGACGGACTGGGCACCCGCCCTGATCTGGGCGTTGAGATAGGCGATGACGCTGTCCGCCAGCTTGTCGAGCAGCAGGTGCAGGGTCATGGGCTCGGCGTACATCATCTGCTTGATCTTGGTGAACGCCTTGGAGCTGCCTCCCTCCACCATGTAGGTGGCGAGCGTCCAGGGACTGCCGGAGAAGCCGATGAGGGGCACCTCGCCCTTGAGCTCGCGGCGGATGGTGCGCACCGCGTTCATCACGTAGCCGAGCTCGTCTTCCGGATCCGGAACTGGCAGCGCCTGCACGTCCGCCATGGAAGTGATCGGGCGCTCGAAGCGCGGGCCTTCCCCGTGCTCGAAGTAGAGACCCAGCCCCATGGCGTCGGGCACGGTGAGGATGTCGGAGAAGAGGATGGCGGCATCGAGCGGATAGCGGCGCAGCGGCTGCAGGGTGACCTCGCAGGCCAGCTCGGCGTTGCGGCACAGGGACATGAAGTCCCCCGCGACGGCGCGGGTCGCCTTGTATTCTGGCAGGTAGCGGCCGGCCTGGCGCATCATCCATACCGGGGTCATGTCCACATCCTGGCGCAGCAGGGCGCGCAGGTATCGATCGTTCTTCAGCTCTTTCATCCCAGTTCCTGAGTCATCTCACGCATAAAATGGCGGACATGATACCACTTTGTGCAAGGCTGAGGACGACTCACACGCGCCGCGCCGCCCTGGGAGTGCAAAGATGTGAAGGGGCGCAAACAAGGGCCCCGCTTTTCAACACCGTCAACGGGTCTCGCTCAGCGTCAGCTCGATAAGCCGCCGCGCTATGGTGCCCTGAGGGGGCAAGCGCGGCAGCCGGTCGGCTTCGAAGAAACCGGCGGCCACCAGCTCGTCATCCTGCACCTTGATCTCGCCGCTCTCGTAGTCGGCGGTGAAGCCCATCATCAGGCTGTGGGGGAAGGGCCAGGGCTGGCTCGCCACGTAACGCACGTTGTGCACCCGGATGCCGCTCTCCTCGAACACCTCCCGCGCCACGCACTGCTCGAGGTTCTCCCCCGCCTCCACGAAGCCGGCCAGCACGGTATACATGGGATCCTCGGCCTGATAGTGGCGACGGTGGGCCGCCAGCAGGATCGCGGGCCCCTTGCGCACCGCCACTATGATGCAGGGGGAGATGCGCGGATAGACGACATGGCCGTGCCTGCACCCCTGCGCCCACTCCTCCGACTTCGGGGTCATGGGGGCGCCGCACTCGCCGCAGAAGCGATGGGTGCGGCGGAAAGTGGCGAGCTGCCAGGCGCGGCCGGCGAGGCGAAAGCCCTCTTCGTCTCCCGCCACCATCAGCTGGCGCAAGGGAGTGGTCGCGTCCGTGTCGGTGCCGGGCCCCAGATCCAGCAGCAGGCAGGGCAGGCCGTCCCACTCGTCGAAACGCTCAAAGGCGGCGTGTTGCAGCCGGGCTGGCAGGCAGGTCTGAGGGCCCTGTGGAATGCGCCCCTGTTCATCCAGCAGGACGAGGTGATCGCCCCCCAGCACGAACCAGAGGGCCTGTTCGGTCGATGGCATAAGGTGAACGCTCTTGTTGAGAAGCCGTGCCGCGCACGGACAAGTGAGCCCATCTTACGACCGGGGGCGCCTTATGGCGACCCCCGAGCGGGTCGGGCTGCCCATGAAAAAAGGCCGCCATGGGCGACCTTTATCGTTGTAACCGCAAGGCGATCAGTTCATCCAGCGCTCGCTGCTCTTGCGACGGCGCGGCAGCATGGGCAGCAGGATGCCGAGCAGGATGCCGCCCCCCACCATGGCACCACCGCGGATGAACCAGTCCATCTGCATGTCGTGCTCCCGGTTGTCATAGCTCTGGGTCAGGGCGTCGTTCTGTTCCTTGAGGCTGCTCATCTCGGCGCTCTGGCTGTCGAGGCGGGCCTTGAGGTTGGCGATCTCCTGGCTCTGCTCGGCGATCTTGCCATCCTTCTCGGCGAAGCGGCGCTCGTTGTCGCCATTGAGGTTCAGCAACCTGGCCTTGGCCTCTTCCAGCTCTTTCTGGATCTGGGGCAGGCGCTCACGCAGGCTGACCTCCCCCTGCAACTCGCTGTTCTTGATCCAGCCTTCCCGGCCACGACCGTCCACCACCTGGGTGAAACCGGCCTCCTGGTTCACCGCCTTGACCTCCAGCGGCTCACCGGCCTTGACGCTGCCGAGGATCCGGTACTGGGTACCCGGACCGTTGTGGATATAGGTAAAGATGTTGTCTGAAACATAGCGGGTATCGGCCAGTGCCTGTTGGGCACACAGGCAGATGAGGATCCCGAGAAGGGCGCGCATGGTCGGTCGATTCTCTTCGTTGGATTAGGTTGCAGGCCGAATGTTAAGCCGCCTGCGGGTCAAAGGACAAGCAAAGAAAAGCGCTCTCCCCCAGACTGAGAGCCGTCTCGCAGGGTCCTCCCGTCGTCACGCGACCATTCCAGACGTCGCAGGCTACTTCTGTTGCAGTGCCTTCACCTCGGCGCGCAGGGCCTTCAGCTCCTGCAGCAGTTGCTCTTGCTGGGCATTGTAGTGGTGGCGCCACTTGTCGGTCTCACTGTCCTCCTTCTTGGGCTGCAGAAAGAGGCTAGCCATGAAACCGCTGAGGGCACTGAACAGGCCGACGCCGAAGATGATCATCAGGCTGGCCACGAAGCGCCCTTCCTCGGTTTGCGGCACTATATCCCCGTATCCTATGGTGGAAAGCGTCACCAGGGTCCACCAGAAAGCGTCATAGGTGTTGTGGATCTGGCTGCCGGGTTGACCTCCCTCGACCCAGTAGATCAGTGCCGTTCCTACTCCGATTTGCAGGAAGAAAAGCAGCAGTATGCCGGCCAGCCGGGTCTCATTTCGTTCCCTTCGCACGATAGCGAGTAGATTGGGACTGCTGCGCAACAGCTGAATGACCCTGTAGAGCTGGATCAGCCGTGCCCAGCGCAGTTGCTCCACCATGGGCAGGCTGCCAGGCAGATAGAACCAGTTGGTTTTGAAGAAGGCTCGCTTGTCGCTGGCACGGAACCAGCCATAAGCGAAGTGGGCGAGGAAGATGTAGCAGATCAGGCTGTCCAGATCATAAAAGAGGGAAAGCGTCTCGGGAGTGAAGTGTTCACTCCACAGCCAGCGGAGTCCCACCAGTACCACGGAGATGATGGAGAGCAGTGCCATCAGCAGATCCATGGCCCGCAGATGAGTTAAGTGATGTCGCATACATTTTCCAACTTTAAGCACGGTTCGAATTAATAAAAAGGAAGATAATGCCGATAGCCATGACGGCAAAGGAAAAATGGACGTTGAAAGGAGAGAGATTATGCAGTTGAACCCGCTGGAACGGCACATGAGCAATATCCGGCTGGTACCCAAAGTGGTGCTGCTCATGGTGTTCAGCACCCTGCTGTTGCTGGCCAAGCTCTGGTTCGATGCCAGCAATCTGGAGGCCACCCTGCTCAGCGAGGGCATCGACGCCACCATGGCCAATGCCATCGCCGATCGCCTGCTCTGGACCGGCGTGATGGAAACGGCGCTCATGGGGGTCATCTTCGTGGTACTGCTGCTGACCGGCTCCCGCCTCATGGTCAAGCAGGTGCACTATCTGGTGGGCCTGCTTGAGCGCTTCGCCCGCAAGGATCTCAGCCACAGCGTGCTGCTCAACTCCCGCGACGAGTTCGGCGACATCGCCAAGGCGGTCGCCCACTCCCAGGAGAACCTCAAGGAGGTGTTCGGTACCCAGCGTGTCGCCTGCAAGGAGCTCAACGACATCGCCTCCCAGGTGACCCTTTGCATGGAAGAGGCCAACGAGGCGATCAACGAGGAGTTCACCCAGATAGAACAGCTCGCCAGCGCCATGAGCCAGATGGTGGGCGCCATCCGCGAGGTGGCCAGCCATGCGGAACAGGCCTCCCACGCCACCTTCGAGGCCAGCGCCCTGGCCGAGGAGGGCAGCCGCTGCGTCGCCGCCACCGTCAACACCATCGACACCCTCTCCGGCAACATCCAGCGCTCCTCCACCGTGGTCAACGAGGTGGAGCACGGGGTCGATCGCATCGGCTCCGTGGTGGACACCATCCGCAGTATCTCGGAGCAGACCAATCTGCTGGCCCTCAATGCCGCCATCGAGGCCGCCCGCGCCGGCGAGGCGGGCCGCGGCTTCGCCGTGGTGGCCTCCGAGGTGCGCGAACTCGCGAACCGGGCCCAGGCCGCCACCGTCGAGATCCAGAAGATGATCGAGCAGTTGCAGGGCAACGCCCGCCAGGCCGTCGGCCTGATGGCCGAGAGCGTGCAGCAGGCGGACAAGGGGGTGGAGCAGGTGACCCAGGCCGGCGATCAGCTCGCCACCATAGTCCAGCGGGTACAGGGGGTGGCCGACATGAACCGCCAGATCGCCGCCGCCTCCGAGCAGCAGAGTTCGGTCGCCGAGGAGATGAATGCCAACCTGGAGCAGGTCAAGCAGGTGGTGGAAGGCTCAGTGGTGGTGCTGCGCGAACTCAAGGATGCCTCCGAACTGGTGGAACGCCACAGCCAGACCCTGGACGATCACATTCAGGCCTTCAAGCTGGCCTGACGACACCAGGCCGTTGCTATCAGAGGGCCCCGCAAGGGGCCTTCTGCATTCATGCCATGACAAAGACCCAGGACGGGTGGAACATCACCGCCAGACCCTGGATGATCATATCCAGGCCTTCACGCTGGCCTGACTTTCACGCCGCAATCCAGTTAGACTGGAAGGCCCCGCAAGGGGCCTTTCTTTTTTCACCACGGCAAGGAGCCAGGATGCAGACCGAAGCACATCAGCTGGAGATCAGCGACGACAAGGGACGACTCGACGTTCCGCTCATCCACCGTTTTCTCTCCGAGGAGGCCTACTGGAGCCTCGGCATCCCCCTCTCCACCGTGCAGCGGGCCATCAACCATTCGCTGTGCTTCGGGGGCTACCTCGGCGGCCGGCAGGTGGCCTTCGCCCGGGTCATCACGGACAAGGCCACCTTCGGCTATCTCTCCGACGTCTTCGTGCTGCCTGAGCACCGCGGCCGGGGCCACAGCAAGGCGCTGATGGCGGCCATCCTGGCCCATCCCGAGCTGCAGGGGCTACGCCGTCTCTCCCTCGCCACCTCGGATGCCCACGGCCTCTATGCCGGCTTCGGCTTCGCGCCGCCGCGCACTCCGAGCAGCCTGATGGAAAAATACGACCCCGAGATCTATCGGCGCCTCTGAACCCGGCGGGCAACCGATAGCCTTCGCCGGATCACCTGTCGGACACCCGCGCTGTGACGCGGGTGTCCGACAGTGCTAGATTGGCAACCGGATTTTGATTCACTCTGCAGACCCGTCAACCACAAGGATGGCAACCGTGGCCCAGCACTCTCCCTCTTTCTCCGCCCTTTCCCCCTTGCTGCAGGAGCAGGCCCGGCGCCACTGGCAACGGCTGCTCGACCTGGCACCCGACCATGGCGCCCTGCCGGAGCCCACCCGCCAGACCCTGCTGACCCTGTTCGGCCTCTCCGATTTCGTCGCCGACTCCCTTATCAAGCAGCCCGAGTTGCTGGGACCGCTGCTCGCCTCCGGCGATCTGGCTCAGGCCGAACGCTGGCCCGCCTACGAGGACGATCTCGCGGCCCTGCTCGCCGGGGTCACGGATGAAGAGGCGCTCAAGCGCATCCTGCGCCAGTTCAGACGCAGCCGCATGCTGGTGATCGCCTGGCGCGAGCTGCTGGGTCATGCGGCGGTGGAAGAGAGTTTCATCCATCTTACAAGGCTGGCGGATGCCCTGATCTGCGGTGCCCGCGACTGGCTCTACGCCAGACAGTGCGGCGAGCTCGGCACCCCCATGGACGGCGACAACAACCCCCAGCCTCTGCTCATCCTCGGCATGGGCAAGCTCGGCGGCGGCGAGCTCAACTTCTCATCGGACATCGACCTTATCTTCACCTTCCCGGAGAACGGCTACACGGTCGGGGGGCGGCGGGAGCTCGCGAACCAGCAGTTCTTCATCAAGCTGGGGCAGCGCCTCATCAACGCCCTGCACCAGAGCACGGTCGACGGCCAGGTGTTCCGGGTCGACATGCGGCTGCGCCCCTTCGGCGACGCCGGGCCGCTCGCCATCTCCTTCGCCGCCATGGAGGATTACTACCAGCATCACGGCCGCAACTGGGAGCGCTACGCCATGGTCAAGGCCCGGGTGCTGGGGCCCCAGTGCGAGCATGCACAGGCCCTCACCGAACTGCTGCGTCCCTTCGTGTTTCGCCGCTACATCGACTTCGGGGTCATCGACGGCCTGCGCCAGATGAAGGCGATGATCGCCGCCGAGGTGCGCCGCAAGGGGCTGGAGGGCAACATCAAACTGGGGGCGGGCGGCATTCGCGAGGTGGAGTTCATCGCCCAGGCGCTGCAGCTCATCCGCGGCGGCCGCGAGCCCGCCCTGCGGGTGCGCCACCTGCCCGAGGCACTCGGCGCCATCACCCAGAGCGGCGATCTCGACACCGAGCGCAGCGCCCGCCTGCTGGCGGCCTACCGCTTCCTGCGCCGGGTCGAGAATATCCTGCAGGAGATCGGCGATCAGCAGACCCAGACCCTGCCCACCGAGGAGCGGGATCGCCAGCGGCTCATCGCCGCCCTCGGCTTTACGGACTGGGGCGCCTTCATGGCCCGCCTGGACGAGGAGATGGCTGCGGTCCACCAGGAGTTCGTCGCCGTGGTGGGGGAAGAGAAGGAGGCTCCCGCCCACCTGGATCAGCTCTGGCTCGATCTCTGGCGCACCGAGCTCGACGCCGCCGAGCTGGAGAAATTGCTGACCACCCAGGGCGTGGCAGAGCCCGCCCCCCTCTGCACCGCCCTGCTGCGCTTCAAGGAGGAGTACAAGCGTCGCCAGGTGGGCCCCCAGGGGCGTATCGCCCTGGACTGGCTGATGCCGGAGCTGCTGCGCCTGGTGGCCGCAAGCCGCGAGCCCGCCCGCCTCTTCGAGCGGGTCTGCACCCTGCTGACCCGCATCTTCACCCGTAGCGCCTACCTGCAGCTGCTGGCGGAAAACCCCGCCGCCCTGCGCCAGCTGGTGCGCCTGTGCGACGAGAGTAACCTGGTGAGCGAGCAGCTCGCCCGCTACCCCATCCTGCTGGACGAGCTGCTGGATCCCCAGCACCTCTACCACCCCACCCCGCTGGATCAGTACAAGCCCCAGCTGCGCCAGTTCCTGCTGCGCATCCCCGAGGAGGACGTGGAGCAGCAGATGGAGGCGCTGCGCCAGTTCAAGCAGGTGCAGCTGCTGCGTATCGTCGCCGCCGACATCGCCGGCGCCCTGCCGCTGATGAAGGTGAGCGACCACCTCACCTGGCTGGCGGAGGCGATCACCGAGGAGGTGGTCAACCAGGCCTGGGCCCAGATGAGCGAGCGCTACGGCGTTCCCCCCGAGGTGGCAACGAGCGGCCAGCGCGGTTTCGCCGTGGTGGCCTACGGCAAGCTGGGGGGCATCGAGCTCGGCTACGGCTCGGATCTGGACCTCGTCTTCCTGCACGGCGGCGACCCCAA
This sequence comes from Aeromonas sanarellii, assembly GCF_000820085.1. Taxonomy (GTDB): domain Bacteria; phylum Pseudomonadota; class Gammaproteobacteria; order Enterobacterales; family Aeromonadaceae; genus Aeromonas; species Aeromonas sanarellii. The sequence goes on from NZ_CDBN01000049.1 coordinate 82,099, forward strand.
CGGCCAGACCGACGGGCGCAAGCCCATCGACAGCCGCCAGTTCTACCTGCGCCTGGCCCAGCGGATCCTGCACCTGTTCAGCACCCGCACCCCGTCAGGGATCCTCTACGAGATCGACATGCGGCTGCGCCCCTCCGGCGACTCGGGGCTCCTGGTCTCGTCCCTGTCGGCCTACGAGCAGTACCAGCAAAACGAGGCCTGGACCTGGGAGCATCAGGCCCTGGTGCGGGCCCGCCCCATCTATGGCGATGAGGCGGTGATCGCCGAGTTTGCCCGCATCCGCCGCGCCGTGCTGGCCAAGGAGCGCGACCTGCCGACCCTGGCCCGAGAGGTGCGCGAGATGCGCCACAAGATGCGGGATCACCTGCTGAAAGCGGGCGAGGGAGAGTTCGACCTCAAGCAGTCCCCGGGCGGCATGGTAGACATCGAGTTCATCGCCCAGTACCTGGTGCTGGCCCACGCCTGCGGCGAGCCGGAGGCCCTCACCCGCTGGTCCGATAACGTGCGCATCTTCGACGAGTGCGTGATGGCGGGGGTATTGACCCTGGAGCAGGCAGAGGGGCTCAAGCAGGCCTACCTGGAGATCCGCAACCTCGGCCATCGCCTCAACCTCTCGGAGATCTCCCGCAAGGTGGGGGACGATCAGCTGCCGCAAGAGCGGGGCCATGTACTGGCGGTCTGGCAGCAGCTGCTGGGGGAATAAGCAGAAGAAGGGGCGCCATGGCGCCATGGCGCCCCTTCTCGTTGACGGGATCATGGTTGACGCTGGTTCAACGCCCGCCAGCCACATCCATAAAGCTGCCGGTGACGTAGGAGGCCTCGTCCGACAGCAGCCAGGCGATGGCGGCCGCCACCTCACGGGGTTCGCCACCCCGTTGCAGCGGAATGGCCCCCTTGATCCTGTCCACCCGACCGGGCTCGCCGCCGTCCGCGTGCATCTCGGTGTAGATAAAGCCCGGACGCACCCCGTTGACCCGGATCCCCTGGGGCGCCACCTCCAGCGACAGCCCCCTGGTCAGCACGTCGACGGCCCCCTTGGCGGCGGCGTAGTCCACGTACTCCCCGGGGGAGCCCAGGCGC
>NZ_CDBN01000050.1 GCF_000820085.1 Aeromonas sanarellii
TTATATGCAGTTTGATCCCCCTTGTGTGGCTTAATTGTGCATCGTTTTGCAGTTTTTTACGTTTTCAGCGTCGTTTTCAGGCGCCGGCCGCGATCGGGAGTTCGGGGAGGGGGAGGGGATAAAAAGGGGGCAATCGGCGCGGGATTGAGGGGCAAAACCAGGGTGACGAGAGGCCTGTGTCGGCCCCTGGCCGTGTCGGGATGCAGGAGCGCCAGCGGGCTCCTGCGAAGGGGTCAGTCGTCCTCGTCGTCCTTGACGTCGCGGATCTTGTCCCTGTATTTGGGCAACTGCTTCTCGAGCTGTTTCATGTCCTTGATGGCATTGAGAAACAGGCCGAGCAGAAACAGCAGCGGCAGGCCTATCCATAACCACAAGCTCATCAGATCCTCCTTTCGTGGTGTGCCAGGGTGACATAACGGGCCAGGATCTCGTCGAGATGGGCCAGTATGCACGCCTTGCCTTCAATATCCGCCCCTTGCAGGCAAAGCGCCAGCGCCGCCGGATCCAGGGTCAGCTCGTCGGACTCGGGGGCGAAGCTCAGGTGCCAGGGTTCGTAGGCCACCCCCTGACCCGGTTGCGCCCCCCTGGCATAGGGCAGGAAGAAGCCGAAGTCGTTCATGTGATCATCCAGCCACTCGCTCAAGTCGGCAAACCAGCCCCCCGCCTCATACTCCCAGGGCTCCAGCGCGAGCTTGGTGCCTGCGGGCAGGCAGTCCGGATCGTAGATGTCGAGATCCGTGCCCCAGTGGTGGCGGCTGGTGCCGGGCAGGGCGCTCCAGCGCAGGATGGCGTGCAGCCTCTCCATATCGCCGAACTGCAGCGCATCGAGGGGCTGGTTGTCCGCATCCAGCAGGGGGCGCTCTCCGCGCCACTTGCCGTTCCAGATGGCGAGCTGGCGCTCGAAGCTGCGCCAGCTGGAGGCAGCCTGCAGGTTGAACCCCGCGTGAGCGGCGGCCACCTGCATGTCGTTGAAGGCCGCCGCGGTGGCGGCGGTCAGGCGATGGGGGCCACGCCCCACCAGGATGAGGTGGCTCTCATCCAGTCCAAGCAGTTGATCCTGGGTCATGGTTGCATGGTCTCCCTCTTGGGCTAGGCGGCGAAAGGCGTTCATGCCAGCAGCCGGGCCAGCACTCCCTGGTACATGTCGGCCAGGAGATCCAGATCGTCCGCCTTCACGCACTCGTTCACCTTGTGGATGGTGGCGTTGACCGGGCCCAGCTCGATGACTTCCGCCCCGGTCGGAGCGATGAAGCGTCCATCGGACGTTCCCCCCGTGGTGAGCAGGGCCGGCTGCTGACCGTTGACCGCCGCCACGGCGGCCACTGTGGCCTCCAGCAGGGCGCCGGTGTCGGTCAGGAAGGGCTGGCCGGAGAGGGTCCACTTGATCTGGTAGTCGAGGCCGTGACGATCCAGCAGGGCTTCGACCCGCTCGCGGATCTCACTATCGGTGAGCTCGGTGCTGAAACGGAAGTTGAACTGGACATGCAGCTCCCCCGGGATGACGTTGGAGGCGCCGGTGCCGCTCTGGATGTTCGCGATCTGGAAGCTGGTGGGAGGGAAGTAGGCGTTGCCCTCGTCCCAGACGGTGGCGGCGAGCTCGGCCAGGGCCGGGGCCGCCTTGTGAATGGGGTTGTCCGCCAGATGGGGATAGGCCACGTGGCCCTGCACCCCGCGTACCACCAGATCCCCTGTGATGGAGCCACGGCGGCCGTTCTTTACCACGTCCCCCACCACGGCAGTGGAGGAGGGCTCGCCGACGATGCACCAGGTGATCTTCTCGTTGCGCGCCTCCAGGGTGTCGATGACGCGCACCGTGCCGTTGATGAAGGGCCCCTCTTCATCCGAGGTGATGAGAAACGCGATGGAGCCCTTGTGGTCCGGGTGTTCGGCCACGAAGCGCTCGGTGGCCACCACCATGGCGGCGAGGGACCCCTTCATGTCGGCGGCGCCGCGCCCGTACAGCACGCCATCCTGGATGGTCGGCTCGAACGGCGGGGTGTGCCACTTCTCCAGCGGGCCGGCGGGCACCACGTCGGTGTGGCCGGCGAAGCAGAACAGCGGCCCCTCGCTGCCGCGGCGGGCCCAGAGGTTGGTGGTGTCTTCGAACACCATGGGCTCGATGACGAAACCGAGGCGCTGGAGGCGCTCCGCCATCAGGGTCTGGCACCCTTCATCCAGCGGGGTAACGGAGGGGCGGCGGATCAGATCCTTGGCCAGTGCGATGACATCCGACATCGTTTTTCCTTAACGAGAGAAGAGGGATTGGTAGTGATCGGCCTTGAAGCCCAGGGTCAGTTCGCCGTCCTTGTCCAGCAAGGGGCGCTTGATCATGGCCGGGTGGGCCAGCAGCAGGGCGCGCGCCTTGGCGGTGTCGAGATCCTGCTTGGCTTCGTCCGGCAGGGCGCGGAAGGTGGTGCCGCGGGTGTTGAGCAGGGCCTCCCAGCCGAGGCGCTCCAGCCAGCTATCGAGCTGCTCGGGAGCCAGGCCGTCGGCGCGGTGGTCGTGAAAGCGGTAGTCGATGCCCGCCTCCTCCAGCCACTTGCGGGCCTTCTTGATGGTGTCGCAGTTCTTGATGCCATAGAGGGTGGTGGCCATGGGGGATCCTTTGTCTGCGGGCCTGCGGCCCTGAAATCCGGGGTGGAATCATACAAGGGCCCGATTCTGGCATTGTGGCCCCCCCATGGCAACGCTCATGGCTAGGCTCGCTGGTTTTACCAGTGCAGTTGGGGGACGCCGATGGGGGCAAGAGACGAAAACGCGCCGGCCGGCGCGTTTCGAGGGGAAGGGGATGTCTGTCAGTGCAGGGTGGTCCACTCGTGGTCGAAGACCCTGGCCCGCTCCCAGGGCGCATCCGGCAGGCTGGAGGAGAGGCCGGTGTACTTGCCCACGTCATCCATCACGATGGCGGAGAGGATGGGGAGGTTGTTCTCGGTGCAGTACATGCGAATGCGTTGCAGCAGGGTGCGCAGTTCATCCTGGCACTGCTCCAGTCCGGCCTGCCTGGCCAGTTTGGAGTAACGAATGGTGGTGCGTTCCTTTGCAGACTCGACGAGGATGTCCCACAGCTTGTAGTCGCAGGCCGAGGTGCCCGCGGTGGCTTGGTTTGTCATAACTCTCTCCGGTGCGAAATGGTCGCTCTGTGTCGACGGGCATCTTGGCCAGTTCACCCCGGATGGATGTTGATCCAACGCAAACAAAGTGGAGGTTGTCGGTCAGGGATACCCTGGGGCACATTCTAGCGCCTCCAGGTTGGCGTTAAATATCGTTGTTTTGTTTATTTATGGAATTTACATCCATCAATGTGCGGTTTGGTAACTTTTGTAGGTGTTGGTCAAAGAAGACCTGAGCTATCCCCACGGGAGGGCCACGTTCGGCGACCCGCAGGCGGTGCGGGTCGGTATGAGCCAGCTCCACCTTGTCCGGGCGTGGTGACGGTGGCCCGCGTCCTGTCAGGGCTCTGCCTGCGCCAGATAGGCCAGGTGATCCTGACGGGCGACCCGCCAGGGGCCGAGGTGCACGGGCGCCGCAAAGCCCGGGCCGTCGGTCACCATGGTGTGGTACTCCCCCTGCTCGCCGCAGGCATCGAATCCTTGGGCGTTGGCGAGCCGCTGCAACTCGGCCAGGGTGGCGGCATCGAGCCTGCGTCCGACCCAGTCGGGGGCCAGCACCCGGGTATCGACGCAGGAGAGGTGGGCGACGATGCCGCGTGCCAGCAGGTCCGCCAGCAGCGCCTCGCGGGTTTGCTGCCAGAGCGGGGTGTGGACTTTGATCCCAAGGGGGCGGCAGCGCTCGCGGATCCAGTTCGGCGCACCGCCCACGCTGTCGATATCGCCGGTGACCACCCCATCGAGGTGCCACTGCTCCTTGAGCCGTATCAGCGCCCGCTCATAACCCAGCTCGAACGGTGCCTCTATGGTGACAAGCTGGTGAGGCAGGCCGAGGGCCGCCGCCTGACGGCGCACCAGCGGCAGGGGATGGGCGAGGAAACGGGGTTCGGGTGGAGCAAAGGTGACCAGGGCCACCACCTGATGACCCGCTTCGCGGGCATGGCAGAGGGCCTGCATGGCATCCTTGCCGCCGCTCCAGAGCAGGATGACGCGAGACATGGGGAGATTCCGCAAAGAAAAAGAGGGCTCATGCTACCCAGAGTACGGGCGGTTGGCAAAGCGCGGGCCGGTGGCGGGGGATAAAAAAACGGCCCCCGTGCGGGAGCCGTTCGAACTGGGGGCCTGTCACAGCAGTATGCTGGTCAGGATGAAGCCCAGGGTACAGGAGGTCACTACCCCGATGAGGCCGGGCAGGATGAAGCTGTGGTTGATGATGAACTTGCCGATGCGGGTGGTGCCGGAGCGGTCGAAGCCGATGCAGGCGAGATCGCTCGGGTAGGTCGGCAGCACGAAGTAGCCGTAGCTCGCCGGCAGGAAGGCGATGAGCAGCTTGGGCTCCACCCCCAGCGCCAGCCCCATGGGGGCGATGGCGGTGAGCGCCGCCGCCTGGCTGTTCACCAGCTTGGAGATGAGGAAGAGCACCAGGGCGTAGGTCCAGGGCTGGGCCTGCACCACGTGGGAGAGGGACTCCTTGAGCAGCGGCATGTGGGCCTGGAAGAAGGTCTCGCTCATCCAGGCGACCCCGAACACGGAGAAGATGGCGACCATGCCCGCCTTGAAGACGGCGCCGTTGGCGATCTCCCCCGGCTTGACCCTGCAGCGCATCAGTATGATGGCACCGGCGATCAGCATCATCATCTGGATCACCAGGTTCATGGAGAGGGGGCCCGTCTTGTCCTTGATGGTGAAGACGGGGCGCAGCGCCTCGTCGGCACCCAGCAGCACCACGGCGGCGATGGCGGCGAAGAAGATCCAGGTGGACCAGTAGGCCTCTTTCGGGAACTTGGTATTGAGCAGGGTCTCGCCGCCGCCGTAGATGAAGTCGCGCTGGGCGGGGTCCTTGAGTTTGGCCTGGAACTCCTCGTCCTTGTCCAGATCCTTGCCGCGGCGCAGGCTCCAGAGGGCCGCCACCATGACGCCGGTGAGGGAGGAGGGGATGGCGATCATCAGGATGTCGAGCAGGCCATAGGCCTGACCCACGCCGTGGGCCGCCGCCAGGATGGAGACCATGGAGACCACGGCCACCGAGACCGGCGAGGCGCAGATGGCCATCTGGGAGGCGACGGACGCCACCGCCATGGGGCGTTCCGGGCGGATGTTCTTCTGCAGCGCGATGTCGGCGATGATGGGGAACATGGTGTAGACCACGTGGCCGGTGCCGCACAGGAAGGTGAGGGTCCAGGTGGTGAGCGGCGCCAGCAGGGTGATGTATTGGGGGTGGCGGCGCAGCAGGCGTTCGGCCACCTGCATCATCAGGTTGAGGCCGCCGGCAGTCTGCAGGGTGGCGGCGCAGCCGATCACCGCGAGTATGGTCAGCATCACCTGCACCGGCGGCTCGCCCGGCACCAGGCCGAAGACGAAGGTCAGCAGGAAGAGGCCGATGCCGCTGATGAGACCAAGCCCCATGCCCCCAAAGCGGGTACCCAGCAGCAAGCAGCCGAGTACCACCAAAAATTCCATCAAGATCATTCCATTACCTCGTGTGTTTTATCCATGTCCCCATCGGCCAGCTGCCCGGGATCCGCTGTCGTCAATTACCCCTGAAGGGTTATGGATATTCTGTCACCCCTAAAGGGGTAAAAATTTGCGTTGCTTCAACAACCCGCTTTTTTCCGATTTAAGTGCATAAAAACTACGGTCGACCCGCTTTACCAAAGGCAAAACCGGGTCAGGGTCGTGGGAAGGAGGGAGACAAGGGGGGAAACGACAGGCATAAAAAAGCCGACCCAGAGGTCGGCTCTTGCACGGTGCGAGCAGGCGGTCGCCTTAGAACTCGGCGGTGCGGGGAGTCCGGGGGAAGGGGATGACGTCGCGCACGTTGCCCATGCCGGTCACGTAGACCACCAGACGCTCGAAGCCCAGGCCGAAGCCGGAGTGCGGCACTGTGCCGTAGCGGCGCAGGTCGCGGTACCACCAGTAGTCTTCCTTGTTCAGGCCCATCTCGGCCAGACGGGCATCCAGCACCTCGAGACGCTCCTCGCGCTGGGAGCCGCCGATGATCTCGCCGATCCCCGGGGCCAGCACGTCCATGGCGGCGACGGTCTTGCCGTCGTCGTTGAGGCGCATGTAGAAGGCCTTGATGTCCTTCGGGTAGTTCTTCACCACCACCGGGGACTTGAAGTGCTCCTCGGCCAGGTAGCGCTCGTGCTCGGAGGAGAGGTCGATACCCCAGGAGACCGGGAACTCGAAGCTCTTGCCGCAGTTCTTCAGCACTTCGATGGCGTCGGTGTAGTCAATCTGGGCGAAGTCGGAGGCGACGAAGCGCTCCAGACGGCCGATGGCGTCCTTGTCCACGTGCTGGGCGAAGAATTCCAGATCGTCCCGGCGCTCCGCCAGCACGGCGTTGAAGACGTACTTCAGCATGGCTTCGGCCAGGGCGGCGTTGTCTTCCAGGTTGGCGAAGGCCACTTCCGGTTCCACCATCCAGAACTCGGCCAGGTGGCGGCTGGTGTTGGAGTTTTCGGCGCGGAAGGTGGGCCCGAAGGTGTAGACCTTGGACAGGGCGCAGGCATAGGTCTCGACGTTGAGCTGGCCGGAGACGGTCAGGAAGGTCTCCTTGCCGAAGAAGTCCTTGTCGTAGTCCACCTTGCCTTCGGGGGTGCGCGGCAGGTTTTCCAGATCCAGGGTGGAGACGCGGAACATCTCGCCGGCCCCTTCGGTGTCGGAGGCGGTGATGAGGGGCGCGGCGATCCAGAGGTAGCCCTGTTCGTGGAAGAAGCGGTGAATGGCCTGGGAGAGGCAGTTGCGCACCCGGGTCACGGCGCCGACGATGTTGGTACGGGCACGCAGGTGGCCCTGCTCGCGCAGGTATTCGATGCTGTGGCGCTTGGCGGACATGGGGTAGGTGTCCGGATCCTCGACCCAGCCCACCACCTTGACCTCGGTGGCCTGCAGTTCGAACGCCTGGCCGCTGCCCTGGGATTCGACCACCAGACCGGTCACTTCCACCGAGCAGGCTGTGGTCAGACGCAGCACTTCATTCTCGTAATTGGCCAGGGAATTGGGGACGACTGCCTGCACCGGATGGAAGCAGGAGCCATCGGAGATGGCCAAGAATGAGATCCCCGCCTTGGAATCGCGGCGGGTCCGGATCCACCCTTTCACTGTCTGGGTGGTGCCGACCGAATACTTACCGGCCAGCACATCTACTACGGATGCGTGCGTCATCGAAATATTGTCTCCAGCTTGTTCTTGCAGCGCTATTTGCAACACTAGGGGTCTGGCCCGGGCACAGTTGGCCCACCATGGCAGACTAAGCCGTTCATCTTACCCGCGCGGGTTTGATAAACAAGCAAAAATGTCGGACCCTTGCGGGGATTTCCCCATGCATCCTGCATGGATCCTGACGGTTGGACGGGGGGGAGGGTGAAGGAGCGCAGGCGAGGGCCGGATGGCCGGGTACGGCTACTGAGGGGGCTGGTGATCCTCTGCTGGGGCTGTTTCATCGCCCTGCTCTCCCTCTATCACTTCGCCAGGCCGCAGACCGCCTATGGTTTTCTGGTCTATGGCGGGGTCAGGGTGCGCCAAAGCTGGGATCCCGCCCTCACTCCCTGGCTGGAGCGCGGGCTCTGGGCCTGCTGCCTGCTGACCCTGGTGGTCCTGGTGCTGGAGCGCGGCCGCAGCCGCCGGCAGGAGGATGCCCTGCACGCCAACCTCTTTATCCTGCTGCTGATCCTGGTGGCCAGCCTGCTGTTCTACTACCTGGGGTGATAGTCTGACGGCTCGTCCTGCGGCGGGGCGACCGAGCGCTTGCCGAGCTGGCGCTCCACGCTGTCGAGCATCTGGTTGTAGGCGAGTGCCACCCGGCCAATCTCGTCCCCTTCATCCCCCTCCAGACGATGGCCGAAGTCGTTGCGATCGGTTGCCTCCTCCATGGAGCGGGTCAGCTGGTTGAGGGGGCGAACTATCCAGGTGCGGATGACCCAGAGGGTGAGCAGCAGCCCCAGCCCGAAGATGAGGGTGAGGCTGAGCGCCGAGGTGAGGATGTTCTGCTCGACCCGGGTGAACAGGGAGTCGAGGGAGTAGTCAAAGCGCACCGCCCCCAGCACGGTGTTTTCCGGCACCTGATGGCAACTGGTGCAGTCGGTGCCGCGAAAGTCCTTCTGCGCCAGCAACGGGCGGGTCACCACCAGCCGGCTGTGCATGCCGTCGTGCTCCACTTCCAGGCTGCCCTTGCCCGCCAGGGCCAGGGCGTCAAATCTGTCTTTCGGGGCCTCCACGTCACGGCCCGGCCCGAACTGCTTGTTGACCGCCGCCCCGCGCACGATGCGGGCATCCTCCACGTGGGCGTGATCGAGAAACTTGGCGCGCAGGGTGTCGCGGGCGTCCATCTTGCCGGTCAGCATCAGCATGTTGAGACCGTCGAAGTAGGCCTCGGTCTGCTCGCGGCTCTGCTCCTTGATGAGGGTCAGGATGAGATCCCGCTCGCGCACCGCCTGATAGGCTGCGGAAAACACCAATACCATGGAGAAGATGAAGAGCAGGAAGAAATTGATCTTGGCAGCAATGGAGAGGCGCATGGGACTGGTACATCTGTTGGGTAAAACCCGCGCAGTCTACTCTCCTCGCCGGACGGGTTTTGATGACTTGCTCACATTCTGATGAAAAAGAGCCAAAAGGCCCCGTCGCCATAACGGGGCCATTGTGACGGGGTCTTGTGCCGAGCCTCTTCTGGCTCAGAACTCCCCGGCGGTGATGGCCTCGCGGATGGCGCAGGTCAATACCCTCAGCTCCTCGGGGCTGATGACGAAGGGGGGCATCAGGTAGATGAGCCTGCCAAAGGGACGGATCCAGGCGCCCAGCTCCACGAACTTGCGCTGGATGCGCGCCACGTCCACCCGCTCCTTCATCTCCACCACCCCGATGGCGCCAAGCACCCGCACGTCCGCCACCGCCGGATTCAGGGTCAGCTGTACCAGCTCTGTTTTGAGCTGATGCTCGATGGCTTGCACCCGATCGCGCCAAGGCGATGCCAGCAGCAGCTCGATAGAGGCGTTGGCCACGGCGCACGCTAATGGATTGCCCATAAAGGTGGGGCCGTGCATAAAGACCCCGGCCTTGCCGTCACAGACGGTGCGGGCGACATGCTCGGTGGTGAGGGTGGCCGACAGCGTCAGGTAGCCGCCGGTGAGCGCTTTGCCCAGACACAGGATGTCGGGGCTGATCCCCGCCCAGTCACAGGCAAACAGCTGGCCGGTGCGGCCAAAGCCGGTGGCAATCTCGTCGGCGATGAGCAGCAGGCCGAACTCGTCGCACAGGGCGCGCACCCACTGCAGGTAGCGGGGGTGATAGAAGCGCATGCCGCCGGCGCCCTGCACTATGGGCTCGAGCACGATGGCGGCGATCTCTTCATGGTGATCCGCCACCAGGGTCGCCAGCTCCACCACGCACTGCTCGTCCCACTCGGCGTGGAAGCGGCAGCCGGGGGCTTCCACGAAATGGTGCTCGGGCAGGAAGCCCTTGTAGAGCTCGTGCATGCCGCCATCGGGATCGCAGACGCTCATGGCGCCGAAGGTGTCACCGTGATAGCCGCCCCTAAGGGAGACGAATTTGGTGCGGGGCGTCCCCTTGGCGTGCCAGTACTGCTGGGCCATCTTGAGGGCCACCTCCACCGCCACCGAGCCGGAGTCCGCCAGAAAGACCCGATCCAGCCCCTTTGGGGTTATCTCAACCAGCTTGCGGCAGAGCTCGACCGCCGGGGCATGGGTCAGGCCGCCAAACATCACGTGGGACATCTTGCCGAGCTGGGCGGTGGCGGCCGCGTTGAGCTCAGGCACCTGGTAGCCGTGCACGCAGGCCCACCAGGAGCTCATGCCATCCACCAGCTCGCGCCCGTCCGTCAGGGTGAGGGTCACCCCCTTGGCGCTGGCCACTTCGTAGCAGGGCAGGGGATGGGTGAGGGAGGTATAGGGATGCCAGACGTGGTGCAGGTCGAATTCTTGATTGGTCATTTTGTGTTCTGTTGTCAATTGATTTGATCTGGTCGGTGTTGACAGTCTACGCGCGCTCTCTACACTAGCCAACAATTTCAGCCACTTGGCTTCGCGCACGCCCTTGCGGTGCATAGTCCAGCTGGCGGGTTCTGCGGCCATCTCTCCATGAGCGCGGCGCAGGATCCCACCTATAACAACCGGAAGCCATGTATGAATGCTCTCACCGCGGGCGCCCACGCCCTTCGTCACGACTGGACCCTGACCGAGGTTCAGGCTCTCTTTGCCCTGCCATTCAACGATCTGCTGTTCCAGGCCCAGACGGTGCACCGCACCCATTTTGACCCGAACGAGGTGCAGGTGAGCACCCTGCTCTCCATCAAGACCGGCGCCTGCCCGGAGGATTGCAAATACTGCCCCCAGAGCGCCCGCTATCACACCGGGCTCGAGACCGAGCGGCTGATGGAGGTGGAAAAGGTGCTGGAGCGGGCCCGGGAAGCCAAGGCCAACGGCTCGTCCCGTTTCTGCATGGGGGCCGCCTGGCGCAACCCCAAGGAGAAGGACATGCCCTACATCATCCGGATGATTGAAGAGGTGCGCGGGCTCGGCATGGAGACCTGCATGACGCTAGGGATGCTGACTGCCGATCAGGCGGCGCGTCTCGGGGCCGCGGGGCTGGATTACTACAACCACAACCTCGACACCTCGCCGGAGTTTTACGGCGACATCATCACCACCCGCACCTATCAGGACCGGCTCGATACCCTGGAGCACGTGCGCGGCGCCGGGATGAAGGTCTGCTCCGGCGGCATCGTCGGCATGGGGGAGCAGGCGAAAGACCGGGCGGGCCTTCTGATGGCGCTCGCCAACCTGCCGCGCCACCCGGAGAGCGTGCCCATCAACATGCTGGTCAAGGTGAAGGGAACGCCCCTGGAGAACCAGGAGAACCTGGACCCGTTCGAATTTATCCGCACCATCGCCGTGGCACGCATCATGATGCCCGCCTCCCACGTGCGCCTCTCCGCCGGGCGGGAGAAGATGAACGAGCAGATGCAGGCCATGTGCTTTATGGCGGGGGCAAATTCGATATTTTATGGCTGCAAGCTGCTGACCACTCCCAATCCGGACGAGAACAGCGACATGCAGCTCTTCAAGCGCCTCGGCATCCGCCCCGCCCAGCGGGCCCAGAAGCCGGATCAGGTTCAAGAGGAGGAGCTGCTGGCCGAGGTGAGTCGCCAGAGCGAGCCCAGCGAGCTCTTCTACGACGCTACTCGTCCCCGCACAGACGCCGTCCGTACATGATGACGCCCGTTGTCACCAGCCCCTTTGCACTGGGGCAGGCCCTGGCCGAGCGTGAGCAGGCCGCCCTGCTGCGCCGCCGCACCCCGGTGGAGGCCGCGAGCGGCGGGCGGATCCGGGTCGGGGGGCGGGACTACCTCAACGTCTCTGGCAACGACTACCTGGGGCTCGCGGGCCATACCGCCATCAAGGCCGCCTTCGCGGCAGGCGTGGCGCAATATGGCGCGGGCGCCGGCGCCTCGCCCTTGGTGACCGGCTACAGCCGCGCTCACCAGCAGCTGGAAGAGACGCTGGCCGACTGGCTCGGGGTGGAGGCGGTGCTGCTGTTCAACTGCGGCTTCTCCGCCAACCAGGCGGTGCTCAAGGCCCTGCTCGGCAAGGAGCATCTGCTGTGGCAGGACAGGCTCAACCATGCCTCCCTGCAGGAGATGGGCAGCCAGCTCCCCTGCAGGATGAAGCGCTTCGGTCATAACGACATGGCGGCCTTGGAACGGCTGCTTGAGCCAAACCGGGGCCTGATCGTCTCGGAAGGGGTGTTCAGCATGGACGGGGATCAGGGTCCCTGGGTTGAACTTGCAACATTGGCTGCCCAGAGCGGCAACTGGCTGATGATCGACGATGCCCACGGTATTGGGGTGCTTGGGGCCGAGGGGCGCGGCACCCTGGCGGCCCAGGGGGTTGCTCCTGCCAGCGTGCACATCCAGATGGGGACCTTTGGCAAGGCGCTCGGGGTGGCCGGCGCCTTCGTGGGCGGCAGTCGCGAGCTGGTGGAGTATCTGGTCAACTTCGCCCGCCACTACGTCTACAGCACCCATATGCCCCCCGCCCAGGCGTGCGCCGTGCGCCAGAGCATCGAGCTGGTACGCGTAGCCGACGAGGCCCGTGCCCACCTTGCTCGCCTTGTCGCCCGCTTTCGGCAGGGGGCGCGGTCCCTGGGTTGGCAGCTGGGGGCAAGCGACACCCCCATCCAGCCGCTGCTGGTGGGAGAGAGCGGTGCTGCCCTGCAACTGGCCGAGCGGCTGCGGGAGCGCGGCATCTGGGCCGGGGCCATCCGCCCGCCGACGGTGCCGGTCGGCACGGCGCGCCTTCGCATCACCCTGTGCGCTGCCCACGGCGAGGACGACGTGGATCGCCTGCTCGAGGCCCTGGGTCCGCGCCCGGCCACCGACGAGAGAGGGGGCGGCCATGCTCCATGAGCGTTTCCAGTCGGTGGACAAGGCGCAGCTCGCCCGCCGCTTCGGGGCGGCGGCCCGTCACTACGACGCCCACGCCCGCTTCCAGCAGGAGGTGGGGCAGGCACTGCTGGTGTGCATGGACGAGGGGGGCGTGAAAGAGGTGCGCTCAGGGGCCGGGCTGGATCTGGGCTGCGGTACCGGTTTCTTCCTGCCTGCCCTGGCGCCTCGCTGCGAGACGCTGACCGGGCTGGATCTCGCCCCCGGCATGCTGGCCCAGGCCGCCCTTCGCGGCAGCGGTGTCCGCCTGGTGTGCGGCGACGCGGAGGCGCTCCCCTTTGCCGACCAGAGCCTGGACTGGGTCTTCTCCAGCCTGGCCCTGCAGTGGTGCGAGCGTCCGGCCCAGGCCTTCGCCGAGCTCAACCGGGTGCTCAAACCCGGTGGCCAGGTCTTCTTCTCGACCCTGCTTTCGGGGTCCCTGTGGCAACTGCGGGAGGCCTGGCGCGCCGTCGATGGCCGCGCCCACGTCAATCGCTTCCTGACGCTGCCCCAGTTGCAACAGGCGGCCCGTGACGGGGGCTTCGAGACCCCTGAGCTCTGCCCGCTGACCTGGTCCCTCGCCTACCCGGCGCTCAGCGGACTGCTGCGCGACCTCAAGGGGATAGGCGCGAGTCAGGTCAACGACGAGCGGCCCGCGGGCCTGGGTCATCGCCAGCGCCTGGTGCGCCTGGGGGAGGCCTACGAGCGTTATCGCCAGCCCGACGGCCTGCTGGCCGCCAGCTACGAGGTTTGCCTCGGGCGCCTGATCCGGGCATAAGCCGTTCGCCAACCAAGCGTCATCACCGGGTCCGCAGCTCAGCGCGGCCCGAACTTGTCACCGAACATCATGAGCGCGCGCAGGCAGGCATGTCGCCCGCCATCGCGCCGAGGAGTCATCATGGCCAGATCCTATTTCATCACGGGCACGGACACCGATGTGGGCAAGACGCTGGTCGCCCGTACCCTGCTGCACGCCTTCGCCGCTCAAGGCATCCCCTGCGCCGGCTACAAGCCGATTTCCGCCGGCTGTGCCCGCACCCCGGCGGGGCTGCGCAACCTCGATGCCCAGTTGCTGCAGGCGGCCGCCAGCCTGCCTCTGCCCTACGAGAAGGTCAACCCCTATGCCTTCGAGCCCCCCATAGCCCCCCATATCGCCGCCCGGGAGGCGGGGGAGAGCATCCCCTTCGCCGGCCTGTCGGCTGGGCTGCGGGAGATAGAGGCGAGCGGGGCCGATCTCGTGATCGTCGAGGGGGCGGGGGGCTGGTTGCTGCCGCTGGATCACCAGCATCTGCTCTCGGACTGGGTCGCCCTTGAGCGGTTGCCGGTGATCCTGGTGGTGGGGGCCAGGCTGGGGTGTCTCAACCATGCCCTGCTCACCGTCTCCGCCATTCGCCAGCAGGGGCTGACCCTGGCGGGCTGGGTCATCAACCGGGTGGATCCGCACATGAATCGTTATCCGGAGAACCTGGCGACCTTGAAAGCCTTGCTGCCGGCCCCATTTTTGGGTGAGATACCCTTCGTGGAGGCACCGCACGAGACGGACTTGCGCGACTGCCTCGACATCTCGTCCCTGCTCTGAGGCCAGACATTCAGCAATCATTCATCGTGTCTGTCTATTATCTGGGGCAAGTGTGGCATCGGTCGCCCCTGGGGTGACCCGAGCCATGCATCCATATCTCACAAGGAGTCAATATGAAGCGAATTATGCTATTCCTGGTGACCAACCTGGCCGTCATGCTGGTGCTGGGGGTGGTGCTCAATATCCTGTTCTCGGTTCTGGGGATCAACAAGTCCAGCATTTCCGGGCTGTTGGTGTTCTGCGCCGTGTTCGGTTTTGGGGGTTCCTTTATCTCCTTGCTGATGTCCAAGTGGATGGCCAAGCGCAGCTATGGCGTCCAGGTCATCGAGCAGCCCCGCAACGAGACCGAGCACTGGTTGGTGAGCACGGTCGCCCGTCAGGCCCGTGAGGCTGGCATCAAGATGCCGGAAGTGGGGATCTACGACTCCCCCGAGATGAACGCCTTCGCCACCGGCGCCCGCCGCGACGACTCCCTCGTGGCCGTGTCGTCCGGCCTGCTCTACAGCATGAGCCGCGACGAGGCGGAAGCCGTGCTGGCCCACGAGGTGAGCCACGTGGCCAACGGCGACATGGTGACCCTGACCCTGATCCAGGGGGTGGTGAACACCTTCGTGATGTTCTTTGCCCGCATCGTGGCCGGCGTCATCAGCAACGTCTTCAGCTCCAACAACGACGAGGAGAGCAGCAGCTCCGGCGGCTTCGCCTATATGATCACCGTGTTCGTGCTGGAGATGGTGTTCGGCGTGCTGGCCTCCATGATCGTCATGTGGTTCAGCCGTCAGCGCGAGTTCCGCGCCGACGCCGGTGCCGCCAAGCTGGCCGGCCGTGACAAGATGATCGCCGCCCTGCAGCGTCTCGCCCGCGGTGCCGAGCCGCAGCTGGAAGGTTCCATGATGGCCTTCGGCATCAACGGCAAGCGTTCCATGAGCGAGCTGTTCATGAGCCACCCGCCCATCGAGCAGCGCATCGCCGCCCTGCGTGGCTGATGGCCAGACACCACAAGAAAACGGCTGCCCAGGGGCAGCCGTTTTGCTTTTCGGGGCGGGGCGTTTTGCCCCCCGATCACCCTATTCGACCACGAGATCCGTCAGGGGCACGGCGCAGCAGGCGAGGAACTTGCCCTGGGCCCGCTCGGCGGCGGTGATGGCCGGTGCATCCGGGTGATCCACCTCTCCCGACAACAGCGTCTGCTTGCAACTGCCGCAGATGCCGGCGCGGCAGCTCCAGGGTAGCTCTACCCCCTGCTTGTTGGCCTGATCCAGCACTGTACCCTGGTTGTTGCCGGCAAACTCCCGCTCCCCGATACGCAGCCGCACCGCCTGGTGAGGGCGTGCCACCGAGAGGATGGCGCCGCCAAAGCTCTCCTGGCGGATGCGATCGGCGGGCACGCCGAGGGCGGTCAGCCGGTTGGCCGCGTCGGCCATAAAGCCCTGGGGACCGCAGACGAACACCTCTCGTCCGGCCAGCCCCTTGACCTGGCCGAGGTGGCTGTCATCCAGCCGTCCCTTGAGCCCCTGCCAGTGCGCCTCGGGCTGGCTCAGGATCAGGGTGAGGGTCATCCCCTGCCGCGCCAGTGCGTGCAGCTCGGCGGCGGCGGGGATGTCCGCCTCGCAGCGGCACAGGTGCATGAAGTGAACGTCATCCAGCTCCCCGCGCAGGGCCAGGGTGCGGGCAATGGAGAGCATGGGGGTGACGCCGGATCCCGCCGAGAGCAGCAGCAGGGCGCGCTCGGCTCCCAGGTGAAACTCCCCGGCAGGGGCGGCCGCCAGCAGGCGGTCACCCACCTGCAACTGCCGGTGCAGCCAGGGGGAGATGCGGCCCTCGCCGAGGCGCTTGACGCTGATGCCGTAACGCTCGGGCCGCTCCGGGGTGGAGCTCAGGGTATAGCGCCGCTGCAGCCGCTCGCCCTTGATGTCGAGGCTGATGGGCAGGTGCTGGCCCGGCAGGTAGTCGGGCAGGGGCTCGCCGTCGGCGGCCTCGAACCAGAAGGTCTCCAGATCCCGCGCCAGGGGCTCCCTGGCCACGCACACCAGCTCGCGTTTTTTGGGGGCTGCGTTGGGGTAGACAGGCGGGCGTACCCGCTCCAGCACCTCGATCTCGCTGCCCGCCTCGATCCACCCCTCGTTCAGGGCCACCAGGTTCTGGCCGAAGTAGACCTCCCCATCCTCGCCACGGCGATAGCGGCTGAGGGTGGCGAGCGGCTCTTTCAGGGCGTTGAAGCGATCCGTGCCCGGTTCCACCGTGGTCATGATGCAGCGGCTGCACGGCTTGGCGACCCGAAACTCCACCTCGCCGATGAGGATCCGCTTCCAGCCGTCCTCCTCGAAGGGGCGGGTGCCGCTCGCTACCAGGTTGGTGCGAAACTGGCTCATCTGGTGCAAGGCGTCGGATCTCAGGTTGAGATCCTCAAGGGAACCCTGGCTGATGAGCAGCAGGGGATAGCCGTCGGCAAAGCTCACCCGGGTGCCGGTCTTCTCCCGGAAACGCGTGGACTCCTCGCCGAGCCAGAGCAGCGCAACTGGTTCGCCAGCCACCCGACTCAGCCAGCTGTCGGCGATCGGTGTGGTATGCAGGGCGGTGAAATGGTCGCTCCAGACCCCGGTGGCCCGAGGGGTGCGGGAATAATCCCGTTCTTGCAGGATGAGGGGCTCAAGGCCCGGATAGTGCAGTTGCAGGCCGCCATCCATGGGGGTCGCCACCACCTGTTGCAGCTGCGGATGGGTGCGGGCGGTGATGAAACTGCCGTCCGGCTTGACCACCATGTAGCGGCGATCCCCGGCGAGACCCTCTTCGGTGACCAGGGCGCGACTCAACGGCATGCCGGCCGTCGACTTGATGGGGTAGAGATGTATGCTGGCGAGGGTCGGCATGTCTTGGTCCTTGTGCTGTGGCGAATCCGGTGAAGAGGGGAAGATAACGATTCCTGCCCCGAGCGGCAATCCTCTCTTCTCCCCCATGATGGGGGGCGGCGCATGGCCTCTGCCGCCCCGCCCTGTGATCGGGATCCGGTTGTGGGGGCCGGGCACCATAAAATGCAACATTTATTGATCCTGATCCGCCATGTCGTACAAAAAACGGCCCATCATCGAACCAGCTTCCAGTTTCTGACGCTTTCGCTTCTTCCCCTCCGGCCACCGTCCGCCCAGGCGATACGGTATCAAGTGCATTCGGATGGGGCCTGTCACCCAGAAAGAAGAAAGCAATCTATGAGCAAACAACTGGACATGACCCCACAGCCGGATCTCTCCCTGAAGACGGGGACGGGCCCGGTGCGTACCCGGCTGCCCGTCTGGCGGGCGGCCCTGCCACCTTGCAACCACGCTTGCCCGGCCGGCGAGAATATCCAGGCCTGGCTTGCCCTGGCCGAAGCGGGCCGCTTCGAGGCGGCCTGGCAGCGACTTATCGAAGAGAATCCCCTGCCTGCGGTCCACGGGCGGGTCTGTTATCACCCCTGCGAGAGTGCCTGCAACCGCGCCCAGGTAGATGAGGCCGTCTCCATCCACGCCATCGAGCGCTTCCTCGGCGACGAGGCGCTGGCCCGTGGCTGGCAGCCTGCGCCCCTCGCACCCGCCAGCGGCAAGAAGGTGCTGGTAATTGGCGCCGGTCCCTCCGGCCTCTCCTGCGCCTGGCACCTCAACCGGCTCGGCCATCAGGTGGAGATCCGCGAGGCGGGGCCGCTCGCCGGCGGCATGCTGCGCTTCGGCATTCCCGCCTACCGTCTGCCCCGCGACGTGCTGGATCGGGAGGTAGCCCGCATCGTCGCCGCTGGCGTCACCCTCACCCTCAACCACAAGGTGGAGGATGTGCTGCGCGAGCGTGACCAGGGGGGCTTTGACGCCGTCTTCATGGCCATCGGCGCCCATCTGGCCAAGCGGGTCGACATTCCGGCCCGCGAGGCGGGCAAGATCCTCGATGCGGTGAGCTTCCTCGAGCAGGCCAGCCTGGCCGAGGAGCAGGGCTTGCCGCCACCCAAGCTGGGACGGCGGGTGGCCATCTACGGCGGCGGCAACACCGCCATGGACGCGGCCCGCACCGCCCGCCGCCTCGGGGTCGAGGAGGCGATGATCATCTACCGCCGCGACCGGGATCATATGCCGGCCCACGCCTTCGAAGCCGACGAGGCCGAGGAGGAGGGGATCAAGATCAACTGGCTGCGCACCATCCGCCAGCTCGACAGCACCAATATTGAAGTGGAGGTGATGGGGCTGGATGCCGAGGGCAAGCCGGTGCCCACCGGCCAGTTTGAAACCCTCGAAGCGGACTCCCTCATTCTGGCGCTCGGTCAGGAGGTGGACTTGAGCGTGTTGGAGAGCATCCCCGGCGTGCGAGTCAACAAGGAGGGGGTGGTGCAGGTTGGCGAGAACCTGATGACGGACGTGCCGGGCCTCTTTGCCGGCGGCGACATGGTGCCGAGTGAGCGCACCGTCACCATCGCCACCGGCCACGGCAAGAAGGCGGCGCGCCATATGGATGCCTGGCTGAGGGGGGGGCAGTATCGCAAGCCGGACGCCCACCCGCTGGTGGGGCCGGAGCAGTTGCAGCTCTGGTTCCAGACCCAGGCACCTGCCAGCAGCCAGCCGGTCAAACCGCCCTCGGCGCGGGACGACTTTGGCGAGATCATCGGCGGACTGGACGAGACGGCGGCCCGCTACGAGGCGGCGCGCTGCTACTCCTGCGGCAACTGCTTCGAGTGCGACGGCTGTTACGGCAGCTGCCCCGAGCAGGCCATCGTCAAGCTGGGGCCGGGTCTGGGTTATCGGGTGGATGCGGCGCGCTGCACCGGCTGCGGCGCCTGCCACGACCAGTGCCCCTGCCACGCCATCCTGCTGCGCCAACCTGAGGTGTCCCTATGAAACACGAACTGATCATGGTCGACGGCAACGAAGCCGCGGCCCGGGTGGCGTACCAGCTGAGCGAAGTCTGTGCCATCTACCCCATCACCCCGAGCTCGACCATGGCCGAACTGGCCGACGCCTGGGCGGCCGAGGGGCAGCGCAACCTGTGGGGCAACATCCCCACAGTCGTGGAGATGCAGAGCGAAGGGGGGGCGGCCGGCACGGTACACGGCGCCCTGCAGGCGGGGGCGCTGGCCACCACCTTCACCGCCAGCCAGGGGCTGATGTTGATGCTGCCCAACATGTACAAGATCGCAGGCGAATTGACCTCGGCGGTGTTCCATGTGGCGGCCCGCTCGCTGGCGGCCCAGGGGCTCTCGATCTTTGGCGACCATCAGGACGTGATGGCGGCGCGCAGCACCGGCTTTGCCATGCTGGCCTCCGGCTCGGTGCAGGAGGCGCAGGACCTGGCCTTGATCGCCCACAGCGTCACCCTGCAGTGCCGGGTGCCCTTTATCCACTTCTTCGACGGCTTTCGTACCTCCCACGAGGTGAACAAGATCACCGCCTTGCATCGGGACGAGATCCGCGCCCTTATCGACAACGACTGGGTGCGTGCCCACCGCGCCCGGGCGCTGAACCCGGATCATCCGGTGATGCGCGGCACCGCCCAGAACCCGGACACCTATTTCCAGTCCCGCGAGAGCGTCAACCCCTTCTACGAGGCGGTGCCGGCGCGGGTGCAGCAGTGCATGGAGAGCCTCGGCAAGCTGACCGGCCGCCACTATCGGTTGGTGGAGTACCACGGCGCAACCGATGCCACCGACGTCATCGTGCTGATGGGGTCGGGGGCGGCCACCGCCCGCACTACTGTGGATTGGCTCAACCGGCAGGATCGCAAGACAGGTGTCTTGGTGGTGCGCCTCTATCGCCCCTTCCCGGTAGAGGCGTTGCTGGACGCCCTGCCCAAGCGCGTGCGCCGCATCGCCGTGCTGGATCGCACCAAGGAGCCGGGGGCCAGCGGTGAGCCCCTGCTGCTGGATGTGCAGAGTGCGCTGATCGACGGCTTGCAGCGCGGTCTTATCAAGCGGCTGCCCTGGCTCAGCGGCGGTCGCTACGGCCTCTCCTCCAAGGAGTTCACCCCGGCCATGTGCGCGGCTGTGTTCGAGGAGCTCGCTTCCGATGCGCCGCGTCCGCGCTTTACCGTGGGGATAGTGGACGACGTGTCGGGCCTCAGTCTGGCCTGGCACCCCATCGGCGATCTGGAGCCCCCGAGCCGGGTGCGGGCGCTCTTCTTCGGCCTCGGCGCCGACGGCACGGTCGGCGCCAACAAGAACAGCATCAAGATCATCGGCGAGCTGGAGGGCTTCCACGCCCAGGGCTACTTCGTCTACGACTCCAAGAAGTCGGGCTCGCGCACCGTCTCCCACCTGCGCTTTGGTCCCGAGCCCATCGACGCCCCCTGGCTTATCGAGCAGGCGAGCTTTATCGGCTGCCACCAGTGGGGCTTTGTCGAATCGGTGGATCTGCTGGAGCACGCCGCCGAAGGGGCGACCCTGCTGCTCAATGCTCCCCATGAGGCTGACAAGGTGTGGGGCCAGCTGCCCGAGCGGCTGCGTGCCCGCATCCGCGCCCTCGATATCCGGCTCTACTGCATCGATGGGGATCGGGTAGCCGAGCAAAACGGCATGGGCAATCGCATCAACACCATCATGCAGACCTGCTTCTTCGCCCTGGCCGGCATCTTGCCGCGGGACGAAGCGATTGCGCTGATCAAGGAGAGCATCGAGAAGAGCTATGCCCGCAAGGGGCCCGAAGTGGTTGAGCGCAACTTCGCGGCGGTGGACGATACCCTGGCACACCTCTGCAAGGTGGCCATCCCGGCCGGTGAGGAGCAGATCAGCGACTATCCGCTGCCGCTGGCACCGGGCGGCAGCGAGTTTGTCCAGCGGGTCACTGGCGAGATGCTGGCGGGGCGCGGCGATCTCATTCCGGTCTCCATGCTGCCGGTGGATGGCACTTACCCCACCGCCACCAGCCGCTTCGAGAAGCGGGACATCGCCCGGGAGATCCCAGTCTGGCACTCGGATATCTGCATCCAGTGCGGCAACTGCGTCTTTGTCTGCCCCCACGCGGCGCTGCGGGCCAAGTTCTACCATCAGGACTGGCTGGCAACCGCCCCCGAGGCTGCCCAGTCGGTGCCCGTTACCGCCAGGGGTTTCCCCGACAGCCGCTACACATTGCAGCTCTATCCGGAGGATTGCACCGGCTGCGGCCAGTGCGTGCAGGCCTGTCCGGTGCGGGCCGGAGCGGATGAGCGCCATGAAGGCGAGCGCGCCATCGCCATGATGGACAAGGCGCCGCATCTGGCTGGCCAGAAACAGGCGCTGCGCTGGTTCGAGAGCCTGCCCTGGCCTGCCCGCGAGCGGGTGGACTTCTCCACCGTGCGCGGTGCCCAGTTCCTCGAACCTCTGTTCGAGTTCTCCGGTGCCTGCGCCGGCTGTGGCGAGACCCCGTACCTCAAGCTGCTGACCCAGCTGTTTGGTGACCGCATGCTGGTGGCCAACGCCACCGGTTGCTCCTCCATCTACGGCGGCAACCTGCCGACCACCCCCTGGGCCAGGAACGGCGAAGGGAAGGGGCCGGCCTGGTCCAACTCACTGTTCGAGGACAACGCCGAGTTTGGCTTTGGTTTTCGTCTCACCGCCGATCAGCATCGCGGTCAGGCGGTGGTGGCCTTGCAGGCGATGAAGGGGGAGCTGGGTGCAGAGCTGGTCGAGACGCTTGTCAGCGCCCCGCAGCGGCTGGAGTCGGAGATCCGCGCCCAGCGCACCCGGGTGGCCCAAGTGCGGGAGCGGCTGGAAGAGGTGAAATCCGGCAAGGCCCGCGAGCTGTTATCGCTTATCGATCAGCTGGTGCGCCGCTCGGTCTGGATCGTCGGCGGCGATGGCTGGGCCTATGACATCGGCTCGGCGGGGCTCGATCATGTGCTCGCCTCCGGCCGCGATGTGAACGTGCTGGTGATGGATACCGAGGTCTACTCCAACACCGGCGGCCAGATGTCGAAATCGACCCCGCTCGGCGCCGTCGCCAAGTTCGCGGCGGGGGGCAAGACGCTGGCCAAGAAGGATGTGGCCTTGCAGGCCATCTCCTACGGCAACGTCTATGTTGCCCGCATCGCCTTTGGGGCCAACCCGCAGCAGGCGTTGCAGGCCTTGCGTGAGGCTGAGGCCTATCCGGGCCCGTCCCTCATCATCGCCTACAGCCACTGCATCGCCCACGGCATCGACATGGAGCAGGGACTTACCCAGCAAAAACGAGCCGTGGCCTCCGGTCACTGGCCGCTGATGCGCTACAACCCGGTATTGCGCAGCGCGGGGCAGAACCCCTTCAGCCTCGACAGCCTGCGCCCCTCCATTCCGCTTGCCGAATATCGGCAGGAGGAGACCCGTTATCGGGTGCTGGCCCAGAGCCACCCGGAGGAGGCCGAGCGGCTGATGCAGGTGGCACAAAGAGTGGCGTGGCAGAAGTGGGCCACCTACGAGGAGATGGCCACCCGCGAGGCCAGCCAGTTCCATCCGCCGGTGTGATGAATAATTGGTGAGGGCGCACAAAGAAGCGGGCCAGGGGCCCGCTTCTTTTTTCGGTGCCAAGGGAAGTGGCCGTCGCCGTGTCTTGGGTCGGCCAACAAAAAGCCCGGCGTCGGGCCGGGCTGGGGGATAAGTTGCTTATCCGGGTATTCGTCGAGGCGTCTAGTGTGGATGTTGTCTGAGGATGTCGTAGATCTCCTCTTTCAGTTTGAGTTTCTGTTTTTTCAGATCCTTCACCTCGGCGCTGTAGTCGCTGGCATGGTGTTTCTCCAGCTTCCGGATCTCCGCATCCAGGTCGGTGTGCAAGTCAAACTTCTCTTGGAATTGGACATCACTGCTCTTCAGTTTCGAGATGAGATCTCTGTACTCCGGAAACATGTAATGAAGCCTCCTTGTTGTCGTTTGATGTGCCTTGACCTTCAAACTACCCCTTCCATCGGGAGATAAACGTGATCCCGATCCAATTCGGGGCCATCCCTTCGCTGCAGGCCGTGACCGATTTTTAACTGATTGAATCGCAAGTGGATTGACTGCCAGAGTGCAGAGAGGAGAGGCGAAAACTGGGATCGGCTTCACAGTCTGGCACTAGGCCGTGCCGGGGAGACGGACAGCAAGAAGGGGCGCGAGGCCCCTTTTTGCTCACAGGAGTGGTGTTTACTCTTTTTTCTTTTTCTTCTCCGGCAGCGGCTGACCGTCTCGGGCGATCACCTTGCCCACCTCGAAGCCGATCTGTGCCGCCAGCTCTTCCAGATCCGGTGCCTTGGCCTCGTTGCCGATGGCGTACTGGTAGTTGGCGATGGTGATCTTCTCGGCCACCGGGGTGCCCGGGACTATGGGCTCGCGCCAGCCCTGGCCCACATGGGCCACCAGGGTGCCGTTCATGATGAGCTCGCCGACGATCTCCTGGGTGGGGATGCCCTTGCCGTAGGTGAGGCCCTGGGGGTGCTTCTTGCCGACCAGGGGCTCGCTGCTTGCGGGCATCAGCTTGGTGCGGATCAGCCACTTGGGCGATTTGGTCTTGCCCACCGCCTTGCCGGTCTGGTACTCGTTGATCTTGATGGTCTTGATCATCTGGGCCATGAACTCCTTGGTCAGGGCCTTCTGGGCATCGCTGGTCTCGTCGATGACGATGGGGGCCACATACCAGGTCTGGGGCGCCTGCGCCTTGGGGGCCGCCGGGGCGGTTTGCGCCATGGCGAGCGGGCTGAGCAGGATGGCCGTCAACAAGAGTCCGATTTTCTTCATGGTGATTCCGCTTATGTTTCGACAAGAATTTTGTTTTGCCAGCGACGACTGCGCCAGCGCCAGAACATGGCCAGACCGCGCACCCACTCGTCGCAGGCGAGGGCCAGCCAGATGCCTACCAGGCCATAGCCCTGCATGATACCAAGGAAATAGGCCAGGGGAACGGCAATGCCCCACATGGAGATGAGCCCCATGTAGAGCGGGAAACGGGCATCCCCGGTGGCGCGCAGGGCGTTGATCACCACCAGGTTGAAGGTGCGGCCGGGCTCGAGGATGAGGCTGATGAGGAACAGCTGGGCCACCTGGGTGATGATGTCGGCGTCGTCGGTGAACAGGCTGATGATGGCGCGGCCGTTGAGAGCGGCGGCGATGGCGATGGCGGCGGTGACGATGAGGCCGAGCTTGAGGCTCTTCATCAGTTGGCGATAGGCCTGATCGAAGCGTCTGGCCCCCGCCAGGTGCCCGATGATGATCTCGTTGCCAAGGCCGATGGAGAGGCCGAACAGCAGGATGAACAGACAGATCTGGAAGAAGTAGGACTGGGTCGCCAGCGCCTTGTCGCCGAGCAGGCCGACGAAGGCGGTGACCACCATGAACTGCAGCATCCAGGAGAGGTTCTCCCCCGCCGCCGGCAGGCCGATGTGCAGCACCTTGTCCAGCATGGCCTTGCTCGGGCGCACTATCTCCGGCAGCCGCAGTTTTATACCGGTCTTGCGTGCCACCAGCCACACCAGCAGCACCACCCCGACGATGCGCCCCGCCACCGTGCTGATGGCGACCCCGGCCACCCCGAGCTGGGGCAGGCCGAACCAGCCGTAGAGCAGCAGCAGGTTGCCGACGAAGGTGATGAGGTTGACGATGAGGGTCACGTACATGGCCTGGCGGGTGTGGCCGTGGGCGCGCAGGGTGGCGGCCAGGCAGAGGGCCGCCGCCTCCGGCAGCAGGCACAGGCCGATGATCTGCAGGTAGAGACTGCCGTCGCTCATCAGGTGGGCGGGCAGATTCATCAGCGCCAGCATGGTGCCGGCCCCGGCGATGACGCCGACCGCAGCCACCAGCCCCACCAGCAGGTTGAAGCCGATGGCGGTGTGAATGACGACACGGGCCTTCTCCTTGTCGCCGGCCCCCAGGTACTGGGTGATCACCACGCTGGTGCCGATGCTGACGAAGCTGAACAGGGTGATGGCGAGATCGAACACCTGGTTGCCCACCGCGAGCGCCGCCACTCCCTGGTAGGAGACGTGGCCCACCATGAAGGTGTTCAGGGCCCCGGTCAGGAAGTGCAGGGCGAGATCGATGAACAGTGGCCAGGTCAGGGCGAAGAGGGTGCCCGGCCCGGCGTGGGATTGAGTCTGCATGGGATATCCGGATGCTGGTGATGGCCCTCGTCAGAGCCAGCTGGACGGGCATTTAACACCAAGCGGGGGCGGGGTGCAATCCTGCTCTCGGGGAAGCGAGTGCGGGCCGGCGCTCGGGAGGGGCGCCGGCCCGCCGTGTCAGACCGGGGTAGCGCCCGCCTCCTGCTCGCAGGGATGGGTGAGGCGTGCCGAATCGGGCAGCTCGTCGTCCCGCGGCCAGCGGGTGAGCAGGGCGTCCGTGGTGCTCTCCACCACCTCGTCATCCCTGAACACAGGCTCCCGGTAGCAGCGGGTCAGGCGCAGAGCCTGGTACATGTCGGGGCACAGGACTATGCCCTCGTCGCCGACCCGGATCCCCGCCTGCTGCAGCCAGTGGGTCATCTGGCTGTGGCGGCCGGCCATCACCATGTGGATGCCCCGTCGCCTGAGCTCCTTGTGCAGCTCCCCCACCATGGTCATCACGCTGATGTCCTGGTGGGTGAAGCAGGCCACCGCATCCACCACCAGGCATTGGGGGCTGCGGGGATCCTGTACCAGCAGCGCCAGCACCCGGCGCTTGAAGTAGGGGGCGTTGAAGTAGGTCAGCGGCGAGTTGAAGCGGTAGACCAGGATGCCGGGAATGGCCTTGGCCTGTTCGTTGTCCCCCAGGGTGCGCACCACCCCCTCGTCGTCCATGCCGAGCAGCTGGTCGGTGGGGCGCATCACGTTGCGCAGGAACTGGAACAAGCCCAGCAGCACCGCGAGGGTGATCCCCGGAATGACCCCCATGGCCAGCACGCTGACGAAGGTGACCAGGGCCAGCCAGAAGGCGGCGCGGTCGGAGTCGCGCAGGGCCCAGAGACCGCGAAAATCGGTCAGCGACAGGGAGGCCATCACCAGCACCACCCCGAGGGCGGCGGTGGGGATGTATTGCAGCGGCGCCGTCAGGTAGAAGGTGACCAGGGCGATGACGGCGGCGGCGATGATGGAGACCAGCTGGCTCTTGCCGCCGTTGGCATCGTTGACCGCGGTGCGTGAATCCGCCCCGCTGATGGCAAAGCCCTGGGAGGCGGCGGCCGCCAGGTTCGCCATCCCCAGCGCCCGGAACTCCTTGTCCGCATCGATCTCGTAGCCGTTCTTGGCGGCGAAGCTGCGGGCGGTCAGCATCATGGAGACGAAGCTCACCATGGCGAGGTTGAGGGCGGGCAACACCAGCTCGCGCATCAGGCCGGGGGGAAACTCCGGCATCTGGAAGGCGGGCAGGCCCGAGCCTATGGTCCCCAGGGTGGCGATGTCGAACTGGCCGAGATTGAGGGCCCACACCAGGGCCGCCGTCACCACCATGGCCACCATGGAGGAGGGCCAGGCCGGCTTGTAGCGTTTGGCCAGCAGCAGGGTGAGCAGGGCGACCAGACTCATGGCCAGGGTCGGCAGGTGGGTCTGGGTGAGGTAGTCGGTGCCGTTGAGGATCCGCTCGATGAGGTAGCGCTCGTCGAAGGTGAAGCCGAAGATCTTGGAGAGCTGGCCCACCATGATGGTGATGGCCACCCCGTTGAGCAGCCCCATCAGGATGGGGCGGGAGAGGAAGTCCGCCAGCACCCCCAGCTTGAAGCGGCTGGCGATGAGGCACCAGAAGCCGGTCATGGCGGTCATGGTCATCACCAACTGCCACTGGCGGGTGGGATCGCCGGCGGCGAGCGGCGTCACCACGGCGGCGATGACGGCGCAGGTGGCGGCGTCCGGGCCGACGATCAGCTGGCGGGAGGTGCCAAAGAGGGCGTAGACCACCATGGGCAGGATGCAGGAGTAGAGGCCGACGATGGCGCCCACCCCGGCGAGCTCCGCATAGGCGATGGCCACGGGCAGTGCCACAGCCGCCACCGACAGGCCAGCGCGAAGATCCGGCATCAGCCAGGCCCGCTGGTATTGCAGCAGGGCGGCGAGCCCCGGCAGCCAGCGTTCGAGAGAGAAGAAGTCGCGCATTATTTAACCCATTGAGTTACAAACAGCTTTTCCTTAGTGTGCCCAAGGTTGTCAAAATATTGCAATCCGGTCATGGCCAGTTCACGACCAGGTCAGGCCAGATCTGCTGCCACCCCTTGGCCCTGACCCGTTCGGTAAAGACCCGGCTCTCCTGGCGACAGCGGGGGTTGGGGTCCACCTGCAGGGACCAGTTGGGGGCAAAGCCGTAGGGGGCCAGCCACTCAAACCCGTCGTCTGCCAGCAATCTGACCCCGATGCAGGTGGGCACCTCCACCCAGTGGCCGAGGGCCGAGAGCGAGCTGGCAAAGGGAGGCACCCGCTGGCGCAGGTGCATGCGGGCCTGGTTGCGCACCTCCCAGCGCTGCTCAGGCAGGCGGGCGCTGAGCCAGGCTTCGTGATCGGCCTCGGCCCGCCCCTCCGGATCCCCCTTGTCCAGATAGATAAGATCGATGTCGTTGAGGGGGGTCGGTGCCGGTTTGCGATGCAGGTGATCCCAGATGAGGTTGCGCACAAACCCCGCCCCTAGCGCCCAGTCGGGCAGGGCCAGCTCCCGCGCAGCCCGGAGGCAATCCATGCGCCGGTCATCCGCCCGCAGCAGGGCTTCGGTTTGTGCCTGGAGGTGCGCCTCTCGGGCCGCCCCTGTCTCAGCCGGCATTGCGGCGCAACCAGACGTCGATGTAGCTGCAGCTCGGCACTATGGTCAGCCCCTCTGCCTGGGTCCAGTCGTAGAAGTTGCGGGCCAGCCGGTCGGCGATGCCCTGTCCGCGCAGCTCGGCGGGCACCTGGGTGCTGTAGGCTTCGACGGTGACCGCGTCCAGCCTGCGATAGGCGAGGCGGGCGAGCTTGCCGTCCACGGTGCAGACAAACTGCTGTTGATCGGCCTGGTGAAGAATGTCGCTCATCTTGGCTCCTCTCTGGGTGAATGGGGGGATCAGAACATGTCGGGCACGCTTTGCCAACGTCATTCTTTGCCGCCGTGGCGGGCTCGCTTACACTGGCCAGCCTGCGAATGGTCGCAAGGCAAGGTATAGAACATTGACAGAGGATGGATCCCCATGGCCTTCGCCACCCTGGAAGATCTGATCGGCAACACCCCGCTGCTGGCGCTGCGCCGCATCAACCCCTATCCCGACGTGACCCTGCTGGTGAAACTGGAGGGCAACAACCCCGCCGGCTCGGTCAAGGACAGGCCGGCCCTGAACCTCATCAAGTGCGCGGAGGCGAGCGGTCACTTAGCGCCCGGGGCCCGCCTCATCGAGGCCACCTCGGGCAACACCGGCATCGCGCTCGCCATGGTGGCGGCGGCCAGGGGCTACCGGATGCGGCTCATCATGCCGTGCACCATGAGCCAGGAGCGGCGCGACGCCATGCAGGCCTATGGTGCCGAGCTGGTGCTGGTGGACGATGGCATGGAGGCCGCGCGGGATCTCGCCCTTGCCATGCAGGCGCGGGGGGAAGGGCTGGTACTCGATCAGTTCAACAACCCCGCCAACCCGGATGCCCACTACCTCTCCACCGGCCCCGAGATCTGGCGCCAGAGCGAGGGGGCAATCACTCACTTCGTCTCGGCCATGGGCACCACGGGCACCATCATGGGGGTCTCACGCTACCTCAAGGAGCAGAACCCGGCGGTGCAGGTGATCGGCCTGCAACCGGCCGAGGGGAGCCAGATCCCCGGCATCCGCCGCTGGCCCGAGGCCTATCTGCCCGCCATCTTCGAGCCCGCGCGGGTCGATCGGGTGCTGGACGTGACGCTCGACGAGTCCCTCGCCACGATGCACCGCCTGGCCCGGGAGGAGGGGATCTGCTGTGGTGTCAGCTCGGGGGGCGCCGTGGCCGGTGCCCTGCGGGTGGCGGCCGAGCTCAAACAGGGGGTGGTGGTGGCCATCATCTGCGATCGGGGGGATCGTTACCTCTCCACCGGGGTCTTCACTCCGGCGCCCTGATCCCCGCTAGGCCCACACCCGCTCCAGCAGGGCCAGCAACTGGTCCCTGTCCGCGTCCTTGCGGTTGTAGAGCAGGGCGCCGTCGTCGATGGCGAGATCCCGTATCTCGGTGAGCAGTGAGCGGTCGGTCACCCCGGCCTCCGCCAGGGTGCGCGGCAACCCCACCGTCTGCCAGAGGTGGTCCCGCAGGCGGTTCAGGGCATCCAGGCTGGCCTGGGGTCGCAGCGCCTGTGGGGTCGCTGCGAAGCGCTCCGGTCCCGCGAGCGGCAGCAGCAACCGGGCGAGCTCCTCATCGATCTCGGGCCTGTTGTAGTCGAGCACCGTGGGCAAAAACAGGTTCATGCACAGGCCGTGGGGCAGGTGGCAGCGCGCCCCCAGGCTGTGGCCGAGGGCGTGCACCAGTCCCACCATGGAGTTGGAGAAGGCCATGCCCGCCAGGGTGGAGCCCTCCGCCAGTTGCAGCCGCAGGCGCTTGTCCTGCGGCTGCTGCAATACCCTGGGCAGGGCGTCGGCTATCTTCTCCACCGCCATCAGGGCCAGGGCGTCGCTGACCGGGTTCTTGCCGTTACCGATGAAGGCCTCGATGGCGTGGGTCATGGCGTCCATGGCGGTGGCGGCCGTGATGGGCAGCGGCAGCCCCAGGGTGAGGCGGGGGTCGAGCACCGCCAGCCGGGGCAGCAGGAAGGGGGAGGTGAAGGGCACCTTGCGCCCGCTCCCTTCGTCCCTGATCACCGCCACCAGAGTCACCTCCGAGCCGGTACCCGCCGTGGTGGGCACCACCGCCAGGGGATTGAGGGGCCGGGTCAGGCAGCCCGCCCCGGCGTGATCCAGCAGCCGCTCCCCGCCCAGGGTGACCAGGATATTGACCGCCTTGGCGGTGTCGATGACGGAGCCGCCCCCCAGGGCCACCAGGCTGTCGCAGCCGAGCTCCCGCCACCGGGCGGCGATCCGCTCCACCACGGCGGTGGATGAGTCGGCCGGGATCTCGTCCCAGATGGCGGCGACCGGCAGCCCCCCCTCGGCCAGCACCCCGGCCAGCAGGTTGGCCAGGCCCGTGCCGCCGACCCCCTTGTCGGTGAGCAGCAGCGGGCGGCGCGCCCCCAGCGCCATCAGCTCGTCCGGGAGCTGTTCCAGCGCCTGCTCCCCCGCCATCAGTTTGACCGGGCAGAAGAAATCGTAATAGCGGCTCATGGTGTTCCTCTTCGTGTTCAACCGGTCAACAGACCCAGGTAGATGTGGCAGGCCCGTGCCAGCTTGCGGGGCGGGGGCGGGTAGTGGCGCAGCAGAGGCCGCACCACCAAGGCGGGCAGGATCAGGCTCTGCAGCTGCTCCAGCGCCCGCACCAGGTGCATGGCCGCACCGGGATCCCCCTCCACCTGCAGCCGGTTCTCGCAGAAGGCCTGATTGATGCCGAGGCGAAAGCTGAGAACGCGAAAGGCGACGGCGGGGTGCTTGAAGCGCACTCGCAGCGGGTGCAGCCCGCCGGAATCGAGCGCCGCGCCGCTCTGCCAGCGGCTCCCCGACTTGTGCAGGGTCAGCCCCCGTCTCATGCCGTTCACCTCCAGACGGATGACAAGGCCGTCCGGCAGGGGCGCGAGCTCGCGGCGCACCGCCTCGTCGACCCGGGCGGCGCGGCACAGGGTGCGGCCGATGATCCAGAGCAGGCCCCCCATCCAGAGGCGCCTGCCTGTGACGAGCAGGGGCTCAGTGCCCATGGCGGCCTCCCGCGATGGCGGACCAGAACAGGGTGAAGGCGCTCTCCTGCCAGTGGGGGTCCTTCCCGAGCTCCGGCTGATCCACGAACAGGGAGGCGCAGGCCAGAAACTGGCTCTGGCACACCTCCAGCATCAGGACGGGGGGCGCCGGCGTCAGCTCGCCGCAAGCCTGCCCCAGGGCCAGCAGGCGCGGCAGGAAGGGCAGGGTCTCCCCCAGGATCTGGCTGCGCAGGGGGCGGGCCAGCAGGGGGGAGTGGAAGAAACCCAGCACGAACCTGAGCTCCCTGGGGTGGGCCTGCATCCAGGTCATCGCCTGGCCCCAGTAGTGGCGTGCCTGCTCCTCGAGGGGGAGCGCGGGGTCGGCCTCGCTGATGGCGGCGCCCAGGCGCGCCTTGATCTCCTGATAGAGGCTCTGGATCAGCACCTCCTTGCTGGGAAAGTGGTGAAACAGGGTCCCGTTGGCGACCCCGGCCGCCTTGGCGATGCGGGCGGTGGCGGCACCCTGCAGGCCGTCTTCGGCGCACAGGGCGAGGGCGGCCTCCAGGATCTGGCGGCGTTTGTCGGTCATGGGGTCTCGCATGTCGCCTCCTAGCGCAGGAGCAGGGCCATCATCAGCCGCTGGTACCAGCGCCGATAGGGGGGGTGAATGAGGCTCCCCGTGCTGAAGCGCCCGCGGCGCAGCACCGTCTTCGCCTTGGAGAAGGTGAGGAAGCCCTCGCGGCCGTGGTAGTGGCCCATGCCGGAGGGGCCCAGGCCGCCGAAGGGGGCGTCGTCCGCCGCCGCCTGGAACAGACTCTCGTTGATGGCCATGCCACCGGCGTGGGTCTCCCGGATGAGGCGGCGCTGCAGCGTCTCGTCCAGGCTCATCAGATAGAGCGCGAGCGGGCGGGGCCGTGCCGCCACATAGGCGATGGCCTCGTCGATGTCGTCGTAGGGCACCAGGGGCAGCAGGGGGCCGAAGATCTCCTGCTGCATCACCTGGCAGTGCCCAGGCACCTCGGTCAGCAGGTGGGGCACCAGCCGGTGGGCACCGTCATCCCGGGCGGGCGTCGCGCAGGGGTGCACCTGGGCGCCCGCCTGGCTCGCCTCGTCCAGCCAGGCGGTGAGCCGCTCATACTGGACCGCGTTGATGATGGAGCCGTAGTCCGGGCTATCCAGTCCCTTGGGGTAGAGGCGGCGAAAGTGCGCCTGATAGGCCTCGATAAAGGCCTGCTCCTGCCCCCTGGGCAGCAGCACATAGTCGGGGGCCACGCAGATCTGGCCGGCGTTCAGGCTCTTGCCGAAGATCATCCGCTCCACCGCCAGGGCCAGGGGCATGTCGGGGGCGATGAGGCAGGGACTCTTGCCACCGAGCTCCAGGGTCAGCGGCGTGAGCTGGGGGGCGGCGGCGGCCATCACCATGCGCCCCACCGCGGTGGAGCCGGTGAACAGCAGGTGATCGAAGGGCAGGGTGCTGAAGGCGGCCGCGAGCCCGGCGTCCCCCTCGATGACCACCACCTCGTCGTCAAACACCGTCTCCAGCAGGGTGCGCAGCACGGCATTGGAGTGGGGGGTGAACTCGGAGAGCTTGATCATGGCGCGATTGCCGGCGGCCAGGGCGGTGATGAGGGGGCCGAGGCTCAGCATCACCGGGAAGTTCCAGGGCACCATGATGCCGACCACGCCGAGGGGCTGGTAGTGCACCTCGACCCTGGCAGGCGCCAGCAGCAGGCCCGCGTGGCGACGCTCCGGCCTCATCCAGCCCTTGAGCCGTCTCAGGCTGTAGTCGATCTGCATGACGCAGGGCAGGATGTCGGCGATCAGGCTGTCATAGCCGCTGCGCTGGCCGTAGTCCAGGGCCAGGGCGTCGCACAGAGCCTGCCGCTGGGCGAGCAGCGCCCCCTTGAGCCCGAGCAGCCAGGTGCGGCGCTGCGCCAGGCTCGGCATGGGGTTGGCCTGACAGGCCTGCCTGAGGCGGATCAGCTGCTCGGGCAGGGAGAATTTGTCCGGTGGGTAGAGAGGAGGGGTCATGGCAGGCTCCGCACATAAAATGACCGACTGATTAGTCGGTCCAAATCTAACGGGTCGTTGCCAACTTGTAAACCGGCTGGCGACACGGGGTGGGCCGACGACGGACCTCTTTCCGTGGAACTGTGCTCGAGGCCACAGTTTTGGGGCATGTCGATTGGTTGTCTATCCAATAAGGGGTATTTGTGACTCATCGACTCAGAGGGAGAACCGCACATGACCAGGGAATTGCACTGCCTGCTGGCCCGGCTGGACGACGTGATCGCGCGCATGCCGGACAGTTTCACCACCTATGAATTTGCCCAGAAGCTGGCGCTGCAGCATCAGCGGGAGTATTTCGCCGCTGGCCACTCCCTGGCGGCGCAGGAGAAAAACCTGCTGCGCCTGCTCCACGAGAAGATAGCCCTGGCGCTGGCGAGTCATGATGGCGTCATCGAGGGGGCCCTGCTGCCCTGCACGACCCCCTGGGGGGAGCGTGCCACCTCGCCCCGCTGGCACCGCAAGCACTGAACCGGCAGCAACATGAAAAGGCCCCGAGGGGCCTTTTCTATTGGGGATCGCCTATTGGATCAGGCGGCGGGCCTGCCAGTAGCGGCTGTTCCAGTAGACGTTGTCGAGGCGCGAGCGGATCACCCCCTTGCTGGTGGAGGCGTGGATGAACTCTCCGGCCCCGGTGTAGACCCCGACGTGGTACTGCTGCCAGCCGGTCTTGAAGAAGACCAGATCCCCGTGCTGCAGCCGGTATCTGTCCACCGGGCGGCCGAGGCTGGCCTGGGACTCCGTGGTGCGGGGCAGGGTGAAGCCCAGCACCTGGCTGTAGGCGAGCTGGGTGAAGGCGGAGCAGTCGAGACCGGCGCGATCCGAACCGCCCATGCGATAGGGGACGCCGCGCCACTGCTGATAGAAGCTGTCGAAGGCGCTGCTCTGGCGCGTGGGGGGGGGCGGCTCCGGCGTGCTGGAGCAGGCGGTGACAAGCAGGGCCAACAGGGGCAGCAGCAAGGTGCGAAACATCTCAACTCCTTGATAGGGTTCGGGATTTATCATAGACGATGATCCTGCCTGGAACCTGAATGACGGCTGCATAGCGGATTGGCGCCCCTTGCAGGGGGCGCCGGCAATCCCGGCCTCAGCTCGCCGCCTTGGGGCTGATGAGGGGGGTGAGCAGTTCGGCAATCTTGTAGAAGGTCTGCACCCGGGTGGTGCTGGGGCGCCACACCAGGCCTATCTCCCGATAGGGCTTCTCCCCGGGCAGGGGGATGGCCACCAGATCCGAGTTGTCGAGGATGCCGGCATCTATGGCCATCTGGGGCAGGAAGGTGGTGCCGAGGCCCGCGCCCACCATCTGCACCAGGGTGTGCAGGCTGGTGGCGGCGAAGGGGTTGATCTTGCTCTTGTCCCGCAGCCGGCAGGCGCTCACCGCGTGCTCCGTCAGGCAGTGCTCCCGCTCCAGCAGGAAGATGCTCTGGTTGGGCAGCTCCTTGTAGTCGAACGGCATGTGCAGAGTGGCAGCCATATTTGACGGCATCACCATATGGAAGGGATCTATGCCCACCATCTTGCTGTGGAAGCCGCCGATCTCCACCGGCAGGGCGAGGATCAGCAGGTCGAGCTGGCCCTGCTCCAGCTGCTTGAGCAGGTTGGTGGTGGTGTCCTCCCGCAGCAGCAGCTCCAGATCCGGATAGGCCTTGCCGCACACCTGCAGCAGCTTGCTCAGCAGGAAGGGGGCTATGGTGGGGATGCAGCCGAGCCGGACGGTACCGTGCATGACGCCCCCCTGCTGCTGCCCCAGCTCCATCAGATCCCGGGCGTCGGAGAGCAGGTTGCGCGCCCGCGCCACTATCTCCATGCCGACCGGCGTCATGATGAAGCTCTTGTGATCACGCTCCACCAGCTGCAGGTTCATCATGTCCTCCAGGGTCTGGATCCCGGTACTCAGGGTGGACTGGCTGACATGACAGGCCTTGGCGGCGCGGTTGAAGTTCTTGTGCTCGTCCAGAGCGACCAGATATTGCAGCTGTTTCAGGCTGGGCCAACGTTGCATAGGAGAAACCCGATCGATGCTATCTATTTGATTTGATTAATCTACCATCGAGAGACCGGTTTGTCGCCGACATTAGGTACCCTCCTGGCAGGCGCTGTGCCTCACGGAACTGGGGGATGGCGCCCGCCCGGAGCGGTCGTGGCAGCTACCCCCGTCTGGAGCTTATCCCCTCGTGCCGTGTCGTTGAAGGGGCGCCGCCACGGGATGTGACGGGGATCGGCCTTCCCCGGCTCCGGTGAGGAGCGGCCATAAAAAACGCGCCAGGGGCGCGTTTTTGCAAGGGAAGGACGATGTCATCGCCTACTCGTCGAAGATGCCGAAGTGATCCTTGGCAAAGTTGACCCGCTGCTCCACGTTCATCTTGACCTGGCCCAGCTTCTCTATGGTCTTGAGGTTCGGCACCAGGCCGCGGCCGTTGGCGATCTGGATGGCGAGGCCGGGACGGGCGTTGAGCTCCAGCAGCATGGGGCCGCGGAACTTGTCGAGCACCATGTCGGTGCCGATGTAGCCCAGGCCCGACATCTCGTAGCAAGAAGCTGCGAGCGTCAGCAGGGTGTCCCAGTGGGGCACCTTGAGCTCGTAGAGATCCAGGCCGGTGTCCGGGTGGTGGCGCAGCGGGCTGCCAAACTGCACCGCCCGCA
The DNA here is from genome assembly GCF_000820085.1 of Aeromonas sanarellii. Classification (GTDB taxonomy): domain Bacteria; phylum Pseudomonadota; class Gammaproteobacteria; order Enterobacterales; family Aeromonadaceae; genus Aeromonas; species Aeromonas sanarellii. Next base: position 35,466 of record NZ_CDBN01000050.1, read on the forward strand.
GGGCGCGGCCGGTGCGCAGGCACAGACCCACCCCCACGGCGCCCTGGTGCAGGTTCGCCTTGCCGTCGGAGGCCGAGGTGGAGAGGCGCATCATGGCCATCACCGGGAACCCCTTGAAGATGATCACCCGGGCATCGGGTACCCCTTCGAAGGAGTAGCCGTCGAACACGTCGTCGAAGTTGATGAGCCCTTCCACCAGCGCCACGTCGGGCTTGCCGCCCAGCGAATAGAGGCCCGCCAGTATGTTGGAGACATGGCGCTCCAGATCCTGGCCGTTGCAGGCGCTGCCGTTGGGCTTGTAGAAGAGGCCGTCCTCCTGGCGCAGGATCACCAGGATCCCCTTGCCGCCGGAGCCGCGGGCCGGCTTGATGCAGAAGCCCGGCCACTCCTTGACCAGCGCCGTGATGCGGCCCACGTCGTGCTGCTCGCGGATGGTGCCGATCAATTCCGGCACCGTCACCCCGGCGTCCAGCGCGATGCGCTTGGTCTTGAGCTTGTCATCCACCAGCGGGTAGAGACGGCGCGGGTTGTAGCGGCTGATGTAGGAGTGGTTGCGCTTGTTCATGCCGAGGATGCCTGCCTGGGACAGGCTCCACGGACTGGTGTATTTCTGCCAGAACCACATCTGTTACTTGTCCTTACCCGGGGTGGCACCAGACTTCATCTCGTCCACCAGCGGCTTGAAGCGCTTGAGTTCGCTCAGCTTGTAGCCGGTGTAGTTGCCCATCAACAGCACGGTCGCCATCAGCACCAGCTGCAGGCCGAGGAAGTTGAAGGTGAGGTGACGGATGAGCTCGTTGTCCATGGCGAGGTAGGCGATGACGGCCACCAGCAGGGAGCCGCCGCCCTGGCGGAACACCTCTTTCGGGCCCTCTTCCTCCCACAGGATGGACATGCGCTCTATGGTCCAGGAGAGGATGATCATCGGGAAGAAGGTGATCTTCATGCCGTCGGTCAGCCCCAGCTTGAAGGCGAAGGCCGAGAAGATGCCGATCATCGAGATCACCATGATGATGATCGCCGATATCCGCGCAACCAGGAGCAGGTTGAGCCTCGAGAGGTAGGAGCGGATCACCAGACCCGTGCCGACGATCAGCAGGAAGCCCACCAGACCGGTGACGAGGGAGGTCTGGATGAAGGCGACCGCGATCAGCACCGGCATGAAGGTGCCCGAGGTCTTGATCCCCACGATGACCCGCAGGAACACCACCATCAACACGCCGATGGGGATCAGCAACAGCCCCTTGAACAGGGCCTGCTCTTCCAGGGGCAGGCTGTGGATGGAAAAGTTCATCATCTCGGACTTCTCGAACTTCTGGGCCAGGGCCACGTTCACCGGCTGCTCCTGCTCGATCATCGAGAAGGTGACGCGGGAGTTGTGGCCGCCGGTAACGTCCAAGAGGGCGCCGGAGTTGTACTCCCACAGCAGCAGGTTGGCCGGTTGACCCTGTTCACCGCTTTGCGGGTTGAACAGCTTGTAGTCGGTTGGGCTGTTGAACACCTGCAGGTAGTCCACCAGCTCCTGACGGCGGCGGCCATCTTCCAGGCTCAGGGCATGGACGACGCGGGCCGGGACGTCGGCGTTGTTCAGCAGCTCGGCGATCAGGTTGGCACGGCTCTTGTGGGATTTCAGCAGCTCGGCGTTCTGCTCCTGCTTCTCGATCTCCTTGATGATCTCGCGGGTCAGGGTGTAGCCGTCGGCGGAACGCTCCTGGGCGCGCTCCAGGATTTGCTTCATGGCGGTGGCGTAAGGCTCGCTCTCGATCTGCTTCTCGATGGCGGGCGGCTGCGGATTTGCGGCCGGCTTGGCGTGGGCATCCGCCATCATGTCGACGCGGTAGTAGAGCTCCTGGCGGCCGGAGGCACTGCGGATGGACCACTCGGCGCGGGCATCCCCGTCCTTTTCCACGAACGACAGGCCATAACCCGGGCTCGCGGCGTTCTCGTTCATCAGGGTGAAGCCGGGCTGGGTGCCCGGAATGGCCAGGGAGGCGATGACGGGCTCGCCGGTCGCCTCGAATTCGAGCTTGGCCTCGATGGACCAGATCTGACGTTTTTCACCGGGCGTGAGGGGCACGTCCAGGGCGACATGGTGATAAAACGTCATTCCCAGGCCGACGATGAACAACAGGGCGACCAGCAGATAGAACGGCTTACGGGAAACCATGGATTATTTCACATCCTTGAGCTTGGGTTTGGGTTGGATATATTCGCGGGCCACGTCGACCACGGCGATGTCTTTGAGGAACTCACGGCCCAGCAGCACGGGGAAGGTCATGTCGCTGCGGTCTTTCAGGGTAAACTCGGCCTTCTCGGTCATGTCGCCGATGCGCACGGTGAGGCGCACCACGGGACGGCGGTCGAGGTCGTCGGCGGAGGCCTGGCGCACCCGCACGTGGCGCACCAGGGGCGCCTCGATCTGGATCTTGTCGTCCATCTCCTGGTGGCTCAGGAAGAAGCGCACCCAGTTCTTGCCGTTGCGCTCGAAGATGGTGATCTCCTGGGCGCTGATGGAGGAGGTGGTGGCACCGGTATCGACCCGCGCCTGGAAGGCGTCGTTGGCGGCGTCAACCCAGATCCACTCGGCTTCACCCACCAGCAGCTTGCCGTCTACCGTGTGACCCTGGCTCGGGGCTGGGCACTTCTCGGTGGGGATGGGCATGGCCTTGGGCGGCTCTGGCGGCAGTTGATCGAGCTTGCTGTCGACTTTGTTCACGGACTCTTTCATGTTGGTGACATCGGTGTTGAGCTGAACCAGCAGGTGCTGTTGCTGCACGTACTGCTTCTGTTGCTGTTCCATGGATGTTTGCAGGCGTTGCTCGCTCAGGGCAATCTCGTTGCGCAGCTCGGCCAGCGTCAGGGTCGGGACCGGGGGGGCTTTTTCCATACTGACACACCCGCCGAGACTGAGCAGGGAGAGCAGGGTCATTCCTTTTAATTTGCTTTTCATGTCATTCATTTAACTGTGCTTCCTGGAATTGGGTCAGTGTAACTTCCACAACCGCCATCGGCTAGTCTTTGGCCTTTCTGGCGATCAGTACGGCACGCTTGGGTGCCGGGTATCCTTCCACCGTGAGTGCGGGATTGTCTGGGTCCAGATAATCACTCAGGGATTCGTTAATCATCCAGTCGGTACGACGCTGTTCGTCGATGCTGGTCATATTCTCGTCGACGATGCGCACCTCGGTGAAGCCGCAGCGCTCGACCCAGCGCTTGAGGGCGGCGCTCGAGGGGAGGAACCAGACGTTGCGCATCTTGCCGTAGCGATCCGCGGGCACCAGCACCTGGTTCTCGTCGCCGTCCACCACCAGCGTCTCCAGCACCAGCTCGCCATCGTCTTTCAGCTGGTTGCGCAGCTGTTCGATGTGCTCGATGGGGGACTTGCGGTGATAGAGCACCCCCATGGAGAAGACGGTGTCAAACGCCCGCAGTGCCGGCAGCTCCTGGATGCCGAGGGGCAGCAGGTGGGCGCGCTGGTCGTTGCCGGCGAAGTGGCGAATGGCCTCGAACTGGCAGAGGAAGAGCGGGCTGGGGTCTATGCCGACCGCCAGTTTCGCCCCTTCCCCCACCATGCGCCAGAGGTGATAGCCGCTGCCGCAGCCCACGTCCAGCACATAGCGCCCCTCGAGGGGGCTGATGTGGGGCAGCACCCGATCCCACTTCCAGTCGGAGCGCCACTCGGTGTCGATGTGGATACCGTGCACATGGAAGGGGCCCTTGCGCCAGGGCATGAGCTGGCGCAGCAGGCTCTCGGTCTTCTTGCGCTCCCCCTCGCCCAGGCTCTCGGCCCCGCCGATGGCGACCCGCTCTTTGAGCTCGATCTGTCCGGGGGGCACGATCGGCAACTTGGCGAGGGCGCGGCTCCAGCGCGGCAGATCCCCGTGCTGGTTGTCGTGCTGCCAGGCGTGCAGCTGGGCCGGCAGGGTGTGCAGCCAGTGGCTCAGCCGATTCTTGGCGATCAGTTGATAGAAGTTGGCGAAGTCGATCATGGCTGGGTCGGGTCGCTGGCTTTGATGGCGATCATGGAGCCGAAGTTGAAGCACTGGAACCAGAGATCCAGATGGGTGAAGCCAGCGTCCCGCAGGCGCGCCTGATGGACCGCCAGGGTGTCGGTGCGCATCACGTTCTCAAGGGCGGTGCGCTTCTGGCTGATCTCCAGCTCGCTATAGCCGTTGGCCCGCTTGAAGTCGAGGTGCAGGTCGATGAGCAACTCGTTGACCTGCTCGTCATCGAAGCGGAACTTCTCGCTCAGGATGAGGATGCCGCCGGGGCGCAGGCCATCAAAGATGCGCTGGATCAGGGCGGCCCGCTTCTCGGGCGCGACGAACTGCAGGGTAAAGTTGAGCACCACCACGGAGGCGTTCTCGATGGCGATGTCGCAGATGTCCGCCTCGATGAGCTCCACCGGTACCTCGGACTTGAAGCCAAAGAGGTGGGCGCGGGCCCGCTCTATCATGGGGTGGGAGAGATCCACCGCCGTGATGCGGCAGCCGGGCTGATTGACGTGACGGCGCATGGCCTGGGTCGCGGCGCCCAGGGAGCAGCCGAGGTCATAGAGGCGACTCTGGGGCTGGGCGTAGCGGGCGGCCATCATGCCGATGGCGGAGATGATGTTGCTGTAACCGGGCACCGAGCGCTGGATCATGTCGGGGAAGACGTCGACGACCTGCTCGTCAAAGCAGAAGTCTCCCAGACGGGCGATGGGGGCGGCAAAAATCTGATCGTGCATGCTGACGCAACCTGACAGCCGGTGGAGTCCACGGCTGCTTTGTTCAATTGAATCTTGGGTAGACGGGCATCGAAATGGCGTCGTCACCGGTTGACGAACGGGGTGGCTTGCTCCGGGATCCTTCGGGCTTGCCCTGCTCGCAACGGGCCATGGTCCGGGCCCTGCCTTGGTGCCGGGCACTGGTGGGCAACGCATTGCCATGCACCCAGGGCCGGGACCTTACTTGGGGCGCTAGTGTAGAGGAAAGGTCGGCGTTTGTCTTGACGCCAAGCCCCGTGGGGCCACAAAAAAACGGCTTTTTTTAGCGTCGGGGAAGGGGCGGGGAGAGCGCCGCTCAAAAGGGCAGCACACCCTGGTGCGCGCGATCGTTTTCTCCCGGCCAGGGGGCCATCTCCTGGCCGAGCAGGCGGCTGATCTGCCGTGCGAGTTCGGGGGCCCGTGCGTTGTCGGCGGTGTGGACAAAGAGGTAGAGATCCTTGCCCTCCCGGAGCCATTGTTGCCAATGGGGCAACCAGGACGGCAAAAAGGGGTGATTGTCCTCGGGTTGAGGCAGACCTATCAGGCGCACTACAGGATGGTTTGCCGTGGCCAGCAGGTGGACCGGCAACCTGGGTTTCTTGCCCTGGGCGTCCACCAGGGCGGCCGAGGTGGCGGGCACCGAGAACAGCGGGCGGCTGTCGAGCATGATGCGATTCACCCTCTTCTCCATCAGCATCCGGTTGAGGGCGCGCTCCGCCTCCCCCTTGGCGAAGAAATCGGGGTGGCGCACCTCGAGGGCATAGCTGAAGTCCTTCGGCAGCCGCTCGAGGAAGGCGGTCAGGCGGGCAAGACCGTCGGGCCCGAAACGGGCGGGCAGCTGCAGCTTGAGCAGCCCGAGCTTGGGGTGCAGTGGTTCGAGCAGGCGGATAAAGGCCACCACCTGTTTGTCTGCGCTCACCAGATCGCTCTGGTGGCTGATTTCTTTCGGAAACTTGAAGCTGAAGCGAAAGTGGTCAGGCACCGCATCGGCCCAGCGCCGCACCGTATCCGGGGTCGGCGAGGCGTAGAAGGTGGTGTTGCCCTCCACTGTGTTGAACACCCGGGCGTAGTGGGCGAGGTGCTCGGCGGGCCTGGCGCCCACCCCCAGCAGTTGACCGGGCCAGGCCGGGTGCGACCACTGGGGCAGGCCCAAATAGAGGCTCATGATGGTTCCTGTCGGCAGCTTGGCGCACGTTTATCCCCCCTTTTTGCGCCAGAACAACAAAAAACAGGGTAAAGGGGGCTGCGGGCCATTTTACCCAAATGGAGGTTTTCCTCTATAATGCCAACCCTTTTGTTTGCCAGATTGTCGTGATGCGCGCGACCGTGCCCCTAGGGTGACGGTGATCGCGGCCCGGCAGTGGCCAGACAACGACGCTTGCCGATGGCTTCTCGCCCACTCGTCATCCCTGCCGGGAGCGGGGGACCAGCCTGCCTTGGCGGCCAGATTCCGGCTCAGGGAAGCCGGATGACACGAGACTGATTTCAAACCGGGCAAGAAGCCGGATCTGGCCAGCTGTGATACGGACGGTGCTTGCCAGTCGTGCCCGGCGACTCAAGATGAACCGTCTCTCTACCATTTCGAAGGAAGAAGTCCATGCGCTCTATCTATTGCGGACAGGTCAATGAGGCCCATGCCGGGCAGACCATTACATTGTGCGGTTGGGTCCATCGTCGTCGCGATCTCGGCGGCCTCATCTTTATCGACATGCGCGACCGCGAGGGCATCGTGCAGGTGTTCTTCGATCCGGACAAGCCGGACGCCTTCGCCCTGGCCTCCGAGCTGCGCGGCGAGTTCTGCATCCAGGTGACCGGCGTGGTGCGCACCCGTCCCGAGTCCCAGCGCAACAGCGACATGGCCACAGGTGCCATCGAGGTGTTCGCCCACGAGCTCACCATCATCAACCGTGCCGAGCCGCTGCCGCTGGACTTCAACCAGGTCAACAGCGAAGAGGTGAGCCTCAAGTACCGCTACCTGGACCTGCGCCGTCCCGAGATGGCCAAATATCTGAAGACCCGCGCCAAGGCCAGTGCCTTCGTGCGTCGCTTCATGGACGAGCACGGCTTCCTCGACATCGAGACCCCCATGCTGACCAAGGCGACCCCGGAAGGGGCCCGCGACTACCTGGTGCCGAGCCGCGTGCACAAGGGCAAGTTCTACGCCCTGCCGCAGTCCCCCCAGCTGTTCAAGCAGCTGCTGATGATGTCCGGCTTCGACCGCTACTACCAGATCGTCAAGTGCTTCCGCGACGAAGACCTGCGTGCCGACCGCCAGCCGGAATTCACCCAGATCGACGTGGAGACCTCCTTCATGACCGCGCCCCAGGTGCGTGAAATCATGGAAGAGATGATCCGCAAACTGTGGCTGCACATCCTGAACGTGGATCTGGGCGACTTCCCCATCATGACCTTCGACGAGGCCATGCGCCGCTTCGGCTCCGACAAGCCGGACCTGCGCCTGCCCATGGAGCTGGTGGACGTGGCAGACCTCTTGACCGAGGTGGAGTTCGCCGTGTTCGCGGGCCCCGCCAAGGATCCGAAAGGCCGCGTCGCAGCCCTGAAAGTCCCGGGCGGCGCGGAGCTGTCCCGCAAGCAGATCGACGAGTACACCAAGTTCGTCGGCATCTACGGTGCCAAGGGCCTAGCCTGGATGAAGGTCAACAACGCGGCCAGCGGCCTCGAGGGCGTGCAGTCCCCGGTGGCCAAGTTCCTCTCCGACGCCATCGTGCGCGAGATCCTGGCCCGCACCGGCGCGGCCGACGGCGACATCCTCTTCTTCGGCGCCGACTCCAAGAAAGTGGTGTGCGACGCCATGGGCGCCCTGCGCCTCAAGGTGGGCCGCGATCTGGGTCTGGTGGAGAACGTCTGGAAGCCGCTCTGGGTCATCGACTTCCCCATGTTCGAGGAAGACGGCGAAGGCGGTCTGGCGGCCATGCACCACCCCTTCACCGCGCCGAGCAACCTGGGCCCGAGCGAGCTCAAGGCCAACCCCCTGGGTGCCTACGCGAACGCCTACGACATGGTGATTAACGGTTACGAAGTGGGTGGCGGCTCCGTGCGTATCCACAACAGCGAGATGCAGGCCACCGTGTTCGACATCCTGGGGATCACCCCGGACGAGCAGCGCCTGAAGTTCGGCTTCCTGCTGGATGCCCTCAAATACGGCACCCCGCCTCACGCCGGCCTGGCGTTCGGTCTGGATCGCCTCAGCATGCTGCTGACCGGCACCGACAACATTCGGGATGTCATCGCCTTCCCGAAAACCACCGCGGCCGCCTGTCTGATGACGGACGCCCCGAGCTTTGCCAACCCGACCCAGCTGGGCGAGCTGGCGATTGCGACCACCGTCAAAGACGAGCCGGTGTTTAAAGGCAACAAATAAGAAAGGGACTGGCCGCTAATGCGGTCAGCCCAATAATTCTCTAATTGATTGAAATATAACGGAGAGTCCCTATGGCAGGTCACAGTAAATGGGCCAACATCAAACACCGCAAGGCGGCGCAAGACGCCAAGCGCGGCAAGATCTTCACCAAGCTGATCCGCGAAATCACCACCTCCGCGCGTCTGGGTGATGCGGATCCTGCCAACAACCCGCGCCTGCGTGCGGCGGTGGCGGCGGCCCTGACCAGCAACATGACCCGCGACACCATCAACCGTGCCATCCAGCGTGGCGCCGGCGGTGGTGACGGCGAACAGCTCGAGACCATAGTCTACGAAGGGTACGGCCCGGCCGGTTCCGCCGTCATGGTGGAGTGCCTGACCGACAACCGCAACCGCACCGTGGCCGAAGTGCGTCACGCCTTCAGCAAGTGCGGCGGCAACCTGGGGACCGATGGCTCCGTGGCCTACCTGTTCACCAAGAAGGGCGTACTGACCTTCGTGGGCGCCGATGAAGACGCCCTGATGGATGCCGCCCTGGAGGCGGGTGCCGACGACGTGGTGACCGAAGAGGATGGCACCATAGAGGTGTACACCACCCCGAACGACTTCGGCACCGTGCTGGACGGTCTGGAAGCCGCCGGCTTCAAGCCCGAGAGCGCCGAAGTGACCATGATCGCCTCCACCGAGGCTGAGCTGGATGCCGAGACCGCCCCCAAGCTGATGCGCCTCATCGACATGCTGGAAGATCTGGACGACGTGCAGGAGGTGTACCACAACGGCTCCATCTCCGACGAAGTGGCGGCAACCCTGTAAACCCGCCCTGGAGGGCCGCAATGGCGGCATCCTCCTTCGGCGAGGCGGCAACGCCCCTGAGCGCCCGCCTCCCAACTTGCACCAAAAACGGCAGCCACCGGCTGCCGTTTTTTTATCCGCCAGACTCTGCCAACTCCGCTTTTCTTCGCGCCCCCCCTTAATGTCCGCTTAAGTTTGCCCCTCTAGGATCAGCTTGCATCCTGGCCGCTCCGGTCATCACTCCGTTCGGGAAGAGGGAGGGGATGCGCACAACGGAGCCTCCTTGCAAGGCTTCAGGAATCACTGGTTTGTCGGAGTCTCTCTATGCGTCCCACTCTGGGAGTGATCAAGGTCAATCTGTTGCTGGTGCTGTTGTTTGCACTGGTGTTCAACTGGCCCATCTTTCTGCACTTTTACCGGATCCTCAGCGCCCTCGAGCATGTGAAGGCGGGCTTCGCGCTCTCCATTCCCTTCGTGCTGATCGCCGCGCTCAACGCCGTCTTCCTGCCGTTCACCTTCAAGTATCTGCTCAAGCCCTTCTTCACCCTGCTGATCCTGACCGGCTCCCTGGCCAGCTACGCCATGCTCAAATACGGGATCATCTTCGATGTGGGCATGGTGCAGAACGTGGTCGAGACCAACAGCGGGGAGGCGGGCTCCTACCTCAACGGCTCCGTGGCGCTCTGGTTCCTGCTCACCGGCGTGCTGCCGGTGCTCTGCCTGCTCTGGATCCGGGTGGAGTACCCGAGCCGCTGGTACAAGGGGCTGGGCATGCGCCTCGGGGGCATCAGCCTCTCCCTGCTGTTCCTGCTCGGGGTCGCTGCCCTCTACTATCAGGATTACGCCTCGGTCGGGCGCAACAACCACAACATCGTCAAAGAGATAGTGCCCTCCAACTATGTGCGCGGCGTCTATCGCTATGCCAGGGACATCCTCTTCGCGACCCCCATTCCCTATGAGCAGATTGGCACCGACGCCAGGATCACGGCCAGGGGCGGCAAGCCGACCCTGATGTTCCTGGTGGTGGGGGAGACGGCCCGCAGCCAGAACTACTCCCTCAACGGCTATGGCAAGGAAACCAACGGGTTCACCGCCAGGGAGGCAGGGCTGGTCTCCTTCAGGGACGTGCGTTCCTGCGGCACCGCCACTGCGGTCTCCGTGCCCTGCATGTTCTCCAACCTCACCCGCCGCGGCTATGACGAGACCCTGGCCAAGTCCAGGGACGGCCTGCTGGACGTGCTGCAACACGCCGGCGTCTCCGTGCTCTGGAAGGAAAACGACGGCGGCTGCAAGGGGGTGTGCAAGCATGTGCCCACCATAGAGATCGAGCCCAAGGCCTTCCCGCAATATTGCGAGGGGGATGCCTGCCATGACGAGGTCCTGCTGCAGGGGCTGGATGAGCAGATCGCCGGGATGCGGGGCGGGCAGGGCGGCAAGCTGGTGGCCTTCCACCTGATGGGCAGCCACGGTCCGACCTACTATCGCCGCTACCCGGCCGCCGACCGCGCCTTCCTGCCGGACTGCCCGCGCAGCGACATCGAGAACTGCAGCAACGAGGAGCTGGTGAACACCTATGACAACACCATACGCTACACCGACAAGGTGCTGGCCCAGCTGATCGACAAGCTCAAGACCCTGGAAGATCAATACGATGTGGGCCTGGTCTATCTGTCGGATCACGGTGAATCCCTCGGGGCCATGGGGCTCTACCTGCACGGCACTCCCTACAAGTTTGCGCCGGACGATCAGACCCGGGTGCCGCTCCTGACCTGGTTCTCCCCCCAGTTGCAGGCGGATCGCCAGCTGAGCCTAGACTGCCTGCAGCAGGAGGCAGCCAGCAAGCGCTTCTCCCACGACAACCTGTTCCACTCCATGCTCGGCATCATGGACGTGCAGACCCAGGTGTATGACGGCAAGCTGGATCTGTTCAAGCCATGTAGAGCGGGGTGAGTCGGATGGATGGAACACGACAACCTGTTGCCCCGCACCATGCTCGGCATCCTGAATGTGCAGACCGAGGCCTGTAACGGCAAGCTGGATCTGTTCAAACCCTGCCGGGCGGGGTGAGCCACGGCGTCCGATTACGCCGCTACGCGGCTAATCGAACCTACGCTCGAAGCATCCATCAATAAAAAACGGCAGCCACTGGCTGCCGTTTTGGTTTGCAAGGTGAAGCCTTACTTCTGCTCCATGATGATCTGCAGCAGATCCCCTTCCAGCAGGGAGCGCTTGACCAGGGCGAAGCCGCCGATGGTGGGCTGATTCTGGAAGCGTGCCTTTACGATGGGCAGGCCGCGGTGGAAGCTTGGCAGGGACTGGTGCTCGACGCAGCGGCGGATGGCCGGGATCAGGATCTCCTCGGCGGCAGTGATTTCGCCGGCGATCAGCACCTTCTGCGGGTTGAACAGGTTGACCGTGATGGCGATGGCGCGGCCCAGGTGTTCCCCCACGTTCTCGATCACGCTGCGGGCCAGCTCGTCCCCGGCCAAGGCCGCCTTGCACACCTCCTGGATGGTGATGTGCTTCTCCTGCAGCGAGCTCAGGTGGCCGCGGCTGATGAGCTCCTTCACCTTGTCGACGATGGCCTCGTTGGAGGCGATGGTCTCCAGGCAGCCGAAGTTGCCGCAGTGGCAGCGCTTGCCGAGGGGCTCGACCTGGATGTGGCCGATCTCGCCGACGTTGCGGTTCTGGCCGAGGAACACCTTGCCCTTGGTGATGATGCCCGAGCCCGTCCCCTGATGGACGCTCACCAGGATGGAGTCCATGCAGTCACGGGACTCGCCGAAGAAGTGCTCTGCCAGCGCCAGGGAGCGGGTGTCGTTGCCCACGTAGCAGGGGAGGTTGAAGTGGTGCTCCAGGAGCTTGGCCAACCCCAGATTGCGGATCTGGTAGGTGGGGGTGTAGATGACCATGCCGGATTCCGGGTTGACCAGGCCCGGCATGGTGAGCGCGATGCTGATGAGGTTGCGGCTGCGGTCGTTGTTGGCGTCGATGAAGGCGCCGATCTCCCGCAGCAGCATGTCGATCACGGGTTGCTGCTCTATCTCGGTCACCTGGGTGACGTGCTGATCGAGCTCCTTGCCGTCGAGATCGTACAAGGAGAGCTGCAGATAGCCGCGACCGAGCTTGGCGGAGACAAAATGAAAGCGATGCTTGATGGTGGTCAGGGAGATGGCGCGCCGTCCGCCGGTCGATGCCTGGGGCGACGTCTCCCTGATGAGGCCATGCTCGATCAGTTGCCGGGTGATCTTGGTCACGCTGGCCGGGGCCAGCTGACTCAACTCGGCAATTTTGACCCGCGAGATGGGGCCCTGCAGGTCGATGAGCCGATAGACGACCGCACTGTTCACCTGCTTGATAAGATCTACGTTTGCTATTTGTCCGCCAGTCATAGTGTCACTGTGTTGTGTAGTGTCCGTTAACCACGGTCCCGCAGACCGTGAAGGCCTGATCAAAGACGGTGAGGTTGGCAATTTTTCCGACCTGGATACTACCGAGACGTGAGTCCCATCCAATGGCGCGCGCGGGGTAAAGGGTGGCCATTCTCAGTGCTTCGTCGAGCGGCAATCCGACCTGTTTGACCAGATTTTCCACCCCTTCGATCATGGTGAGGGCGGAGCCGCCGAGTGTACCATTCTCGTCGACGCACTGACCATCGCGGAAATAGACGGTTGCGCCACAAAAATCAAACTGCTCAAAGCCTTCCGGTGCCCCGGCCGCGGCGGTGGCATCGGTGACCAGCACCAGCCGCTCCCCCAGCATCCTGTGCGCTAGGCGCACGTTGGCCCAGTGCACGTGGTGGCCATCGACGATGATGCCGGCATAGACATCCTTGCGATCATAGATGGCCCCCACCACGCCGGGCTCGCGACCGTTCAGGGTCGGGGTCATGGCGTTGTAGAGGTGGGTCGCAAAGCGCATGCCGTTGTCAAAGCCGGCCATGGCCTGGTCGTAGTTGGCGGCGGTGTGGCCGGCGGAGACCAGGATGCCGGCCTCCACCAGGCGGCGGATGTGCTCGGGCTTGTTGCGCTCCGGTGCCAGGGTGATCTTGGCGATGGCGTCCGCGTTGTTGCAGAAGAAGTCGATCATCTCGTCGGCGGGCTGACGGATCTGTTCGGCCGGGTGGATGCCCTTGCGCTTGAGGTTGGTGTAGGGCCCCTCCAGGTGGACGCCCAGCACCTCGTTGGGGTGGACGGTCATGTAGTCGCGGGTGACGGCAACGGCCTGCTTCATGTCCGCATCCGGGCTGGTGATCAGGGTAGGCAGGAAGCTGGTGGTGCCGGATTTCAGGTTGGCCGCCTGCATGGTGGCCAGGGTCTGGGTGGTGATGTGACCGTTGAACATGACGCCGCCGCAGCCGTTGAGCTGGACGTCGATGAAGCCGGCGCTGAGGTTGGCGCCCTTGAGGTCGATCTGCTCGATGCCGGCGGGCAGCTCGGCCCGGCGTGAGATGGCGACAATCTGGTCGCCATCGATCACCACGCCATAACCGGTCAGCACGCAGCTGCCGGTGTAGATAGTGCAATTAGTCAGAGCGTACATGGCGGCTCCTCAGAGGTGCTTGATGTTGTCGGCTTCCAGCTGCTGGAAGTAGCGCACCGTCTTGACCTTCAGCTCCATGGTGGAGGGCTCGTCACACACGACGATGCCTTTCGGATGCAGCTGCAGGGTGGAGATGGTCCACATGTGGTTGACGCTGCCTTCCACCGTGGCCTGCAGGGCCTGGGCCTTGGCATGACCGATCACCAGGATCAGGATCTCTTCGGCATCCATCAGGGTGCCCACGCCCACGGTCAGCGCCAGCTTGGGCACCTGCTCCATGTCGCCACCGAAGAAGCGGGAGTTCGCGATCCGGGTGTCCTCGGTCAGGGTCTTGACCCGGGTGCGGGAAGCCAGGGATGAGGCCGGCTCGTTGAAGGCGATGTGGCCGTCGTTGCCGACCCCGCCCATGAACAGGTTGATCTTGCCGTAGGACTTGATCTTGTCCTCGTAGCGCTGGCACTCGGCTACCAGATCCGGCGCGTTGCCGTTGAGGATGTTGATGTTTTCCGGGCGAATGTCCACGTGGTTGAAGAAGTTGTTGTACATGAAGCTGTGGTAGCTCTCCGGGTGCTCCTTGGGCAGCCCCACGTACTCGTCCATGTTGAAGGTGACCACGTTCTGGAAGCTCACCTCGCCGGCCTTGTGCAGTTCAATCAGGCGCTTGTAGGTGTTGAGCGGCGTGCCGCCGGTGGGCAGCCCCAGCACGAAGGGGCGCTCGGCAGTGGGTTTGAACGCATTGATGCGGTCGACGATGTAACGGGCGGACCAGAGACCCACCTGGCTGGCAGACTTCAACGGGATCAGGCGCATTCTATATACCTCTGTACGGGTTGCAGCTGTCTATTGACGGCAAGACTAAAAGACACATCTAAGTTGTTTTATAGCGTAAATAAAGATTGCGAACTAAGCCACATCTATCCGCTACCTTTATCTCTGATGAGTGATAATGATCACGAATGTGGGTTTATTAATTTGCGCAGCGAAATAAAAGCCCTAGACTGCCAATCAAGCCTTGATGGCTTATGCGTCGAACGTGATAAGCACTTAATTTCTAGAAAAACACCAACTAAGGAGAGGAACCGTGAACATTCTCGGTTATTTGCAAAAGATCGGCCGTGCCCTGATGGTGCCGGTGGCGGTATTGCCTGCCGCAGCGATCCTGATGGGGATTGGCTACTGGATTGACCCGAACGGTTGGGGTGGCGGAAGCCCTCTGGCTGCGTTTCTGATCAAGGCGGGCGCCGCCATCATCGACAGCATGCCCATTCTGTTCGCCGTGGGCGTCGCCTATGGCATGTCCAAGGATAAAGACGGCTCCGCCGCGCTGGCCGGTCTGGTCGGCTTCCTGGTGGTCACCACCCTGCTGAGCCCGGGCGCCGTGGCCCAGATCAAGGGCATCCCGGCCGACCAGGTGCCGGCAGCCTTCGCCAAGATCAGCAACCAGTTCGTCGGCATCCTGTGTGGTGTCATCGCGGCCGAGCTGTACAACCGCTTCAGCAGCGTGGAGCTGCACAAGGCGCTGGCCTTCTTCTCCGGCCGTCGTCTGGTGCCGATCGTGACCTCCGTGGTGATGATCGTCGTCTCCTTCATCCTGATGGCGGTCTGGCCGGTCATCTACGGTGGCCTGGTCTCCTTCGGTGAATCCATCGTGAGCCTGGGCTCCACCGGCGCCGGCATCTACGCCTTCTTCAACCGCCTGCTGATCCCGGTCGGTCTGCACCACGCCCTGAACTCCGTGTTCTGGTTCGACGTGGCCGGCATCAACGACATCCCGAACTTCCTGGGTGGCCAATCCTCCATCGACGCCGGCAAGGCCGTCGTGGGCGTGACCGGCATGTACCAGGCCGGCTTCTTCCCCATCATGATGTTCGGTCTGCCGGGTGCCGCGCTGGCCATCTACCACAGCGCGAAGAAAGAGAACAAAGAGAAGGTTGCGTCCATCATGATCGCCGCCGCCTTTGCCGCCTTCTTCACCGGGGTGACCGAGCCGCTCGAGTTCTCCTTCATGTTCGTGGCACCGGTACTGTACGTCATCCACGCCCTGCTGACCGGCCTGTCCGTGTTCATCGCCTCCAGCATGCACTGGATCGCCGGTTTCGGCTTCAGTGCCGGTTTGGTGGACATGGTGCTCTCCAGCCGCAACCCGCTGGCCACCCAGTGGTACATGCTGCTGGTACAGGGTCTGGTGTTCTTCGGCCTCTACTACGTGGTCTTCCGCGCCGTGATCGCCAAGTTCAACCTGAAGACCCCGGGTCGTGAAGACGACGAAGCCGTGCCGGTACAGGCTCAGACCACCGACCGCACCGAGCTGGCCAAGCAGTATCTGGAAGTGCTGGGCGGCCAGGAGAACCTGGTGACCATCGACGCCTGCATCACCCGCCTGCGTCTGACCCTGAAAGACCGCAGCATCGTCGACGAGCGCAAGCTCAAAGCCCTAGGCGCGGCCGGTGTGGTCAAGCTCGGTGAGCAGAACCTGCAGGTGATTCTGGGCCCATTGGCCGAAATCATCGCCGGTGAGATGAAAGCCCTGCGTTAATCGAGCGACTCGCTCACCTCAAGTCTAAGTCCATTGTTGACATAACTAAGGGCCCCGCCTCGGGGCCCCATATAAAAAAAGCCAAGAAAATCCAACCTTTACTTCAAATGAGAGCAGCAGTTATGAACTTGAAACATTCTCTGTTAGCCATTGCCATGTCTACCGTTTTCGCCGGCCCAGCACTGGCAGCCGATGCCGCCAAGCAAGCCGTGGTCGATGCCCTCGCCAGCAACCTCGTCGTCAAGTACGAAGTCGTCACCAATGACGGTGCCGGCGCCGGCCTCGACTGCCAGGCACTGGGCTCAGAGTGGGCGAGCTGCGGCGTTGCCAAGCTGCACCTGACCAATACCGGGGCCGACGTCACCTCCAAGGACTGGAGCATCTATGTCTCCTCCATCCGCCGCATCCAGCGGGTGGACAACGACCAGTTCACCATCACCCACCTGACCGGCGACCTCTATCGTTTGACGCCAACCGAGAAGTTCCAGGGCTTTGCCAAGGACGCCACGGTCGAGGTGCCCCTGGTGGTGGAATACTGGGTACTGTTCGAATCTGACATCATGCCGAACTGGTATGTCGCCAGCGAAGGGGCCGAGCCGAAAGTGCTGGCCAGCATGAGCAACATCGACGACGCCAGCACCTACGAGAAGCCGATGCCGGCGGACGGCTGGAAGCGCACCAAGGATGACAACAACATCCTGATGAACAGCGAGACCCGCTTCGCCGCGAACCAGACCAGCACCCTGCTGCCTGCCGGCAAGATTGACGACCGCATCCTGCCGAGCCCGATGAAGCAGGTGGTCAAGGCCGGCCCCCAGGTCGACTTCTCCACCATCAAGCTCAATGCCCTGGATCTGCCGAGCGATCGCGCCGAGGCCGTCAAGGCGCAACTGACCAAGCTGGGTGTTACCCTCTCCGACACCGGCTACCCGGTCACCATCAAGCTCGGCAGCAAGCTCAAGCAGGCCGAAGGCTACGACATGACCATAGGCCAGAAGGGCACCGTCATTCAGGGTCACGACGTTGACGGCGCCTTCTGGGGGGCCCAGTCCCTGATCTCCCTCCTGGGGGTCAACGACAAGCTGGTGAGCCAGATGCATGTCGAGGATGCGCCGCGCTTTGAATACCGCGGCATGCAGACCGACGTGGCCCGTCACTTCCGAAGCCCGGAGACCCTGAAGAAGCTGGTGGACCAGATGTCCGCCATGAAGCTCAACGTGCTGCATCTGGGCCTGACCAACGATGAAGGCTGGCGCATCGAGATCCCGGGCCTGCCTGAGCTGACCGACGTCGGCAGCCAGCGTTGCCACGATCTCTCCGAGACCCAGTGCCTGATGCCGCAGCTCGGCTCCGGCCCCACCAGCGACAACCAGGGTTCCGGTTTCTACAGCAAGGCGGACTACATCGACCTGGTACGCTATGCCAAGGCCCGCGGCGTGACCGTGATCCCCGAGATCAACATGCCGGCCCACGCCCGTGCCGCCGTGGTCTCCATGGAGGCGCGCTACAAGCGTCTGATGAGCGAGGGCAAAGAGGCCGAGGCCAACCAGTTCCGACTGACCGACCCGGCCGATACCTCCAACGTCACCTCGGTCCAGTTCTACGACAAGATGTCCTTCATCAACCCCTGCCAGCCGGGTGCCGCCACCTTCGTGGCCAAGGTGATGGATGAAGTGGCCCAGATGCACCAGGCCGCCGGCCAGCCGCTGACCGCATGGCACTACGGTGGTGACGAGGCGAAGAACATCATGCAGGGCGGTGGCTATCAGGATCCGGCCGTCACCAAGAAAGAAGAGCTGGTGGCGTGGAAGGGCAACGTCGACTCCAGCAAGCAGGACAAGCCGTTCGGCAAGTCACCGATGTGCCAGAAGATGATCGACGATGGCAAGATCAAGGACGTGGCCGAGCTGCCGGTCCACTTTGCCAAGGAAGTGAGCGAGATGGTCAAGGGCCACGGCTTCTCCACCCTGCAGGCGTGGGAAGATGGCCTGAAGTACGCCACGGACGCCAGCGTGTTCGCCACCGACAAGACCCGGGTCAACTTCTGGGAAACCCTCTACTGGGGTGGCTTCAACGAGGCGATGAAGTGGGCGCACAAGGGCTATGAGGTGGTGCTCTCCAACCCCGACTACCTCTACTTCGACTTCCCGAACGAGGTACACCCGGCCGAGCGCGGCTACTACTGGGCCACCCGCTTCAACGACACCCGCAAGGTGTTCGCCTTCGCCCCGGAAAACCTGCCGCAGAACGCCGAGACCTCGGTTGACCGCGACGGCAACGCCTTCGTGGCCAAGGGGGATCAGGATCCGGTCAAGTTCAAGGGGATCTCCGGTCAGCAGTGGAGCGAAACCGTGCGCACCGATGCCCAGTACGAGTACATGGTCTATCCGCGCATCTTCTCCGTGGCCGAGCGCGCCTGGCACAAGGGCGGCTTCGAGCTCGACTACGTGAAGGGTCGCGAGTTCTCCGGCACCACCAAGCACGTGAACAAGACCACCCTGAACAAGGAGTGGAACCAGTTTGCCAACGTGCTGGGTCAGCGCGTGCTGCCCAAACTCGACCAGGCCGGGGTGGAATACCGCCTCTCCGTACCGGGTGCCAAGGTGGTGAACGGTGTGCTTGAAGCGAACGTGGATCTGCCGGGTCTGCCCATCCAGTACAGCCTGGACGGCACCAACTGGACCGCCTATGACGCCGCCGCCAAGCCGAGCGTGGATGGCAAGGTCTACCTGCGCACCACCAGCTTCGATGGTAAGCGCACCAGCCGCGTCACCGAGCTGAACTGATAGCTAGCCTTCAATCCATAACGCAAGGTGGGTCGCAAGACCCGCCTTTCCCAAGGGCGATAGGCCATCGGGCTTGGGAAAGGTTGACTCTGCGTGTGAACCTTTGTTGTGTGTGTTTTGTCTGTTTTTCATCACTTGAGACCCCGCCCCGTGCGGGGCTTTTTTTGACCAGGATCTCTGCAATTTCTCCCGTTTCGCCGTTTTTGGTGCGCCAATGACCCGAATTGGCCAAATTCAGGTTGAGGCAGGGCGCGTAATGAGGGATCATACCCGGCTTGACGGCGGGGGTATGAGGGTGCCAGCCGGCACAACGTCCGCCAGTGACGCATTTTTGAGGTGAGCCATGAGTCAGGCGAACAGCCCAACTAACTTTATTCGTCAGATCATTGATGAAGATCTGGCCAGCGGTAAGCACAACCGCGTGCATACCCGTTTCCCGCCGGAGCCGAACGGTTATCTCCATATCGGCCACGCCAAATCCATCTGCCTGAACTTCGGCATCGCCCGCGACTACCAGGGCCAGTGCAACCTGCGCTTCGATGACACCAACCCGGCGAAGGAAGACATCGAGTTCGTGGAGTCCATCAAGCAGGACGTGCAGTGGCTCGGCTTCCAGTGGAGCGGCGAGATCTGCTACTCCTCCGACTATTTCCACAAGCTGCACGGCTATGCCATCGAGCTCATCGAGAAGGGGCTGGCCTATGTGGACGAGCTCTCCCCGGAGCAGATGCGCGAATACCGCGGCACCCTGACCGCGCCGGGCAAGAACAGCCCGTTCCGCGATCGCAGCGTGGAAGAGAACCTGGCCCTGTTCGCCAAGATGAAGAACGGCGAGATGGCTGAAGGGAGCGCCTGCCTGCGCGCCAAGATCGACATGGCATCCCCCTTCATGGTGATGCGCGATCCCGTCATCTATCGCATCAAGTTTGCCCACCACCACCAGACCGGTGACGAATGGTGCATCTACCCGATGTATGACTTCACCCACTGCATCTCGGACGCCCTGGAGGGGATCACCCACTCCCTGTGCACCCTGGAGTTCCAGGACAACCGCCGCCTGTATGACTGGGTGCTGGACAACATCAGCATCGACTGTCACCCCCGTCAGTACGAGTTCTCCCGTCTGAACCTCGAATACACCGTCATGTCCAAGCGCAAGCTGAACCTGCTGGTGACCGAGGGGCACGTCAGCGGCTGGGATGACCCCCGCATGCTGACCGTCTCCGGTCTGCGCCGTCGTGGATACACCCCGGCTTCCATCCGCGAGTTCTGCAAGCGCATCGGCGTGACCAAGCAGGACAACATCGTCGAGATGAGCATGCTGGAAGCCTGTATCCGCGACGATCTCAACGAGAACGCCCCGCGCGCCATGGCCGTGCTGCACCCGGTGAAGGTGGTGATCAAGAACCTGGCGGCCGACGAGGTGCTGACGGCGCCTGCGCACCCGAACAAGCCGGAGATGGGGGCCCGTGAGCTGCACTTCTCCCGCGAGATCTTCATCGACGAGGCGGACTTCAAAGAGGAAGCGAACAAGCAGTTCAAGCGTCTGGTGCTGGGCAAGGAAGTGCGCCTGCGCAACGCCTACGTCATCAAGGCCGAGCGGATCGAGAAGGATGCGGATGGCAAGGTCACCTGCATCTACTGCTCCTACGATCCCGAGACCCTGGGCAAGGATCCGGCGGATGGCCGCAAGGTGAAAGGGGTGATCCATTGGGTCAGCGCCAGTCACTCCCTGCCGGCCGAAGTGCGTCTCTACGACCGTCTGTTCAAGGTGCCTAACCCGGGCGCCGAAGAGGACTTCGAGGCGGCCCTGAACCCGGAATCCCTGGTGATCATCGAGGGGGCCCGAGTGGAGGCTTCCCTGAAGGACGCCAGGCCGGAGTTTGCCTACCAGTTCGAACGCGAAGGGTACTTCTGCGCCGACAACAAGCTCTCCAGCGCCGAGCACCTGGTGTTCAACCGCACCGTGGCCCTGCGGGACGTCTGGGGCAAGGCCGAGGCCTGATATGAGAGGGCAGGGGAGACCCTGCCACTTCAATCCGGATGACGGACACAAAAAAGCCAGCGTGATGCTGGCTTTTTTCATGGCACGCGCGGCGAAGCGGTTATTCGTCGTGCTTGCAGTCACCGTTGGCGCAGTGGCCATACAGGTAGAGGCTGTGGTTGGTCAGGCGGATGTTGTGCGCCTTGGCGATGTCGCGCTGACGCTGCTCGATCACCTCGTCGGAGAACTCGATCACCTTGCCGCAGTCCAGGCAGACCAGGTGGTCGTGATGCTCCTGAGTCGCCAGCTCGAACACCGACTTGCCCCCTTCGAAGTGGTGACGGGTGACGATACCGGCATCATCAAACTGGTTGAGAACGCGATAGACGGTGGCGAGACCAATCTCCTCACCCTGATCGATCAGCCGTTTGTACAGATCTTCCGCACTGGTGTGCTGGCAGTCCGGCTGTTGCAGGATTTCCAGGATCTTGACGCGGGGCAAGGTGATCTTGAGCCCGGCCTTTTTTAACGCTTGGTTGTTGTCTGCCATATTCTATTTATTCGCATTCTCGAAGGTGTGGTTATTCTGATTGACTGCCGCTGGAATGGCAACCACGAACTCGCTTGGCCTGTCATTATAGGTCGTAGCCAAGTTAAAAATAAACACAGCAATTCAATGGGTTTAGCACATTTACCCCACTGGAAGATTAATCCGGCCCGCTTGCTCCACGAGAGAATGTTGATACTATGTGATCTCTTCATAGTCTGGTCGGATGAGATCCATGGATTGGCTTTTTGGCAACGCGGCCTGGGTGCGCTGTGCCCTCAACGCCTGGCCCCCGTTCTGGGGCGCCGGCATCAAGATAGAGACATTGAGTTCCGATTTTCGCTTCTGCCGGGTGACCCTCAAGTCCCGCTGGTGGAACAAGAATGCCAACCGCACCCAGTTCGGTGGCAGCATGTTCGCCATGACGGATCCCATCTATCCGCTGATGCTGATGGGTCATTTCAAGAACCGCTATTACGTCTGGGACAAGGCGGGCAGCATCAACTTCATCAAGCCTGGCAAGGGCAAGCTGGTGGCCGAGTTCACCCTGACCGACGGCAAGCTGGCGTCGATCGTGGCGGCGACCGAGGGGGGAGACAAGCACTTCCCCGAGTTCGAGGTGCTGGTGCAGGACAGCCAGGGCGAGCTGGTGGCCCAGGTGAAGCGCACCCTCTATGTCAGATCCAAGCCCCAGCACAGAGGCGGCTGAGCGCGGAAGACAGATGCAACAAGGGCCCCGTCGGGGCCCTTGTTGCATGGAGAGGGGAGGGAGATCACTCCAGCTCGCTCAGGCACATCTCTTCGTGCAGTTGCTTGCACCAGCCCTTGACGCGCTCTGCGGTCAGCTCCGGCTGGCGATCCTCGTCGATGCCCAGACCCACGAAGTGCTTGTCATCCACCAGGGCCTTGGAGGCTTCGAACTCGTAACCGGCGGTCGGCCAGTGACCTATGATGATGGCGCCCTTGGCTTCGACGATGTCACGCAGGGTGCCCATGGCGTCGAGGAAGTACTCGGCATAGTCTTCCTGATCGCCGCATCCGAAGATGGCGACCAGCTTGTTGGTGAAGTCGATCTCTTCGAGCTCGGGGAAGAAGTCGTCCCAATCGGCCTGGGCCTCGCCGTAGTACCAAGTCGGGATACCGAACATCAGCAGATCGAAGCTGTCGATGTCGGCCTTGCTGCTCTTGGCAATGTCACGGACTTCAATCAGTTGCTTGCCCAGTTCTTTCTGGATCATCTTGGCGACAGCTTCGGTATTACCGGTATCGCTGCCGAAAAACAGACCTACACTAGCCATAGTGTTTAGTTACCCGTATCTGGTGTTGATGCTTAACGGTTCAGATTGCGATGCCTGCTGCATGAGCAGACTCGATCTGTTGCTTCAGGATAGATTGGATCAGCTCGGCTCGGCTGACGTTCTGTTGCAGCGCAAGTTGGTTCAGGCGCTCCAGCAACTCGGCTTCCACCTTCAACTCGACCCGCTTCAGCCCGTTCTCCCGATCGCGCTTGAGCTGGTTGCGCTTGTTGATCTTGAGCTGGGTCTCACGGGGGAGTGGGTTGGTCTTTGGCCTGCCGGGGCGCTTCTCAGTTGCGAACAGATCCAGTGTTGTTCGATCAGTTTGCTGTTTGGCCATACATCACAGATGAAAAGTAGTTAGCCGATCCCTGAGCCTTCCCAGCCCATTTCGATCAGCCCCTTGGCGACAAAACCCGCGCAACCCAGAAACAGCACCAGCCAGACGACGAAGCGGCCAAAACGGGGCACGTTGCCGCGTTTGAGCACATCCTGAATGGCCAGGCCAATCAGCAGGAAGATGGCCACGAAGAACAGCTTCAGGCCCAGACTCTCGATGAGATCGATGTGTTCACTCAGCATGGATTGCGCGCACTCCTTAAGACGGGCGCACTATATCACAAAGGATTTGAAACTGTTAACCGCCTGTCGACAGGAAATCCACAACCAGTTTGTTGAACAAAACCGGCTTTTCCGCGTGCAGCCAGTGGCCGGTTCCGGCGATCACCCGCACCCTGGCCGCCGGGAACTGGGCCAGGGCCGTCTCACTGTATTGGGGCAACATGTAGTCCGACTCTCCTCCCTTGATGAAGAGCGTCGGCCCCTCGAAACGGCGCTCGTCATCGGGCCAGCCCATGATGTTGGCGTAGTTGCGCTCGAGGGCCGGCACGTTGAAACGCCACCCCCACCCTGACTCCCCTTTGGCGAAGGATTTGAGCAGGAACTGGCGCACCCCGGCGATCTCGATGTGCTCCGCCAGCATGGCTTCCGCCTCGCTGCGGCTTTGGGGAGCGTGCTCGAGCGTGGCGTTGAGCCCGGCGAAGACGTTCTTGTGGCGGGCGTGGGGATAGGCCACGGGGGCGATGTCGGCCACCACCAGCTGGTTGACCCGTTCCGGTGCCTGCTTGGCGAGCTGCATGGCGACCTTGCCCCCCATGGAGTGACCCACCAGGGCCACCCGATCGAGCCCAAGGTGGTCCAGCAAGGCGAGGATGTCCGCCGCCTGGGCCGGGTAGCTCATCTCATCCGAGTGAAAGGAGGCGCCGTGATTGCGCAGATCGACGCTGATGACCCTGTACTGTTCGCCGAGCGGGCGCGCCAGCAGGCCGAGGTTGTCCAGGCTGCCGAACAGGCCGTGGATCAGCACGACGGGGGCCCCCTGGCCCTGCTCCTTGAAATTCAATAATGAGTTTTGTTGCAAAATGACACCTTGTCGGTCGTGGGCTGTGTCGCCAGGTTTTTTAACACACTGAAAGAAAAGGATTTCATTCCTGATGGGGCATTTTTTTGTGGTTTTTTTCCAAAAAAAGCGCCCCGGGATCGGCTATCAGTGCGGGGGATCACACACTTGGCCCGCCATTATGCCGTATTCTCGGTGAGATTCATGCACATCTGCCAGCCCCTCCCTTGGGCTGCCGGGTCTGCCTATGTATAATCGCCGCATCCGAATTTCGACGAGTCCAGCGCATCCCTATGAAAACCATCGAGCTTGATGACGATCTCTACCTCTTTATCGCGAGCCAGACCAGGCACATCGGCGAGAGTGCGTCCGATATCCTGCGCCGTCTGCTGGAGCAACCCGGTCAGCTGACCCCGGTCGCCCCTGTCGCGGCACCGACCCAGTCTCAGTCCCAGCCGGTGGCCGATGCGCTGGGGCTGGAGGCCCTGCTGGATTCCGGCGAGCTGCAGAAGGAAGAGAAGTCCATCAACCGCTTCATGCTGGTATTGAGCACCCTCTACCGGGACAACCCGGAGGGCTTCACTCAGGCGACCGAGATCAAGGGGCGCAAGCGCGTCTATTTCTCCCGGGATCCCGAGGCGCTGCGTGCCAGTGGCAGCACCACCAAGCCCAAGCCGGTGCCGGATACCCCGTTCTGGGTGATCACCAATACCAACACCAGTCGCAAGCAGAACATGGTGGCCCAGCTGATGACCAGCATGGGTTATGACGAGGATCTGACGGCTCGGGTGTGCGGCGCCGTTTAACGCATCAACGACTCAAGGCCTTGCCGGGCAAGGCTCAGCTCAAGGAAAACGCCATGGCACAGCATTCCCACGCCGGTCAACCGGCTCGTCTCTGCGATTTGACCAACATCCCCCGTCTGGTCAGCGCCTACTACCTCAACAAGCCGGACATGAGCCGCCCCGAGCAGCGGGTCGCCTTCGGCACCTCGGGCCACCGTGGCAGCGCCCTGCACAGCGCCTTTACCGAGTCCCATATCCTGGCGGTGACCCAGGCCCTGGTGGAGTATCGCCAGCAGGCCGGCATCACGGGCCCGCTGTTCGTCGGCATGGATACCCACGCCCTTTCTGAATCCGCCTTTGCCAGCGCGGTGGAAGTGCTGGCGGCCAACGGCGTCGAGACCCGC
Source organism: Aeromonas sanarellii (assembly GCF_000820085.1). Classification (GTDB taxonomy): domain Bacteria; phylum Pseudomonadota; class Gammaproteobacteria; order Enterobacterales; family Aeromonadaceae; genus Aeromonas; species Aeromonas sanarellii. The sequence continues at coordinate 60,664 of NZ_CDBN01000050.1, forward strand.
ATCCAGGCCGGCCTTGGCTTCACGCCGACCCCGGTCATCTCCCATGCCATCCTGCGCCACAACGCAGGCAAACCTGCTGCCCTGGCGGACGGCGTGGTGATCACCCCGTCCCATAACCCGCCGGAAGATGGCGGCTTCAAGTACAACCCCCCCCACGGCGGCCCCGCCGAGGGCGAGATCACCAAGTGGGTGGAGGACCGCGCCAACGCGATTCTGGAAGCGAATCTGGCCGGCGTGAAGCGCATGCCGTTCGCCGAGGCCCTGGCCAGAGAGTTTGTAGTGGAGCACGACTATGTCACCCCCTATGTGGACGATCTCGAGAACGTGCTGGACCTGGCCGCCATCAAGCAGGCCGGCATCAAGATCGGGGTGGATCCGCTCGGCGGCTCCGGCGTCGCCTACTGGGACGTGATCGCCAAGCGTTACGGCCTCGACATCGAGGTGGTCAACTACAAGGTCGACCCGACCTTCTCCTTCATGACCCTGGACAAGGACGGCAAGATCCGGATGGATTGCTCCAGCCCGTTCGCCATGGCGAGCCTGATTGCGCTCAAGGACAAGTTTGACATCGCGCTCGGCAATGACCCCGACTACGACCGTCACGGCATCGTCACCAAGGCGGGGCTGATGAACCCGAACCACTACCTGGCGGTGGCCATCCAGTACCTGTTCACCCACAGAACCGGTTGGGCCAAGGAAGCCGCCGTCGGCAAGACGCTGGTTTCTTCCTCCATGATCGACCGGGTCGCCGGCGAGATCGGTCGCACCCTCAAGGAGGTGCCGGTCGGCTTCAAGTGGTTCGTGGATGGCCTCCATAGCGGTGAGTTCGGCTTTGGCGGCGAGGAGAGCGCGGGCGCCTCCTTCCTGCGCAAGGATGGCACCGTCTGGACCACAGACAAGGATGGCTTCATCCTGGCGCTGCTGGCGGCCGAGATCCTGGCCGTCACCGGCAAGGATCCCCAGGCTCACTACGACGCCCTGGAGGCCAAGTTCGGCCGCTCCAGCTACCGTCGCATCGACGCCCCGGCCAACAGTGCACAGAAGGCGGTGCTCTCCAAGCTGGATCCGGCGCTGGTGGAGGCCTCCATGCTGGCGGGTGACCCCATCACCGCCAAGCTGACCCGCGCCCCCGGCAACGATGCCGCCATCGGCGGTTTGAAGGTCGTGACCGAGCACGGCTGGTTCGCGGCGCGCCCGTCCGGCACCGAGTCCATCTACAAGATCTACATGGAGAGCTTCAAGGGGGAGGCACACCTGGACCTCATCCAGCAGGAGGCCCAGCAGATCGTCTCCGCCGCCCTGGCAAAAGCCGGCGTCTGAGCCCGCGCCAGCCTGACGTCGTCATCAGGAAAAGAGGAGCCTTATCGGCTCCTCTTTGCTTTTCTGTCGGTCGAGCGATCAGCCGTTTCCCGGGTGTTCGGGGCAAGCCTTGCGGGCCTGCCAGCGCTTGAAGAAGGGGCGGGCCGGCAGCTTCATCAGGAAGAGGGAGAGCAGGATCACCCCGATGCCGAGCCACTGGCGGCCGTCCAGCGCCTCGCCCACCAGCAGCACGCCGAGGGAGACCGCCACCATGGGATTGGTGAGGGCCAGCATGCCCATCACCTCGGGACCGTGGCGCTTGAGCCCCCACAGCCAGGCCCAGTAGGCGAGCGCGGTGTTGAGCAGGATGAGCCAGCCAAAGGCGGGGGCACTCGCCAGTTGCGGCACAGGCATGGGGCCCGCCAGCCACCAGGCGAGCGGGATCAGCATCAGGCCGCCCAGCAGCAGTTGCCAGGCGGTGAGCGCCAGCAGATCGCTGACCGGCCAGCGCTGCATCCAGCGGCTGGACTGGCCGATGAGCACGGTGGCCAGCAGGGCGCACGCCACGCCGACGGGGTCCAGGTTGGCGGAGGGGTTGAGCAGCAGGAGCACCCCGGCGAGCCCCATCAGCCCCAGCAGCAGCCATTTCAGCGACGGCCTGACGCCATCCTGCAACCAGGCCAGCGCCATCAATACCAGCGGCAGGGTGGCGCCCAGGGTGCCCGCCACGGCGCCCGGCAGGCGGAAGGCGGCCACGAACAGCAGGGCGAAGAAGGCGGTGATGTTGCAGAACGCCAGCAGGCACTGGCGATTCCAGGTCAGCGGTGGCCAGCGGGGATGGATCAACAGCAGCAGCACGCCGGCGGGCAGGGCTCGCCACACGGCCACCCAGTAGGGGGAGTAGTCGGTCAGGTAGAGACTGACGACGGCATAGGTGCTGCCCCACAGCAGGGGGGCGAGCAGGGCGATCAGCAGCGGCATGGTTGTCTCACAAAAAAGTATCTTCAAGTAAAGATAAATTAGCCGCGAGTTGGTTTATTATCAAGTATCTTTATATAAAGATAAAAAGGGAGCCCGAATGGACAGTGATCACGTTGACCTGCTGCTGGCCCAGTGGGCGCGGCAGCGCCCGGATCTCGACTGCTCGCCCATGGGGGTGCTGGGACGGGTGGCGCGCATGGCGGCCATCGCCGGGCGCGAGGTGAGCGAGGAGCTCAAGGAGTGCGGCCTGCTCGGCTCGGATTTCGATATCCTGGCGACCCTGCGCCGGGCCGGTGAGCCGCTCACCCCGACCGCCCTCTACCAATCCGCCATGCTGAGCTCGGGGGCCATGACGGCCCGGCTCGACAAGCTGGAGCAGCGCGGCCTGATCACTCGTCAGGCGGCCCCAGATGACAGGCGCAGCCTGCTGGTCAACCTGACCGACGCGGGCCTGGCCCTGGTGGACGAGGCGGTGGAGCGGCACCTGGCCAACGAGCGCCGCCTGCTGGCCCCGCTGACGGGGGAGGAGCAGGCGCAGCTGGCGGCCCTGCTCAAGCGCTGGCTGCTGGAAAACGAATAGCAAAACGGGCCCGCGGGCCCGTTTTTGTTGGCTGTATGCCTGGCTCAGTAACCGCCGCGGGCATCCCTGACGGCAAGGCCGAGCTGCCACACCGCCATGGCGTAGTGGGTGCTGTGGTTGTAGCGGGTGATGGCGTAGAAGTTCGGCAGGCCGTACCAGTACTGGTAGCCCGTGCCCACGTCCAAGCGCAGCAGGCTCGCCTCCTGGTGGTTGCCAAGGGAGGCGATGGGGGCCAGTCCGGCACCGCGCAGGGTGGTGACCGGATAGCGGGTCTGGAAGCCGTGCTCATAGCCAGGCAGTTGCCCCTGACCACGCACCGCCACCGGTTGCCCCTTCTCCCAGCCGTGGGCCTTGAAGTAGTTGGCCACGCTGCCGATGGCATCCACCGGATCCCACAGATTGGTGTGGCCGTTGCCGTCGAAGTCCACCGCGTAGCGCTGGAAGCTGGAGGGCATGAACTGGCCGTAGCCCATGGCGCCGGCGTAGGAGCCCTTGGGTTCGGTGGGATTCATCCCCTCGTCCCGGGTCATCACCAGGAAGGCCTCCAGTTCGCTGGTGAAGAACTCGGCGCGGCGCGGGTAGTCAAACGCCAGGGTCGCCAGGGCATCCAGGATGCGGGTCTTGCCCATCACCCGGCCCCAGCGGGTCTCCACCCCTATGATGCCGACGATGATCTCGGGCGGCACGCCGTAGATCTGCTGCGCCCGGTTGAGCTCGCCCTCGTACTCGCGCCAGAAGCTGACGCCGTTTTGCACGTTGTCCGGGGTGATGAACTTGGCGCGGTAGCGGTTCCAGGCGCCGGTAGGCCCGGTGGGGGGCGTGCGGGTGGGCGCCTGGGCATCCATCAACCGGATGATCCAGTCATAGCGCTCGGCCTGGGCCAGCAGCTGGTGAAGCTCGGCGCCGTTGAAGCCGTGCTTGTCGACCATGCGCTGCACGAACCTGTCTACGTTGCTGCGGTTGGAAAAATCCCCCTTGCTGACGCCAAGACCGCCCCCGCTCTGGTAGACCGGCTTGGCGGGAGGCGCCTGGTTGATGAAGGCGCTGTTGGGCTGGGGTTTGACCACGGGCTTGGGCGCCGGCGTGCTGCTGCAGCCATAGAGCAGGGGAAACAGGGAGAGGACACAGACAAGGCGACGCATAGGGTTCTCGTGAGCCTGAAAAAGAGTGCCGTCATGGTAAAACATTGACGTCCATGCGCAAGTGTTCCGTACCGGGCCGGCTCCCCGCGACACCCGTCAGCGCAGGGTGTGATAACCGCTCCAGACCCGGGTCAGGGTGGTGATGGCGCAGAGCAGGGCGAAGCCGTAGGCCAGGGGAACGAAGGCGGCGGGCCAGAGGCACATCAGCACGAAGAGCGCTATGGTCTCGCTCCCTTCGGTGAGGCCGCCCAGATAATAGAGGGACTTGTGGTGGTAGACCGGATTGTCGATGCCCCGCTTGCCCGCCATGACGGCAAACGCCAGAAAACTCGAGCCCGTGCCCATGAAGGCGAACAGCAGGGTGGCGGCGGGCAGCGCGTTGGCGGGGTCGGCGAGGGCGAAGCCCAGCACCACGGCGGCATAGAAAATGAAGTCGAGGGTGATGTCGAGGAAGCCGCCGCAGTCGGTGATCCCGGTTTCTCGCGCCACGGCGCCGTCCAGCCCGTCCAGCAGCCGGTTGCAGAGGATGGCGGCGAGCGCCCAGCCATGAGCCCCCAGGGCCAGCAGCGGCAACGCCAGCATGCCGATGGCAAAGCCGGCGAGGCTTATCTGGTTGGCGCTGATCCCGGCCCGGCACAGGGGCCGCGCCAGGGTGGCGAGGGGGCGGCGGACAAGGGGGATCAGGTGGCGGTCAAACAAGGTCGCTCTCCTCTTCATCGGTGGCGGGTGGGATCAGATGCAGTATGGCGCCCGGCGCATCCTCCTCGTCGTGGGTCACCAGAATGGCGGGGATGCCCAGCGCCTTTATGCGGGCGAACACCAGGGTGCGAAACGCCGAGCGCAGCGGCTTGTCGAGGCGCGAGAAGGGCTCGTCCAGCAGCAGGGCGCGGGGCTCGGCGAGCAGGGCCCGCAGCAGGCCGACCCGCGCCTTCTGGCCGCCGGAGAGCTGGTCTGGCCGCTTGTCCCCCTGACTCGCCAGGCCCACCTCGGTCAAGGCCGCCAGCGCCTTCTCCCTTCTGGCCGCCGCACCCCTGATGCTGGCCGGCATGCCGAACATCAGGTTCTCGGCCACCGTCAGGTGGGCAAACAGCAGATCATCCTGGAACAGGATGCCGATCTGCCGTTCCTGGGGGGGCAGGGAGGTGAGCTGGCGCCCATCTAGGCGAAGCTCTCCCTCCAGCCGGAACCGGCCTCTTCCCCTCACGCCGGGCAGTACCCCGGCCAGGGCCGCCAGCAATGAGCTCTTGCCGCAGCCGCTCGGGCCCATCAGGGTCAGCACTTCGCCTGGGGCCACCGCCAGGGGGGGCAGAGTCAGCAGGGGGCGCTCGTCCAGAGAGAGGCAAAGCGGGGTGGTGTGGAGCATGTTCAGGGCCTCAAGGCGGGGTTGATGCGGCGCGGCAGCCAGAGTACCAGACCGTAGATGAAAAGCGGCAGCAGCAGTTGCAACAAGCCGTAGAGCCCCGCCAGCCGTCGGTTGAGGCCGCTGCCGATGGCCACCGCCTCCGTGGTGATGGTGACCACCCTGCCCGCGCCAAACAGCAGGGTGGGCAGGTATTGGGCCAGGCTCACCGCGGCGCCGACGCCGAAGGCGAACAGCAGGGGGCGGGCCAGCAGGGGGCCCTTCACCCGCCACCAGGCTCGCCAGGGGCCGGCGCCCAGGCTGAGGGCCACCCGGGTGAGGCGATCGTCGAACTGGCGATAGGGGCCGTGCAGGCAGAGATAGACGTAGGGAAACACGAACACCAGCTGGCTCCAGAGCACCCAGCCCGGGCCTATGCCGCTGAGCCCGAGGCCGTCTATCTGCAGGCGCAGCCCGAACAGCAGGCTGGCCTGGGGCAGCAGCAGGGGCAGGCAGACGAGCCAGAGGGACCAGGAGGCTCCCCGGGGGCCGCGCCCCGGCTGCGCCTCCAGGCAGAGCACCGCCAGCAGGAGCGACAGGGCGGCGCAGAGCAGGGCCAGCCACAGGCTCTGCCACAGCAGGGGGCCCAGGGTGGGCAGCAGCGCCAGCCAGTGGCGGTCGCTCCATTCGCTCGGCCAGAGGGCGGGGAAGGACCAGCGCCTGGCCAGGGACCAGAGCAGCAGGGAGGCGAGCACCAGCAGGTTGATGGCGAGCAGGGCCCAGACCCCGGCCCGGGTGAACCGCTCTGGCCAGGGGGAGGGCAAGGCGCGCCTGCCGTCCAGCCAGCGGACCTTGCCGAGGTTCACGTGACCCCACTCCAGCAGCCGCAGGGCGGCAAGCAGCAGCAGGTTGAGCGCGAGCAGCAGCAGGGCGCCGCTGCTGCTCGCGCCGCGCCAGCGCAGATCCGCGTCCTGATACCAGAGCCAGAGGCGCACCGCCAGGGGGGGCGGGGCATCGGGGCCCAGCAGCAGGGCGAGATCCACCACCGCCAGGCCATAGGCGGCGACCGCATAGAGGGGCAGGCGCAGGGCGGGCCAGAGCGCCGGCAGCAGCAGGCGCCACCACAGCTGGGGCCCGCTGAACCCGAGGCTCTCCCCCAGCCACTGCTGGCGCGCCACCCTGGCGGGATCCTGCGCCGCCAGGGCCATCAGCAGCAGGAACGGCGTCTCCTTGAGGATGAGCGCCACAATGAGGCCGAGCCCCCAGGGATCTCTCAGGGTCTGCCAGTCCGGCGGAAGGTCGCCGACGCCGAGCAGCGGGGCGAAGAGGCGCAGCAGCCAGCCGGAGGGGGCGAGCAGGAAGGCAAAGCCGATGGCGAAGGCGACGTGGGGCAGGGCCAGCAGGGGGGAGAGCAGACGGTGCAGCCAGCGCATCCAGGGGCGCCCGCTGCCCAGGGCGAGCAGCAGGGCGGTGAACGCCAGGGCCCCCAGGGTGGAGGCCCCCGCCACCCAGAGGCTCAGGCCCGCGGAGCGCCAGAGCCCCGGCTGGGCGAGCAGCAGGCCGAGATTGGCCGAAGCGATGCCCTCCCGCGCCAGCAGCAGCAGGCCGCCGGCGAGCGGTGCGCCCAGCAGGCAGGCGCACGTCAGCAGGACGAGGAGACGTGCCTTGGCCTGCATGGATCAGTGGCCGTAGCGCTCGGCCCAGGCCGCTTCCAGCCTGAGCTGCCAGCTGGGGTGGGGCTCGGGCTTGGCCTTGAAGCGCAGGGCTGGCCGGCTCGCCCCCGGCAGGGCCTCCTGGCGCAGCACGCTGGGATCGCCCCAGAAGGCGGGATCGGCCTTGCGGGCCTGGGCCGCCGGGCTCAGCAGGAAGTTGGCCGCCACCTTGGCTCCGGCCCGGGCGCTGGCATTGAAGGGAATGGCGAGGAAATGGCTGTTGGTGAGCGCCCCCTTGCTCATGGCCACCGCCCTCACCGAGGGAGGCAGGGTGCCGTTCTGCACCGCGCTTTGGGCCTCTCCCGGATTGAAGCTGATGGCCATGGCGAGCTCGCCGTCGTCCAGCAGCTGTCTGGTCTCGGCGGCGCCGGTGGGAAACAGCTTGCCCTTGCGCCAGAGTGCGGGGTGCAGTTGTTCCAGCCAGGCCCAGAGCGGGGCTGTCACCTTGGCAAACTCGGCATCGGTGGCCTCCCGATAGAGGGGGGCGGGATCCGGGGTCAGTTCCAGCAGGATCTGCTTGAGGAAGCTGGAGCCGTGAAACTGGGGCGGCTTGGGATAGGTGAAGCGGCCGGGGTGTGCCTGGACCCAGGCGAGCAGCGCCGCTGCGGAGGCGGGCGGGGTCTCGACCTGGTCGCCGTCCACCATGAGGTTGAGCTGGCCTATGCCCCAGGGGGCCTCCAGCCCTTCCACCGGCACGGTGAAGTCCTCGCTCACCGGCAGGGTGCCGTCCACCAGCGCCATGTTCGGCAGCTCCCGGGTAAAGGGCGCGCCGAGCAGCCCCTGCTCCTTGAGCGCCTTGAAGTTCTCGCCGTTGACCCAGAGCAGGTCGATGGGGCCGCCGTCTCGCTTGCCGGCCTGTTTGGCGGCCAGCAGCTGGCTGACGCTCTGGGCGATGTCATCCACCTTCACCTGCACCAGCCTGACCCCGTACTGCCGCTCGAGCTCCTGCCCCGCCCACACCAGGTAGGCGTTGATCTCCGGGCTGCCGCCCCAGGCGTTGAAATAGACGGTCTGGCCCTTCGCCTCGGCGAGGGTCTGCTGCCACGGCGTCTCGGCGGCGTGGGGCTGGGCCGCCAGCAGCAGGGGAGCGGCGGCGAACAGGGAACGGAGCAGGGCGCGAAGCCGGGTCTTGATCATGGTGTTCATCTCGTGAAGGGTCAGGCGCCACGGCGCCAACCGTGGTAACGGGCCAGCAGCGCCAGCAGGCGTCCGGGCTGGCGGGCGCGGCGCCAGGCGCCGGCCACGTACTTGTTCCCCTCCGTCAGGGTGGGATAGGGGTGGACGGTGGCGAGGATCTTGCCAAGGCCGAGCCGGTGGCGCATGGCGAGCACGAACTCGGCGATCCGCTCCCCGGCGTGAGCGCCCACCAGGGTCGCTCCCAGGATCTGATCCTTGCCGGGGGCGGTGAGCACCTCGATAAAGCCGCCGGTTTCCCCGTCGGCGATGGCGCGATCCAGCTCGGCCATCTCGAAGCGGGTCACCTCGAAGGGGATGCCCCGGGCCCCGGCCTCTCTCTGGTTGAGGCCGACCCGGGCGATTTCCGGGCTGGTGTAGATGGCGGCCGGGATCACCCGGTAGTCCGCGCGAAAGCGCTTGAAGGGGCCGAAGAGCGCGTTGACGGCGGCATACCAGCCCTGGTGGGCGGCGAAGTGGGTGAGCTGGTAGGGGCCCGCGACGTCCCCCACCGCCAGTATGCTGGGGTAGTTGGTGGCGAGGAAGCCGTCGACCTTGAGGGTACCGCGCGGGGCGAGTTCCACCCCCAGCTCCTCGAGGCCGAAGCCGCTCACGTTGGCCACCCGGCCCAGCGCCAGCAGCAGCTGATCCCCCTCGATGGCCCGGGTCTCGTCGCCCCGGCGCAGGTGCAGCCGGATGGGCAGGTCTTCCTCCGCCGGCCTGGCATCGACCCGCTCGGTGCGCCAGCCGGTGAGCACTTGTATGCCGTCGCGGGCAAGCTGCGCCGCCAGCGCCTCGGCCACGTCGCGCTCCTCCCGGGGCAGCAGCTGATCGGCCAGCTCCACCAGGGTGACCGGGATGCCGAGCAGGGCCAGGCTCTGGGCCAGTTCGCAGCCGATGGGGCCGCCGCCGAGCACCAGCAGGTGGCGGGGGGGCTCGCGCAGCTGCCAGAGGGTGTCGGAGGTGAGGTAGGGCACGTCACCGAGCCCCGGCAGCTCGGGCACCAGGGGCCTTGCTCCGGTGGCGATCACCAGGTGGCGGCTCGACAGGCGCCTGCCGTTCACCTCCACCTCCCAGGGGGAGACGAGGCGGGCCAGCCCCTGGATGCATTCCACCCCCAGGGCCTGATAGCGCTCGATGGAGTCGTGGGGCTCGACCTCCCTGATCACCGCGGCCACTCGCTCCATCACGGCGGCGAAGTCGGCGCGGGAAGTGCCCTGGCTGAATCCGAGCTCCCCGGCCCTGCGCTGCTCGGCCGCGAAGCGGGCGCTTCGGATCAGCGCCTTGGAGGGGACGCAGCCGGTGTTGAGGCAATCCCCCCCCATCCTGTGCTGCTCGATGAGCGCCACCCTGGCCTTCATCGCCGCGGCAAGATAGCTGGTGACCAGCCCCCCGGCCCCGGCGCCGATCACCAGGAGGTTGTAGTCAAAGCGCGCGGGTTTGCGATAGGGGGCGTGCAGGCGGCGCAGGGCGAGACGGCGCTGCAGCCAGCGCATCAGCCAGGGCATCAGGCCGAGCAGGGTCAGGGCCGCCACCAGCCCGGGGGAGAGAATGTTGCCGGTGCTGGTGAGGGTGGCGAGCTCGCTGCCCGCCAGCACGTAGACGAAGGTGCCCGGCAGCATGCCGAGCTGGCTGACCCAGTAGTAAGTGCTGACCCGGATGGGGGTGAGCCCCATCACCAGGTTGACCAGGAAGAAGGGGAAGAGGGGGATGAGGCGCAGGCTCAGCAGGTAGAAGGCGCCATCTTTCGCCATGCCGGCCTGAACGCTGGCGAGCTTGTCGCCAAAGCGCCCGGCTACCCAGTCCCGCAGCAGGAAGCGGGCGCTGAGAAAGGCCAGGGTGGCCCCCAGGGTGCTGGCAAAGGAGACCAGCAAGAGTCCCCACGGGATGCCGAAGACGGCGCTGCCCGCCAGGGTCAGCAGGCTGGCACCGGGCAGGGAGAGAGCGGTGGTGATCACGTAGATCAGCATGAAGGCGAGGGCTGCCGCGGCGAAGTGCGCCTGCACCCAGGCCGAGACCTGGGCCTGCCGCGCCTGCAGTTGGGCGAGGCTTAAGTAGCCGTCGAGATCCAGGGCGAAGAAGGCGCCGACAAGGGTGCCCATCACCAGCAGCAGAAGGAGGCGTGCCCTGGTCATTGGCGATCCCGTTTGGCGGGGCGCTCGGGCTGCACCGGCAGCTGGCAGAACCCCTGGGGCGGGATGTCGAGGGCGGCGTTGAACTTGGCGGACATGTTCTGGAAGGCGATGAGGCCGGTGAGCTCCACCAGGGCGTCGTCATCGAACCAGGGCTTGAGGCGGGCGACCTGCTCGTTACTCACCCCGTCGAGGCCGGTCATGGCCTCGGCGTAATCGAGCACGGCCCGCTCCCGCGCGTCGAACAGGGGGCTGGTGCGCCATTGGGCGAGCGCCTCCACCTTGTCGCTCGACCCCGCCCGCTGGATCAGGGTCATGGCGTTGATGTCGACGCAGAAGCGGCACCAGTTGAGCTGGGAGACCCGCACCGTCACCAGGGAGCGCAGCACGGGATCGACGGGGGAGCGCCTGCGGTTGATGACGCCGTAGAGGGTGGCGACGGCGGCGAACAGGCGCGGAGAGCGGCCCCAGCACTTGCCGGGGATCAGCACCTGGCCGTAGTTACGTTGCTGCAGCCAGAAGAAGGGGCGGATGAACCAGGCGTAGGCCCGATCCGGTTTGACCTCAATGCGCATGTTGTTCCTCGTCGAGTTTCTGCATCTTGGGCTTGTAGGCGCCCCCCAGCCGTTCGTTCAGCCGGTTCAGGAAGTCCAGGATCCGCGCCCGGTTGACCCCCAGATCGCTGCGCCCTTGGCGGGAGGCGGAGCGCATGTCGATCCGGGTCTCTTTCGGCCCGGCGAAGACCCGCAGCGCCACGTCATCCTGAAAGCCGAACCAGCCGGTGGTGACGACCGCCTCGAGGCCATTCGGGCTCGGGTGCACCCGCCAGCCCAGCTCCGTCATCAGCTCGTCCGCTTCGGCGAGCACCTCGGCGGGGGAGGCGTAGGTATAGAGAGGACCGGGGTTGCCGGGAAATACTTGCAGGGGCGGAGTGTTGACGGGGAGATCCTCTGCCGTTCTCAACTGCTCGGCCCACTGGAGGCGGGGCGGATGATGGGGATCCGTGCTGACGTCGTTGGTGAGCGGCGAGCGCAGCGCCTGGACGAGGAACAGCAGGGGCAGCACCAGGGGGGCTATGCCCCAGATGTCGGGCCACAGGGTGGGGGCGTTGCGATAGCGCCAGGGCAGGCGCAGCAGGAGCCAGAGGCCGATCAGGGCGCTCACGATGCAGAGGGCGAAACCGAGCCACCAGGGCCAGAGGTGGGCGCGGCTGCCGAGGGCGCCCCCCAGGGGCAGCAGCCAGGCCAGCAGGGGCCACCACAAAGAGCTGTGCATAAGACGGATCCACTGGTCAGGATGGAACTATGCCCAGAAGGATAAACTTAATTGCCTGATAACGTTAGTAAATTATCGTTGCGTCTTTGGGCTTCAGGGGCCGGGAACCTGGGGCCGACCCCGGGCAGCAGCCCTCAGCTGCGATAGAGCACCTTGATGAGATGGAAGCCGAACTTGGTGCGCACCGGCCCCAGCACGGTCAGCAGCTCCCCCTTGAACACGGCATCGTCGAAGGCCTTGACCATGTCCCCCTTGGAGAACTCCCCCAGGTCGCCGCCGCGCTTGCCGGAGGGGCAGGTGGAGAAGCGCCTGGCCATCTGGCCGAAGTCGGCGCTCTTGGCGAGCTTCTCCTTGATCTCGAGGCACTGTTTCTCGGTCTTGACCAGGATGTGCTGGGCACAGGCTTTTTTCATCGGGGCGCTCCTCGGTGGCGGTAAAGGGGCGCAAGATTACTCCAATTGCGCCCCTGCGTCAGCCCCTTGCGGGCGCAGCCTGATGGCGCGTTCTCGTGGCCGTCGGCAGATGGCTGGCAGGCTCAGCCGCGGGGATGGGTTGCCAGGCGGACCCTGGGGCGTGACTGCCAGAGGATCTCCAGCCCCAGCAGGGCGTAGAGGCACCAGATGGCCAGGGGATTGAGCCAGTCGCCGCCCAGCTGCAGGGTCAGCAGGGCGCCGCCGACCAGCAGCAGCACGATCCCGGGCAGGCGCCAGTGGGCCGGCAGCGGGGCCAGCAGGGCCATGCCCAGCAGCAGGGCGAGGCCGAAGGGCAGGTTGAGGGCGGTGAAGGCCAGGGCCTGCTGGCCGTTCATCCCGGTCAGCAGGGCCAGCAAGGCGCTGCAGCAGGCCAGGAAGGTGATGAATTCGAGCCGGTCGGCGATGTAGTCAGCCAGTTGTTCGCTGCGTAAGGTCATGGAAGCTCTCCTGCGATGAATGGAGTCAGTGTGAGGCAGGCGGGAGATCAGTGGCAGCGGGATAAATCGATTGAATTGAACGAAGCTTTAGTGCTTCCTATCAAGTTATTGATTTAAACTTATTTTCTGGTGCAATCGCCGGCAGGAAGGCGGCGGAGCCAGACGATGACGTCAAGTCGGCCGGGTCGTCCCCCCTCGCAAAGTCCGGTGTGATTCGACAGGAACTGTCGCTCGGAGGGAGGCAGCGAACAGGAGACGGCACTGAGTGCGGGCAGGCGGCGGACGTTTGAAGAGACGGTTTTTTGTACGACCCTCGCCGAGAGAGTGCGCAGTCTGGTCGCTCTGGCAGGGAGGCGAGCCCGATGGCCGTCGTTCGGGTCGCGGCCCGGGGGCGGGCATCATGGTCAGAACTGGGCCCGATCGGGGGATCTCGCGACGGGGATTGTGCTAGGATGGGCGGCATTTGGCCGGGGTGAGTCCCGGTATCGTTCTGAATAGAACAATTTTTCAATCATGTTATTCGGGGAAATTGACGTTTGACAGGATGCTATCCTACTTTTCCAGCCGGGAGCACTTCATCCGGGCGATCCCGTCGCCCCGGGCCCGGCACCTTGCTGCTGCTCCTCGCCCTCTGGTTGCTGGCCACCCCCGCCATGGCGGCCAAGCTGACCTATCAGATCAAGGGGGTCAAGGGGGAGCAGAAGGATAACGTCGAGGCCTATCTCAATGCCCTGCCGGTCTATCAGGAGCGCCAGTACCGCCCCGCCCGCGCCAAGATCACCGAGAGCGTGCAGAAGGCCCTGCAGGTCTACGGCTACTACCAGCCGAAGATCACCCTCACCCGCGACAAGAAATCTCCGGCCAGGGTCGTCATCGAGATCGAGCGGGGAGAGCCCGTGATCATCTCGCGTCTCGACATCCTGCTGGAGGGGGATGCGGGCAGCGACGAGGTCTACAGCGAGCTGCTGGACAAGCTGCCCCTGAAGGAGGGGGATCCCCTCAACCACGGCAAGTACGAATCCATCAAGGCGGATCTCGGCAGCCTGGGGCTGGCGCGGGGCTACTTCGACGCCAAGATCAGCAAGAGCCAGGTCAAGGTCTTCCCGGATCAGGGCAAGGCGGAGATCTACATCCTGTTTCGCTCCGGCCCCCGCTATCACTTCGGCGAGATCCGCTACGACGCGACGCCGGAGGCGCTGCGCCTCATCCGGCCGCTCATCAACATCCAGACTGGCGACCCCTATCTGGCGATCCGGCTGGCCGAGATGTCCCAGGACGTCTCCTCCACCAAGCTGTTCAAGCAGGTGGACATCAAGCCCCTGATCAGCCAGGCCGAGGACAACCGGGTGCCGGTGCAGGTGACCCTCTCCAACCGGGTCGACCACGAGATAGAGACGGGTATCGGCTATGCCACCGACGTGGGGCCGCGCCTGAGCGCCACCTGGGAGAAGCCCTGGGTCAACCGCTACGGTCACAGCCTCTCCAGCACCGCCAAGATCTCGGCCCCTGAGGCAGAGCTGAGCTTCGACTACCAGATCCCGGTCGGCAACCCGCTGCGGGACTACTACTCCCTGCAGGCCGGCTACCAGTACACCGACAACAACGACACCCGTTCCGATCTGGCCACCTTCGGCGTGCACCGCTGGAAGCGGCGACCCGAGAGCTGGGACAGGGATGTCTTCGTGCGGCTGGAGAACGAGCGCTATGTGCAGGGCAACGACGAGGGGAACAGCCTGCTGCTGATCCCCGGGGTCTCCTGGTCGCGGCTGCGGGTGCGCGGCGGCCTGGTGCCGGACTGGGGGGATCGCCAGCAGCTGACGATGGAATTCTCCAGTCCCTACTGGGGCTCCGACATCAACTTCATGCGGGTGTGGGGACGCAGCAAGTGGCTGCGCACCCTGGGGGAGGATCACCGCTTCCTGATGCGGGTTGAGCAGGGGGCCATCGTCGGGGATGACTTCTCCCTAGTGCCCCCTTCCCTGCGTTTCTTCACCGGCGGCGATCAGACCATCCGCGGCTACGGCTATGAGACCGTCTCGCCGAGGGACGAGGAGGGCAAGCTCACCGGGGGCCGTTACACCAGCGTGGGCAGCCTGGAATACAACTACCGCTTCAGCGACAAGTGGCTCGGCGCCCTGTTCGTGGATGGCGGTACCGCCACCGTCGACTACAGCGAGGCCTGGAAGATAGGCACCGGGGTCGGGGTGCGCTGGGTGACCCCCATCGGTCAGGTCAGGCTGGACTTGGCGGTGGGCATCTCCGAAGAAGACAAGCCGCTGCGGCTGCATTTCGCGCTGGGGCCAGAGCTATGATCCGGTCTGAACGCCTTCGTCCTCTTCGCTCTCTTTTCTGGCCGCTGCGGCTGCTCTCCTTGCAGGGGTCTGCATCGTGATCTGGGTAAAACGCATCTTCCTGTGGCTCATGGGCCTCTTCTTCCTGCTGCTCATCGGCGTCAGCCTGCTGGGCTTCACCCACCAGGGCAACAAGTGGCTGTGGCAGCAGGCCAGGGGCGCGCTGCCCTCCCTCAAGGGGGAGCTGGTGGCGGGTCAGCTCGGCTATGGCTGGACCCTGGAAGGGGTCGGCTGGCAGGACGAGCTGGTGGATGTCACCGTGGAGCGGGCGGTGCTGGACTGGGATCTCGGCAAGTTCTTGCAGGGCAAGCTCTGGATCAAGTCTCTCGCGGTCACCCGTCCCGTGGTCCGGGTGGCCGAATCCGAACCTGCGCCGGAAGCGCCGTCGGAGCCCTTCGTCTGGCACCCGTTGCCGCTCAAGATCCAGGTGGACAGCCTCAGGGTGGCCGGCCTCGATCTGGCCGTGCCCGGCGTGGCGGTGACCCTCAAGGATCTGGAGATTGGCGCCACCCTGGATCGCAAGGGGCTCATGGTGCGCGGTCCCGTGCTCGATGGTCTCGACATCGTGCTGGCACAGGCCCCCAAGGAGGCCGGCAGCAAGCCCCCCGCCGACAAGGGGAAGAAGCCCGCCAAGCAGGGGCAGGGCAAGGGCGAACCGCAGAAGGCGAAGGAAGTGGCGGCCAAGGCGTCCGAGGGACGCCAGGCTGACAAGGGCGGCAAGGGCAAGGCTGCGAACAAGCCCGAGCCCATAGTGCTGCCCGAGATCCGCCTGCCTTTCCCCATCCAGCTGGAAGGCCTGAACGCCACCAGGCTGCGCTACCAGCAGGGGGAGCTTGTCGAGGGGCTCGACACCCTGCTGCTGTCGGCCAAGGCCCAGGATGAGCGCATCGACGTGCGGGAGCTCTCCCTGCGCCACGCCATGGCGGATCTGGCCTTGAGCGGCCATGTGCGCCTGGTCGAGGATTATCCCCTCGCCCTGACTCTGGATGCCAAGGCCCGCAAGGGGCTGCTGGAGAACCAGCTCAAGGGGGAGCAGGCTAACCTGACTCTGGCGGGGTCCGTGGGCAAGCTGGGGCTGGCGCTCAAGGCCAAGGGGCCGGTCACCGCCAATCTCAAGGGATCGCTCTCGGCCCTCGAGCCGGATCTGCCGTTTGATCTGGCGCTGGAGTGGAAGAGCCTCGCCTGGCCGCTGCACAAGCCTGCCAAGGATGAACCCAGCTACCGGCTGGACAAGGGCACCCTGAGCGCCAAGGGCAAGCTCTCCGGCTACCAGTTTGCGCTGAAGACCGCCGGCAAGGGCACCGATGTGCCGCCCTTCAAGGTGGCCCTGTCGGGCAAGGGGGATCTCGGCCAGCTCAGCCGCATCGAGCTGCTGCTGGGTGCCCTCCAGGGGGAGCTCAGGCTCGACGGCAAGCTGGCCTGGAACAAGGGGGTGCAGTGGCAGGGCACCACGGAATTCAAGGGGATCAACCCGGCCGAGCTGGTGCCGGAGATCAAGGGGACGCTGGCGGGCAGGATTGCGAGCCGCTTCGAGCTGGACGAGGCGGGCCACTGGCAGCTGGCGCTGCCGGAGCTCAAGGTTGACGGCAAGCTCAACCAGTATCCTCTGGCGCTCAAGGGAGCCCTCAGCGGCAACGACAAGATGGAGTGGACCATCCCGGCCCTGGCGCTGCAAAGCGGCCCCAATCAGTTGCAGGCGAAGGGCTCCCTCACGACCCTGGCCTGGAAGCTGGATGCGCAGATCGACGCCCCCAAGCTCGGTGGCATCTACCCCGGCCTTGGCGGCGATCTCAAGGGACAGGTGCGCGTCACCGGCAGCCAGCAGGCGCCAAGGGTGAGCGTGGATCTGGTGTCGAGCCGCCTCTCCTATGCGGGGACAGTGCTCAAGGAGACGGCCATCCGGGGCAATGCCCTGGTGGGGGACAAGCCTGCGGGCGAACTGGGCGTGACGGTGGCGAGCCTGGCGCAGGGAACGACAGCGCTCTCCCAGATCACCCTGAACCTGAGCGGCGATCTCAATCGACACGATCTGACCCTGACCATGAAGGGGGAGCCGGTGGCCGCGGATCTGCGACTGAACGGCAGTCTGCGCGGGGATCGCTGGCGTGGCGCCCTCTCCGAGCTCAGGCTGAAGACCCCCCTCAAGCGCTGGTCCCTGATCGCCCCCTGGGCGCTGGACCTGGATCTGCCGAGCCAGCAGCTGACCATGGGGGATCTCTGCCTGGGGTCCCAGAAGGCCAGCCTCTGCGTCAAGGGCAGCCGCATCTCCCCGGCCCAGGGCAGCCTGGAGTTTGCCCTGAGCCAGTTCGATCTCAAGCGGCTGCGCCCCTGGCTGCCTGACAACTTCCGCTGGCAGGCGGTGCTGTCGGCGGACGGGCGCGCCAGCTGGCGCGGCAGCCAGCCAACCCTGCACGCCACGGTGCGCACCACGCCGGGCACCTTTGTCGCCGACGAGCTCAAGACCGACTACCAGCGCCTGGAGCTGGGGGTGGACTTCGAGCGCCAGCAGGCCGCCATCCGGGTCGACTTCGCGTCCCAACAGATCGGCAATATCGACACCGATCTGCTGATCAGGGAGCCCGCCGGTCGCGGTCAGCTGTCGGGCCAGCTCAGGTTTGACGATCTCAAGCTGACCACCTTCGCCCCCCTCATCCCCGAGGTGCGCTCCCTGCAGGGGATCATCTCGGCGGATGCCCGTTTCGACGGCACCCTGGCCGCGCCCCTGCTGTACGGCGAGCTGGATCTGCGGGAAGGGGAGGTGCAAACCCACTCCGACATGGTGACCCTCTCCAAGCTGGTGACCCGCCTCAAGATCGATGGCAATCGCGCCGAACTCGACGGCTCCATGCTGGTGGGCAAGGGGCCCCTGGCGCTGGGCGGCTGGCTGAGCTGGGCCCGGCAGCCCGTCACCGGCAGTCTCACCATCCAGGGCAAGGATCTGGAGGCCCAGTATCCGGGCATGGGCCGGGTGCGGGTGACACCGGATATCGCCATCTCCCTGGGCGAGGAGACCCGGGTCACCGGCCAGGTGGACATCCCCTGGTCGCGGATCCTGGTCAAGACCCTGCCCGAGAGCGCGGTGGCGGTGTCCGATGACGTGACCGTCATCTACGACGATCTGCCTCCCGTGCCCAAGGCGGCGCCGCTGCCCATGGAGATCAGGCTCGCCGTACGGCTCGGGGACGATGTCCGGCTGGAGGCCATGGGGCTCAAGACCAAGGTGACGGGGGCGCTCAACATTCGCCAGGTTCCGTCCAAACCCTTGGCGGGCAATGGACAGCTGGAGCTGAAAGACGGGCGCTTCAAGGCCTATGGCCAGAACCTCATCATCAAGGAGGGGCGTATCCTCTTCTCCGGCCCCATCGATCAGCCCTATCTCAACATCGAGACCTACCGGGATCCCGATACCATAGAGGACAACGTCACCGTCGGGGTGCGGGTGACCGGGCCGGCCGCCAAGCCGAAGATCACCGTCTATTCCGAGCCGCAGATGGCGCAGTCCGAGCAGCTCTCCTACCTGCTGCGCGGCAAGGGGCTGCAGACCAGCGGCGAGGATGGCGGCTTCAATGGCCTGCTGGTGGCGGGGGCCGTGAGCCAGGCGAGTGGCGTGGTCTCCAGCATAGGGGAGTCCCTCGGCATGAGCGACGTGGCCCTCGACACCGCCGGCAGCGGAGACGATACCCAGGTCACCCTGTCGGCCTACCTGCTGCCCGGCCTGCAGTTCCAGTACGGGGTCGGGGTGTTCAGCCCCATCGCCGAGTTCAAGCTGCGCTACGAGCTGATGCCCAGGCTCTACCTGCAGGCCATGAGCGGGGTGGCCCAGGCGGTGGACATCTTCTATCGCTTCACCCTGTGAGGACGCGGGATGCGAAGACGGGAGGCCAGGGGCCTCCCGTTTTTTATTGCCCGGGGAGGGAGACGCGGTCGGGAGCGGGGAGCCGGAAAAGCGAAAACCCGGCGCGAGGCCGGGTTTTCTGGAAGAGTGGTGGAGGGAGAAGGATTCGAACCTTCGAAGGCAGAGCCGTCAGATTTACAGTCTGATCCCTTTGGCCGCTCGGGAACCCCTCCACGGGGCATTGCCTGATGGTGCGCACTTGAATGGTGGAGGGAGAAGGATTCGAACCTTCGAAGGCAGAGCCGTCAGATTTACAGTCTGATCCCTTTGGCCGCTCGGGAACCCCTCCCCAAGTGCGAGGCGCATACTAACAGATCTGCCGCGCTTGTGAACCCCTTGGCAGGGATTTTTAATGCTTAAAGGATCGGGTTGATGGCCGATAAGCAATGAAACCCTTATTTCCAAGATTTATCTCATGCTGCCCAGTGCGATTCGTGACCGACTGCTCGTCGATGAGGCCCAGCTTGGCCAGCGGCTCAACCAGGATCTCCGCCAGGGAGACAGGGCCGACTTCAGGCTGCACCTGGCGCTCCTGACCGAGGCGGTGGAAGAGCAGCCCTGGTTTGACGGCCCGCCCCCGGCTGCCTCTGGCACGACGCCGTGGCGCACCCGCTTCGGCCTGATGCCCCAGCCCCCCCTGCAGGGGGGAATGGAGGAGACCGGGGCCGGAGCGCTGAACGAGCGCCTGCAGCAGGGGGGCTGCATGGCGGACGTCCGGCTCTGGCTGGCGCTGCGATCCCCCCCGCTGGTGAGCCGGGCGCCGGCGCTGGATCCCGCCGTCTATGACAACCTCTCGGCGCTGGGCCGCGAGCGCTGGCTGGGGAAGCAGGCCGCCAGCCCTCTGGGTGGCGAGCCCAGGGGGGAGGATCCTCTGCTCATGCTGCCGCTGCTGGATGAACTCTCTCGCGAAGTGGATGCCAGGCTGCGCTGGCTGGGGTGATGGGCGCCGAGTCGGCGCCATGCAAAAAGGCGGGATGACCCGCCTTTTGCTCAATGGATGGAGAGGGGAACCGGATCAAGCGTCCGCTTCGTCCGGCTGGGCCACTTCCTTGCCGGCGGCACGGCGGGCGATGGGCTTCTCCGTGTGACGGTTGAGCTGGCGCTCCAGCTTCTGGCCCAGATCCGTGATGGCGGCATAGAGATCCTCATGCTCTGCCTGCGCAAACAGCTTGCCGTTGGGGATGCCGACCGTGGCTTCGACGATATACATCAAACGCTCTTTGGAGATGATCACGTGGGGTGTGATAAGAGGCACCTGAAGACGCTCGAGCTTTTCAAAACGGGATTCAATGCGCTCGCGGATGGCTGGGGTGATGTCAATGATTTTGCTGGTCATTTCAATTTTCATATTGGCCCCCTTCGGGTCGTCTTGCTTGTGTCTTCACCCTCAGATTACCCATGTGGTTAAATCAGAATGTGATCTGAATCACGAAATGTCCCCCTGGCGATCTCACCGTCCCCAAATTGTGAGCTTTTCCCGTTTCATGCCAAAAACCGCTTGAGCTCAGTGAAACAGGAAGGCAGTATCAGGGAATAGGATCGTTTCTGTCCCCCTCTTGGCAGCGCCTTGTGCCGACCCGATATCCGGTTTTCGCCGCACCGCCTCGTATTTTCTCTATCCACATCGCGTTATCGCATCGCAGAAGATTGCCATGCGCCGGTGGAGATATGCGCGTAAACGGATATGCTTTTCTGCAAGAGTCGGGGGTGGATGACGTGGTTGTCGTGTCGGAGTCGTAAATGAAGCAGCAAGCCACCCAGATGATGTGGTTTTATGATCGGCAGCATGAGCAGTGGAGCCTGTCGGATCATGTCTCTTGTGAGCCCTGGGCAGGGGAGGGGCCTCATCCCTGGGCCGGGCAGCTGGTGCCGGAAGATGAAGCGGGTTTCGCCGATTTTCTCTCCAGACTCCACCACAGTGGCCAGTCCGGCCAATTCATCGGTCACCTCGGCGACGAGACGGGCAATGTGCACCATGTGCTCTGGTACGGTCAGTATGTGGCGGCCCAGCAGCTCTGCTGTGGCTGGCTGGCCCCGCTCGAGATGATCCACCGCGAGATGAGCCGCACCGAGCCGCCCGCCGGGATCATTCCGCCACTGCCCCTGTTGCAGGCCCCCTTGCTGGCCAAGCTGGCACAGGCGCTCTCCGCCAAGACGGGGCTCGATTTCTGCCAGACCCTGGTCAACGAACTCGCCCATATCCTGGGGGCCAGCGCGGTCTGGCTGACGGAGCGGGTCGGGCTCGACCGGCTCAGGGTGCTGGCGAGTCACGGCATCGACGTCAAGGAGTACGCCCTGGGCGACATGCCTTGCCAGCAACTCTATCGGCAGGGGGCCACCAGCCCTTCCCCCGTCAGTGAACCATTGAGCGAGGGCCAGGGCCTGCCCGCCGGCCTTCATTACTACGCCCAGCCACTGCTGGATCGCGGCGGCCAGCTCCTGGGCCATCTCGCCCTGCTGTTCCCGAGCCAGACCCAGACCGCCGATCTGGGCTCAGTGCTGACCATCTTCTCGGTGCGCATGGTGGCCGAGCTGGAGCGTCTGCAGAGCGATGCCCTGATGCGGCTGTCTGCGGTGGCGTTCGAAACCCACGAAGGCATCATCATCACGGATCCCGAGTTCAAGATCCTGCGGGTCAATTACGCCTTCAGCCAGATCACCGGCTTTGACAGTCAGGGGGTCATAGGCCTGCACCTTGGCAACGATCTCTGGTCGGGACTGGGCGGGCTGGGCTATGAGCTCAACGCCCTCGATCGCTGGCAGGGGGAGACCCTGCGTCTGCACGCCGACGGCCGCGCCTATCCCCAGTGGGAAATCGTCACCCCGGTGCAGGACGACAAGGGGGGCATCAGCCACTACGTCATCTTCTTCGAGGACATCTCCGAGCGAAAGGCGGCGGAGCGCCGCATCCAGGATCTCGCCTATTACGACGAGCTGACCGGCCTGCCCAATCGCCGCCAGCTGCACGAGACCCTGGCCCAGGCGTTTGCGGAGGCGAGCCGTGAGCACCTCATCGGCGCCCTGCTGTTCATCGATCTCGACCACTTCAAGACCATCAACGACTCCCTCGGCCACGCCACCGGTGACTGGCTGCTCAAGGAGGTGGCCAGCCGGCTCAAGCGGCTGGTGCGCCAGGGAGATTGCCTGGCGCGACTCGGCGGCGACGAGTTCGTGCTGCTACTGCCGGCGCTCTCCATCAGCCCGCCCCAGGCGGAGATGCAGGCCGACCTCATCGCGGAGCGGCTCATCGGTGAAATCGCCGCCCCCTACAGCCATGGGGGACAGGTGCTGCATATCGGGGCCAGCGTCGGCATCACCCTCTTCCCCGGACGGGAGCAGGAGGCGGGGGATTTGCTCAAGCAGGCCGACACCGCCATGTACCAGGCCAAGTCGGCGGGCCGCAAGACCCGGCGCTTCTTCGATGCCTCCATGCAGTTGCAGGCCGACCGGCGTCTGCTCATCCACAACGAGCTGCGCAGCGCCCTCGACAACCAGGAGCTGACCCTGCACTACCAGCCCCAGCACATGGTCGAGGGGGGGGACCTCATCGGGGTGGAGGCGCTGATCCGCTGGCAACCGCCGGGCCGGGCCCTGGTCTCCCCCGCCGAGTTCATCCCCATCGCCGAGGAGACGGATCTCATCGTCGACATCGGCAACTGGGTGCTGCACGAGGCGTGCACCCAGTACGTCTCCTGGGAAGAGAACGGAATCCACGTGCCCCAGCTGTCGGTCAACGTCAGCGCCAAGCAGTTCCATGCCCCCGATTTCGTCGATCGCATTCACGACGTGCTGGCCTCGACCGGCATGGATCCCGCGTGCCTGAACCTGGAGATCACCGAGTCCGTGGTGCTCGGCCATGCGGAGGACACCATCAGCAAGATGACCGAGCTCAAGACCCTGGGCATCAGCTTCGCCATCGACGACTTCGGAGCCGGCTACTCCTCCCTGAGCTACCTCAAGCGGCTGCCGGCGGACGAGCTCAAGATCGACCGCTCTTTCATCCAGGACATCCCAAAGGATGGGGACAACATGGCCATCGTCGAGGCGGTGATCGCCATGGCACGCCACATGGGGTTCAACGTGACGGCGGAGGGGGTGGAGTCCCGCCAGCAGCTGGAGTTCCTGCAGGCGCAGGGCTGCCATTTCTTCCAGGGTTATCTCGCCTCCAAGCCGCTCCCCGTGCCCTATCTGGAACGCTATGTCAGCCGCCTGGTGCGCAGCGAACGCAGCGCCTTTGCCGACAAAAATAGTGTGGCGTAGCCCGGGGGCTTAGCGGGTAGAATGAAGGTATGTCACCACCGCCAGCGGGCGGTGGCCGTGCCTTTGAAGGGAGAATGCCATTCGTGAAAGCCGTGCAGGGAATCATCTTATCGGCGCTGTGTGTGCCAGGGCTAGTGGCACCCGTCTTTTCGCAAACCATGGAACAGTCCCTCTATCGTGAGGGCTATGACGCCGTGCGGGCCAATGATCAGACCCGTTTCGAGCAAATTCGTGCCCGCCTGAGCCATTACCCCCTGCGGCCCTATCTGGACTACTACCAGCTCGCCTTCAGGCCGGGGGCGGCGGACTATGACGACGTGACCCGCTTCATCCGCCAGCACGGGGACACGCCCCAATCCAACCGCCTGGAGCGCGCTTACCTCAGCTATCTGGCCCAGAGCCAGCAATGGTCCCAGTTCCTGCGCTTCTACCCGGCCAAGCCGAGCTCCACCGATCTGCTCTGTCAGCACTATCAGGCCCGCTTCTACACGGGGCACAAGAGCGAGGCCCTGAAGGAAGCCGGCAAACTCTGGCTGAGCGGCCAGTCCAGGCCCGATGCCTGCGATCCCCTGTTCGATCTCTGGCAGCAGGCTGGACTGCGCACCCAGGAGAAGATATGGCAGCGCATGAGCCTGGCCTTCGAGGCGCAGAACCCCAATCTCATTCGCCACCTGGGGGCCCAGCTCGGCAGCGGCATGAAGGGATACGGGGATCAGATGATCGCCCTGTATGAGCAACCCGTGCGGGCGATGAATCCGGCCAACTTCATGGCGACACCGCCATCGCGCCAGCTGCTCTCCCTGGGACTGGCCCGCTATGCCAATGAGCAGCCGGATGCGGTCTTGCGCCAGCTGGGGGAGATGACCCGCCGCTTCGGCCTGAACCACACCGAGGTGACACGGGTGGAGCGGGCGGCCGCCCGCCGCCTGCTGCTCGATCGTTCCCTCGCCCAGCGCAGCTGGCTGGACGCGGCCCTGGTGCGCCTGAAGGATGGCGAGCTGATGGAGCTGCGTGCCCGCCTGGCCGTCTGGGAGCAGGACTGGCGCGGGCTGGAGGGCTGGGTCAAGCGGATGCCCATGGCACTGCAGAAGGAGGATCGCTGGCGCTACTGGATGGCGCGCTCGCTGGAGGAGCAGGGGCGGCAGAAACCGGCGCGGGAGCTCTATCTCGAGACCGCGAATCTGCGCGGCTTCTATGGCTTCATGGCGGCGCAGCGCACCGGGGTGCCCTATCGCATCAAGAACCAGAGCGTGGCGCACAAGGTGCCGGACTGGCGTACCGCCAGCCAGCGCTGGCCCTTCCTGCTGCGGGTGCGCGAGCTGCTGGCGATGAACGAGATCACGGCGGCCCGCTCTGAGTGGATCCACAACATGGATCGCAACAGCGTGGCACAGCGTCTCGAGTTCGGTCACATCGCCCTCAACCAGGGCTGGCACGAGCTGGCCATCCTCTCCAGCATCCGGGCCGAGGCCTGGGATGCGCTGGACTTGCGCTTCCCGCTGCCGCTCAAGCGCACCTTCTCCCAGATGGCCCAGGAGCGGACCATGAACACCAGCCTGCTCTACGCCATCTCCCGCCAGGAGAGCGCCCTCTATCCGCTGGCGCAGTCGCCGGTCGGGGCGCGGGGCCTGATGCAGCTGATGCCGGCCACCGCCAGGGAGACGGCGGGCAAGCTGGGGGTTCCCTATCGCAACGAGCAGCAGCTGTTCGATCCGGCCATGAACATTCGCCTCGGCAGCGCCTACCTCAAGCGCCTGCTGGACGTGTATGACGGCAACCGGATCCTGGCGGCGGCGGCCTACAACGCGGGCCCGGGCCGGGTGAAGCGCTGGCGTGAGCAGAGCGAGAACAAGCCGATGGATGTCTGGGTGGAGAGCATTCCCTATCGGGAGACGCGCAACTATGTCCAGAACGTCCTCTCCTTCGACCTCATCTATCAGCACAAGCTGCAGCAGCCCCTGCGTTTCATGTCGGAACGCGAGCTGAATCACGCCTACTGAGTCAGGGGGCAGTCGTTGTCGCGGCTGCCTCCCATTCTTGCCCAAGAATGGTTATCATCCCTTAAGCTTTGTTACAAAAGGAAACCTGCCAGGTGATCGGGCCCCGCGTCTTGGTCTGGCAGGTTCGATACAATGCCCGATCATCACAGACAGGCTTTCCCAACAAAGGAATCGAGAGTGGCAACGATCAAAGATGTGTCTCAGCTGGCGAATGTCTCCATTTCGACGGTGTCTCGAGTGATCAACAACACGGCTCAGGTGGCGCCAGAGAAGCGCGAGGCCGTGCTCGCGGCCATGAAGGAGCTCAGCTTTCGTCCAAACAGCTTCGCCCAGGCCCTGGTAAGCAAACGTTCCAACTGCATCGGCGTGCTGGTGGGCGATCTGTGTGGCGGCCCCTTCTTCGCCCAGATGATGCGCGGCATCGAGAGCATGGTCGACAAGGCGAACAAGTTCACCATCGTCGTCTCCGGCAACCACGATGCGGCCAGGGAGCGTCACGCCATCCAGGCGCTGCTGCAACGCCAGTGCGACGCCCTGATCCTGCACAGCAAGGCCCTGCCTGACGAAGAGTTGAGCGAGCTGGCGTCGGGCACGACCCCTATCGTCTTCATCAACCGCCAGGTGCCGGGTTGTGAGGAGCGCTGTGTCTGGCTGGACAACCAGGCGGGCATCACCACGGCCTGCCAGCATCTGCTGGACGCGGGCCACCGCAAGATAGCCTTCGTCACCTCGGATGACGAGGAGTTCGTCGATGGTCAGCAGCGGATGGCCGGTTATCGCTTCGCCCTGGAACGGGCGGGCATCGAACTGGATCAATCCCTCATCGGTCGCGCCTACGCCGATGAGAAGGGCGGCTATGTGGCCATGAGCGAGCTGCTGGAGCGCGGGGTCGAGTTCACCGCCGTCCTGGGCTTCAACGATGCCATGGTGGCGGGGGCCATCTCCTGCCTGCTGGAGCGAGGTTACAAGATCCCGCAGCAGGTGTCTGTGGTCGGCTTCGACGACATCCCCTATGCCCGTTACATCTATCCCAAGCTCACCACGGTGCGCTACCCCATCGAGGAGATGGGAGAGCGGGCCGCGGAACTGGCCCTGCGCCTGCTGGATCACAAGCCGGTAGAGGGGCTGGAGCTCAAGTTTGAAGCGGAACTGGTGCGTCGGGAGTCGGTGGCCTGAGTCATAAAGTTGGCCCCAAGTGGGCCGACTTTTTCACAAGACATTGAAAGCGCTTTCAGAAATCCTTTTCAACTGTGATCTGCTTCAAAGCTTTTTAGTGGCGCTGCCACTAGGATAGGCCCACGAATTAGGAGCGTGCGCTCCCGATTTTCCCGCTGTGGGAGGTAACCGGCTCATCCGGCTATTTCCTTCGTTACTTTCGACGGTCATCATTGGATGGCCGTTTTTTTTTGTCAGGATCCTGGAATGACGCACGAACATGAGTATCAGACGGGCATCGTCGGCGCCGGCTGGCTGGGGTTGCCGCTGGCACAGGCGCTGCAGCGGTCGGGCCAGCGGGTCGCGGTGACGGTCAGCAGCGCCGAAAAGGCCGGGCGACTGCGAGGGGAGGGCATCGCCGCCTGGCCGTTGCTGCTCGCCCCCGAGATGGAGACGCTGCCGTTTCGCTGCCGTGACCTGGTGATCTGCGTGCCCCCCAGCAAGACCCGGGATTACCCGGCATCGGTGGCCCGGCTGTGCCGGTTGGCCCTGATGGCGGGAGTGCAGAGAGTGCTGTTTATCAGCGCGACCTCGGTATGGGCGCCCGGGCAGGGGGAGGAAGAGACGCCTGCCCCTGCCCACGAGAGAGGGATGCGAATGCGGGCAGCCGAGCTCGCCGTGCTGGACGCCGGCTTTGCCTGCGCCATGGTGCTGCGCCCGGCCGGCCTCTACGGCCCCGATCGCCATCCAGGGCGTTTCCTCGCGGGCAAGACGCTGGCGGGAGGCGGGCAGGCGGTGAATCTGGTGCACCTGGACGACGTGGTGGCCGCCTGCCAGCTGATGCTGGCTCAGGGGCTGGATGGGGAGGCCTACAACCTGAGTGCCCCTGTCCACCCGCGCCGGGAGCAGCTCTATCCCTTCGCAAGCCGTCTGCTTGGGCTGCTGCCCCCGCAGTTCATCGAGCCGGCCGGCGACTTTGCCCCCATCGAGGGGCAGCGCATCTGCCTGCGGCACGGTTTCGTCTATCGCTGGCCGGATCCGGCCCACTGGTTTGCCGAGCAGGCTGCCCTGAAGGGGTGAGCCAGGGATGCTGTCGGATTGCCATGGCGGCTGACCACGTGTGGGAGCCAGGTCTGGCGCGGGCCTGAGGGCAATTGAGGTTTGCCAAGGGCGGGATCGCCCCCTATCATGCCGCCATCCATGACAGAGAGAGCGGTAATGATGGAAGAGACAAAGCGTCACCCCGATGGGGAACTGTTGCTGAGAACCCTGGCGATGCCAGCCGATACCAACCCCAATGGCGATATCTTCGGGGGGTGGATCATGTCCCAGATGGATATAGGTGGGGGCATCATGGCCAAGGAGCTGGCAAAGGGACGCATCTGCACCGTCTCGGTCGAGGGGATGACCTTCCACAGCCCGGTCAAGGTGGGGGACGTGGTGTGCTGCTACGGGCGCTGCCTGAAGATAGGGCGAAGCTCCATGCGCCTCAAGCTGGAGGTCTGGGTCAAGCCGGTGCTGCGGGAGAACGAGGCCCAGCGCTACTGCGTGACCGAGGGGGTATTTACCTACGTGGCCATCGACGATCAGGGTAAATCCCGCCCGGTCCCGGTCTGATGCGGGTCAGATCAGCCGGGCATTGATGATGGATATTTCCTGCTCAAGCCCGGTTTTTTGCCGTATCATGCGCTCCAGCATCTCTTCCGAGCCGACGCACTGATGGGTGTCAAAGAGGCAGAGATCGCACTGGGGATCCCGCCTGATCTGATAGACGGTGGAAAGCTCCACTTGATGACAGGTTCCTTGTTGATCATAAAATGTCACGCGGTACTGGTGCTGTCTCGCCATGGCGGGATCCCTCGTGGGTGAGTCGGGCCGGACACGAATAATGAGACTAGTCGGCGATCATGAGCTCTGTGAGGGCCATGGCGCCTTGCAGAGGCAGGTGATTGTTAGCCAATGAAAAATAGTTATCGGATTCTGGGGACCTCCCTGCTGACACTGGGTCTGGTCGGCTGTTTCGAGGTGCCGGATCAGGATCATCTGGTCACGGCCGCCGGCATAGTGCCCGGCGCCAACTGCGATCGCCCCCCGCTGGTGGCTCTTGCCTCCACCGCCTTGCCCCGGGAGTTTGGCATCACCGTCTGGAATCTCTACAAGGGACAGCGCAAGAACTGGCGCGAAGGGCTGGACCAGTATGCCAAATCCCAGGATCTGGTGCTGCTGCAGGAGTCTGCAACCCGACCCGAGATGCTGGACTGGTTGCGGCGAGGCGATTTCCAGTGGCAGCAGTTGCAGGCCTTCACCCAGGGCGGCGTCTCCTTCGGCGTCATGACGGTCGCCAAGACGCCCCAGGCCTTCGTCTGCGGTGTGCGCTCCCCCGAGCCCCTGCTGCGCATCCCCAAGTCCGGGCTGGTGAGCCTGTATCCCCTGCAGGGGGATCCTGACGGCGTGCTGGTGGTGAACCTGCACGCGGTCAACTTCGAGTTGGGGATGGCCACCTTCCGCGAGCAGCTCAACGATCTGACTGCCCTCGTCCATCGCCACCAGGGGCCGGTCATTCTGGCCGGGGATTTCAACACCTGGAGCGACAAGCGGGAATTCTGGCTGAACAAGCTGGTGGGAGAGCTCGGGCTGCAGGAGGCCGTCCCGGTGCCCGACTTGCGCCGCACCGCCTTCGGCCGCCCGCTGGACCACCTCTACTACCGCAACCTGGATCTGGTGGAGGTGAGTTCCCCGGCCACCGATTCCTCGGATCACAATCCCATCCTGGCACGTTTCGCGGCCCAGGCCATCACCCCCTGAGGTTCGATGGAATGCAGATAAAAAAATACCCCGCACTCGCGGGGTATTTTTTTGGGTTTTGATGAGCGATCAGCTGTTGTTCTTCACGAACAGGGTCAGCTCCTGACCCGGCTTGAGGTAGTCGCTCTTGCCGAGCTGATTCCAGCGCATTACGTCGTTGACGGCGACCTGGAAACGGGCGGCGATAGAGGAGAGGGAGTCACCGCGGCGCACCTGGTACACCATGGACTTGTTGCTGCCCTTGCCTTGCTTGGGCCAGACCACCAGCTTCATGCCTGGCTTCAGGGACGACTTGGCGTTCAACCCGTTCCACTTGGCCAGATCGGCGTGGGTGACCCCGTGTGCCTGGCTGATGCTCCACAGATTGTCGCCGGAGCGCACCCGGTAATGCACCTTGCTGCCACTGCGGCTCGCCAGTTGCTGCGGCTTGCTCTGGGCGGTCTGGCTCACCATGGCTTTGCCGCCATTGGGGATGATCAGGCTCTGGCCACGGCGCAGGTTGTTGCCGCGCAGATTGTTCGCGAGCTTGAGCTGCTGCACGCTCACCCCGTGATTCTGGGCGATGCGGGACAGGGTGTCGCCGCTGGTGACCTGATAGGAACGCACACCTCGGGTTCGCTCACGCTGGGGCAGATCGGCCAGGGCCAGCTCCAGCGTATCGGCATACTCGACGGGCACCAACAGGTTGTAGGGACCCCGCGGCGAGGTCATGCCCCGCTTGAGTGCCGGGTTGAGCGCCTTGAGCTGGGAGGCGGAAATGCCCGCCAGCTGCGCCGCCACGTTCAGATCGATCTGGCCACCTGTGTTGATGGTCCGCAGCTGCGGCTTGTTGGCCAGCACCGGCAGGGTGACATTGTATTGGTCCGCATTGCGGATCATGTCGGCCATGGCCAGGATCTTGGGCACATACATCCGCGTCTCGCGGGGCAGGTCCAGGGACCAGTAATCGGTCGGCCGGCCCGCCCGCTCGTTGCGTACGATGGCATTGCGCACCCGACCTTCGCCCGCGTTGTAGGCAGCCAGGGTCTGCAGCCAGTCGCCGTCGAAGAAACGGTTCAGGTACTCCAGGTAGTCCAGTGCGGCATTGGTGGAGGCCAGGACGTCGCGTCGGCCGTCGTACCAATTGTCGTGGCGCAGGCCGAAATTCTTGCCGGTCGCAGGAACGAACTGCCAAAGACCGACCGCATTGCTGCGGGAGCGGGCATTGGGATCGAACATGCTCTCGATCATGGGGATGGTAATAAGCTCCATTGGCAGCTCACGCCGTTCGATTTCCTCTACCATCAGATACAGGTAGGGCTCAGCCCGGCTGGCAATGGTCGCCATATGCTTATCATTGCGCAACAACCAATCACGCTGTTGCCGGACACGGGCGTTATCGTACGAGTCCAGCTGCATATCATCGCTGATACGCACCCACAGGTTATCAGTGTCATCCAGCTCTTCTATCTGTTCGTCGCCGAACAGCATGCGCGAAGAGTGTTTCTTGTACGTTTTCTTGCTGACTTGGGGGGATTTCATCGGCTCGATTGCCGTTACCGCCCGGTCATCCTGATGGCTCAGGTTTTGACAGCCGCTGAGAAACAGCGCCGCCAATAAGGCCGTTCGTAGCTTCATCTCGCTCAGGTCATCTATGGAAAAACAGCTCGCATCATAAGGGGCAATGCCCCCCTGATCAAGGTTTGTTCAAAAAACGTCCTTCCAGGCCCGCAGGACGGTGAAGGTATCCTCCGGATTTTCCAAGCATTTCAGGGCGTATTTTTCAGCAGAAAATTTCACTGAGTCCTGCTCGCAGCGCAGAAAAACATTGAAATGCCGCTCATCCCCCAGTCGGGAGGGGAGACTCGGCAGGCCCTGCTGGCGCAGCTTGCTGATCACCCCGATCTGCCGCTGGATCGCCGGGTTGTCCGGCTCGACCGCATGGGCGAAACGCAGGTTGGCGAGGGTGTATTCGTGGGCGCAATAAAGGAGGGTGTCGTCGGGCAGGGCCGCGAGCCGTTGCAGGGAGCCGTACATCTGGGCCGGGGTACCCTCGAACAGGCGGCCGCAACCGGCACTGAAGAGGGTATCGCCACAAAACAGCATGCCCTGGCCGTAATAGGCGATGTGGCCATGGGTGTGGCCGGGCAGGTGGAAGACGTCGAGACTCAGGCCATGCCAGTCGATCCTGTCACCGTCATCGAGCCACTGGCCGTGATGCTCCGGCATGGGGTCATGCTTGGGGCCATAGAGGCGGGCGTGCGGGAAATGGTGCAGCAGATCCGAGACGCCGCCGACGTGATCGCGATGGTGGTGGGTCAGCAGGATGGCGTCGAGCACCAACCCCAGTGCCTCCAGTCGCGCCAGCACCGGGGCGGCCTCGCCCGGATCGACGACCAGGCAGTGATTCTCGTGGCGGATCAACCAGATGTAGTTGTCGTTAAAGGCGGGAACTGTGATGACGGTATACATGGCTCGGCTTCTCTTTTGTGTTCTTTGGGGATGGGATCTTATATAACTGGATGGCATTCGCACCCCGGATTGGTTCCATTATGCAGCTGGCACGTACCGAACAACAGATCGCGATCCCGACCAGCTGGTCGGCACTGCCCATGGGGGACTGGGTGGCTGCCGAGCTTCAGGAGAGGCTCGACAACTGGTGCCCCCATCTGTTTGGCTATCACCTGCTGAAAATTGGCGCCCTGAGCGCCGAGCTCTCCTGCGGTTGTTCCACCATTCGTCACCAGATCGGGGTCGCCCCCGGCGGGCGGCTGCTGGATATCCTGGGTGATCCGCTCGCCCTGCCGGTGCGCTCCGGCAGCGTGGATGCCTGTCTGCTCGCCCACTGCCTCGACTTCTCGCCGGATCCCCATCAGGTGCTGCGCGAAGCCGAGCGGGTGCTGACCGACGATGGCTGGCTCATCGTCAGCGGTTACAACCCCCTCAGTCTGGTGGGGATTGGCCACTACCTGCCTTTCATGCGGCGCCATCTGCCCTGGTCCGCCCGCATGTTCACCCCCGCGCGGGTGACCGACTGGCTGCAACTGCTCGGGTGCGAGGTGATGTTTGACGAACGGTTCGGCTTCTCCTTCATGGGCAGGCAGAGCCGGATAGGCTGGTGGCGGGAGAGCCTGGGACGGGACTATTGCCGCTCCCTGGCGTCCGTCTACGTGATTGCCGCCCGCAAGCGGCGCTTCCCCGTCACCCCGGTGCGTCGCCGCTGGCGCCTGCCGGAGCCGATGGCGGCGCCGGGCATGGCGCGGCAGGGGGGCTAGCCTGCCTCAGGGCTGGTAGCCTTCGTCTTCGGCAAGCTGCTTGCCGCTGGCGGCTTCCCGGGCCAGCTCGTCGCAGCGTTCGTTCTCCGGGTGACCCGAGTGACCCTTGACCCAGAGCCATTCGATCTGGTGACGCGCCACTTCCGCATCCAGCGCCTGCCAGAGATCGACGTTCTTGACCGGCTGGCGGTTGGCGGTCATCCAGCCTTTCTTCTTCCAGCCGATGATCCACTGGGTGATGCCCTGACGCACATACTGGCTGTCTGTGGTGAGCCGCACCCGGCAGGGTTCGTTCAGGGTGCGCAGCCCCATGATGGCGGCCATCAGTTCCATCCGGTTGTTGGTAGTCAATCGGAAGCCAGCTGAGATCTCCTTGCGATGCTTGCCGTAGACCATGACGGCGCCGTAGCCGCCGGGCCCCGGGTTGCCGAGGCAGGAACCATCCGTGAATAAATCAATGTGTTTCAACATGAGTGATCAGTCTGTTTTAGCCAAAGGCTTGGGGTAAACTAGCGAGTAAAACCGAAGTTTGACATGGATTTGATCATGAGCACACCCCAACTGAACCGCCAGATCATTCTGGATACCGAAACCACCGGCATGAACACAGCGGGCGGTCCCGTCTACCTCGGGCACCGCATCGTCGAGATCGGCTGCGTGGAGGTGATCAACCGCAAACTGACCGGCAACCACTTCCACGTCTATATCAAGCCGGATCGGCTGGTGGACCCTGAAGCCGTCGCGGTACACGGCATCACGGATGCCTTCCTGGCCGACAAGCCCTCCTTCAGCCAGATAGCGGATGACTTCATCGAGTTCATCCGCGGTGCCGAGCTCATCGCCCACAACGCCCCCTTCGACGTGAGCTTCATGGACTATGAGTTCAGCAAGTTAGGCCTCGACTTCAAGACGGCGGATATCTGCGGCATCACGGATACCCTGGCGATGGCGCGGGATCTCTTCCCGGGCAAGCGCAACAACCTGGATGTGCTGTGCGATCGCTACGGCATCGACAACTCCCATCGCACCCTGCACGGCGCCTTGCTCGATGCGGAGATCCTGGCGGACGTCTACCTGCTGATGACGGGTGGCCAGACCAAGCTCAACCTGGCCAGCGAGAGCAACGAGAGCGACAGCAACCAGGACACCGGCATTCGCCGCCTGGAGGGCAACCGCGCGCCTCTCAGGGTGGTGCGGGCCAGCGAGGAGGTGGTGGCGACCCACGAGGCCAGGCTGGACCTGGTACAGAAGAAGGGAGGTGCCTGCCTGTGGCGGCAATGAGTTCGCTCTGGGGCGGCCTGTTGCTGCTGGCCTCCCTCTCGGCCTCGGCCAACGAGGTATTCGCACCCTCCGACATCCCCCTGCTCGACAACCGCTTTCGCATCGATTATGGCGTGAAGGAGATCACCTTCATCATCACCCGCAAGCCGGGTACCCCCTCGGTGATCCTGGTGCGGCCCGATGGCAGCAAGCTCTATGTGGGCAAGGTCAGGCCGCCGGAGGTGGGCTGGCTGGCTCTCAAGGATCAGGATCTCATCACGGTGCGCAACCCTATGCCGGGCCCCTGGCAGGCCATCGGTGAGGTGGACTCCGACAACCGGGTGCGCCTGCTCTCCGATATCCGGGTCGCAAGCGAGCCGCTGCCGGCCCGCCTCTATCAGGGGGAGCGGGTCAAGCTGCAATCCCGGCTGCTGATCGACGGTGCGTCGCCGGGGGCCGGCTACTACCTCTCGGATCTCGGCATGACGGTGAAGCTGCAGCAATTCAACGATGCGGCCCAGCGCGGGGAGCCCATATTCGAGGAGACGCTCGGCCATTATCTGGACGATGGCAAGGGGCTTGACGAGGTGCCGGGAGACGGCGTGCTGACCGCCGAGGCCGTGCTGGACGTGCCGGCAGGCAAGTATCGCGCCCTCTACAGCACGGGCAACGAGGTGTTCTCCCGCGCCGAGTCACAGCAGGTGCTGCTCTATCCTTTGCCGGTGAGCTACACCCTGGCTGCCCCCTCGGGTGATGCGGGGGCCAGGCTGTCGCTGGTCATCGATGGGGAGGAGCTGGATCCGGCCTCAGTGGTGATCCAGGGCAAGGCCAGCGACGGCACCGGGCGCAGCCTGGACTTCAGCGAGGTGGCGAAGGAGCCTAGCTTCGGCGTCGATCTCTCCGCCCTCAAGGGGGCGGGCCAGTATCAGGTGGAGGCCACCCTGTTCGCCACGACCCGGCTCGGCCGTGAAGTGCGGCTGCAGCTGCCGGTCAAGTCGTTCACCATCATGCCGCCACCGGCCCCCGTTCCCTCGGCGGCTCCGGCCACCTCGGCGGCCAAGCCGGCCAAGGCCAAGTTTGAGGAGCGTGAGAGTCCTGTCTGGCTGCCCTGGGCCCTGGGGGGCGGGGGTGTGCTGCTGCTCTTGCTGGGGGCGGGCGGCTTCATCCTGCTGCAGAAGCGCCGCACCCTGCGCAAGGCGATGGCAGCGCAGAAGGCGCAGCACGCCGAGGTCGCCCCGGCGCCCAAGCTGGATCTCAATCTGCCGGAGCAATAGCCCCAGTGCATTGCGAAGAAGCCGCCCGATGGGCGGCTTCTTCATGATGGCGAGGTGGCGGCGCGGGGAACACAAAGATATCAGTGGGCGCCGATATAGATGTCCTTGTACTGCTCGCGGATGTCGAGGAACTTCTCCAGATTGGCCAGCATCAGATCCACCAGATGGGGATCGAAGTGCTCACCCTTCTCCTCCTTGATCAGCGCCAGCACCTGTTCCAGCGGCCAGGCCCGTTTGTAGCAGCGATCCGAGCCCAGGGCATCGAACACGTCCGCCAGGGCGACGATGCGCCCCTCCAGCGGGATGGCGTCACCCTTGAGCCCGCGGGGGTAGCCGGTGCCGTTCCACTTCTCGTGATGGTTGCCGGCGATGGTGGCACCTATCTGGAACAGCGCCAGATCACTGCCGGAGAGCATGTCCTGCCCCAGCTGGGCATGGGTCTTCATGATCTCCCACTCCTCCGGGGTGAGCTTGCCCGGCTTGTGCAGGATGGCGTCCGGGATCCCCACCTTGCCGATGTCGTGCAGGGGGGAGGCGCGCTTGATGAGTTCACACCTCTCCTCGTTCATGCCGAGCAACTGGCAGAACAGCTCGGTGTAGAGGGCCACCCGCTTGACGTGCAGGCCGGACTCCTTGGAGCGGCTCTCCACCAGCTCGCCGATGCGGTAGATGATCTCGCGCTGGTTGTCGCCGATCACCTCGTTGAGCCGGATGTTCTCCAGCGCCACTATGATGTTCTCGGTGAACAGGCTCAGCAGGCCGGTGTCCATCTGGCTGAGAGGACGGGTGGTCTCGATGTGGAACAGCAGGTGGTGACGGGGGTTCTGGCAATAGAGCACCATCTGGTTGCCGTCGTAGACATTGGCC
Source organism: Aeromonas sanarellii (assembly GCF_000820085.1). Taxonomy (GTDB): domain Bacteria; phylum Pseudomonadota; class Gammaproteobacteria; order Enterobacterales; family Aeromonadaceae; genus Aeromonas; species Aeromonas sanarellii. The sequence goes on from NZ_CDBN01000050.1 coordinate 96,328, forward strand.
CCCCTGGTCATGGCGTGGCGCAGTATGGCCGGGGCATCGGAGAGCAGCAGGGCCGGGCCGTCGCTGAGCAGGGGCTCCAGTACCTGATCCCGCACCTCGTAGGCCAGGTGCTTCACGTCGTAGATCTGGGACTCTTCCAGGTTGAGCAGGGCGCTGAGCTGGGTCTGCGCCCCCTCGACGAACTGGCGCAGGGCGCGCTGCTCGAAGATCCCCTTGGAGGCTTCGATGACCTTCTCCAGTCCCTGGCGATTGCTCTCCAGGGTGCGGATGTCCCGGTAGGAGCGCAGGCTGGCGCGCAGCAGGGTGCGCAGCTTCTGGGAGGTGAGCTCGGTCTTGTCCTTGTAGTCGTTGATGTCGTAGTTGGTGACGACGTCATCTTCCGGGGCCTGACCGGGCTGGCCGGTTCGCAGCACGATGCGAACCATCTTGTTTTGCAGCTCGTCGCGGACGAACTTGACCACCTCGAGACCGGCGTGGTCGGCTTCCATGACGACGTCGAGCAGCAGCAGGGCGACATCCGGCGTGATGGCGAGCAGCGCCTTGGCCTCGGCGGCGGAATAGGCGTGCAGGAAATCAATGGGTTTGCCGTCGAACTCGAACTTGTTCAGGGTGATCTTGGTGATGCGGTGAACTTCGGGTTCGTCGTCCACTATCATCACCTTCCAGCCGGCGGGGCGCTCTGCTGATGTGGGAAGATCGTCATCGTCAATAATCAGGATTTGATCATCCATTACGCAATCCTGTGTGTGATCCTGTGCTTACCTTAACCGCTTCATTCAAGATAAGAAACGGCTAGATATCCAAAATATGATCCCGCCGGTTTATCTCCCTTCTCCGGTCTCAATCGGGCAGAGCGCACCATGAAAAACGCCTCCCGGAGGGAGGCGTGTTGACATGCAGGGGATCAGGCAGCCCTGTGATAGGCAGAAGCCTCAAACAGCGCCTTGTTGGCCACCAGATCGACGGGGTCGAAGTCATCGACGTTGATGGTGCGCAGGCGACTCTCTTCGGCGCGGCGCAACAGCTCGGCCTCGGTCGGGTTGATGACCCCGAGCGCCAGACCGGCCTCCGCCACCTTGTCGAGCTGGGTGAAGGGACGCTTGCTGCCTTCGGCCTTGCATACCTTGTCAAACAGCGGCTCGGCGGCCAGCACGTCGTCGAGAGCCTGTTCCAGCAGACCGAAGGGGTTGCCCTCCTCGCGGGTGAGGTACTGGCCTTCGGCCAGGCGGCTGCGGGTCGCGCTCGGCGCCTGCAGCAGACGGGCCACCTGGCTGTCGAGCTTGTCGGAGGGACGCTTCAGGTCGCGACCCAGCGGCAGCACGACGGCGCGCAGGGCCAGCCCAATCCAGCGATTCGGGAAGTTGCGCAGCAGCTCGTCGATCGCTTCCTGGGCCTTGAACAGGGCATCTTGCAGCGCCCAGTGCAGCAGCGGCAGGTCGGCCTGCTGGCGTCCCTCGTCCTGATAGCGCTTGAGGGCGCTGGAGGCCAGATAGAGCTGGCTCAGCACGTCCCCGAGGCGGGCGGAGACCCGCTCCTTGCGCTTGAGCTCGCCACCCAGGGTGCCCATCGCCATGTCGGAGAGGAACGCCAGGTTGGCGGAGAGGCGGGAGAGCTGCTGGTAGTAGCCCTTGGTCTGATCCTTGTAAGGGGAGGCGGCGAAGCGGGCGCCGGTCAACCCCAGCCAGAAGCTGCGCACCAGGTTGCTGATGGCGAAGCCCACGTGGCTGAATACCGCCTTGTCGAAGTCCTTGAGGGCCTGCTCCTTGTCCGGGTGGCTGGCGGCCAGCATCTCGGGCAACACATAGGGGTGGCAGCGGATGGCCCCCTGGCCGTAGATGATCATGCTGCGGGTCAGGATGTTGGCCCCCTCGACGGTGACCGCGATGGGGGCGCCCTGATAGCCGCGGGCCAGGTAGTTGTTGGGGCCCATGCAGATGGCCTTGCCGCCGTGGATGTCCATGGCGTCGATGATGCACTTCTGGGCGCGGTCGGTGAGGTGGTACTTGACGATGGCGGAGATGACAGAGGGCTTTTCACCCAGGTCGATGCCGGTCACCGTCAGCTTGGCGGCGGCGCCCATGATGTAGGCGTTGCCCCCCAGGCGGGCCAGCGGCTCTTCTATCCCTTCCATCTTGCCGATGGGCAGCTTGAACTGGCGACGGATGCGGCTGTAGGCACCGGTGGCCAGGGCCAGCATCTTGACGCCGCCCGTGCTGTTGGAGGGCAGGGTGATGCCGCGACCGACCGAGAGGCACTCCACCAGCATGCGCCAGCCCTGACCGGCCATGGCCGGACCGCCGATGATGAAGTCGAGCGGCACGAACACCTCCTTGCCGCGGGTCGGGCCGTTCTGGAACGGCACGTTGAGGGGGAAGTGGCGGCGGCCGATCTCGACGCCCTTGATGTGGGTCGGAATGAGGGCGCAGGTGATGCCGAGCTCTTCTTCCTCACCCAACAGGTGGTCCGGGTCACGCAGCTTGAAGGCGAGGCCCAGCACGGTGGCGATGGGGGCGAGGGTGATGTAGCGCTTGTTCCAGGTCAGGCGCATGCCGAGCACCTCTTCCCCTTCCCACTCGCCCTTGCAGACGATGCCGAAGTCGGGGATGGAGCCGGCGTCCGAGCCCGCTTCCGGGCTGGTCAGGGCGAAGCAGGGGATCTCCTTGCCTATGGCCAGGCGGGGCAGGTAGTGGTCTTTCTGCTCCTCGGTGCCGTAGTGCTGCAGCAGTTCCCCCGGGCCCAGGGAGTTGGGCACGCCGACGGTGGAAGCCAGCACGGCGCTGGCGCCACACAGCTTCTGCAGCACGCAGGACTGGGCGTAGGCGGAGAACTCCAGGCCCCCGTATTTCTTCTTGATGATCATGGCGAAGAACTTGTTGTCCTTCAGGTACTGCCATACCTCGGGGGAGAGATCGGCCCGCTCGTGGGTCACCTCCCAGTCGTTGACCATGCGGCACACTTCTTCCACCGGGCCGTCCATGAAGGCCTGCTCTTCGGCTGACAGCGTGCTTACCGGAATGGCGTGCAGCTTCTTCCAGTCCGGATTGCCGGCAAACAGATCCGCTTCCCACCAGGTCGTCCCCGCCTCGATGGCTTCCTTCTCGGTACGGGACATCTCCGGCATGATGGACTTGTAGATCTTGAACAGGGGTTTGGTCAGCTGGTTGCGGCGAAACTCCACCAGGTTGAGGGGAATGGCGATTACGGCGAACAGCACCCACACCAGCAGGGGCACATGGCCATAGAGGGCGCCGGCGACCAGGGCGGCGGCCGTGGCAAGCGTGGCGGTGAACAGGGACGCCCGGCGGTAGGCCATGGCGCCGATCACCAGGATCACCCCGAACAGAGTGAGGGTCGTCGTCATTTTTCGCTCCTTGCATGAATTGCCGAAGTTGGGAAACTGGGGTTAACTGATCCAGAGGTCTGACCTGTTGGATGTGGCCCTGTTGTAATTCATACGCACAAACTTATCAAGCTGTTTACAAGCTTGTTACCTTGGTGCTGTGATCGGTATAACGGGTCATACGCCGCATCTTGGCGGGCGGGGGGCGACGATTGGGCTGGCTTGTGCGACAATGCGGCCACCCTATGTTGGACGACGAGATCTCAAAGACCATGTACCAAGAACTGATCCGCAACGAGTTGACCGAAGCTGCCAGCGTGCTCCAGGCGTTCCTGGCAGACGAGCAAAATCTGAAGAACATCGAAGCGGCGGCCAAGCTGCTCGCCGACTCCTTCAAGGAGGAAGGCAAGGTGCTCTCCTGTGGCAACGGCGGCTCTCACTGCGACGCCATGCACTTCGCCGAGGAGCTGACCGGCCGCTATCGCGAGAACCGCCCCGGTTACGCCGGCATCGCCATCTCCGACCCGAGCCACCTCTCCTGCGTCTCCAACGACTTTGGCTATGACCATGTGTTCTCCCGCTATGTGGAAGCGGTCGGCCGCCGTGGCGACGTGCTGCTCGGCATCTCCACCAGCGGTAACTCCGGCAACATCCTCAAGGCCATCGAGGCGGCCCGTGCCAAGGGCATGAAGGTGATCGCCCTGACCGGCAAGGATGGCGGCAAGATGGCGGGTCTGGCGGACGTCGAGATCCGGGTGCCGCACTTCGGCTACGCCGACCGCATCCAGGAAGTGCACATCAAGGTGATCCACATCCTGATCCAGCTGGTCGAGAAAGAGATGGCGAAATAGTCAGACGGGGATGGCGAGACGCCGCGGCGTCTCGCCTAAGAGGATTCCCCGATTGAAGCAGAAAGAATCAAGTATTTCAGGGGGTTGACGGGATATGTGCGAACTGCTCGGCATGAGCGCCAATGTGCCGACCGACATCTGCTTCAGCTTTACCGGGCTGATGCTGAGGGGCGGCAAGACGGGCCCTCACAAGGATGGCTGGGGGATCACCTTCTACGAGGGGCGAGGCTTTCGCACCTTCAAGGATCCCGAGCCCAGTGCCCAGTCCCCCATCGCCAAGCTGGTGCAGGCGTTGCCCATCAAGAGCCGCGCCGTGGTCAGCCACATCCGGCAGGCCAACCGGGGCTGCGTGTCGCTGGAGAACACCCACCCCTTCACCCGCGAGCTGTGGGGACGCTACTGGACCTTTGCCCACAACGGCCAGCTGACCGGTTACAAGAAGCTGCCGACCGGGCGTCATCGTCCGGTGGGCGACACCGACAGCGAGCACGCCTTCTGCTGGCTGCTCGACAGGCTGGAGCACAAATACCCCAAGCGCCCGGCGAATTTCCCCGCGATGTTCCGCTACCTCGCGACCCTGTGCGACGAACTGCGCGGGCTCGGGGTGTTCAACATGCTGCTGTCGGACGGGGAGTTCGTGATGACCTATTGCAGCAACAACCTCTACTGGCTGACGCGCAGGGCGCCCTTTGGCGAGGCCCGCCTGCTGGATGAGGACGTGGCCATCGACTTTCAGAGCGAAACCACCCCGAACGACGTGGTGACCCTGGTCGCCACCCGGCCGCTCACCGGCAATGAGAGCTGGGTGAAGATGGTGCCAGGGGAGTTCTGCCTGTTCCGGCTGGGGGAGCTGGAGTATGGCAATAACGCCGTACTGCCGAGCCAGACATAAAAAAATACCAGGGTAGAATCCTACCCTGGTTCTTCGCAGCAGCCATACAGGCAAAAAGGGATGAGAGAGGTGTTGCTGAGCCGCATCATTCTCATGGGTTGCATTGTTACGTCATTGTTAATTTTGTGACAACATTTATCTCTGATCCCGCGAGCGTGTCGTACCGAGAGTTTGATGGCGCTCACATTATGGCCCAACCACTGCGGTCTGCCCGTGGTGGAAGGGTGGATGACAGCGGGTGTCCCAATCGGCTATATTGTGGTCTGTTTGAATACCATCATAGGGAAGAGAAGATGGAGTGGCTGGATCAGAAGGTGCTGCGGCAACTGGCAGATGACATAGGTCACGAGATGATGCCCGTGGTCATCTCGGTGTTCGTCGAAGAGGTGGGGGAGCAGCTGGCCCAGCTGAGGCCTCTCTATGAACGGCGGGACTGGTCCGCACTGGCCCGCCTCGCCCACAGCATGAAATCCTCTTGTGGCAGCTATGGTGCCGAGCCCAGCTATCGGCAGGTCATGGCCCTTGAACTCGCCTGCCGGAGGGAAGACGCCCAGGAGGCTGGCCGACTGCTGGCCGAGCTGGAGCACTCCCTGCCCCAGGTCTTCTCCCACCTGTCCCAGTTTCACTGAGCCCCGGCGGCTCAGCCCGCCTTGTCATGCTCGATGTGCCAGTTGAGGATGACGCCATCCAGCGCCTGCCTGAGCTTGATGCGATCGTGGCGATGGGGCAGGGCGGCCTCACCCAGGTTGGCCTGGACGAGGCAAGGCTGCAGCTCGGGGCATCCCTGACCTTCGGGGGCCAGAATGGCATCGATCCGGCCCTTGCCTATCAGCTCTTCCAGCCAGCGATGCTGGTCCAGCAGCGTCAACTGACCCGCTGGTCCCGTCTCGGCCACCAGATTGCTGATGAAGACGACGATGGCACTGCTGCCGCGGATCGCCTCGGCGAGGTCGCGCAGCAGCAGAGGGGGCATGACGGAGGTGAGGAAGCTGCCCGGCCCCAGAATGATCATGTCGGCCTGGCTCAGGGCCAGGGCGGCCTCGCGGGTGGCCGGCACGACCGGATTCAGGCTCAGGGCCCGTGGCGGCGTGGTGAGCTGATCGATGGAGACTTCCCCCAGGATCTGGTCACCGCAGAGGGTGTGGGCGCAGAGATCCGTGGGCTGTTCTGACATGGGCAGCAGCTTCGGCTCGATTTCCAGCATGTCGCTGATGAGTCGGATGGCATCCAGGGGGCGGACACAGAGGTTGTCGAGGGCCAGCAGCATCAGGTTGCCGAGGTTGTGGCCCGCCAGCTCGCCGCGGCCGGTGAAGCGGTGCTCGAACAGCTGGCTGCCGATGCTGGGGGTGGTCACCAGCTGGTTGAGGCAGTTGCGCAGATCGCCCCAGGCGATGCACTCCTGGCTCTTGCGTAGCCGCCCGGTGGAGCCGCCGTCGTCTGTGGTGGTGACTATGCCCGTCAGCCGGGACCCCAAAAATGAAAGGGAGGAGAGCACGCGGCCCAGGCCGTGCCCACCGCCGATGGCGACGACCCGGTCGAAGTCATTGATATTGTTCTGCCACATGCAGTGATCCCGTGGGGGGCCAGTGAGCACCATTCTAGTCTCCGTGGCCAGGTAATTGTTTGATAAGGGTATGATTTTTGCTTGATGCCAGCATCCCATACCTCTAGGAGACGGTGTTGAACTTCCTGACGGCTCACTCTCTTGCCGAGACGACCCCGCTGGCCGCCCAACAGATAGCAGAGCGGTTGCTCGCTCAATCACCCCATTTCCCGTCGCTGTTGCTGGTCTATTTTACCCAAGCACACGATGCCGCGGTACTGCGTCATGCGCTCAAGGCCCGTTTTCCCGACACCCGGCTCATCGGTTGCAGCTCCTGCGGCGGCATCCTGACCCAGACCGGCCACCATGGCCGAAGGGGTTGGAGCCTTGCGGTCGCCGCCCTCTACGATGACAAAGGCGCCTACGGCGTGGCCGGCCAGCTGGGCGATGAGCCGGATGTTCGGGCATTGCTGCGCCGCGCCATCGCCGACGGCGGACGCCCTGGCGAGCTGCCCCAGCTGGTCTTGCTGCATGCCAGCCCGGGGTTGGAGGAGGCCATGCTGGCGGGCATCGACGCCGAGTTTGGCGCGACCGTTCCCGTCGTCGGCGGGTCGGCGGCGGACGACGGTGTCACCGGCGCATGGCAGCTGTGCTGGGACGAGGGGGAGGGGGGCCAGGGCTGCGTGCTGGCGGTGCTCTACCCCGACTGCCAGTTGGCCTTCCAGTTTCACTCAGGCTATGTGCCCACCGAGCGTCAGGGCATCATCACCGGGCTAGAGGGGCGCGAGGTGCTGACCATAGACCATGAACCGGCGGCCCGGGTCTATGGCCGCTGGACCGAGCGTGCGGCTCCCTGGCCGGTGGGCCCCATCCTCAGGGAGACGACGCTCTCCCCGCTGGCTCGCCAGGTCGGCATGCTCGACGAGATCCCCTACTACAAGCTCTCGCACCCCGAGGCGGTGACGGCGCGGGAGGGGCTGCGCCTCTTCACCGAAACCCGGTTGGGGGAGCGCCTGCAACTCATGTACAGCAGCCAGGAGGGGCTGTTGCAGCGCAGTCTGAACGCGGTGCGCATCGAGCCGGAGTACGGCATGGCGGGCAATGTGCAGCCCCTTGGCGCCCTGGTAGTGTTCTGTGCCGGTTGCCGTCTGGCGCTGGGGGAGAGGCTGGGCGACGTGGTGGCGCAATTCGGCCAGAGGCTGGGGGACATCCCCTTCATCACGCCGTTTACCTTCGGCGAGCAGGGGCGATTGCCCCACGGTGAGCTGGCTCATGGCAACCTCATGGTCTCGAGCGTAATCTTCCTCGAGAGCTGACAGCATGCTGGATTCAAGATGATAGGCAATAGCGAACTGGAAACCCTGGGCGACAAGCTGCAAACCACGCTGGTGGAGCTGATGCGCTGCCGGGAGCGGGAGGCCAGATACCGCGAGGAGTCTCAAGCCCTGCTGTGCGGGGTGGCGACCCTGGCCGAGGCCCAGAGCCTCGAGCAGGTACTGGAGAGCCTCATCCTTGCGCTCAAGCCCTTCATCGGATTCGAACAGGCGGACGTGATCGCCTGGGAGGCCGCGTGCGGCACCACCCATCTCAGCACCCAGCCGGAAGAGGTCGGCCGCACCTGGTCGCTGACCCCGCTCTTCTCCCGGGCCATCGATGGCGACACTCTGGTCATCTACGATCCCGCCCAGTTGCCTGAGCTGGCCCCCCTGGCGGGGCTGGCGGGCTGGGCCAGCGTCATGATGACGGGCCTGCAGGGGCCGGGGTTCTCCGGCGTGCTCATCTGCCGGCACGGCTCCGCGGGCACCTTCGATCTCAAGAGCAAGGCGGCGATGCAGCGTTGCCGCCCCCTCATCTCCCAAGCGCTGGTGAACATCGCCTATCGGGCCCGACTGCAGGAGCAGGTGGATCTCAAGACCCTCGCCCTGCAGGCCAGCGAGCAGCGTTTTCGCAGTTTCGCCGCCATGGCCTCCGACTGGTTCTGGGAGACGGATCCCCTGCACAGGCTCAGCTATGTCTCCGCCCCCGGTTATCAGGGGGAGGTGCTGGCCGGTCAGGCCGGGCGCAGCCTCTACGATTTTGCCTACGACAAGCGGGATCCCGCCTGGTGCAACTACCGGCGTCTGATCGCCCGTCATCTGCCGGTTCGGGGGATCCGTGCCCAGGTGCAACTGGCAGGCGGCCCCTGCTGGATGGAGATCAATGCCGAGCCCTGCCACGATGCCCAAGGCACCTTCATCGGTTATCGGGGCACGGCGCGGGACATAGGCAGCCAGATCCGCCGGGAGCAGGAGCTGGCGCGGGCGCGGGACGATGCCGAGACGGCCAACCGTGCCAAGTCCCAATTCCTGGCCATGATGACCCACGAGATCCGCTCCCCCATGAACGCGGTGCTGGGGATGCTGGATCTGCTGCAGCACGGGCGACTCGATCCCCCTCAGCAGGCCCTGATCGGCCATGCCACCCACTCGGCTCATCTGCTGCAGACCATCATCGACGATGTGCTCGACTTCTCGAAGATAGAGTCGCACACCCTGGCGCTGCACTGCGAACCCTTCCAGCCCGCCGAGCTGTGCCGGGCGCTGGTGGCACCTCTGCAGGCACAGGCCGGTGCCAAGGGCATCAGGCTGCACTGGCACCTGGACGAGGCGGTGCCGGCGCAGCTGCAGGGGGATGCGGTGCGCCTCTCCCAGGTGATCGGCAACCTGCTCGGGAATGCGGTGAAGTTTACCGCCGTCGGCAGCGTGCGGCTTGCGCTGGCGTGGCAGGACGACAGGCTCAGGGTGTCGGTCAGCGACACCGGGATCGGCATCTCCCCCGAGGATCAGGTGCTGCTGTTCGAGCCCTTCTATCAGGTCGACAGCTCGGCCACCCGCCGTTTCTCCGGCTCAGGGCTTGGACTCGCCATCTGCAGGCGGCTGGTGCAGTTGATGGGCGGTGACATTCGCGTGCAGAGTACGCCGGGGCAGGGCAGCTGCTTCTGGTTCGAGTTGCCCGGGATGGCCACCCCCTGTGCCCCGGTGGCGGATCCCGCAGGCGAGGGCGGGATCATGCCGGCACTGGATGTGCTGGTGGTGGAGGACAGCCCGGTCAATCAGCTGGTGGTGTCGCTCATGCTGGAAAAACTGGCGTGCAGGGTGAGGCTGGCGGGCAACGGGCTGGAGGCGCTGGCACGGGTCGGCGAGCGGCGACCGGATCTCATCCTGATGGACATGAGGATGCCGCAGATGGATGGGCTGGAGGCGACGCGCCGCCTGCGCGACATGGGGTGCGAGGTGCCCATAGTCGCCCTGACGGCCAATGCGATGATGGAGGACAGGGCCCGCTGTCTGGCCCAGGGCATGGACGATTTTCTGGCCAAGCCCATCAGCCTCGCGCGACTGCGCACTTGCCTGCTCCGCCATTGCAGGAACCGTTGAGCCGATTCTGGGCAAAAAAAATGGTCAACCTGGTGGTTGACCAATTCTTCAGCAAATACTGAAGAGAGCACGGGATAAATCGGGTTGTACGGTCTTACATGAAAAAGTCGTGCCAACTTTTCATAACCTGTTATTTGCGGCTGGTAGCGGAGTTATGTGTTGTTTATCGCCACCGGCGATTGCAAATTGCGAATTCACCCTTCTCATTGTAAGAATTTTCGGTCAGGATATTCGCGTTTTGCAAATCGCAATTTGACTCACTCTCTGACTCACTGTGCGATCAGCCGGCGCAGAAACTGGCGCGCCGCTTCACTGTTCTGTTTGGCAATCAACATCTGTTTTTCATAGATCGGCATGGGCAGGATCTCGAGCCAGCGCTGGCAGAGCCAGGCCGCGTCGTCGAACTGCTTGTCCGGGTAAAGTTCATCCAGTTCCGGATACTGTTCAAATACCTCCCTCAATCTGCTCACCAGCTGCTTGTCGCTGAAGTCTGAGTGGGTGCTCGGCCAGTTGGGCAGCATTTCGACCTGGGCGTGGCGCAAGCCAGAGTCATCGGTTTCCATCTCATGGATGCAAAAACGTTCCAGACCGAGCACGGTCACTCCGAGCAGGCCATCGTTGAGGGTATAGAAGTCCGTCACCTTGACCCGGGTACCGACCGGCAGGATCCGCCCGCAGGTGCCCGTGCTGGTCGCCTCCTCCATGACGATGCCAAAGCCCCGATCCTCGATGAAGGACGCCTTGAGCATCTGGAGGTGGCGTGGCTCGAACAACCGCAGGGGCAGTTTTCCGCCTGGCAGTATGTGAGAAGGCAAGGGGAACAGTGCCAGTTGTTGAAGTTTCATGTTCCATCCTCCGATAAGTTGCGTCTGAATATGACAATGCAGTGACCGTGCCAGAGGAGGGGGGCTGGCGGGCAATGCGGAGAGAATGAGGAAGGCGTTGGAAAATATCCATTTAAAATCAATCTATTGAAATATCCTCTGACGAGGATGGCGAGAATGGCATGAGGGGGATTCAGGTGAGGTTGCAGGGGCTCGAACATGGCCCGTCTGCAGAATGAGGCGGTTTTCGCATATTGCAAATAGCGATCACGCAAAATGCCTGTTTAAAGACCCGTCCAGATACCTTGCGTGGTCGATGAACAGTGGCCTGGATCAGGCGATGGATTCGGAGTGCTGGCTCAAGCCTTCCTGCATCAGGGCGGCGATCTCGTCATACATCTGTGACCAGGCGTCGGCCAGCTCAGGAGTGAAGTTGCTTCCCAGGCGGCGCGCCAGCACCAGGGTCAGCGCCTGCTTCAGGAGGGCGAACTGGTGTGGCTGCACGTTGAATTTCTGATGCCGTCTGCCGAGATCCCGGATGATGAAGCCCAGGGCATCCAGCTGATCCAGGCTGGTGATGACGGTATTCAGGGTGTCGGAGACCTTGGCGACGGGCAGATCGGGGTGCTGGGGGAAGAGGGCCTGCAATTCCGGCGACAGCCGGAACAACTCCTCATATACCTCCTGAACATAGGTGTTGCTCAGGGCGGTCACCTTGCCCCAGGCCCGCTGTACCAGTTCAATCTGTCCGGAAGTCATGGGGTCTCTCCTCAGTGCGCTGTGCCATGCCCAGAAGATAATAATTCATTTGCTCAATAAGGTGCAGCGCAGTCGTGCCGCCAGGGGCGGGCGAGGAGGGGCCAGCAAGGGCGCACTGGGCTGCCTTGCTGGCTCGGGACGGAGAATCAGTTGCGCTGCTCCAGGTACATGACCGCCGCCTCCACGCGGCTCTGGGCTTCCAGCTTCTTGAGCAGGCTCTTGACGTGTACCTTGACGGTGCCTTCCGAGATGTGGAGCACGGAGGCCACCTGCTTGTTGGAGAGCCCCTTGGCAATTTCGCGCATGATCTGCATCTCGCGGCGGGTCAGGCTCTCCAGCTTCTGTTGCAGGTGATCCAGCTCGTAGATGTTCTCGAGGTAGGGGCGCAGCGGCTCACTCAGGATCTGCTTGCCGGTCATGACATCCGCCAGCTGGGCCAGCAGCATGTCGGGCTCGGTGTCCTTGAGCAGATAGCCGTCGGCGCCGGCCTTGAGCAGGGCCACCACGTCCTGGCGGGCATCGGAGACGGTCAGGATCACCACGCGGGAGGTGATCTCCTCGGCCCGCAGCGCCTTCAGGGTATCGAGTCCCGACAGGCCCTTCATGTTGAGATCGAGCAGGATGAGGTCCGGTTCGGACTCCTTGGCCATGGCCACGGCATCGGTGCCGTTGGACGCCTCGCCGACCACGTCGATGTTATCTTCCAATTCCAGCAGTTGCACAATTCCCTTGCGCATCAGGGGGTGATCATCTACGACCAGAACACTGTATTTCATCTCGTCCATCAGGCATCTCTTGTTAGGCTGGTGGGAAAGGTCAGGTGTACGCGGGTGCCCCCGGAAGGCGGCTCACTGATGGTCAGCTGGCCGTGCAATTTGCTGGCGCGTTCATTCATGATGCTGAGACCGTAGTGATTGACCGCCGAGTTTGCGCCCCTTATTCCGACACCGTCGTCTGCAATCTGAACCTGGATGTTACCATCAGCCAGGGTCTCACAGCTAACGTCAATGCGCCGGGCATTGGCATGCTTGATGGCATTGAGCACTGCCTCACGGATCAGCTGCAGGATGTGAATGTGCTGTCCCGCCTCGAGATCGGTATCCGTCAGTCCGTACTGGAGCCCGATCTCGGCCCGGGTCTGGGGCTTGAGCTGTTCCAGCATGACGCCGATGGCTTCACCCAGGTTGGCGTCGCCGATGCTCAGGCGGAAGGTGCCGAGCAGTTCGCGCAATTGGGTGTAGGCGTTGCCGAGCCCCTCGTCGATCTGCTGCATGGCCGCTTCGGCCTTGACGGTATCCCCCTTGGCAAAGGAGCGCTTGAGCAGGGTGGACTGGATCTTCAGGTAGGAGAGCGCCTGGGCAAGGGAGTCGTGCAGCTCCCTGGCTATGACGGCCCGCTCCTCCATCAGCAGCAGGCGCTGGTGTTGCAGCAGGGTCTGATCCTTGTGCAGCACCTGGGCCAGCAACATGGAGAAGTTCTTCATCAGCCGCTCGTCGACGGGATGGTCGCTTATCATGTCGAGCCGACCGTACTCCTCCTCGTCCATCTGCAGGTAGAAGCTCACCACGGCCTCGAGATCGCCGGGCCACCCCTTGCGCCCCGTGATGTAGACCGGCATGGCATTGTGCTCGAAGCGGGTCAGCCGGATGTAGTCGATGTGCTGGTGGGCGGCAGCCCGCTCCAGCAGTTTTTGCAGGGTGCGGCGGCTGAGCGGCGCCGCGTGCAGTTTCTGGGCGGTGGAATAGAGGAAGGAGAGGGTGTCGTTGGCCTGTTGCAGCTTGGCGGTCTTCTCCTCCACCTTGCTCTCCAGCTCCCGGTAGAGCTTGCCGAGTTCCGCGGCCATGGTGGCAAACGCCCCCGACAGCTCCCCCAGTTCGTTTTCACAGTGGGGGGGCAGGGTCAGATCGAACTCCTGGCGCTGGATCTGGCGGGCGCAATAGACCAGCTGATTGAGCGGTGCCACCACCTGCTGGCGCGTGAAGCGCACCGTGCACCAGGCGATGGTGATGATGGCGAGCAGGCCGAGTCCCTCGGCCAGGGCCAGCATGCGCACCTTGAACTCCACGTGGTACTGCATCTGGTTGACGAAGTCGTCGATGGCGGCGACGAACTGCTCCGTGTTGTCGGTGTAGCGGCTGGGGGTGGCGTTCTCGATGTGCTCGCGCATCCTCTGCCATTGCAGCAGCACCTCGCCGTAGGTGCGGCGCAGGGAGGCGGGCGTGATCCAGCGCTGGGTCTCCTGCAGCTCGGGGGCATTGAGGGTCTGCTCGAACTGGGCGAGCCGGCCGAGCACGACCTGATCCTTCTCGATTTCATAGGCCATCCGGTAGGCCTGCATGCGCAATGAGCCCGACAGGTTGATGGCTTTGGCGTCCGGCACCGAATAGAAGAGGGTGACCATGGCCACCAGGGCGATCAGGCTGGCCATGAACAGGATCAGCACCATGGCGCGACCGATGGCGCTGCTGACCGACTGCACTCTGAACCATTTTCCCATGCCGACTGGCTCCCCTTACACCGATGAAGACCCCACAAAGTAGCATGGGAGTGTACTCCAAGTTGTGCTAGCATCGAAAAACTAGATGAACTCCGAGCGGTTTTGCCTAAGTCATTGAGATAGGGGGAGATCGCCGTCAGCCGATGTTCGAGCTGAAAGGGTCAGGAAAGAAATGCCCTGGCCTCCCGTATTTGGAAAGGTGTTTATGTTGCCACTTGAAGATGGTTTTTCCCGTCGCTTTTACTATTTGCGCCTGTCGGTCACCGACGTGTGCAATTTTCGTTGTACCTACTGCCTGCCGGACGGCTATCGCCCCTCGGAGGCGCGCAAGTCCTTTCTCTCCCTGGAGGAGATCCGCCGCGTCGTCTCCGGCTTTGCCGCCATGGGGACGCGCAAGGTGCGTCTGACCGGTGGCGAGCCCTCCCTGCGCCGCGACTTCACCGCCATCATAGAGACGGTCGCCAGTACGCCCGGCATCGAGAAGGTGGCCATGACCACCAACGGCTACCGCCTGAAGGAGCGGGCCCGGGAGTGGTTCGATGCGGGGCTGACCGCCCTCAACGTCAGCGTCGACAGCCTGGATCCCCGCCAGTTTCACCAGATCACCGGCGAGAACAAGCTGGCGGAGGTGATGGCGGGCATAGACGCTGCCCTGGCCGTCGGCTTCAAGTCGGTCAAGATCAATGCGGTCTTGCTCAAGGGGCTCAACGACCACCAGCTGGATGCCTTCCTGGCCTGGATCCGGGACAAACCCATCGAGCTGCGATTCATCGAGCTGATGCAGACCGGCGAGATGGACACCCTGTTTCGCGACCGCCACACCAGCGGGGATCTCATCAAGCAGCGCTTGCTGGAGACGGGCTGGGTACAGCAGCTGCGCGGCCCGGACGACGGCCCCGCCCAGGTGTTTATGCATCCTGAGTCAATGGGGGGAGTGGGGCTCATCATGCCCTACAGCAAGGACTTCTGCGCCGGCTGCAACCGGCTGCGGGTCTCCTCCGTGGGCAAGCTGCACCTGTGTCTCTTTGGTGACAACGGGGTGGAGTTGCGGGATCTGCTGACGGCCGACGACCAGCAGGAGGCGCTGCAGTGGCGGATCCGCCAGGCGCTGACCGGCAAGGCCGCCACCCACCGCCTGCACGACGGCAATGCGGGCATGACCCCCCACCTGGCCTCCATCGGCGGCTGACCCCGATCGCCAGGCCCAAATGGCCAGCGATTAATTAGCAATCCTCACATAGGGGTAATTTGCCTTGCCCCTGTCTTGCCTAATTGCGCCAAGGGTTTGATCCAGCGCAAGAATCCCCCCTGTTTATCCCCCAGGTGGTATATCACTGGACTTGTGAGAGTCGCAATATACACCCACGCTTATAATTGGTATTAAAAATGCCAGTCACGGGATCCGCGCAGGGGGTCTCCCCCTGTGAAGAGGAGTCGATATGGCCGATGGGATCAATCTGTCACGCCGCGGCCTGTTTCGAGGACGCCTGAGTACTCCCAAGCCCGGGGTACAACTGCCCTGGTCCGTCTCCTGGGACGAGTTCGTGGCCGACTGCACCCGCTGCGGCGACTGTCTGGCCGCTTGTCCGGAGCAGATCCTGGTGAAGGGGGACGGCGGCTTTCCCACGGTCGACTTTCTGCGTGGCGAATGCACCTTCTGCGCCGAGTGCGTCGACGTCTGCCAGGCGCCGGTGTTCCGACCGACGACCCAGACACCCTGGGAGTATGTGGCTCATATCGAGGCCGGTTGCCTGGCCAGTGCCCAGGTCTTCTGCCAGCGTTGCCAGGACAGCTGCGAGCAGCAGGCCATCCGTTTTTCCCCCCAGCTGGGGCGAGTGCCGACCCCCAGCGTCCATACCGAGTCGTGCAACGGCTGCGGTGCCTGCGTGGCGGATTGCCCGGTCGGCAGTATCAGGATGGGTCTCCCTCACGACGGGGGACCGAGATGACACAAGAGACGAGCCAGTTGGAAAGCAGCGAGATGAAGCGAGAAGAGTTCCACGTATCCAGCCTGGTGGTGCTGGCCCAGCCCTCCCGGCGTCACCAGCTTGCCGAGGAGATCGCGACCCTGGAGGGGGCCGAGATCCACGCCGTCAGCGAGGAGGGCAAGCTGGTGGTCACCCTGGAGGGGCCGAGCCAGCGTCCCATCATGGCGGCCATCGATGCCATCAATGGGATGCAGGGGGTGCTCTCTGCCTCCCTCATCTACCACCAGTTCGATGAAGCCGACGCCGAGGGCAGGGAATAGAGAGCCAGGAGGCCGGGGCTGCAAGGTTCACGAGGCCGATGAAAGCAATAAAAGCGCCATGGAGCTGAGCCAGCGCGGCTCGTCACAATGGCTGTCATTGATGTGATTAAGCAATGCGAGGATATGTCATGAAGCTGAGTCGACGCGACTTTATGAAGGCCAATGCGGTGGCGGCAGCCGCTGCCGTGGCCGGTGTCAGTGCCCCCACCCTGGCGGCGAACCTGATCACCAGTACTGACAAGACAGCCATCACCTGGGACAAGGCACCGTGCCGCTTCTGCGGGACCGGCTGCTCCGTGCTGGTGGGCTCCCAGGGAGGCCGTGTCGTCGCGACCCAGGGCGATCCCGATGCGCCGGTGAACCGCGGCCTCAACTGCATCAAGGGCTACTTTCTGTCCAAGATCATGTATGGCGAGGATCGCCTGACCCAGCCCATGCTGCGCATGACCAACGGCAAGTTTGACAAGAACGGCGACTTCGCCCCCATCAGCTGGGATCAGGCCTTCGACATCATGGCCGAGAAGTTCAAGGCGACCCTGAAAGAGAAGGGCCCGACCGCCGTCGGCATGTTCGGCTCCGGCCAGTGGACCGTCTGGGAAGGCTATGCCGCCGCCAAGCTGATGAAGGCGGGCCTGCGCTCCAACAACCTGGACCCCAACGCCCGTCACTGCATGGCCTCCGCCGTGGTCGGCTTCATGCGCACCTTCGGCATGGACGAACCTATGGGCTGCTACGACGACATCGAGCAGGCCGACGCCTTCGTGCTCTGGGGCTCCAACATGGCCGAGATGCACCCCATCCTCTGGTCACGCATCTCCGATCGCCGTTTGTCCCACCAAGATGTGCAGGTGCACGTGCTCTCCACCTTCGAGCACCGCAGCTTCGAGCTGGCGGACAACGGCATGGTGTTCACCCCGCAGACCGATCTCGCGATCCTCAACTACATCGCCAACTACATTATCCAGAACGACAAGGTGAACTGGGAGTTCGTCAACAAGCATACCCAGTTCCGCAAGGGGACCACGGACATCGGCTACGGCCTGCGTCCCACCAACCCGCTGCAGCAGAAGGCCAAGAACCCGGACAACGGCGACTCCACCCCCATGAGCTTCGACGACTTCGCGAAATTCGTGGCGGATTACGATCTGGAGTCCGTCTCCAAGCTCTCCGGCGTGCCCAAGGACAAGCTCGAGAAGCTGGCCCAGCTCTATGCCGACCCGAGCAAGAAGGTGGTCTCCTACTGGACCATGGGGTTCAACCAGCACACCCGCGGCGTCTGGGCGAACAACCTCTGCTACAACATCCACCTGCTGACCGGCAAGATCTCCCAGCCGGGCTCCGGTCCCTTCTCCCTGACCGGCCAGCCCTCCGCCTGCGGCACCGCCCGTGAGGTGGGCACCTTCGCCCACCGCCTGCCCGCCGACATGGTGGTGACGGATCCCAAACACCGCGCCATCGCCGAGAAGATCTGGAAGCTGCCGGAAGGCACCATCCCCGAGCAGGTGGGCTACCACGCCGTGCTGCAGAACCGCATGCTCAAAGACGGCAAGCTCAACGCCTACTGGGTGATGTGCAACAACAACATGCAGGCCGGCCCGAACATGAACGAGGAGGGGCTGCCCGGCTATCGCAACCCGGCCAACTTCATCGTGGTGTCCGACCCTTACCCGACCGTCACTGCCCAGGCGGCCGACCTCATCCTGCCCACCGCCATGTGGGTGGAAAAAGAGGGGGCTTACGGCAACGCCGAGCGCCGCACCCAGTTCTGGCACCAGCAGGTCAAGGCACCGGAAGGAGCCAAGTCCGACCTGTGGCAGCTGATGGAGTTCTCCAAGCGCTTCACCGTGGAAGAGGTGTGGCCAGCCGAGCTGATTGCCAAGATGCCGGAAGTGAAGGGCAAGACCCTGTTCGAGGTGCTCTACGCCAACGGCCAGGTCGACCAGTTCCCGAAAGCGCAGAGCAAGGGCGCGCTCAACGACGAGGCCGAGCACTTCGGCTTCTACGTCCAGAAGGGGCTGTTCGAGGAGTACGCCACCTTCGGTCGCGGCCACGGCCACGATCTGGCACCCTTCGATCAGTACCACGAGGCCCGCGGCCTGCGCTGGCCCGTGGTGGACGGCAAGGAGACCCTGTGGCGCTATCGCGAAGGGTTCGACCCCTATGTGAAGGCGGGCGAAGGGGTGCGTTTCTACGGCAAACCCGACGGCAAGGCGGTAATCTTCGCGCTGCCCTACGAGCCTGCCGCCGAGTCGCCGGACAAGGAGTATGATCTCTGGCTCTCCACCGGCCGCGTGCTGGAGCACTGGCACACCGGCACCATGACCCGCCGGGTGCCCGAGCTCTATCGCGCCTTCCCTGATGCGGTGCTCTTCATGCACCCGGAAGATGCCAAGGCCCGTGGCGTGCGCCGTGGCGAAGAGGTGATCGTCGCCTCCCGCCGTGGCGAGGTGAAGACCCGGGTCGAGACCCGCGGTCGCAACCGTCCGCCCAAGGGGCTGGTGTTCATGCCCTTCTTCGACGCGAGCCAGCTGGTCAACAAGCTGACCCTGGACGCGACGGATCCGCTCTCCAAGGAGACGGATTACAAGAAGTGCGCCGTCAAGGTCATGAAGGCCTAAGGCGGGGCCGGGGGGATGAGTCGCAGCCGTCGCCAGTTCCTGGCCGACCTCGCCAAGGGGGCCTGCAGCGTGGGCCTCCTCGGGGCGGGTCTGGGCACGGTGGCGCGTCAGCAGGCCCAGGCGGTGCCCGCCCAGGCTCTGCGCCCGCCGGCGGCCCTCGACGAAGCGGATTTCCTCGGCGCCTGCGTGCGCTGCGGGCTCTGCGTCGAAGCTTGCCCTTATGACACCCTCAAGCTCGCCCGGCTGCTGACCCCCGTGACCACGGGCACCCCCTATTTCGAGGCGCGCGCCGTCCCCTGCGAGATGTGTGACGACATCCCCTGCGTGGCAGCCTGCCCGAGCGGAGCCCTGGATCAGGGGATGACGGACATCGATCAGGCGCGGATGGGGGTGGCGGTGCTCATCGATCACGAGACCTGCCTCAACTACCTGGGGCTGCGCTGCGACGTCTGCTACCGGGTCTGCCCGCTCATCGACAAGGCGATCTCGCTCGAACTGGTACGCAACCCGCGCACCGGCAAGCACGCCATGTTCCTGCCCACGGTGCACAGCGAGGCCTGCACCGGCTGCGGCAAGTGCGAGCACGCCTGTGTGCTGGAGGAGGCGGCCATCAAGGTGGTGCCTCGCGGGCTCGCCAAGGGGGAGCTGGGCCATCACTACCGGCTCGGCTGGGAAGAGAAGGCCAAGGCGGGCAAGTCCCTCATCGGTGAGCGCCTGACCCTGCCGACCCGCAAACCGGAGGGGCTATGAGTCGTTATCCAGGGGCCGAAGCCCGGGCGCGGCTGGGCTGGTGGCGGTCGCATCGCTTCCTGCTGCTGCGCCGGCTCTGCCAGTTCGGCGTGCTCTCGCTCTTCCTGCTGGGACCGCTGGCGGGCATCTGGATCCTCAAGGGCAACCTCTCCAGCTCGCAGTTGCTGGAGACGGTGCCCCTCACGGATCCCCTGACCCTGCTGCAGTCGGTGGCGGCGGGCCATTGGCCCATCCCCACCCTGTGGCTCGGGGCCGGGTTGGTACTCGCGGGTTACTGGCTGGTGGGGGGGCGGGTGTTCTGCTCCTGGGTCTGCCCGGTCAACCTGGTCACGGATGCCGCCGCCTGGGTTCGGGCCCGGCTCGGTCTCAAGGGCAACGGCCAGTTCAACCGCCACACCCGCTACTGGCTGCTGGCCATGGTGCTGGTGGCCCCGGCCATCACAGGCGTGCTGGTGTGGGAGCTGGTCAACCCGGTGTCGCTCAGCCTGCGCGGCCTGCTGTTCGGCATGGGGGCGGGCTGGGGTCTGCTGGCGGCCCTGTTCCTGTTCGACCTCTTCGTGGTGGAGCGGGGCTGGTGTGGTCATCTCTGTCCGGTGGGGGCCTTCTATGCCCTGGTCAACCGGGTGGGGTTCGTCAAGATTGCAGCCAATGGGCGCGAGCGGTGCAGCAACTGCATGGATTGTTATGCGGTCTGCCCGGAGCGTCCCATACTGCGCGGCCCGGTTCACGGGGCCAAACGCGGTCACGGGCCCTTGATTGCGGCTCAGGAGTGCACCAACTGCGGCCGTTGCATCGATGTCTGCGCGGAGCAAGTTTTCGAAATCACTACAGGTTTTGCCGTCAAGGCAGAGAAAACGTCGGAGAACAAATAATGAAGAAGCTGATTGGAGCAATGCTGGCCTGCCTGATGGCGGGTTCCTTGATGGCGGCCGTCCCCGAGATCACCAACAGCACGGGGGGGATCAAGTCGGAGCGGGGGAGCACGGATCTGGTGACCGAGGCCGATGCGGCCCCGCTCAAGAACTACCGCAAGGACGGCGACATCTATGATCGCCAGTACATGCATCAGCCCCCGCTGATCCCCCATGACACCCGCAACTACGAGGTGGACAACAAGGTCAACAAGTGCCTGGCCTGCCACAGCTTCAAGAACGCCAGCAAGATGAAGGCGCCCAAGATAAGCCCCACTCACTTCGAGACCCGCGACGGTCAGACCCTGGGTGAAGTCTCTCCCCGCCGCTACTTCTGCCTGCAGTGCCACGTGCCGCAGGCGGACGCCAAGCCGCTGGTGGAGAACACCTTCAAACCGGTCGAAGCACTGAACTAAGGAGTTTACCGATGACATCACTCAGCCTTGTCCCCAGTGTCTGGACCACCTTCAACACACCAGTGAACGAAGCACTGAACTGAGGAGCCATAGATGAAATTACCCGGCTTTGTCCAGCGTCTGTGGACCACCTTCAAGTCACCGTCCAAGGCGGCTCTCTGGGTCATCCTGCTGATGGGCTTCTTCGGCGGCGTCATCTTCTGGGGTGGTTTCAACACTGCCATGGAGGCGTCCAACACCGAGGCCTTCTGCACCGGTTGTCACGAGATGAAGGACAACGTGTTCGTGGAGTACCGCGACACCATCCACTATGCCAACCGCTCCGGCGTGCGGGCCAGCTGCCCGGATTGCCACGTGCCCCACGAGTGGACCTACAAGATCATCCGCAAGGTGCAGGCCTCCAAGGAGCTGTGGGGCATGATCACCGGCAAGGTGGACACTCGCGAGAAGTTTGAATCCCACCGCCGCGAGATGGCGGAGCGGGAGTGGAAGCGGATGAAGGACACGGATTCGCGCGAGTGCCGCAACTGTCACAACTTCGAGTACATGGACTTCTCCCTGCAAGGGCGGCGAGCAGCCCAGATGCACTCCACCAACCTGGCAAGCGGTCAGAGCACCTGCATCGACTGCCACAAGGGGATTGCGCACCAACTGCCTGACATGAAAGGCGTGCCAGGCTTCTGATACCCAGGCCACCGGATCCCGCCGATCCGGTGGCCTGTGATTTTCACCCCCTCTGCCAGACAACTTTTGATAGAATCCCGCCCGGTAGCGTGTCGTCCTGCATCCTCGACCAGGCCAGGCGGCGCCTTCATCCCATCCTCTCGTGGTCAATGATTGACAGGAATTGCCCCATGGCCCCCAAACACAGCGAATTCATCCCTCTCAAGATCGCCGTACTGACGGTCTCAGACAGCCGCAGCGCCGCCGACGACAGCTCGGGGGACTACCTGGTGTCCGCCCTGACCGAGAGCGGCCATATGCTGGCCGACCGGGCACTCTGCCCCGACAACCTGTTTCGCATCCGGGCCCAGGTGAGCGACTGGATCGCCGATGAAGGGGTACAGGTGGTGCTCATCAACGGTGGCACCGGCTTCAACGAGCAGAACCGGGTGCCCGAGGCGGTCGGCGTGCTGTTCGAGCGCACCGTGCAGGGTTTTGGCGAGATGTTCCGCCAGCTCTCGTTTGCCGAGATCAAGGGCTCGGCCATGCAGAGCCGCGCGCTGGCGGGGCTCGCCAATCGCACCCTGATCTGCTGCCTGCCTGGCTCGACCGGCGCCTGCCGCCTCGGGTGGGAGCAGCTGATCCGGGATCAGCTCGACGCCCGCACCAGGCCGTGCAACTTCGTCGCCCATCTGTGAGGGGCAGCCATGAACCCGACCGATCCCAGGCAGACTCAACCCAACCTGACTCATCTCAACCAGAGCGGTGAAGCCCACATGGTGGATGTCACCGACAAGCAGGTGAGCGAACGGGAGGCCCGCGCCGAGGCCTTCGTGCGCATGGCGCCCGACACCCTGGCGCTCATCCTGAGTGGCCGGCACCACAAGGGCGACGTCTTCGCCACCGCCCGCATCGCCGGCATCATGGCGGCCAAGAAGACCGCCGATCTCATCCCCCTCTGCCACCCCCTGGCCCTGACCCGGGTGGAGGTAGAGATCCAGGCCCAGCCCGAGCACAATAGGATCCACATTCGCACCCTGTGCAAGCTCTCCGGCAAGACGGGGGTGGAGATGGAGGCGCTGACCGCGGCGTCGGTGGCGGCGCTGACCATCTACGACATGTGCAAGGCGGTGCAAAAGGACATGGTGATCGAGCAGGTCCGGCTGGTGGAGAAGAAGGGCGGCAAGTCCGGTCATTTCCAGCTGGATGCAAATGCAGGAGAGAACGCATGATCAAGGTACTGTTTTTTGCGCAAGTCAGGGAGCTGGTCGGCTGCGACGAGCTGAGCCTGTGCTGCGAGTACGCCAGTGCGGACGAGCTTCGCCACGCCTTGAGCGAGCGCGGTGACAAGTGGGCCCTGGCGCTGGAAGCGGGCAAGCTGCTGGTGGCGGTGAACCAGACCCTGGTGCCCCTCGATACCCCCCTCAAGGACGGGGACGAGGTGGCCTTCTTCCCGCCGGTGACCGGAGGTTAAGGATGAGCAAGATAACGACCGTGGATCGCACCACTGAGTTGTGCGGCGGCGACGAAGTGGCCTTCTTCCCGCTCCTTCCAGTGACGACCGGAGGCTGACATGAGCGAGGCAACCATGACCGATCGCATTCTGGTGCAGCGGGCGGACTTTTCGCTGGCCGAGGAGTACGGGCGTCTCGCCACCCGCCCCGACAGCGGCGCCATTGTCACCTTCTTGGGCAAGGTGCGCGACTTCAATCAGGGGGAGCACGTGAAGGGGCTGGCCCTCGAGCACTACCCCGGCATGACCGAGAAGGCGCTGGCCGCCATCGTGCAGGAGGCGCGAGCGCGCTGGCCGCTGCAGGAGTGCACCCTGATCCACCGTATCGGCGAGCTGCTGCTCGGGGATCAGATCGTGCTGGTGGCGGTGAGCAGCGCCCACCGCGAGGCGGCCTTCGAGGCCTGCCACTTCATCATGGATTTTTTGAAGACCCGGGCGCCGTTCTGGAAAAAAGAGCTGACCGCCGACGGGGTACAACGCTGGGTCGAGGCCAAAGCGAGCGACGACGCCGCCACCGCCCGCTGGCAACAAGGGGTGTGAATCCGCCGGGCCCCCCGCGACAGGGCTGCAAACCGGCACAGGTTTCAACAGGAGTAAGGGAATGAAGAAGCTGTTATCCGTGGTGTTGCTGAGTGCTTGCGCCACCGCCGTGCAGGCCGACGAGGTCAAGGTGGCCGTGGCGGCCAACTTCAAGGGCACCATGGAGCGCATCGGCAAGGCGTTCACCGCCAAGACCGGCCACGGCGTCGTCATCAGCTCGGCAGCCACCGGCGTGCTCTATACCCAGATCAGCCACGGTGCCCCCTTCGATCTCTTCCTCTCCGCCGACGTGGCGACCCCTCAGAAACTGGAAGCCGAAGGCAAGGGGAGCGAGCGTTTCACCTACGCCATCGGCCAACTGGGCCTGTGGCAGAAGGGGGGACCGGCCCCCGACGAGGCAAGCCTGCGCCACTGGGAGGGGGAGCTGGCCATCGCGAACCCCAAGACTGCCCCCTATGGCGCCGCCGCCATGGCGACCCTGGAACACCTCAAGATCGATCCCAGGCAGTACCGTCTGCTGACCGGCACCAACATCGGCCAGACTTGGCAGTTCGTCGACACCGGCAATGCGAAGCTCGGCTTCGTCGCCTGGGCCAACCTGGTGGAGGCGGGCAAGACAGGCGAAGCCTGGGTGGTGCCGAGCCAGTTCCATCCAGCCATCGAGCAGCAGGGCCTGGTCCTGAAGAAAGGGGAGGCGGTGGACGCCCTGGTGGCCTGGCTCAAGGGGCCTGGGCAGGCGCAGATCAAGGCCGCGGGTTATGCCCTGCCGCAGTGATGGCCCGTGTGCTGAGAGGCCTCCTATGCCTGTCAGTCGGTATCCGGGAGGCGGGCGATGAGTGAGGGGGATCTGCTGGCGATCTGGCTCACCCTGAAGCTGGCCGCCAGCACCACCGGCATCCTGCTGCTGCTGTCGCCACCGCTCGCCTGGTGGCTGTCTCGCAGCCAGCACCGACTGCGTCCCGTGGTGGAGGCCCTGGTGGCGCTCCCCCTGGTGCTGCCGCCGACCGTGCTCGGCTTCTACCTGCTGATCGCGTTCTCCCCCGAATACGGCATCGGCGCCTGGTGGCGGCAGACCTTCGGGACCCCGCTCGCCTTCAGCTTCCTCGGCCTGCTCATCGCCTCCGTCATCTACTCGCTCCCCTTCGTGGTGCAGCCCCTCACCTCCGCCTTCGTCAACATGGGCAGCAAGGAGATCGAGGCCGCCGCCACCCTGGGGCTGGGGCCCATCGAGCGCTTCTTTCGCATCATCCTGCCGATGACGCTGCCCAGCTTCGTGATGGCGGCGGCCCTGGGTTTTGCCCACACCTTGGGGGAGTTCGGCGTGGTGCTGATGATAGGGGGCAACATCCCTGGCGAGACCCAGGTGCTCTCCATCGCCCTTTTTGATCACGTGGAGACGATGGACTATCGCAGCGCCCACCTGCTGGCGGGCGGCCTGATGGGCTTCTCCCTGGTGATGCTGGTGCTGGTCTACGGCGTGCTGCAGCGCCGGCAACGGAGGCTGTTCGGATGACGCTGGAGATCTCCGTTCGTCGCTCCTTCGGCCCCTTCACCCTGGCGTGCGAGCTGTCGCTGCCCCCCTGCCGCATCCTCGGTCTGTTCGGCCCCTCTGGCTGTGGCAAGAGCACCCTGCTGCGCATCCTCGCCGGGCTGGATCGGGCCTCCTCGGACGCCCTGTACTGGCAGGGACGCGAGCTCGCGGCCCTGCAACCCGAGGCGCGCCGCATCGGGCTGGTGTTTCAGGACGCCCGCCTCTTCCCCCATCTGAGCGTGCTCGGCAACCTGCAACTGGCGGCCAGCAAGGGCAGGGGGCGCTGGCAACCGGAGGCGCTGGCGATGCGGCTCGGCTTTGCCGAGCTGCTGGAGCAGCCCGCTCATGGCCTCTCCGGCGGTCAGCGTCAGCGGGTGGCCCTGGGCCGCGCCCTGCTGGCGGAGCCCGATCTGCTGCTGCTGGACGAGCCCTTCTCGGCGCTGGACAGGCGCAGCCGCATCCATCAGGCCCACGTGCTCAAGGGGTTGCAGCAGGAGAGCGGCATCCCCATGATCTTCGTCAGCCATGCCATGGAGGAGGTGAGCCTGCTCTGCGATCGGCTGGTGCTGCTGGCGGATGGCCGGGTGGAGGCCCAGGGCTCCCCCGAAGAGATCTTCGCCCGCACCGACCTGTCGCTCGCCAGTCGCGACGACGTCGGGGTCATGCTCTCGGCGACCCTGGCCCACTATGACGAGTGCGAACAGATGGCGACCCTGCGGCTCGGGGAGCAGATCCTGATGGTGACCATGGAGCATGCCCCCGACGAGGCGGGCCCCCTGCAGATCAAGGTGGCGGCGCGGGACCTGGTGATCGCCACGGCGCCCATCGAGCACTCCAGCCTCTCCAACTGCCTGGAGACCCGGCTGCTGGGGGCGCGGGAGGTGCGGCCGGGGCAAACCCTGTTGCAGTTGGCCCTGGGGCAGCAGATACTGCTGGCCCGGATCACCAGCCGATCCGCCAGGCGCCTGGATCTGGCGCCCGGGCAGCGGCTCTATGCCTACGTCAAGGCAGTGAGCCTGGTGGGGGAAGGCTGAGGCCGATACGGGCAGGCGGCTATCGAAAGAAAAGGGAGAGGACGGGTGCGTCGCAACCAGGTAATGAAATCCCATGGATTGGCCCTGCGCAGCGCGGGGGAGGGGCCCCTGCTGGTGCTGCTGCACGGGCTGGGCTCCTCCAGTCTCGACTGGCAGGCCCAGATAGAGCACTTCAGCGAGCACTACCGGGTGGTGGCGCTGGACTTGCGTGGTCACGGCCAGAGCCTGCAGGAGGGGCCCTTCGACGTGCCCACCCTGGCGGCGGACGTGGCCCGCTGGCTCGACGAGCAGGCCGAGCCCGCCTGGGTGGTGGGGCTCTCCTTGGGGGCCATGGTGGCGCTGGAGCTGACGCTGCGACTGCCGCACAAGGTGCAGGGGCTGGTGCTGGTCAACGGCTTCAGCGAATTCCTGCTGGAGACCCCCAAGGAGCAGGAGCGCTACGCCATGCGCCTCAAGTGGCTGCGCTGGTTCGGCATGCGGCCGCTCGCCTGGTGGCTGGGGCGGGAACTCTTTCCCGGTCCCGAGCTCGCCCAGGTGCGCCACACCTTCCGGCTGCGCTTCGTGCGTAACAAGAAGAAAACCTACAAGGCGCTGCTGGAGGCGCTGCCCGGCTGGTCGGTGCGCGCCCGTCTCGGCACCATCTGGCAGCCGGTGGCCATCGTCTCCACCAGCCACGACTATCTGCCCTTGGCGCGGCGGGTGGAGCAGTTCGCCTCCCTGCCCAACGCCAGCATCCACACTCCCGAGGGCCATCACGCCTGGCCGGCGGAAGATCCCGCCGGGTTCAATCATTTGTTGCAACGGATCCTCTTTACCCATTGAGGCCGCAGCGAATGCAAAAAAGCCGAACCCCGGGGTTCGGCTTTTTTGTGGGTGCACTTTGCCACTCAGGGCTTGGAGCAGACCGGGCAGTCGGGGCGTTTGGGGAGCTTCATCTCCCGGAAACCGCCCTGGAGGCCGTCGATCATCAGCAGGCGGCCGCTGTAGCTCTTGCCCATGCCGGCCAGCAGCTTGATGGCTTCGAGGGCCTGCAGGCTGCCCACCAGCCCCACCACGGGAGCCAGCACCCCGGCCTCGACGCAGGTGAGCGCCTGATCGCCAAACAGGGCGCTCAGGCAGGCGTAGCAGGGTTCATCCTCCTGCCAGGTGAAGCTGCACAGCTGCCCCTCCAGCCGGATGGCGGCGCCGGACACCAGGGGCACCCGGTGCGCGCGGGCACGCCGGTTGAGCAGGTTGCGGATGGCGACGTTGTCGGTGCAGTCGA
Source organism: Aeromonas sanarellii (assembly GCF_000820085.1). GTDB lineage: Bacteria > Pseudomonadota > Gammaproteobacteria > Enterobacterales > Aeromonadaceae > Aeromonas > Aeromonas sanarellii. Next base: position 123,938 of record NZ_CDBN01000050.1, read on the forward strand.
GCACCAGCTGGTGGCCGGGCAGCAGGGCGTCGAGCAGCGCCTCGTCGGCGACGGCGGCGTGGGTCTCGACCCTGAGCCAGGGATTGAGGGCCCGCAGCGTCTTGGCGGCGGAGTCCACCTTGTACATGCCGATGCGCTCGTCGCTGTGCAGCACCTGGCGCTGCAGATTGGAGAGCTCCACCCGATCGAAATCCACCAGGGTGAGGTGGCCGACCCCGGCCACCGCCAGATATTGGCTGGCGGCGCAGCCCAGGCCCCCGGCGCCTATCACCAGCACGCTGGCCTGCTTGAGCGCCTCCTGCCCCTCGAAGTCGAAGGATTTCAGGATGATCTGGCGGTTGTAGCGCAGCAGCTCGGCATCCGAGAGGATCTCGCTCACAGCAGCAGCCCCGCGAAGGGTTCGACAGTGACGGTTTCTCCCGCCGCTACCTTGCCCCGTTCCTGCTCGAGGACGATGTAGCAGTTGGCCCGGGACAGGGAACTGAAGACCCCGGAGTCCTGGGAGCCGGTGCTGCGCACCTCGAAGCCGTGCGGGCCCTGGCTCAGAATGCCGCGCTGGAAGTCCAGGCGCCCCGGGCTCTTCTTGAGCGGCTCGGTGGCGGTGGCCTTGAGAGGGAGCGGGCGCTCGAACTGCTGGCCGGCCAGCCTGGCCAGCGCCGGCTGCACCAGTTGATCGAAGGTGACCATGGCGGAGACCGGGTTGCCCGGCAGGCCGAAGAACCAGGCATGGGGCAGGCGGCCAAAGGCAAAGGGCTTGCCCGGCTTGATGGCGAGCTTCCAGAAGCCGATTTCGCCGAGCTCCTCGAGCAGCTGCTTGGTGAAGTCCGCCTCGCCCACCGAGACACCGCCCGTGGTGATCAGGGCGTCGGCCTCGCGGTCGGCCTGAATGAAGGCGGCGCGCAGGGCGGCCGGATCGTCCGGGATGATGCCAAGGTCCAGGCAGTCTATGCCCATGCGGCTCAGCATGGCCTTGACCCCGTAACGGTTGGAGTCGTATATGTCCCCATGCCGGAGCGGGGTACCCAGGGGCTTGAGCTCGTCCCCCGTGCTGAAGATGGCCACCTTCAGGGGGCGGCGCACCGAGACGCTGGCGATGCCGAGGGACGCCAGCAGCGGCAGCTCCCGGGGGCTCAGGCGCAGGCCGCTGGCGAGCACTCTGGCCCCCTGCGCCAGGTCCTCGCCGCGGCGGCGGATATTCTGGCCAGGCAGGGGATGAGTCAGAAAAGTGATCCCGTTGTCGTTCGCCTGCGTTTCTTCCTGCATGACCACCGCCTCCGTGCCCGCGGGCACCGGGGCCCCGGTCATGATGCGGATGCAGTGGCCGGCAGGCCATTCCCCCTCATAGGGCTGGCCCGCGAAGGCCTTGCCCGCCACGGGAAGCGGCGCCCCGGCGGCGAGATCCGCCAGGCGCACCGCATAGCCGTCCATGGCGGCGTTGTCGAAGGGGGGCACCGACAGGGGGGAACTGATCTCCTCGGCCAGGATCCGATCCAGCGCCTGGGGCAGGGGCAACCGCTCCGTCTCGCAGCAGCAGCTGAGTTGTTCCAGCATCCCTTGCAGGGCCTTGTTCAAGGGGAGGAGTGCACCGGTATCGAATCCCATCATCATGACCTCTCTGGTGTGTAGGGGGCGGATTATCCCAAAAATCCGCCCGAATGGGCAGGCCGAAGGTGCGGGAATGGGGGCAGGCCCCCCGGGTGTGGGGCGGCAGTCCCCTCGCACCACCAGGTGGGGGCGGGTCCGGGTTCAGCGTATGTCCCCGAACGGGGAGGTGGATAGAGAGCAAAACGGGGCGGTTTGACATAAAGTCGGGTGCCGGACTTGAGTTAGCCGGAATTATGACAATAATCGCCCTGTAAGATTGCGCCGCGGCACCATGTCGCAGGCCAGCACAGTCCCTGAGCGTGGGAGAGAAACAAGATGACGAGCTTAAGCCAGGAAGCCCTGTTGGTCAGGGCGGCGCTCGAGGCCCAGGGCCTCGAGACACCTCTGGTGGCCAATGCATTGAACGGCCAGCAGAAGAAGGAAAAAATCGAAGGTCATATGCGCGCCATCATGGAGACGCTGGGGCTGGATCTGGCCGACGACAGTCTGGCCGAGACGCCGCACCGCATCGCCAAGATGTACGTGAACGAGATCTTCTCCGGCCTCGACTATGCCACCTTCCCCAAGGTGACGGTGATCGAGAACAAGATGAAGGTGGACGAGATGATCATGGTGCGGGACATCAGCCTCACCAGCACCTGCGAACACCACTTCGTCACCATAGACGGCTTTGCCCACGTGGCCTACATCCCCCGCGGCAAGGTGATTGGCCTGTCGAAGATCAACCGCATCGTGCAGTTCTTCGCCCGCCGTCCCCAGGTGCAGGAGCGGCTCACCCAGCAGATCCTGCTGGCGCTGCAGACCCTGCTCGGCACCCAGGATGTGGCCATCAGCATCAAGGCGACCCATTTTTGCGTGAAGGCCCGTGGCGTGATGGACTCCACCTCCTACACCACCACCACCTCCCTGGGCGGCGTCTTCAAGACCCAGCCCGATACCCGCGCCGAGTTTCTCGGCGGCCTGAAGGGTTAGCAACAGGGGGCATGCTCCGGTATGCCCCTCCTGCCCGTTTTTTTCTGAAAAAATCCTAAAGCCCGGGCAATGCCAGCCGATATGGCTCTCCGTGTCGCCAGATGGCCGGTCTTTCAGTGCCGTGCGGCGCCCTCATCCCACGGTGCAACAGCGGTGCCAGCGTATGGCGTTGCCCTGGTGTACACCGACACGGATGAGACCCTATGTACTGCTAAGGATGGCGGTGATGGTGCTCGCGCCCTTGGGCCGACGCCGACCAATGCCCCTTGTTTTCCCCATGCAGGACATGCCATGAACACCATGACGATAGGCAAGAAACTTACCGCCGGCTTTGCCGTCCTCGGCCTGATGATGGCCTTTATCGGCGGGGCCTCGCTGTTTGAATTCAGCAAGATGAACCGGGCCGCCATCGGCTTCACCGACAGCATCCTGCCCGCGGTCGTGCACACCAGCACCCTGGGCGAGACCATCAATGCCCTGCGCCGCTACGAGCTGGATGTCTTCCTGGTGGCGGACGATCCCCAGCAGAAGGCCCGCTATCGCGACGAGAGCGAGAAGAGCCTGCGGGACGCCGCGCAGCAGATAGCGGCCCACGATGCCACCATCTGGGAGGAAGATCTGGAGGAGCGGCGCACCTTCGACATCGTCAAGGCGGACTGGGAGAAGTACGTCGCCCTGCACCAGCGCATCCGTCAGATGCAGGACGCAGGCCAGATGGCCGAGGCCCAGCACCTCTTCATGGCCGAGGGGGTGACCCTCTACACCAACCTGAGCAAGTCGGTGGGGGATCTCATCCGCATCAATCACGGCTACTCCGTCAGTTCCCGTGCCGAGGTGGTCGCCGCCTTCGACAGCGCCAAGCTGAGCGTCACCCTGGCCCTGATCATCGGCCTGGTGCTGGTGATCGCCCTCTCCGTGGTACTGACCCGCCAGATCCGCGACCCGCTCATCATGCTGGCCCGCCAGGCCCAGCGCATCGCGAGCGGCGATCTCGGCAAGGGGGAGCTGCAGGAGTGGATCCGTGGCAACCGCTTCAACCGCGACGAGCTGGGTCAGCTGGGCTCGGCCATCGACCGGATGCAGGAGGCGCTGGCTAGCCTGGTGAGCGAGATCGCGGGCTCGGTGAGCCAGCTCAGCAGCGCGGTGGAGGAGGTTAGCGCCATCTCCGAGCAGTCCGCCAAGGGCATGGCCAGCCAGCAGAGCGAGGTCTCCCAGGTGGCCACCGCCATGAACGAGATGCAGTCCACCGTCAATGAGGTGGCCCGCAACACCACGGACGCCATGGGCGCGGCCAAGCAGGCTTCTCGCACCTCGGCCCAGGGCAACGAGGTGGTGCGTGGCGCCATCGGGAGCATAGAGCAGGTCTCCCGCCAGATAGAGCAGGCGGGGGCCGTGGTGCAGCAACTGGAGACCGACAGCGCCAGCATCAGCATGGTGCTTGACGTCATTCGCGGCATCGCCGAGCAGACCAATCTGCTGGCCCTCAACGCGGCCATCGAGGCGGCCCGGGCTGGCGAGCAGGGGCGCGGTTTTGCGGTCGTCGCGGACGAGGTGCGCAGTCTGGCCCAGCGTACCCAGGCGTCCACCGCCGAGATCAGCAAGATGATCGAGGTGCTGCAGGAGCGCACCGCCGAGGCGGGCAACGCCATGCAGCTGAGCCGCCAGCAGATGCAGGAGAGCGTCGAGCTGGCCCGGGAGGCGGGGGGCAGCATCGACAGCATCAACGGTGCCGTCACCCAGATCACCGACATGAACACCCTGATCGCCACCGCCACCGAGCAGCAGAATGCGGTCACCGAGGAGCTCAACCGCAGCATCGTCAATATCCATGCCGCCGCCGACGAGAACGCCCTGGGGGCACAGCAGACCGCCCAGGCCTGCGTCGAGCTGAGCAAGCTGGCCACCTCGCTGCACCATATGACCCAGCGTTTTACCCTGTAAGCCTTGTTCGGCAGATAGCAGAAGGCCCCGCCAATTGGCGGGGCCTTGTCGTTTCTGGCTGGTTTGTTGATCGTAGGGTCGATTAGTGCAGCGTAATCGGCCGGCGCCAGACTGTTTATCCGATCATTTAGCTCAATCCGACTATCTCACCGTCGTCGTCGATATCGATATGACGGTAGGCTGGCAGGCTGCCCAGGCCCGGCATGGTCATGACGGGGCCCGCCAGGGCATAGACGAAGCCGGCGCCGGCGCAGAGCCGCACCTCCTCGACGGGCACCTCGAAGTCCGTCGGCACGCCCTTGAGGGCGGGGTCATGGCTCAGGGACAGCGGCGTCTTGGCCACGCAGACCGGCAGGTGATCCCAGCCATCGGCCGAGAGACTGGCCAGCTGCCGGCGCGCCTTGTCCGACAGTTGCACGCCGCGCCCGCCGTAACCGCACTCCACCAGGGTGGCGAGCTTGGCGGCGAGGCTCGCCTCGTCGGGGTAGAGCAGCCTGACCTCACTCGGCTGCTCGCAGGCCGCCACCACGGCGCGGGCCAGATCCGCGGCGCCCGCCCCTCCTTGGGTGAACGCCTGGGAGAGGGCGACGTCGCAGGCCCCGGCGCGGCGCGCCTCCTCTGCCAGCAGGGCCAGCTCGGCGTCGCTGTCGGCGGGGAAGCGGTTGATGGCCACCACCACGGGCACCCCGTAGCGGCGGGCGTTCTGGATATGCCAGGCGAGGTTGGCACAGCCCGCTTTCAGGGTGGGCAGATCTTCCCCCTGCAGGCTGGCTGGCAGCGGCTGGCCCGGGCGGATGTCGAGCAGGCCGCTGTTGGCCTTGAGGCCGCGCACCGTGGCCACCAGCACCACGCAGGCGGGGGCGAGGCCGGACTGGCGATACTTGATGTTGAAGAACTTCTCCAGCCCCATGTCGGAGCCGAACCCCGCCTCGGTCACCACATAGTCGGCCAGGCCCAGGGCCATGCGATCGGCGATGACGGAGGAGTTGCCGTGGGCGATGTTGGCAAAGGGGCCGGCGTGGACCAGCACCGGGGTCTGCTCCGTGGTCTGCATCAGGGTGGGCTTGAGGGCGTCTTTGAGCAGCACCGTCATGGCCCCCGCCACTTCCAGCTGCTCGGCGGTCACGGGTTGGCCGCGAAGGTCGAGGGCGAGCTGGATGCGGCCGATGCGCGCGCGCAAGTCCTTGAGATCGCTCGCCAGGGCCAGAATGGCCATCAGCTCGGAGGCGGCGGTGATGACGAAGCGATCGGGGCGCTCGACACCGTCGGCGACGCCCCCCTGACCGAGGGTGAGGTGGCGCAGGGCCCTGTCATTCATGTCCAGGGCGCGCGGCCAGAGGATGTTGGCCGGGTCGATATCCAGGCGCGCCAGCCCGGTGTTGGGGGTGAACGCCTCCCCGAGTTTCTGCTCGTGGAACAGGCGGGCATCGAGGGCGGCGGCGGCCAGGTTGTGGGCGGCGGTGAGGGCGTGAAAATCCCCGGTGAGGTGGAGGTTCATCTCCTCCATCGGCACCACCTGGGCCATGCCACCCCCGGCGGCTCCTCCCTTGACCCCGAACACGGGGCCGAGGCTCGGCTGGCGTATGGTGGCGATGCCGGACTGGCCGATGTGGTTGAGCCCCATGGAGAGCCCGATCGTGGTGACCGTCTTGCCCTCCCCGAGGGGGGTCGGGGTGATGGCGCTCACCAGCACCAGTTTGCCGGGCTCGCGGGCGGGGGCGTGATGGAGCAGCGCGAGGTCGAGTTTGCCCTTGTAACGGCCGTGGGGGTGGAGATGGGCGGCCGCTATGCCGAGCTGTGCTGCCACCTCGGCGATGGGTAGGCGGGGGGACTGGCGGGAGATCTCGATATCGCTTAGCATCAGCACCTCGTTGGCATGTCGGGTCAAATATGCGGCGAAGTCTAGAGGAATCAACAGGGTAATCCAATGAGCAATACTATTTTATCCGGCAGTCGTGAGCCCCATCAAAGCCCCATCCTGCTGGATCTCAACGCCCTCTATCACCCGCCCAAACGGCCGCTCACTGCCCTTGGCATCGTCAGCGCCTTCATCCCGCTGTTCGGCTACGGCTGGCAGGCGATGACCCAGGATCCCGAGACCCACTTTCGCCACGAGCTCGGCAAGCGCATCAACAGGCACAGGAGCGACGAGGCGAACCTCGCCCTGATGATGCAGTTGGCGGCCATGCTCGACTGCCACTGCCTGCACATCACCCTGCCCTATGCGCTGGGAGAGGCCGAGCTCGCCGCCTTGCGCCAGCGCCTGCCACGCTGGCAGATGAGCCAGCAGGATCACCTGCTGGTGGCCGAGCTGATGCCCACTCCCTGAGCCCGGGCTCAGGTCTCCCTGTCCCAGTAGTGGGGCGCCAGGTAGCGCTCCTGCACGAACTCGATGAAGCAGCGCACCTTGGCCGACACGAAACGGCGGTGCGGATAGAGGGCGTAGAGCCCCACCTGCCCCTTCTCCCACTCCGGCAGCAGGGGCACCAGCGCCCCCGAGCGCAGTGCGTCGCCGACGATGAAGGTGGGCTGCAATATGATGCCCTGGTGGTCGCAGGCGGCCCGGGTCAGGGCCACCCCGTTGTTGGCGCGAAGGGGCCCCTGGGGGCGAATGCTCTGTTGCTCCCCATCCCGTTTGAAGACCCAGTCCGGCTGGGTCAGGGTGTAGATGAGGCAGTCGTGCTGCTTGAGATCCTCCGGGGTCCTGGGGGTGCCCCGGCGGGCCAGGTAGTCGGGGCTGGCGCACACCACCATCTTCATCATGGCGAGCGGCTTGGCCACCAGGGAGGAGTCCGGCAGGTTGCCGATGCGCAGCGCCAGATCGAACCCCTCCTCCACCAGGGCCACCCGCCGGTCGCTGTACTCTATCTCCAGCTTGAGCTCGGGGAAGCGCTCACGAAACAGCGGCAGGGCGGGGGAGAGGTGCAGGTAGCCGAAGTCCATGGGCACCGACAGCTTGAGGGTGCCCTGGGGCTGCTGGTTGTTGTGGGTGAGCTGGCTGTGGGTCTCCTCGAGCTCCGCCAGCAGGACCAGGGAGCGCTGATAGTAGAACTGGCCCGCCTCTGTGGGGTTGACCTGGCGGGTGGTGCGCGACAGCAGCCGGGTCGACAGCGACTCCTCGAGCTGCTGCATCAGCTTGGACGTCATGGCGACCGAGATCCCGAGCTGGTGGGCGGCCTTGGTAAAGCTCTGGCACTCCACCACCTTGATGAAGGTGCGCATGGCGGCTATCTGATCCATATTCCACTCTCAGTTGATAATTATTTTAATAAATCGATGATTATCTATTGCTACGAGGAGGTTAGCATTTTGGACACAGATGTGAACCCCCAATGAAGGAACGATCGGAATGAAAATGACCAAGGCCCTGCTGGCCTCCTGCCTGTTTATGGCGGCTCCCCTGATGGCGGCCGATTACGATGTCGACGCGGCCCACACCACAGTCCAGTTCAAGGTGGGCCACCTCGGCTTCTCCGAGCTGGTCGGCCGGTTCAACACCTTCAGCGGCACCTTCAGCATGGACGACGCCAACCCGGCGGCGGCCAAGGCGAGCTTCGAGATCGACGCCGCCAGCGTGGACTCCAACCACGAGGCCCGCGACAAGCACCTGCGCAGCCCCGACTTCCTGGACGTGAAGCAGTATCCCAAGATGACCTTCGTCAGCACCGGCTATGAAGGCACCAAGGAGAAGGGCGTGCTCAAGGGCACCCTGACCCTGCACGGCGTCGCCAAGGAAGTGGCCTTCGATCTGGTCCACATCGGCGAAGGCAAGGATCCCTGGGGTGGCTACCGCAGCGGCTTCAACGCCACCACCACCATCAAGCGCAGCGACTTTGGCGTGAACTACATGGTGCCGAACATCCCGGACGAGATGAACATCAGCCTGTTCGTCGAAGGCGTGCGCAAGTAATGGGCGCAGCGCTCTTGCTACAAACCCTGGCGGCCCCCTTGGGGGCCGCTTTGTTGTCGTGGCGCTGGCCGCGGCTGGGGTATCCGGGGGGCGCCCTGGCGCTCTGGCTGGTGGGCTGCCTGCTGGGCGGTGCCTATGGCCTGCCGGTCAAGGCGTGGCAGTGGCTGCCGCTGTGCCTGCTGGTGCCCGCCCTGGCACAACAGGTCGGCAAGGGGGTCGCCCTGGTGCTGTTCGCCCTGCTCGGCGCCCTGGTGTGGTGGCAGGGGCTGGCCTCGGTGCTCGCCACAGAGCCGCGCATCTGGCTGGCCCTGCTGCCCGCCGTCGCCTGGTACGGCTGGACGGGCTGGCGCGGTGACAGCGAGGAGGGGATCGGCTTCGCCCTCGCCTTCATCTGGCTGGCGCTGGTCATCGGCATCGACGGCAGCCTGCTGATCGCCCAGCTGGCGGGCGCCCTGGCCGCCTTCGCCGGGTTCCGTGCCCTGCTCGGCGCCTTTGCGGGGATCAAGGTGGCCCCGGCCGCCCTGGGGGTGGCGCTCGCCTTCGTGCAGATGCTGGCCTGGCAATACGTGGAGGTGCCGCTGCTGGTGCTGCTGCCGGTCTGGTTGCTGCCACTCCTTGAGTGGATCCTGCGCAAGCGCCCCGGACTGTCCCGCTGGGGTCTGTTGATCCTGGTGGCGGTGATCGGTGCCGGCGTGAGTCTGTGGTGGGTGTGGCCCCAGGCGTCACTTTACTGATTTCTGCATGAAAAACAGGCTATTACCTTAGAAATTGATGGGCTTGTCAAAGTCTGCACAGATAAAGATTGAGACCCATGGTGCTTTCGGATAAAAAGGATTTTCAATTATCTGGACACACACAGAACCCGGCTATGCCGGGTTCTGTTTGCCTGCTTTCTCGCGGCACGCTAAGGAGGCCACAGTTGCGCAGTCAGGGATCTGAGCATCTGTTTTTTCGCCATTTCACCGAGCAGGGACGCCTCGGGGATCTCTGCATCCTGCTGGTGACCCATCTGCTGCCCGACCGGCCCCACTTCATCCAGGTGCTCGATGGGGTGGGGCGCGTCGGCGCCATCCTGCCCAAACCCAAGTCCGTCCACGGGCCGACCCTGGCCTGGGCCCAGCAGCACTATCCCGTGCTGCCCCTCAATCGCCACTGGACCTCGGATCCCGAAGGGGTCATAGCCCAGATTGCCCCCCTGGTACGGGAGCATGAGCGGCTCATCATCCTCGACATCGGCGGCTATTTTGCCAAGAGCCAGGCGGTCCTCGCCGAGCACTTCGGCGCGCGCTTTCTCGGGGTGGTGGAGATGACGGAGAACGGCCATCAGCGCTACGAGCAGGAGCACCTGGCCGCCCCCGTCATCTCGGTGGCCCGCAGCCCCCTCAAGCAGGCGGAGGACATCCAGATCGGCCTGAGCGTGGTCTACTCCGCCGAGTCCCTGGCGCGCACCCTGAGGCGCACCTTCAACGTCTGCCAGGCCGCCCTGTTCGGCTATGGCAAGGTGGGGCGCAGCATCGCCCGCGAACTGCGCTGCCGCAACCTGCACCTGGAGCTGGTGGAGACGGACGCCCTGCGCCAGGTGGAGGCGCTCTCCCACGGCTTCAAGCTGGTGAACAAGGCCGAGGCCCTGGGGCGGGCCGAGCTGGTGATCTGCTGCACCGGCAACGGGGCGCTGGACATTGCCGACTTGCAGGCCCTGCGCCCCGGCGCCATGGTGGCGTCGGTCACTTCCGCCGACGACGAGTTCGCGTTCTGCCTCTCCCAGCTGCCCTGGCCGAGCGAGGAGGTGTGCCCTCACGTGCTGGCCCTCAGCCGCCCGGACGGCAGCACCATCTTCCTGCTGAACCGGGGGGAGGCGGTCAACTTCGTCCACGGCGCCGTCATCGGCGAATACGTCTACCTGGTGCTGGCGGAGATCATCGAGGGGGTGCACCAGCTGGCCAGGCAGACGCCGGAGCCCGGCTTGTTCGAATTGCCCCAGGCCACCATGCAGCGCATCGCCCGCCACTGGTTAACCGATTTTCACGGAGTCACCCCATGACAGAGACACAAACCCAGATGAACAAGCCGCGGATCGAGATCCGCTACTGCACCCTCTGCCGCTGGATGCTGCGGGCCGCCTGGCTCGCCCAGGAGCTGCTCTCCACCTTCGACGGCGAGCTCGGCGAGGTGGCGCTGGTGCCCGCCAGCAAGGGGGAGTTCCGCATCCTGGTGGACGGGGTGCAGGTGTGGGATCGGGTGGCCGACGAGGGCTTCCCCGAGGCCAAGGAGATCAAGCAGCGGGTGCGGGACCTCATAGCCCCGGAGCGGGATCTTGGCCACGCGGATCGCAAGCCCGCAACCGAATGAGGCGTGAAGATGAAAGAGAAGAGGGAGGCATCAGCCTCCCTCTTCTTTTTGCGGTGATTTAGGCCCCCGCGTCCGTCTGGACGGGGACACCGATATAGCGCGCCCGCTTGTGGGGCTTGATGCGGCTCACGTCCACCCACACCAGGCCGTCGATGCAGTGGTTGAAGTCCGGGTCGATGCCAAAATCCATGAACTGCACGCCCCCCGGCTCGCACAGCTCGGCGTACTGCTTGTAGAGGGTGGGGATGGCGCAGCCCAGGTGGTCGAGCCCCGCTTTGAGCGCCTTGAGATCGGTCCCGTAGTCGGCCCCCTCGAACAGGGGCGCCGTCTCGGGATAGGGGCGGCGTGACGGGGCGAGCGCCAGCTCGGGGGCAAAGTGCTGGCGGTAGAAGCCCACCAGCAGATCCTTGGCCGCCGGCGGCAGGCTGCCGGAGAGGCTCACGGGCCCGAACAGGTAGCGGTACTGGGGGTAGCGGGCCAGATAGGCGCCGATGCCGAACCAGAGGTAGTCCAGCCCCCGCTTGCCCCAGTAGGCGGGCTGGATGAAGCTGCGACCGAGCTCGATGGCCTGTTCCAGCCTCGGCAGCAGCTTCTCTTCAAAGCCGAACAGGGTGTGGCTGTAGAGGCCATCCAGCCCCTGGCTCGCCAGCCGCTCGGCCACCGGGGCGAAGCGGTAGGCACCCACTATCTCGAGGCGGGCCGGATCCCAGAGGATCAGGTGGTGATAGTCGTCGTCGAAGGCGTCGAGATCCCGCCGCCTGCCGGAGCCTTCCCCCACGGCGCGAAAGGCGATCTCCCGCAGCCGCCCCAGCTCGCGCAGGATCACCGAGTGGCTCTGCTCGTGGCGGCGATAGAGCAGGATGCGCTGGCCATCCGGGGTCTGGCCGAGCGGCTCGCACCCGTCGACGGCCTGTTTCAGCAGACGGCGATCCTCCGGCAGGGCGATGGGGGCCTCGGTCTGCAGCCGCCCCTTCTTCCCCTTCCCGAGGCGATAGAGGTGGCTGCGCACCAGGGCGGCGGCGGTCTTGGGGGCGAGATCCCCGAGGCTCTGGGGCGGGATGCGCTCCCCCAGGGTGAGGGTGAGGCGGCGCCCCTGCTGGCGAAACAGCTGCTTGACCAGCAGCAGGCCCGCCCAGTCGTTGTTGAGCCAGGCGGCGAGGTAGAAGGAGAGGCCGTTGCGCCCGTCCAGGTGCACCGGCACCAGGGGCGTGCGGGTGCGCCTGGCCAGCTTGATGAAGCCGCTCTGCCAGGGGCCGTCCTTCACCCCCTTGGGGCCGAGGCGCGACACCTCGCCGGCGGGGAAGATGATGAGGGCCCCCTCCTCGGCCAGGTGATCCCCCATGGCCAGGATGGCGCGTCTGTCCGTCTTGCCCCCCAGGTTGTCCACCGGCAGCAGCAGGGGCCGCAGGGGGGCGAGCTGGGCCAATATCTGGTTGGCCACTATCTTGACGTCCGGGCGAATGCGCCCGAGCAGGCGCAGCAGGGCCAGCCCGTCCAGGGAGCCGATGGGGTGGTTCGCGACCAGGATGACCCGGCCGCTGGCGGGAATGTTCTCGAGCTGCGCCTCGCTCACCCGGCAGTCGAAGTCGAGCTCGGTGAGCGCCTGCTCGACGAAGTCGAGGCCGCGCAGGTGGGGATGGCGCTCGGCGAAGCGGGTGAAGGCCTCCTCGTGCAGCAGCCAGCGCAGCCCCTGCCGGAGCAGGGGGCGGATGAGGGGTTGGCCGGCGAGGCGGGGCAGGTGCTGCCCCAGCAGGGTATCGACGTCGAACATGGGCAAGGCTCCGCTGAACTTTGCTCAAGCTTCTCTCCCCTGGGTTCCCGCCGTGTGGCAGCGCCGTGACGGTTTGATGACGGGGCGAACCCCGTCCTCAATCCCTTACTCTGCCCGCCAGGCCGAGGTGAGGCGCACCAGCGCCACCAGGGTGGCGACCGCCTTCTCCATGGATTGCAGCGGGATGAACTCGTGCTTGCCGTGGAAGTTGTGGCCGCCGGTGAAGAGGTTGGGGCAGGGCAGTCCCATAAAGGAGAGCCGGGCGCCGTCGGTGCCGCCGCGAATGGGCTTGATCTTCACCGCCACGTCGGCGGCCTCCATGGCGGCCCTCGCCAGCTCGATGATGTGCATGTGTGGCGCCACCTGGCTGCGCATGTTGCGGTAGTTGTCCTCTATCTCCAGCGTGATGCGGGCCTTGGGATTGTCCAGCTGCAGGGAGGCGACCCGCTCCTTGAGCTGGGCCTTGCGGGCGGCGAAGCGGTCGTCGTCGAAGTCGCGGATGAGGTAGTGCAGGGTGGTCTCCTCCACGGTGCCTTCCATCCGGGCCAGGTGGAAGAAGCCTTCGTACCCTTCCGTGCACTCCGGGGTCTGCTCGGGGGGCATCTCGGCGTGGAAGCGGGCGGCCAGGGTCTGGCTGTTGATCATGCTGCCCTTGGCGGTGCCGGGGTGGACGTTGTTGCCTGTGATGCGTACCGTGGCGCTGGCGGCGTTGAAATTCTCGTATTCGAGCTCGCCGAGCTCGCCGCCGTCCACCGTGTAGGCCCAGCGGGCCGGGAAGCGCGCCAGCGGGAAGCGATCCGCGCCTCGCCCTATCTCCTCGTCCGGGGTGAAACCTATCCAGAGATCGCCGCGGGGGATCTCCGGGTGGGCCTGCAGGTATTCGACGGCGGTGAGGATCTCGGCGATACCCGCCTTGTCGTCGGCCCCGAGCAGGGTGGTGCCGTCCGTGGTGATGAGATCCTGGCCCAGGTAGTTCTTGAGGAAGCGGTACTGGCGGATGGCCAGCACCTCGTCCCCCTTGCCAAGGCAGATGTCGCCCCCCTGGTAGTTCTCGACAATCTGGGGCACCACCCGCCCGGCCTCGTAGTCGGCGGTGTCCATGTGGGCAATCAGGCCGATGGCCGGCGCATCCGGCTGGTTGCCAGGCAGGCAGGCGGTGAGGTAGCCGTGCTCGTCCAGGGTGACGTGCGCCAGCCCCAGTCCTGTCATCTCGTCGAAGAGGGCGCGGGCGAAGACGAGCTGCCCCTCGCTGCTCGGGCAGGCGGGATTGGTGGCGTCGGAGCGGGTATGGAAGGTCAGGTAGTGGAGAAAGCGCGAAAGCAGGGTGTTCATGGACAAGCCTCGGGTCACGGAAGAGGTGCCATTGTGGCCAAGACGGCCCGCGCGCTTATTGCGTCAGCGCAGTTTTTGATGGATTTGTCGGGAGCGGGGTGACGCGGGATGCTGAGTGGCGGTCGTTCTTGCGGGATAAATGTGAATAAAAATTCCAAATAAAAAACTGATTAAGCATATGCGAAAAGGCTGAAATTCATCCCGGCCCAGCACTGGCAAGGGGTGGGGGAAAATGGCCTGATCACCCGTTATTTTCAGGGTTGTTCCAGACCGGGCTCATCCCCCGCCATCCCAGAGCCCGCCTCGCTGGCAGCAAGATTTGCCCCCTCGATGAAAACCCGTTTTTCAACGCGATTTTTTATTGTCACTGGCGCCGGTAAGTGTGTACACTCCGCGCCGATCCGAGGGCAACCCTGAGCAGGCAGAGGCCGCCAGACACCCACAGGATCATACGCCTATAGGGCGAGGCACGCAGAAACGACAGACACTGCTGGGGAATGGTTTCTTTAATACCGGTTAGGCTCCGGTATCAGGGAGAACAACGGACTCTCATCTTTCAGCTGACCGAGTGAGCCAGCGGCTCATCATCTTCCCTTGTCATGGGTGGTCACTGGCGTTGAGCTGGCTGTGGCGGTTGTCGTCCATCAACACGCATGCGTGCTGAGGCCTTCCCTTCTCTTCCTTGAAACCCTCTCCTGTCCGTCGGGATCGCGGCCGAATGATGAACAAACGGCGTGGCTGATGCCGGTTGTCATCAAAGTACCGCGGCGCTCCGTTAAGGTGGCACCGCATACCGTTGAGCTTGATGTAAAGCCACCAGCCCCACATCAAGACTCGTTACTTCCCAAGATCCACCAGGCAGCCTTGGCTTGCCGCGATGTGCAACAGACGAACCGGGGTGGCCAGGCCACGGCGAGGCAACAGGCCCGCCAGGCGTGCCGCCACGCACCTGATCAGCAGGCCGCCTTGACGCGCCGCCCGTTGCCGTCGATGGTCTGGATGTGATTGAGGGTAACGAAGGCGGCCCACGGCCGCTCATTTGCGAGGCATAGCCCATGACTAACTGGTCCAGCAAGGACTCCTTGAAGGTCTACAACGTTCCCTACTGGGGTGCGGGTTTTTTCAATATCAATGACGCCGGTCATGTGACCGTCTCCCCCGACAAGTCTCGCCCCGAGGCGCAGATCGTGCTGTCCGAGGCCATCGAGCAACTGCGCCAGTCCGGGCTGACCACGCCGGTGTTGCTGCGTTTCCCCGACATCCTCAAGAGCCGGGTCGATGCGCTGTTCAACGCCTTCGGTCAGGCCATCGAGAAGTCAGGCTATCAAGGGGACTACCTGTGCGTTTACCCCATCAAGGTGAACCAGCAGCGTCGCGTCATCGAGACCATCAGTCAGTCCTACAGCGACAAGCCCCGGCTTGGGCTGGAAGCGGGCTCCAAGCCCGAGCTGCTGGCCGTGCTGTCCCATCACCATGCCCAGGGCTCGGTCATCGTCTGCAACGGTTACAAGGACCGCGAATACATCCGCCACGCCCTCCTGGGCAACCTGATGGGCCACAAGGTCTACATAGTGGTGGAAAAGCCCTCCGAGCTGGAGATGGTGCTGGACGAGTCGGCTCGCCTCAACATCAAGCCCAACATCGGGGTGCGTGCCCGCCTCGCCTCCACCGGCTCCGGCATGTGGGAATCGAGCGGCGGCGCCATGTCCAAGTTCGGCCTCTCCGCCTCCCAGATCCTGGCGCTGGTGGAGCGTCTGCGCAGCCTCGGCAAGCTGGACTGCCTGCAGCTGCTGCACTTCCACCTGGGCTCCCAGATCGCCAACATCCGCGACATCCAGGGCGGCATCCGCGAGTGTGGCCGCTTTTACGCCGAGCTGTGCCGTCTGGGCGCCAATGTCGAGGTGGTGGACGTGGGCGGCGGCCTCGGCGTGGACTATGAGGGCACCCGCTCCCAGAGCCACTGCTCCGCCAACTACAGCCTCTCCGAATACGCCAACAACGTGGTGTGGGGCATAGGCGACGTGTGCCGCGAGTTCGACCTGCCGCACCCCACCATCATCAGCGAGTCCGGCCGTGCCCTGACCGCCCACCACGCCGTGCTGGTCACCAACATCATCGGTGCCGAAGGGGTGGAGGTGAACGACATCAGCGCGCCGGACGAAGACGCGCCCACCATCTTGCAGAACATGTGGAAAGGCTGGCTGGACCTGCGCGGAGAAGATCCGTCCCTGCTGGAGATCTTCCACGACTCGATGGCGGATCTGGCGGACGTCAACACCCAGTACACCATGGGGCTGTTGAACCTGGAGCAGCGCGCCTGGGCCGAGATGCTGCACCAGAACACCTGCCTGGCGCTCAAGGAGCTGCTCAACCCGGTCAACCGCAACCACCGCGCCCTGGCCGACGAGCTCTCCGAGAAGCTGGCGGACAAGTGCTTCGCGAACTTCTCCCTGTTCCAGTCCCTGCCGGATGCCTGGGGCATCGGCCAGGTGTTCCCGGTGATGCCGCTTGCCGGCCTCGAGCGTCCGCTCACCCGCCGCGGCATCCTGATGGACATCACCTGCGACTCCGACGGTCAGGTCGAGCACTATGTGGACGGCCTCGGCGTCGAGAAGACCCTGCCGATGCCGGAGTACGGTGCGAACGAAGAGTGCCACGTCGGCTTCTTCCTGGTGGGCGCCTATCAGGAGATCCTCGGCGATCTGCACAACCTGTTCGGTGACACCCACTGCGCGGAAGTGTGGCTGGACGAGGAGGGCAAGATGGACATCCGCAACGTGGTGCGCGGCGACACCGTCGACCAGTTGCTGCGTTACGTCAACATCGACCCGTCCGTCATCCGCGAGAACTACCAGCAGATCGTCTCCCACCCGGCGCTGGACGATGCGACCCGCAAGGCCCTGCTCGAAGAGCTGGAGCTGGGGTTGCAAGGCTACGCTTACCTGGAAGACGAATAAGCCCAGGCTTGTTCGCCCCGTCGCTGACAGCAAAAAGACGGAAATGCAAAACGGCGCCTTCGGGCGCCGTTTTTGTTGGCCGCGGGCTAGCCCCATGGAGGTGGTTTGCGATACGAGCGGCACCCATGATCCCGAAAGAGGGCCAGGCTCGTGCGCCCCCTTGATCCGAATCAAGTTTGGATCCGGCCGGTTACCTTAGGGTCGAACAGGATGTTGGTGATATGTAACAGAAGGAGAGGTGTATGGAACTCAAAAGGGACCCGAGATGCTATACCGACGTCTGTATCGACGGTAAGTGGTATCACTACGATCACTGCAGTACCCAGGTTTATATGCTGATGGGCGGCGCGGCGCCTAGCCTGCAGCTCGCCTATGAACCGGCCAGCGAAGAGGAGCTGATCGCCATGCTCCGGCAACTTGCCTGCGGCTGAGTTGTGCAAGGCCATCGGCACAGTGCCGATGGCCTTGGTGCAGCCGATTCAGTGATGGCCCTTGCGGCCAAACAGCTTCCTGGCCATCTCCTGCATAAACACCGCCAGCCCGTAGCTGGCGTCCGACTTGCCCACCTCGTCCGCCACATAGAGGAAGTCGGACTTGTATTTTTCCACCGCCTCCTGGGGGCTGGTGGCATCGATGAAGTCCTCCTGCACCTCGAATCCCTGTGCCAGCAGCTCAGCCTTCTCCGTCAGAAAGCTGGGGGAGGCCATGTCGACATAGGTGTACTGCTGCCGGTTGGAGGCCGGAATGCTGAAAAACTGGTATCTGGCCATCTGTGCTCCTCGCCTGTGCGGCGTTGTCGATCGGATAGGTGCTGGTCGAACTGTCCCTGCTTGCCCCAATACAGGGGCAAAAGGGGGCATTCGAGTCTTTTGTGGGGCAGCCTATCCCGAGTCAGCGAGAGACGCAATCGGGAATTTTTCCGGGGTATGGCAGGAGCCGGACATGGCAGGGCGCAAGGGATAGCCCCATGTTCGGGAGATACCGCGCCCGTGTCAGGCGGACTCGGCGAGCACGCCGTCCTGGGGCCGTTCACCGCAGTGGGCCAGCAGTTGGTCCCCTGCCATGGGGCGCCCGAGCAGATAGCCCTGCAGGGTGTCGCAGCCCAGCTCGGTCAGCAGGGTGCGCTGGGCCTGGGTCTCCACCCCTTCGGCCACGATGCGCATGCCCAGGGCCTGACCCAGGGCGACGATGGCGGCGATGATGGTGGCATCGTCTCCCCCCTGCACCAGGGTAGTGACGAAACCCCTGTCTATCTTGAGCTCGTTGGCGGGGAAGCGCTTGAGGTAGAGCAGGCTGGAGTAGCCGGTGCCGAAGTCGTCGATGGAGATGCCAAGCCCGAGCTCGGCCAGGCGATTGAGGATGGTCAGGCTCTCCTCGGCGTTCTCCATGGCGGTGGATTCGGTGATCTCCAGGGTCAGGTGACGGGCCTCGAGGCGGTGACGGGAGAGCGCGCCTTGCACCTCCTCCAGCAGGCCGGGGCTGGCCAGCTGTATGGTGGAGAGGTTGACCGCCACGCTCCAGTCGTGGTGCCCCGCCGCCCGCCAGCAGCTCATCTGGCGGCAGGCCTCGTCGAGCACCCAGTTGCCGATGGGGATGATGAGGCGGCTCTTCTCCGCCAGGGGCAGGAAGCGGGCCGGGGAGATGGCACCATGCACCGGGTGCTGCCAGCGCAGCAGCGCCTCGGCGCCGACCACCTGGCCGTCGCGGGCCGCGTATTTGGGCTGATAGTGCAGGGTCAGCTCCCCCCGCTCCAGGGCGTGTTGCAGCTCCCTTTGCAGCAGGAACTGCTGGTGGGCGTTGGCGTTCATGGCGCTGTCGAAGAAGTAGTAGTCGTTGCGCCCCCGCTCCTTGGCGTAGTACATGGCGGCGTCGGCGTTGAGGGTCAGCTCGTGCAGGCTGGTGCCGTCCTGGGGATAGACGGCGATGCCGATGCTGGCGGTGATGTGCAGGCTGTGATGCTCCCACTCGTAGGGCTGCGCCAGGGCGGCCAGCAGCCGCTCGACGAAGGCCGTGGTCTGGCCCAGATCCCCCGGCGCCAGGGCCAGCACGAACTCGTCCCCCCCGAAGCGCGAGGCGGTGTCGCTCCCGCCGAGCAGCCCGCTGATCCGCTCGGCGACCTCGACCAGCAGCAGATCCCCGGTATGGTGGCCGTGGGCGTCGTTGATGATCTTGAAGCCGTCGAGATCGAGAAACAGCAGGGAGAAGCTGCGCTGGCTGTGCTGGCACTCCTTGATGCGCTGCTCCAGTCGGTCGGCGAACAGCAGCCGGTTGGGCAGCCGGGTCAGGCTGTCGTGGAGCGCCAGCTTGAGCAGCTCGTCATGGGCCTGGTGCAATGAGGTCGAGAGGCGCGCGGCGTGGGCGTCCAGCATGGAGAGCACCAGGGCGATGGCGAACACCGCCAGGGTCACTATGATGACCACGGTCGCCAGCCACTGGGTATTGAGCCCGGTATAGAGGGCGCCGCACAGGCTGCCCTCGGGAAACTGGGCCGCCGCCATGCCGGTGTAGTGCATGCCGATGATGGCGCCCCCCATGACGAGGGAGGCGACGGCCTTGCTGAAGAAGGCGCGCTGCGAGCTGTTGCGCAGGCGAAACGCTATCCAGAGCGCGGCGCCGGAGGCGAGCACGGCGATAAGGATGGAGAGGATGAAGAGCCCGGCCTGATAATGGATGCCGGGCTCTATCTTCATGGCGGCCATGCCGATGTAGTGCATGGTGGCGATGCCGGCCCCCATCAGCAGGGCCCCGAACACGACCTGATGCCAGGGAAGCCGGGGGCGGCTCACCAGCCAGAGCGCAAAGGCCGACGAGCCGATGGCCGCCACCAGGGAGAGGCCGGTGAGGGTCAGATCGTAACCCAGCGCGATGGGCAGGTTGAAGGCGAGCATGCCGATGAAGTGCATGGACCAGATGCCGAATCCCATGGCAAAGGCCCCCCCCGCGAGCCAGAAGGCGGCGGCCCGGCCCCGGCTCTGGCTCACCCGGCTCGTCATGTTCAGCGCCGTGTAGGAGGCGAGCACCGCCACCAGGATGGAGAAGAACACCAGATCCTGGCTGTAATAGCTGTCGAGCATGGGGTGGGTCGCGATCACGTTCATCTACTCTGGGATGGACAACGGCCTGAGCCTTGGCCGGGGCGCGGGGGAAATC
>NZ_CDBN01000051.1 GCF_000820085.1 Aeromonas sanarellii
ATTCGGTTCCGAGGGGCAGGGGGGGCACGAGGCGCGGGCTGGTGTCCAGCAGGTGCAGGGGGATCTGCCAGCGGGTCAGGCGGCGGGTCTGGGTATGGACGCGGCTGATGCTGACCCGGCCCACCGCAAACTGGCGCAGCAGGGGGCGCAGGTCGAGCTCGTCATCGCGCCGCTCTCCGTCGGCTTCGACGATGAGCAGCCAGTCGCTCTCCTTTGCCCCCGGCAGCAGCTCGACGCGAGGGGGCGCGGCTTGTGCCGGCAAGGCCAGCAGGAGGACAACCAGCAGCCAGCCGGTCCAGGCGTGGACAGATGAGAGGCATGAGCGAACGCAGGGGATCACCAGGGCGCCTCCACCTTGAGAAGGGGGCGGCGCTGTGCCTCCTTGCGCAGGCGCTGCTCCAGCAGCAGCACGGGGGGGGCAGGAGGGCGAGGGGTATCCGATGCGTTCGAAGGGTCGGAACGCTCGCCGGGATCGGCGGGCTGTGCCTGGGGGGCTGCCTGGGGGGCGCCGGCCCGCAGCAGGGCCAGGTTGTGCAGGGCATCCTGATGGCCAGGCTCCCGCTTGAGGGCGGCCAGATAGGCCTGCTCGGCGGCCGCGAGATCCCCGAGCCAGACCAGGGCATTGCCGCGGTTGTAATGGGCGGTGGCGCTGTCGGCGCGGCCATAGGCGGCTACGGCCCTGGCATGGTCGCCGGCCCTGTACCAGGCGTTGCCTTGCCAGACGGGATCCTGGAAGGTCCTGGCCGCTTCCTGATAGCGGCCCTGCTGGAAGGCGCGCCAGCCTTGCTGGTCCTGCCAGGAGCCAGCCGCCTGCAGGGGAGGTGGGCAGAGGCCGATGGCCATGAGCACGATCAGCCAGTGGGCGCCGATGCGCGCCAGCAGCGCCAGGGGCAGCAGGGGGATCAGCAGCCAGGGGCCGAGATCCCGGGACTGCACCTGGGTGAGGGTCTGGCTCATGGGCAGGGGGGCGAAGCGGGGCAGGCCTGTCTGCAGCCACTGCAGCGTCCCCCCAGTGCTGGCCGCGAGCCGCGCCATGGCCGCCGCGTCGGGGGCCGGCAGGGTAGGGCTTCCGAGCTGCCTGTGCTCGGCGGCGGGCAGCTGTGTCTCCTGGCCGCCGCTGGCCAGCAGAATGTCGAGGCGGGGGGAGGTTCCCTGGGGGCAGAAGAGGTCGTCCAGACAGGGCCAGAGGGCGGCGATGCGTTCGCGCTGGGTCTGCGACAGGCCGTCGGTGACGAGGAGCAGGCGGGCGGACTGGCCTGGGGGGATCTGTGCGAGGGCCAGGGCCACGGCCCGCTCGGGGGCGCTGCCCTGAATGGGCATGATGGCCGGGCGCAGGTCCGGCAGCAGCAGGGCGACGGCCTGATGATCCCGGGTCGGCGGCATGGCGAGGTAGGCATCTCCGGCAAACAGGATGAGGCCGAGGGGATGGGGTGCCTGCCGGGTGTCGGTGGCCGCCAGCATCTCCCGCAGTTGCAGCCGTACCCGGGTCGCCCTGTCCGGCGGCAGATCCTGCGCCTGCATGGAGTCGGAGAGATCCAGCAGCCAGAGATCCAGGGCCGGGCTCTGGATGGCGAGGCTCTGCTGGCGCAGGGCGGGGCCCGAGAGCGCCAGGATCACCGGCAGACAGGCGAGCCAGAGCCAGGGAATGGACCGGCGCCGGGCCGGCAGCAGATAGGCCTGCATGGCGGGGGAGAGCAACTCGGGCGAGCGACGGCGCCGCCACCCCTGCCAGAGCCAGGGGAGCAGTGCCAGCAGCCAGAGCGGGCGCAGCAGGGTGAATTCCATCAGGGGGCCCTCCGGGGGGCATGATCACCCATGGGGCCACTCCTGTGTCGGACGCAGACGCCCCGGCCAGCGGGCGGGCCAAGCCAGCAGCAGCCAGGCCAGGGCCAGTGGCCAGGGGTAGAGCTCCTGGCGGGGTCGATAGAGGATCTGGGGACGGGCGGCGGGCTCTAGGGCGTCGAGGGCCTGGTTGATGGCGGTCAGCTCCCCCTGGTTGCGGGCGCGAAAATAGCGGCCCTGCCCCAGCCGGGCCAGCTGCTGCAGCAGGGCTTCATCCAGCTCGGCGCTGGGATCGGCGTCCCCTGCGGGAGCGGCAAAGGTGTCGGGATCGGCGCCCACCCCCAGGGTATAGAGGCGGATGCCGGCGGCCGCGGCCAGTCTGGCCTCGGTCAGGGGATCCGCGTTGCCCGAGGTGTTGCGCCCGTCAGTCACCAGCAGCAGGGCGGTGGGGCGTGTGGGGTCGGCGTGCTGGCGGGCCAGCAGCAGGGCTTCGCCGAGGGCCGTGGTGCGCCCTGCCAGATCGAAGTCGAGCTCGCGGGTGAGGGCGAGCAGGGCCCCGGTCTCCTGGGTCAGGGGGGAGAGCAGATAGGCGTGATCGGCGAAGACGATGAGGGCGATGCGATCGCCAGGCCGCGCGGCGATGAGCCCGTCGATCTGCTGGCGCACCGCGGCCAGCCTGTCTTTCTGCTCCCCCTCGTCCAGCATGTCCTGGGTGCGCATGCTGTCGGAGAGATCCACCGCCAGGATGAGATCCCGGCTGCTATGGTAGTGGATGACGGGGGCCTCCTGCCACTGGGGGCGGCACAGGGCCAGCACCAGGGCGCACCAGCAGAGCGCCATGCGCCAGAACGGCTGCCCCGCCTGGGGCTGGAGCAGGGGAAAACCGATATGGGAGAGCCTGGCGCGGCCTCCCCCTGCCAGGGGCGGCAGGCCGAAGCGCACCAGCAGCGGCAGGACCAGGGCGAGGGCGAACCAGGGCCAGGCGAGGATCATGGCACCCTCCGGGCGCGTCCTGCGTCCCGTCTCAGTGACGGCAGCCCCGGCCTGCTGACGCAGCGGCGCCCCCAGCTGAGGTAAGCGCGGCGCAGCCTTGCCCGTTGTCCCTCGTTGGGCCTCTGTGAGCCATAGAGCCAGCGGGGCCACTGGGAGGCAAACTGGCCAAAATCGCCGCCGCCCTTCTCGTCGAGCCAGGCGAGCCAGTCCTCTCCCTGCAGGGAGGCCGCCTCGGGCCAGCGGGCCATGGCCGCCTCCCGCAGCGTCTCGTGCAGCCTTGGCACGAGATCGTCGGCCTGCCACTCGATCTGGCGCGCCCAGCGGCGCTGGCGCCACAGGGTGAGCACCGTGGCCCAGATCAGCCAGGCGGCGATGGCCGCGATCATAAGCCACCCCAGGGCAGGCAGGCGGGGATCGAGCTCGGTCTCGAGGGACGGCCCCGGATGGATGTCGCGAAGCTGGGCCTGGATCCCCTGCAAGGGGGTCGACGGGGAAGTCGGCCCGCTCCCGGGGGCGGCGTTCAGAACAGACGGCATCCACCCTCCTGCCACTGGCGTTGCAGCGATGCGCCGTTGTCGAGGCGGTAGAGGCGTGTCACCAGGGGCAGCAGTTGCTGCTGGCTGGCCGCCGCCTGTTCGTCGGCCGCTGCCTGATAGCGTGCGCGAAAGCGGGGTTGCCCCCCATCGAGCCAGCCGCTGCGCCTGCCCGATTGCACCGCCAGTTTCCCCTGATCGGGCAGGGCCGCCTCCAGGGGGTCCCGGATCTGCCAGTAGTGGATGTCGTGGCGCAGGCGAAGGCGCTGCAACTGCTGGCACAGCGTCTTGTCCGGCGCCTGGTGGTGGCTTATCAGGGTCAGCCTGGCGCCATGGGGCAGGGTGAGCCGCGCCAGGGTCTGGGCCAGGAGTTGGGGCTGGGGGGCGCGATCCAGCCCCGCCTCGTAGTGGTGGCAGAGCGCCTCCAGCAAGGGGATGAGGGGGCCGCGCTGGTGCAGGGAACGGGTGTCCATGCCGTGACAGATCAGGGTGTTGGCCTGCTTCTCCCCCTGCCAGAGCAGGGCGGCCGCGAGCTCGCAGCCGAGGCGGGCCTTGAGCTGGGCGCGGGAACCGAAGTACATGGCCGGGGAGAGATCCAGCAGCAACCAGTGGGCCTGCTCCTGCTCCTCCCCGTAGAGGCGGGGGGGGGGGCGGCCGAGGCGGGCGGTGACCCGCCAGTCGATGTGGCGCACCTCGTCTCCGGCCTGATAGAGGCGCAGCTCGCGAAAGCTCAGGCCAGGTTGGCGCCTGACGCGTCCCTGGCGCGCCTGGTGAATGCGGGCCCGCTCGCCCTGCCGCGCCCAGAGCCGCACCGCCAGCAGGCGGTCGAGGGTGAGGGCGATGTCGGGGTGATCCCGGGGCTCGGCGGCACGGGTCATGACTGCCGGGGCCTCGGGGGCGAGGAGACCATGGGCTGACGAAGGCTCAGGGGCATGGAACGGCATCCAGCAGCAGGGCGATCAGCGCCTCGTTGTCCAGGTTGTCCGCCAGGGCCTGGTAGCTGGGGATGAGGCGGTGGCGCAGCACGGCGGGGGCCAGCAGCTGGATGTCCTCGGGCAGCACGAAGTCACGCCCCGCAAGCCAGGCGCGGGCACGGGCGGCGCGGGCCAATCCGATGCTGGCCCTGGGGCTGGCTCCCACAGCGACAAGGGGTTCGAGCTCGGGGCACAGGCCGCAGCCTGGGCGGGTGGCGCAGACCAGCTGCACCAGGTAGTGCTCGAGGCGCCCCTGCATCTGCACGGCCTGCACCGCGGTGCGGGCCGAGAGCAGATCGGCCTGGCTCAGGGTCAATGGTGGTGGCGGCAGGGCGTCGCCCCGGGCGTTGAGCTGGAGGATGGCGAGCTCCATGGCGGGGCTGGGGTAGTCCACCAGCAGCTTGAGCAGGAAGCGGTCGAGCTGGGCCTCCGGCAGGGGGTAGGTGCCCTCTTGTTCTATGGGGTTCTGGGTGGCGGCCACCATAAAGAGCGGCGGCAGGCGCCAGCTCTTCTTGCCCACGGTGATCTGGTGCTCGGCCATGGCCTCCAGCAGGGCGGACTGCACCTTGGCCGGGGCCCGGTTGATCTCGTCCGCCAGCACCAGGTGGTTGAAGAGGGGGCCGGGTTGAAACACGAAGCTGGCATCCTGGGGATGGAACACCTCGCTGCCGGTGAGATCGGCAGGGAGCAGATCCGGGGTGAACTGGATGCGGGCGAAGCGACCCTCCACCGCCCCGGCCAGCGCCTTGACGGCCCGGGTCTTGGCGAGGCCAGGCGCCCCCTCGATCAGCACATGTCCTTCACATAACAGGGCGATCAAGAGCCCCTCGATGAGGGGCCCCTGTCCCAGGATCTGGCTGCCCAGATGGTCTCCAAGTGCTCTGAACTCGGCCGCTGCCATGCGATAAACCCGTTGTTTTTATGGAAGTTGATCTTTTTATACCCCAGTTGGCCCGCAAGGGCGAGGGAGGGTGGCAAGATGGGGACAATTTAGTTTCAATCAGCTGTATGAAAGTTGTGAGTGGATTGTTAAGATGTGGCGCAATGAGGTCTGACCTCTGCCTTTTCAACCCAAGGAGCCAGGATGAAACAGCCATTGAAACTGACGACTCGCCAGGGCGAACGGATAGCCGTCGTGGCGGGTCTGCGCACCCCCTTTGCCAAGCAGGCCACCGCTTTTCACGGCGTGCCTGCGGTGGATCTCGGCAAACTGGTGGTGAGCGAGATGCTCGCTCGCACCGATCTCGATCCCATGCTCATCGACCAACTGGTGTTCGGCCAGGTGGTGCAGATGCCGGAAGCGCCGAACATCGCTCGCGAGATAGTGCTCGGCACCGGCATGAGCGTCAGCACCGATGCCTATAGCGTGTCGCGCGCCTGCGCCACCAGTTTCCAGGCGGTGGCCAACGTCACCGAGTCCATCATGGCCGGCACGGTGGACATCGCCATCGCCGGCGGTGCCGACTCCTCTTCCGTACTGCCCATCGGGGTCAGCAAGTCTCTGGCCCGCGCCCTGGTGGATCTCAACAAGGCGCGCAACCTTCAGCAGCGTTTCAATATTCTGCGTCGCCTGCGTCTGAAGGATCTGCTGCCGGTGCCCCCTGCCGTGGCCGAGTACTCCACCGGTCTCTCCATGGGGCAGACCGCCGAGCAGATGGCCAAGACCCATCAGATCAGCCGCGAGGCGCAAGATGCGCTGGCCCACCGCTCCCACACCCTGGCGGCCGAAGCCTGGGCACAGGGCAAATTGAGCGGCGAGGTGTTCACCGCCCACGTGCCCCCCTACAAGTCGCCGCTGGAGCGGGACAACAACATCCGCGAAAGCTCGGATCTGGCGAGCTACGCCAAGCTCAAGCCGGTGTTTGACCGGGCTCACGGCTCGGTGACCGCCGCCAACGCCACTCCGCTCACCGACGGTGCCGCCGCCGTGCTGATGATGCGTGAAGGGCGTGCCCGCGAGCTGGGTCTGGGGCCGCTGGGTTACATCCGCAGCTTCGCGTTCTCCGCCATCGACGTGTGGCAGGACATGCTGATGGGCCCCTCCTACGCCACGCCGCTGGCGCTGGACCGCGCCGGCATCACCCTTGGGGATCTGACCCTGATCGACATGCACGAGGCCTTCGCCGCCCAGACCCTGGCCAACCTCAAGATGTTTGCAAGCAGAGAATTCGCCCGTGACAAGCTGGGCCGGGATCAGGCCATCGGCGAGGTGGACATGGAGAAGTTCAACGTGCTCGGCGGCTCTTTGGCCTACGGACACCCCTTTGCCGCCACCGGGGCGCGCATGATCACCCAGACCCTGCACGAACTGCGGCGCCGGGGTGGGGGACTGGGGCTCAACACCGCCTGTGCGGCGGGCGGGCTGGGTGTGGCCATGGTGCTGGAGGTGGAATGATGAACGAGAAGACTTTTTCCCTGGAGATTCGCAAAGACGGCATCGGCATCCTCACCATGGATGTGCCCGGTGAGAGCATGAACACCCTGAAGGCCTCCTTTGCGGACGAGATCCGCCACCTGCTGGCCGAGGTGCGGGGGAACGGGGATCTGATCGGTCTGGTGATCGTCTCCGGCAAGAAGGACTCCTTCATCGCGGGGGCCGACATCGCCATGCTGGCAGCCTGCACCAGCGCCCAGGACGCCGAATCGCTCTCCCGGGCCGGGCAGGAAGTGTTCGCCGAGATCGAATCCCTGGGCATACCGGTGATTGCCGCCATCCACGGCCCCTGCCTCGGCGGCGGGCTGGAGCTGGCGCTCGCCTGCCATGGCCGGGTGGTGACCAATCACGCTAAAACCGTGCTGGGGCTGCCGGAAGTGCAGCTCGGCCTGCTGCCGGGCTCCGGCGGCACCCAGCGTCTGCCACGCCTCATCGGGGTGGCCAAGGCGCTGGATCTGATGCTGACCGGCAAGCAGGTGCGGGCCAAGCAGGCCAAGAAACTCGGGCTGGTGGATGACATGGTGCCCACCTCCATTTTGCTGGAAGCCGCCATCAAGCTCGCCAAGAAGGGCAAGCCGCGCCACCGCCTGAAGCGGGATCTGCAGGGCAAGGTGCTGGAGACCAACGCGCTCGGGCGCAAGGTGCTGTTCGATCAGGCCCGCAAGGGGGTGAAGGCGAAGACCCGGGGCAACTACCCGGCCCCTGAGCGCATCATCGAGGTGGTGCGCATCGGTGTGGAGGAGGGGATGCAGGCCGGCCTGCTGGCCGAGGCCCGCCACTTCGGCGAGCTGGTGATGACGCCGGAATCCGCCGCCCTGCGCTCTATTTTCTTCGCCACCACAGAGATGAAGAAAGAGGTGAGCTATCAGGGGGCCGAGCCCCGCAAGGTGGCCCATGCGGCCGTGCTGGGGGGCGGCCTGATGGGGGGCGGCATCGCCTTCGTCACCGCCACCAAGGCGAGAGTGCCGGTGCGGATCAAGGATGTGGCGAGCAGCGGCATCGGCAACGCCATGCGCTACAGCTACGACATCCTCGCGAGGAAGCTCAAGCGTCGCCAACTGCTGCGCAGCGAACTGGAGAAACAGATGAGCCTGCTCACCGGCACCCTGGACTACTCCGGCTTCCACCGGGTCGACATGGTGGTGGAGGCGGTGTTCGAGGATATCGATCTCAAGCACCGGATGGTGCAGGACGTGGAGCGCGAGTGCGCTGAGCACACGGTGTTTGCCTCCAACACCTCCTCCCTGCCCATCCACCAGATCGCCTCGGCGGCGACGCATCCGGAGCGGGTGGTGGGGCTGCACTACTTCAGCCCGGTGGACAAGATGCCGCTCGCCGAGATCATTCCCCACGCGGGTACCAGCGCCGAGACGGTGGCCACCACCCTGGCGTTCGCCCGGGCCCAGGGCAAGACCCCCATCGTCGTGAAGGACGAGGCGGGTTTCTACGTCAACCGCATCCTGGCACCCTACATGAACGAGGCGGCCCGCCTGGTGCTGGAAGGGGAGCCGGTGGAGGTGCTGGACGGCGCCCTGCTGGACTTCGGCTTCCCGGTGGGCCCCATCACCCTGCTGGACGAGGTGGGGATCGACGTGGGGGCCAAGATCTCCCCCATCCTCGAAAAGGAGCTGGGTGGCGAGCAGTTCCAGGCCCCCAAGGCGTTTGACAAGCTGCTGGAAGACGATCGCAAGGGGCGCAAGAACGGCAAGGGCTTCTACCTCTATGGCAAGGCGGCGCCGCGCAACCGGCTCACCGGCAAGGAGGGCAAGAAGACGGTGGACGCGAGCGTCTACGACGTGCTCGGCGTCAAGCCCCAGGCCAGGCTGGCCAGGCAGGAGATCGCCGAGCGCTGCGTGCTGCTGATGCTCAACGAGGCGGCCATGGCGCTCGACAGCGGCGTGGTGGCCTCGGCCCGGGACGGCGACATCGGCGCCATCTTCGGCATCGGCTTCCCGCCGTTCCTGGGCGGCCCGTTCCGCTACATGGACAGCCTCGGCATCGACTACCTGGTGGGGCGCCTCGAGCACCATCAGAAGCGCTTTGGCGACCGCTTTGCCCCCTGTGCGCGGCTCAAGGCGATGGCGGCGGAGCAGCAGCGCTTCTACGGCTGAGGCGTCTGCGTGACAAACAGGCGGGGCGGCCCTGGGTCGCCCCGCCTTTCTTGTCCAAGCCAGGGGCCTCGGGGAGCGGAAAACGGGGTGACAAGGGGCTAAATTATTGATCTGGCGCAAACTGGTGCCCCATTTATTACTTTGGTGGCATAGGACTCAGGCGCGGGTTGAGGTCAAATAGCCTTATCAGGAGCGGGGACTACCCCGTCGCGAAAGGGACACCCATTTCACTGGATGAAGGACACACTATGAGTCTGCTCGAACAAACCATCTGGAACATATTGGGATACGGGGCCATGCCCTTTATCTTTCTGAGTGGCTTCGTGGCTGTGGCAGTCACCTGCTGCCTGCTGCTCAATGCCTTCGGGGTCAAGTCCGCCGAGAAGTGAGTCACTCTCGTTCATGCCGCCAAATGCCAGTCTCACGACTGGCATTTGTTTTTTGTGTCTCCTGAAGCACTTATCCCGCCCCTGATAGGGTAAAGGGAGCGCAAGACGGTCGAACCCGGCGGCCATTTTGATTACACTGACGCCCGGCATGTTCGCCCCTTTTTCTTTTATCAGGTGTTCACGACTTCTATGGCGCTCAAGGCAACCATCTTCAAGGCCCAGATCAGCTTGTCTGACATGGATCGCAATCTCTATCAGGACTTCTCCCTCACCCTGGCCCGTCACCCCTCCGAGACCGACGAGCGCATGATGATCCGCCTTGCGGCCTTCGCCTGGCATGCCGCCGAGCGGCTGGAGTTCACCAAGGGGCTCTCTGCCGACGACGAACCCGAGCTCTGGCGCAAGAACTACTCCGACGAGATTGAACTCTGGATTGAGCTGGGCCAGCCGGACGAGAAGCGCCTCAAGAAGGCGTGCAACCGTTCCCGCCAGGTGGTGCTCTACCTCTACGGCGGCCGTGGCACCAGCGTCTGGTGGAAGCAGAACCAGGGCAAGCTCGGTCTGCACGACAACCTGAGCATCATCGAGCTCTCCGACAGCCAGACCCTGCCGCTGGCGGCCATGGTGGAGCGCACCATGCAGCTCACCTGCACCATCTCCGACGGCCAGCTCTGGGTCAGCAACGGCAGCCAGGAGGTCACCCTGGATCCCGTGGTGTTGATGGGACGTCCGGCCCGCGAACTCTGATCGGGAGCCCCCATGTTCAGTGCCCTGCTCAATATCGTCATCCCGGTGTTTGCGGTGGCGGGCCTCGGCGCCCTCTATGGGCGGCTGCGACCGGGTGGCGACCTGGGTTACATCAACCGGGCCAATATCGAGCTCTTTACCCCGGCGCTGGTCTTCTCGGCCCTGGTGAAATACCCGCTGGATCTGGCGGCGCACCTGCCGCTTGTCGCGGCCGGCGCCCTGGTGATTTTGCTCCCCGGCCTGCTGCTTGCCCTGCTCAGGCTCAAGGAGATAGCGCGGGCAGCCCTGATCCTGCCCGCCATGTTTCGCAACACGGGCAACCTCGGCATTCCGCTGATGGTGCTCGCCTTTGGCGAGCAGCAGCTCGGCGCCATCGTCATCCTGTTCGTGCTCTCCAACCTGCTCCACTTCACGGTGGGCATGTTTATCCTCTCGGCCAGCAGCTCCCGCTGGGGCTGGCTGAAAAGCCCGGTGCTCTGGGCCGCCTTCGCCGGCCTGCTGGTGGCCAACCTGCATATCCCGCTGCCGGAATACCTGGTGACCAGCACCTCCCTGCTCGGCCAGATAGCGGTGCCCCTGATGCTGTTTGCCTTGGGGGTTCGGCTGATGGAAGGGGAGCTGGGTCATCTGGGGCTCGCGCTCAAGTGCAACCTGCTCTATCTGCTGGCGGGGGGCCTCTCCCTTGGGCTCGCCGTCTGGCTGCTGCCCCTGGAGCCTGCCTGGATCCCGCTGCTGACACTCTCGGTGGCACTGCCCCCGGCGGTATTGAATTACATCCTGTGCGAGCAGTACCAGTGCCAGCCCGACAAGGTGGCCAGCATAGTGCTCGGCGGCAACGCGCTCTCGATAGTGGTGATCCCGCTGGCGGTCTGGTTGGCGCTGCATCTGGGGAGTTGACCCGGTTCGCTCTTCACCTTCAAGGACGCCTGATGGCGTCCTTTTTATCGCCATCGCGAATGTCCGATTTCGCTTCGATTATCGAGCGCTGCCCGGCTTGCTCGCTTATCTGGCAAGGTCTTGAAGCAGGTTCTGGTTAGCCGGATAAGGCAGAGAGTGGAAGGGGGGAAAGGGAATAAAACAGGGCGGCCTTGGCCGCCCTGTTTATTGATGGGGAGCAGGTTGAACCTGGCCATCCTTGCGCAACTGGGTATAGAGGCCAACCCCCGCCAGCAGGCCGGCGAGGGCCAGCAGCCACCAGATGGCGGTGGCGGGGCGGCTGCCCGCGTCCCCCAGCATAAAACCGATCAGCAGGTTGCCAACGAGCGCCATGCAGCCCCCGGCGCTGGCATAGAAGCCGTAGTAGCTGCCGAGCTGCTCAGGGGGCGCGTAGCGGGGCAGCTGGGCGGCGAAGAGCGGGAAGCAGAGGATGGAGCCCAGGGAAAGCAGGGACACCTGCGTCAACACGCCCGCCGTCGGCCAGGGGGAGAGCAGGGGCAGGGCGAGATAGCTCAGGCCCATCATGCCTATCCCCAGCCCCATGGCGAGCGGCACCCCCAGGCGGCGCTCCACTAGGCGCGAGGCCGGGAGCTGGAGCAGGACGCCGATCACCGCCGAGAGGGTGAAGACGCCGCCGAGCAGCTGGGTGGCGTCCGGCAGGCTCTGGATATGGGCGGGCAGGGCGAGGTAGAGCTGGTGGAACAGGATCTGGTAGCTGCCCGCCAGCAGGGTGAACCCCATAAAGGGGCGCTGGCGCACTATCTCCCCCCATTGGCGCAAGATGGCGCCGCGGGGGCTCTGGCTGCTTACCGGGCGTTTGGGCAGCCCCCGGTATTGCAGCACCCCGAGCAGGGCGAAGAGGCTCGCTGCCAGGATCCCCGTCAGGGTGTAGCTCTGCTGGGTCAAGGCGAGGCCGACCAGGGGGCCGAGCAGCATGCCCGCCTCGCTGGCCAGATTGTGCAGGGCGAAGGCGCGCTGACGCTGGCTCGGATTGTGGCATTCGCTGGCAAGGTAGGCCTGGGCGCAGGGGGTGAACAGGGCCCCCGCAAAGCCGGTGAGGGCGGCGGCCAGCAGCAGTATGGGCAGGGACTCGGCCCAGCCCAGCAGCACGAAGCCTATGGAGCGCACCAGGCAGCCCCAGACGATGGCGGGGTGATAGCCGATGCGATCCCCAAGGGTGCCGCCCAACAGGAACAGCCCCTGCTGGCTGAAGACCCGCATCCCCATGACCAGGCCACAGGCCCAGCCGGCCAGGCCCAGGCCGCTGCCCATGTGCTGGGCGAGGAAGGGCATCATCATGTAGAAGCCGAGGTTGAAGGCCAGCCCGTTGGTGATGAGCAGGCGGGCGGCCGGGCTCATACCCTGCCAGTCCCGCCAGTAGGAGGCGCCGTTCATGGTCGCCTCCCGCCACCGTGTCGGGAGGAGGTCGCCGGGGTCATGCAGAGCCGTGTCATGACGTCTTTCGCAGGGTTCTGAGGAAGGGGATGCCGCGCTGATCGTGGCTTATCTCCACCGGCACCTGGTAGAGGCGCTCGATGAGGGCGGCGTCGAGCACCCGGGCGGGGGGGCCGAAGGCTTGCAGCTCCCCCCCTGCCAGCACGATCAGCTGATCGGCAAACTGGGCCGCCAGGTTGAGATCGTGCAGTACCACCAGGGTGATCCACTGCTGCGCCCGGGTCTGCTGGCACAGGTGCTCCATCAGCTGCATCTGGTGGTGCAGGTCCAGGGCGCTGACCGGCTCGTCCAGCATCATGATGCGGGGATCGCGCAGCAGCACCTGGGCGAAGAGCACCATCTGCCGCTGGCCGCCGCTCAGGGAGTAGAGGGGGCGATCCGCCAGATGGGCGATGCCGAGCGCCTGCAGGGCGCGGCCGGCCGCCAGTATGTCCTCGTCCGCGAGGCGCATGGAGAGGCTGTCGAGGCGCCCGAGCACCACCACCTCGATGACGCTGAGATCCAGCTCCAGCTGGATGTTCTGGGGCATGTAGCCAAACTGCTGGCGCCACCTGGCCTGCGTCATCTGGCGGGCACTCTGGTCCCCGAGGCGGATGTCGCCACTGTCCGGGGTCAGCTCGCCGAAGAGGGTGCGCATCAAGGAGGTCTTGCCGGTCCCGTTCGGGCCGATGATCACATGGACCTGACCCGGATGCAGAGTGAGGCTGAGATCCCGCAGCAGGGTCTGCTGGCCGAGGGAGAGGGAGAGTCGGGATATTTCAAGCACGTTTACGCCCCCTGCCGAGGATCAACCAGATGAAGAAGGGCACGCCAATGAGCGCGGTGACGATGCCGATGGGGAAGAGGGCTCCCGGAATGATGGACTTGGAGAGCACCGAGGCCGCCGAGAGCATACAGGCCCCGCACAGGGCGGAGAGGGGGATCAAAAAGCGCTGATCTTCCCCCACCAGCATGCGGGCGATATGGGGGGCCACCAGGCCGACGAAGCCGATCACGCCGACGAAGCTGGTGGCGGTGGCGGTGAGCAGGGCGACCAGCACCAGGGTCTTCATGCGCAGCCTGTCGACGTTGACCCCGAGGCTGCGGGCACGGGCTTCCCCGAGGCGCAGGCTGGTGAGGGCCCAGGCATCCCGGTAGATGAGCAGGGTGCAGATCAGGGTGACGACGGCGGTGATGATCAGGGAGTCCCAGGTGGTGCGCATCAGGCTGCCAAACAGCCAGAACAGGATCTGCTGGTTGAGCTCGGGGGAGGAGAGGAACTGCAGCAGGGAGAGCAGGGACTGGAACAGGAACAGCAGGGCGATGCCCGCCAGGATCAGGGTCTGGCTGCTGACATGGCGCATCATGGCCAGCCCAAACAGCAGGCAGGCGGCAAACATGCACACAATGAAGGCGCCGGCCGGGATGGCCACCAGGGGGGAGAGCCCGAGGCCGCCGGTGTAGAGGGCGAGCGCCGCGCCCAGGCCCGCCGCCGCCGCGAGCCCTAGGGTGTAGGGGCTGGCGAGGGGGTTGTCCAGCAGGGTCTGCATCTGCACGCCGCCAAGGCCGAGGGAGGCACCGACCACCAGGGCCATGAGGGCGATGGGCAGGCGCATGTCGTGGACTATGGTGCGGGTCATGGGATCGGCCTGGGCGGGGGAAACCAGGGCATCGATCACGTCGTGCAGGGCCAGCAGGGAGGGGCCGGTGGCGATGTCGAGCACCAGGGTAATGCACAGGACCAGGGCGAGCAGCGCCAGCCAGTGCCAGCGACGGCGCTCCCGTTGCCGCTGCCGGGCGAGGGTCTGCTGCAGGGCAGCCAAATCATTCATGATGTCAATCCTGAAACGGGCGCCACAAGAGGCGCCCACACAATCCAAGAGGGTTGCTGAAGAGGGCACGGCCGAGGTGGGCCGCGCCCGAATTGCCAGGGTTAGCTTGCGTCACCCTGCTTGATGCCCAGCATAAAGGTGCCCTGGGGACGGATGGGCAGGTAGTGCTGGTAGAACGCCTGATAGGTGGCCAGGGGATCGAGATCCTGGAAGAGATCCGGATAGAGGGCCTTGGCCATGAACTCGATCAGGGCGGCATCCATGATGCTGCGGGTGGCGCCGTGGTAGACCGCATAGAGGCGCCCCTGCTGCACCGCAGGCAGCTCGCGCCAGCCCGGACGGGCGGCAAAGCCTTGCAGGCGCTGGCGTACCGTCTGGGCCGACACATCCTGGCCCACCTGCATGGCGACAGCACTGCTCACGCTCTCGTAGCCCGCCATCAGGATCACCTCGGGCTTGCTCGCCAGCAGTTGTTCCGGGTGGATGGGGCCCCAGCGATCGACGAAGGGGGCGGCCACGTTCTCACCGCCCGCCAGCAGGGCCATGGCGCCCCACATGTCCTTGCCATAGGTGTAGCTGTACTCGGCCGGGCCCTTGTCACCCAGCTCGATATAGACCCGGGGCGGCGTGCGCTTCGCGGCAGCGATGCGCGAGGTAATGGTGTCAATCTTGGCCTTGTACTCGTCGGCCATCTTCTGGGCACGGGCCTCCTGGCCGGTCAGCTTGCCGAGCAGCAGGGTGCTCGCCATGTGCTGTGCCAGGGTCTGGGCATTGTAGTCGATGACCACCACCGGGATCCCCGCCTGCTCGAGGCGTGGCAGGTCCGCGGCCAGGGCCTCGTATTGCCACTTCGCCAGGATCACCAGATCGGGCTTGACCGCCAGGGTCTTCTCGATGGAGAAGCTCTGATCCTGCACGTTGCCAAGGTCCGGCACTTTGGCCAGTTGTGGCTGGCTGGCCACGTAGAGAGACCAGATGGCGGGGCGGGACTTGACGAACCAGCCACGGGACATGCCCACCAGGCGATCGGCGCCCCCTTCACCGGCCACGGCCAGGTAATCCTCGGGATAGAAACCGAGCACGATGCGGCTGGCCGGAAGGCTCAGGGAGACCTTGCGGCCCATCACATCTTCCACTTCAACGGGGGGGGCGGCCTGCGCCATCCAGCTCGCCAGGACGAGCTGGCTGAGCAGCAGCAACTTTGCCAGGGGGTGACGAAACATCTTGTAGCACCTCGGGAATAGAGACGGTCAAAAAAAGAAAGTGAGAACTATTGCCATTCGCGAGCGCAAAAGCAACAAACCTTTGTGCCATCCCCTCTTTTGTTATTTATGTCACTACTGGAACCCATGCCACCGCGGCACAACACCCTGCTCCAATAGAAGCCCTCTCTCTGTTTGCATGGAAAAAGGGTGGCCCGTGGTGCCCATCTTGCCGCGTGTGGAGCAGGGTACTGGCCGCCGCACCGCTCGCGCTTTCAACCCTGGGCTCTGCCCGATGTCGAGTCCCCCTGGCATGGCACCGCCAGAGGTGGCGACGATTTCCTGCACACCGATGACGGACACTGCCCATTCGGGTATTGCCCGTCACCTGCACGCAACATTTTGTTGTCATTGTTAGCCAGCTCCCAGCGGCTCCGCCGTCAAAGGGGCAGAGTAGGCCCGCCGCGGGATCATGGCACCGAATCGTCATGATCTCGCCGGCAACAAGGTGCTGCGGCCCGCCTTGCGCGGGGCGCCAATAACACGAACTGCAAATAAAAAAAGGAAACTGACCATGTCAGGAAGACATTCTCTCGTGGCGCTGGCCGTCGGGCTGGCGCTCGCTGGACAGGCGCAGGCGCAACTGCTTATCAGCGAATATCTGGAAGGATCCAGCAATAACAAGGCGGTGGAGCTGAGCAATGTGGGCTCCAGCGTCATCGATCTCTCCCAATACCGGCTGGCGCTCTATGCCAACGGCAAACCCCTCACCGAGGCCCCCACCAACAGCCTGGCGCTGCAGGGCACCCTGGCGCCGGGGGCCAGCCTGGTGCTGGCCAATCCCTCCGCCAGCAGCGAGATCCTGGCCAAGGCTAATCAGACCAGCGGCAACCTGGTGTTCAACGGTGACGACGCCCTGGTGCTCTATCGCGGCAGCGAGCTTGTGGACAGCTTCGGCCAGGTGGGGGTGGATCCGGGCACGGCCTGGGTGTCGGGCGGCGTCTCGACCCTGGACATGACCCTGCGCCGCAAGGCCACCGTCACCACGGGCCGGGTCGATGCGACCGCCCCTTTCGATCCGGCGCTCGAATATGTGGCTGCTCTCAAGGATGACGCCAGCGGTCTGGGTTGCAGTGGCGATGGTCCCTGCGATGGCACCCAGCCGCCCGCCTTTGTCTGCCCGGTGGATCAGTTGGTGCCCGTGCCCGCCATTCAGGGCCCCGGCAACAGCAGCCCGCTGGTGCCGGCCGGCAAGTTCGAGTCCGAGCAGGCCTATGCCACCCGCGGCGTGGTGACCCAGGTGGTGAGCGGCCTCTACAAGGGCTTCTTCATTCAGGACGTGCAGGGGGACGGCGATCCGGCCACCTCCGATGGCCTCTTCGTCTACAGCACCAAGGCCAACGCTGCCATAGTGCCGGGGGCCGAGGTGTGCGTCTCGGGCAAGGTGAAGGAGTATTTCAACCAGACCCAGCTCAGTGCCGACGAACTGGTGGTGACCCAGCCTGCCGGCGCCGTGCCGGCGGCGGTGGATCTGCTGCCGGTGGCGGGGGAGAGCCTGAGCCAGCTGCTGGAGCGTCACGAGGGGATGCAGGTGCGGCTGGTGCCCGAATCCAGCCTGGTGGTGACCCGCAACTTCAGCTTCGATTACGACGGCAAGCGCAACAACCTGGTGCTGGCCTATGGCGCGCCGCTCATCAAGTCGACCCAGAAATTTGCCGCCATGAGCGAGGAGGCGAGCCAGTGGGCCCTGCGCAACCAGCAGAACCAGCTGGTGGTGGAGACCGACGCCAAGGCGCCGGACGGCGTGCTGCCCTGGTTCCCCGGCTTCAACGCCGAGGACGGTTACCTGCGCATCGGCGACAGGCTCAACGGGCTGGAGGGGGCGCTCGGCTACTCCTACAACCTGTTCAGGCTGGTGGCGAACAATCGCATCGACGCAATCCAGATCGATCACAGCGGCTGGGATCGGGTGGAAACCCCAGAGCTCGCCGAGGCGGGGGATCTGCGGGTCGCGAGCTTCAACGTGCTCAACTTCTTCACCACTGTCGTGGGAGGGGATGCCAACCCCACCGGCAGCAACCGGGGCGCCCTCACGGTGGCGGAGTTCGAGCTGCAGCGCACCAAGATCGTCAGCGCCATCATCCGCCTCAATGCCGACGTGGTGGGGCTGATGGAGATAGAGAACAACGGTTATGGCGACAACTCCGCCATCGCCAACCTGGTGGGGGCCCTCAACGCCGCCCAGCCGGACGAGGCGGATCACTATCGCTGGATTGCCTCGCCGGATGGCAAGCCCATCGGCACCGACGCCATCACGGTGGGGCTCATCTACCGGCCCGCCAAGGTGACCCCGGAGGGGGCCGCCAGCCTCATCGCGCTGCCGGTGCAGCAGGCCGAGGCGCAGGACGCCAGCGGCAAGCCGGTGACCATCAACCAGGGGATGCGCGAGTCGCTGGTACAGCGCTTCAGCTCGCCCAAGGGGGATGCGCCCCTGACCCTGGTGGTCAACCACCTCAAGTCCAAGGGCTCCGCCTGCTTCGAGGATTACCCCGACTACGCCACAGCCGATCCGCTGGATGGCCAGGGCCACTGCAATGCGCTGCGGGTCTCCGCCGCCAAGGTGCTGGGGGAACAGCTCAAGGGGGTGAGCGGGGATCTGCTGCTTATCGGCGACATGAACGCCTACGGCATGGAGGATCCCATCCGGGTGCTGACCGACTATGATCCGGCCGCCCAGTCGCGCCAGATCATGAGCGCCTCCTTCACCACATTGGCGGGTCAGCCCTTCGAAGAGAGCGGCAGCGCCCTGGGCAAGGGGTATGGGTTCATCAACCTCAACACCCGCTTCCACGGCACCGACACCTACTCCTACAGCTATGAGGGAGAGCTCGGCAACCTGGATCACGCCCTGGCCAATCCGAGCCTCGCGGCCAAGGTGATCGGCATCGAGGATTGGCACATCAACTCCGCCGAGAGCAACTTCTTCGAGTACGGCAGCAAGTACAGCGGCCAGCTGGCGAAATCCGAAGGGCCCTTCAGCGCCTCGGATCACGACCCCGTGCTGGTGGCCATCCAGTATCCGCAGCCCCCCGCCGGGGTGTTGAGCCTCGAGAGCGCCGCCGCGAATGTGGAGGAGGGCAGCACCTTGTCCCTGACCGTCAGCCGCAGCGACGGCAGTCATGGGGAGGCCAGCGTCGGTTACCGCATTGCCTATGGCAGCGCCGATGCCAACGACGTGGCACCCCTCACCGGCACCCTGCACTGGGGGGCGGGCGAGAGCGACAGCCAGACCATCAGCATCCCGGTGAAGAGCGACACCCTGCGCGAAGGGGACGAGACATTCACCCTGGAGCTGTTTGATGCGAGCGGCGCGGCCCTGGGGGATCAGCACCAGACCCTGGTGACCATTAAGGACAAGCTGGCGCCGTCCACCATTGCGCTGGCTCACCCCACCCTGACGGTGAACGAGGGGCAGTGGTTTGCCGAGATCCCCCTGGTGCGCACCGGCGATCTCAGCAAGCCCGCCCGTGCCAAGGTGAGCCTTGAGGGGAGCACGGCGCGCTGGGGGCTGGACTTCCTGCCCTGGCTCGGCCAGTCGGTGAGCTGGGCCGCGGGCGAGGGGGGCAGCAAGTCGGTCAAGGTGCTGATCATCGATGACTGGTTTGTCGAGCCCACCGAGCAGTTCAGCGTGAACCTCGAGAAGCTGAAAGGGGCCCAGCCGGGCGCCGTCCAGCAGACCCGGGTCGACATTCTGGACAACGACAAGTCCTGGTGGCCCTTCGGTCGCAAGTAACCGGGAGAAAGCATGACAACGGGAGCCATCATGGCTCCCGTTTTTTTATGAAGGGCGCTGTGCTCTGCATCTGGCGCGAGGGCAACCTCGGCCCGGACGCTGGCTGCCGGCGAACGCGCCCAGGGGGATGGCGATCACAGCACCCATGACAGGCTCAGGGTGCCAAAGTCGGTCTGCTCTCGCTGGGTGTCGAAGGTCTCGGTGAAAAAGGTGCGGGCGAACCCCAGGGTCAACTTGCCGCGCCGCAGGCAGAAGCCGAAGGAGCCCATGCCGATGACGGGCTCGGTATCGACGGCGTGGCTGGTGCGAAACAGGGTGCCGTCGAGGGGCAGGTAGTGGACGACCCCGTAGGCGCCGCCCCCGCCAAAGAGCGAGACCGACCAGCGGTTCTGCGGTGCAATGCCGACCGTGGAGGCGGCATTGAGGCCGGAGCGCAGGGCGGTGACCCCCAGGGCATCCACCAGATCCCAGCCTATTTCGCCATAGAGGCCGACCCCGGCCCCGGTGAAATAGTTGCCAACCCCGGCGGTGGCCAGGGGTACCAGGCGCCACTCCAGCTCGGCCGCCGTGTGTCCGGCCGCCGCGAGGTGGGCCACCGTGTAGTTGAGGTTGACGACGGGTTCGTTCGGCAACTGGGTATCCCAGCCTTGCGGCTTGTCGGCCCCGATCAGACGATGGAACTCCCGCTGGGTGTCATCGGCCTGGGAGGCGGGCCCCACCACCCCCAGCCTGAGCTGCCAGGCGTGGTTCCAGTCCCACCTGCGGGCATAGAGGGTGCTGTCGACCACCAGCACCCCTGAGTAGGGCTGATCGTCGACATCGGGATGGGGCTCCCCGATGTCGTCCGGGGTGTTGATCTCCTGGGCCAGGGCCCAGGAGGCATAGTTGGTGTAGCCCTCATCGGCCACGAACGGCAGGAATGCCCAGAAGCGGGTCCATTGACCTAGGGGGTCATCGTCCTCCCGAGCGATGGCCTCAGAGACCCAGGCTATCCCCACGCCATTGGTGTAGTTGTTGTCTGAGCCGGTAAAGACGTCGTTCTCCACCGTGAGGGTCAGGGTGCCATCCCCGGCCTGGCTGGCGCCGCTCAGCAGCAACCCCGTCAACATCAGCGCAGTGCGTCCCTTGTTCACTATGCCCGCTCCTCTGCGCCAGAGGCCTGCGCCAGGGTGGACCCGGTCTCCTTGACCGGGGCGATCCGGAACCAGGCCGCATAGAGGGAGGGCACGAAGAAGATGGTCAGCAGGGTGGCGATGGTCAGCCCGCCCATGATGGCGATGGCCATGGGGCCCCAGAAGACGCTGCGTGTCAGGGGGATCATGGCCAGCACGGTGGCCGCCGCCGTCAGCATCACCGGGCGGGCCCGCATCACGGCGGCTTCGACCACGGCGCTCCAGGGATCCCGGCCACCGGCCGTCTCTATCTGGATCTGGTCGATCAGGATCACCGAGTTGCGCATGATCATGCCGCACAGGGCGATGACGCCCAGGATGGCGACGAAGCCCAGGGGAGCCTGGAACACCAGCAGGGCGGCCACCACGCCGATCATCCCGAGGGGCGCGGTCAAGAGCACCATGGCCATCAGGGAGAAGCTCTGCAACTGCAGCATCAGGATCAGCAAGATGGTGATCAGCATCACGGGGGCCACGGCGATCAGCGCCTCGTTGGCCTTGTTGCTCTCCTCGACCGCACCGCCGACGTCAATCCGGTAACCGGACGGCAGGGTCGCCTCCAGCTCCTTGAGCAGGGGGGTGATGGCCTGGGTCACGGAGACCGCCTGGGCACCGTCCACCACGTCGGCCCGCACCGTGATCGCCATGTCGCGGTTGCGCCGCCACAGCACAGGCTCTTCCAGCTCATGGCGCACGGTCGCAATCTGCGACAGGGGCACCACAGTGCCCTGGCTCGTGTAGAGGTTGATGTCCTTCAGGGTCTCCACATCCAGTCGCTCCGAGGGAATGGCGCGGGCGACCACGTCGACCAGCTCCTCGCCGTCGCGCAACTGGGTCAGGGTCACCCCCTGCATCAGGGACTGGGTCGCCATCGCCACCTCGGCGGGGGAGAGCCCCAGGGCGCGCACCTTCTCCTGATCGAGCGCCACATTCAGAGCGCGCACCGGATCGTTCCAGTCGAGCTGGACGTCGCGCACCTGGGGATTGCTCGCCACCAGGTGCTCGACCCTGCGGGCGATGGCGCGCACCACCTGAGTGTCGGCGCCGACGATGCGGTACTGGATCGGGAAGCCCACCGGCGGGCCGAGCTCGAGGCGGGTGACACGCACCCAGGCCTGGGGAAACTGGTCGCCGGCCATGGCCATCAGGCGCGAACGCACGCGCTCGCGGGCCTCCAGATCCTTGGTCATCACCACGAACTGGGCATAGCCCGGGTTGGGCAGCTCGGGATCCAGGGAGAGGTAGAAGCGCGGTGCGCCGGCGCCCGTGTAGGCGGTGTAGAAGCGCACGTCCTCGTCCTTGGCCAGCAGCTGCTCCAGGCGTGTTACCTGCTCTGTGGTCGCGGCGAACGAGGCCCCCTCCTTGACCCGCAGCTCGACGATGAGCTCGGGCCGCGTGCTGTTGGGGAAGAACTGCTGCGGCACCAGCCTGACCGCCAGCACGGCCAGCACCAGGGCCCCGAAGGTGATGCCGATGACCAGCCAGCGGCGCGCGATGGCCTGCTGGATCCAGCCGCGCAGCCGGCGGTAGCCCTTGGTGTCATAGGGGTTCCCCTCGCCATGGTGATGGCCGAGCTGGGCGGGCAGCATCTTGACGGCAAGGTAGGGGGTGAAGAGGCCCGAGCAGAGCCAGGAGAAGACCACCGCCACGCCGACGATCCAGAAGATGCCGCCGGCGTACTCACCCGTGGTGGACTGGGAGAAGCCCACCGGCATGAAGGCGGCGGCGGTGATCAGGGCACCGGACAGGCGGGGCATGGCGGTCGCCTTGTAGGAGTAGGCGGCGGCCTTGACCTTGTCCCAGCCCGCCTCCATCTTCACCACCATCATCTCGAGGGCGATGATGGCGTCGTCCACCAGCAGGCCCAGGGCGATGATGAGCGACCCGAGGGAGATTCGCTCCAGATTCCAGCCGGTCCCCAGCATGAAGATGGCGACCATGCACAGCACCAGGGGCACCGACAGGGCGACCACGATGCCGGTGCGCCAGCCCAGGCTCAGCAGGCTCACGATGACGACGATCACCAGGGCCTCCACCAGGGAGCGCTCGAAGTCCCAGACCGCCTCCTTGACCGTGGTGGGCTGATCGGCGACCTGCTCGAGCTCGACCCCGTAGGGCAGCTCGTTCTGGATCTGTGCGATGACGGTCTCAAGCGCCTCGCCCAGCTGGACTATGTTGCCGTCATTGGTCATGGAAATGCCCAGCATCAGCACCTGCTGGCCGTTGTGGCGGATGCTGTAGGTCTGGGGATCCTCATAGCCGCGGCGCACCGTGGTGAAGTCGCCGAGCTTGATGACGCGCCCGCCTGCGGCAATGGGCAGGTTGCGGATGTCGTCGAGACTGCGGAACTGGCCGCTGATCCGCACATAGATGCGGTCGGAGGCGGTGTCGAGGGAGCCTGCCGGCAGGACGGCATTCTGGCTCTTCAGGGCCGTCATGATCTGCACGGGCTGGATGCCCAGCGCCGCCAGGCGCTCGTGGGAGAACTCGATGTAGACTCTTTCCGCCTGCTTGCCGAGCAGATCCACCTTCTTGACCATGGGCACCTTGAGCAGGCGGCGCTTGATGATCTCCGCCTGATCGGCGAGATCCGCGAGGCTGACCCCGTCCCCCTTGATGGCGTACATCAGGCCGTAGACGTCGCCAAATTCGTCGTTGAATATGGGGCCCACGACGCCTTCGGGCAGCTCGAGCTCGAGATCGCTGAACTTCTTGCGCGCCTGATACCAGGCCTCCTGCTGATCCGCCTTGGAGGTGCCCCCCTTGACGGTGATCAGCATGCCGCCGAACCCCTGGCGGGCGAAGGTCTTGACCTTCTCGAAGTGATCGAGCTGCTCGAACTTCTTCTCCATGCGGTTGAGCACTTCATCCTGGAGCTGCTGCGCCGTGGCGCCGGGCCAGACCACCATGGCGGTCATGGAGGGCACCGAGAAGTTGGGGTCCTCCAGCTGACCCAGCCTGCCAAAGCCCAGGGTCCCCGCCACCGTCACCAGCAGGATCAGGAACAGCACCACGGCGCGGTGGCTCAGCGCCCATTCGGTGAGATTGAACGATTTCATGGGGTCACTTCCTCACGTTCAGAGCGGGATGCGGATGCGGCGGCGGGCAGGGCGACTCTCAGCCCTAGCGCCATCTTCTGCACCCCGGCGGTGACGACGAGGGCGCCCTCGGCGGGACCGGAGACGAGCACCTCGTCGCTGCGATAGCCCTGGATGGCGACCTTGACCAGCTTGACGGTGCCCGTATTGCCCTTGCCGTCCTGTTGCACCGTCCACACGGCCGGCACCCCCTGCTCCTGGGTCAGGGCCGTGGCGGGGAGGGTGGCGACGCGGGTGCCCTCATCGGTGCGCTCGGCGATCAGGGTGGCGGTCGCCCCCAGCGGCAGTGCTCTGGGCTCGACCGGCTTGAGGCGGGCACGGTAGGTGCGGGTCTGCGCCGAGGCCTGGGCCGAGAGCTCGCGCAGCTCGACCGCAAAATAGCGCTCCGGCGCCGTGGCCAGCGCGGCCTTGTAGCGTGCGGCCTTGAACTCGGCCAGCCGGTTCTCGGGAATATCCGCCACGATTTCCGGCTTGCCCTCGTTGGCGAGGGTGATGACGGGCTGACCCGCCGCCACCACCTGGCCTGTTTCCATGCGCAGCGCCGTCACCACGCCGCTGATGGGGGCCCGCAGCTGGGTGTAATTGACCTGGTTGCGGGCCAGCTCGAACTGGCGGGCCTCCGCCTGTGCCGCCGCCCTGGCGGTGAGCAGGGTGCTGTGTGCCTGCTCCTCGTGGGAGGCGCTGACGGAGCCGTTCTTCTTCAGCTCACTGAGGCGCTGCCAATCCGATTCGGCCTGCCAGGCGGCCGCCTTGGCCGCCGCCAGACGCTGGCGGGCGGCCTCTTCGGCGAGCAGGTAGTCCGCATCATCCAGGATGGCGAGCACATCGCCCTCTTTCACGACCTGGCCGACATCGACCTTGCGCACCAGCACCTTGCCGCCAATGCGAAAGGCCTGTTCGACCTCGTAGCGGGAGGCGACCGAGGCAAAATAGCGCTGGCTGTCGCGCAGGCTGTCGTAATGAAGCGCCATGGTGTTCACCGGTCTGAGTGCGCCCGTGGAGGG
This sequence comes from Aeromonas sanarellii, assembly GCF_000820085.1. Classification (GTDB taxonomy): domain Bacteria; phylum Pseudomonadota; class Gammaproteobacteria; order Enterobacterales; family Aeromonadaceae; genus Aeromonas; species Aeromonas sanarellii. The sequence goes on from NZ_CDBN01000051.1 coordinate 24,435, forward strand.
GGCGGGCTCGGAGCAGGCACACAGCAAGGCAGTAAGGGTGGCGGCACTGGCCGCGGCGACGAAGGATTTCACGACGATTCCTCGTTAGTGGATAAAGGGGGGGGGGTGATGCGCTTGGATACGGCTGTCTCGGGGGTATGGGTTGTCGCCGGCTCGAAGGCCTGCCAGCCACCGCCCAGCGCCTTGAACAGCGTCACACTGTCGAGCAGGGCCTGGGTCTGGCTGTCATTGGCGCCGAGCTGCACGGTCAGGCGTGCGCGCTGGGCATCGAGCAGCGGCAACAGATCGATCTGTCCCCGCTGATAGAGGGACTCGGCGTGCTTGAGGGCCATTTGCGCCGACCGTGCGGCCCCTTGCAGCACGTCTGCCCGCTCACGCTCGTCGCGCAGGGCGACCAGGCTGTTCTCCACATCCTCGAGCGCACGGACGATGCCATCCTCGTAGCGCAGCAGCGCCTCGGACTGGGCGCTCTCGGCGATCTCGTTGACGGCGCTGGTTCGGCCCCAGTCCAGCAGCGGCATCGTCATCAGGCCGGCGAGGTTGCCAAAGCGGGCCGATCCGAGCGCCATGCCGTTCACATCCAGATCCTCGCGACCGAACAGGGCGCTGACGAACAGGCGGGGGAACCACTGCGTTTTTGCCTGCTGGCGACGCCAGTTCGAGGCTGCCAGCTGGGCACGCAGCGCCAGCAGGTCCGGGCGACGCTCCAGCAGGCTGGCCGGTTGTCCGGGGCGTACCGGCGGGGTCTTGATGACGGCCTGGGAAGGGGTGATCCTGGCGGTCGCCGGCTGGGCGCCGATCAGCACGGCGAGACGATGGCGCGAGACGGCGATCAGGGTGGCGAGTCGCGGCATGGCCGCCCGTGCCTGGGCGGCATCGGTGCGCGCCCGTTCGACATCGAAGGGGGAGGCCAACCCGACCTGCTGGCGCGCCGTCACCAGACGCAAGGTCTCGTTCTGGGCCTCCGAGATGGCGTGTACCGTCTCCAGCTGGCGCTGTGCGCCGACCAGGGTGAAATAGTTGCTGGCCACATCCGTCAGCACCAGCAGACGCACGCCGCGTGCCTGCGCCTCGCTGGCCTCGGCCTCTGCCGCGGCGGCGGCCGCGCCGGCCCGCAGACGGCCGATGAGATCCACTTCCCACGAGACGCTCAGGCCCGCGGAGAGACTGCTCGTCTCGGGGGCGGCCTGCCGCGCGCCACTGTCATAGCCGTTGTCGCTGTGGCCGGCACTGCCCGTCACCCCCAGGTTGGGCAGGAGGACGGAGCGGCTGACTGTCTCTCCCGCCCGGGCGGCGCGCACGCGCTGGGCGGCGATGCGGATGTCGCGGTTTGCGTGGGCCGCCTGGACGATCAGCTCGCTGAGCACAGGATCGCCGTAGCTCTCCCACCACTGCACGTCCGGCTCGGCCGCCTCCCGCGAGGTGGCGAAGCTGGCGGGGAGATCCAGGGTGGAGTCTAGTTGGGGCGTGGTGCAGCCAGCCGAGGCAAGCGCCAGGGCAGAGGAGACCAGGGCTGGGATGACGCGCATCCTTCGCGGGCGCGGGGCCCGGGAGATGGCAGGTGCTGGAGACATCGTATAACTCGCATCATGGGGTGGACGGGATCGGGTAGGCAGACTAGCAAGCCGGGCCGCGGCCATGGTCAGGAAGGGGTCGGACTTTGGTCGGAAATGGGTGGGAGCGGGTGGCCGTCAGGGAATGGGGTCAGGACTCTGCCCGGGGGCGTCCTCGCGCTCGAGATCCCGCTCCATCAGGCCGTGCAGCTCCTGCGCCGATGCGAAGTGGCGCTGCGTGCCGGAGACGAGGTTTTCAAGGCGCCCATGGAGCGCATCTGGCGTGGCGTCCCGGTCCAGCTTGACGACGTACATGCGATGGAGGGGGTATTGGGGATCGGATCTGAGGATCATGGGCAGCATCCATCAATATTCGGGCTTGCCGCAGAAGATTACGGGAGTACGAGGGCGAAGTGGTGGATAAAAGGTCGGAATTGGGTGGCGATCTGTTCACAGTCGCGTCATGAAGAGCTCCGTCGGCAGGGGGAGAGAGGGCGGCTCGATATCGCTAGCGGCATGCTGGCCCAGACCCACCATCACGACGCTGCGCCATCCCCGTTCGGCCAGCCCCAGCTCGGCATCCAGCCAGTCAGCATCAAAATCATCCACGGTGCAAGTGGCCAGGTTCAGGGTCGCCGCTCCCAGCAAGAGTGCGCCCAGGGCCATGTAGATCGGGTGAGAGGCGCCGGCGAGGGCTGCCTGCTCTGTCGCGTGCTCCCGGGGGGCTGCCGGATATTCGGCATGGTGCCCGGGGACGGCCGTCGGCAACGCCCCATCATCGGCGGCCCGCCTCTGCCCTGTTCTGGCGCACAGCACCACGATATGGGACGCCTTGTGGAGCTGGCAGGGGGCGAAGGGGAGCGCCCCGCTGACCACCGCATTGATGCGCCGCTTCGCATCCTGCGAGGAGGCCACCATGACATGCCAGGGCAGGCGGCGCTGTGATGGCTGGCCAAGGCAGGCCAGCGAGCAGAGCTCGTCGATGATCGACTCTGGCAGGGGCCTGCCTGAGGCGAATCTATCCTTGCAACGGCCTGACTGACGGCAATCACAGATATCCATGGGGGCACCGGTATCACGTAAATGGAGGCAAGAGGTCGCCGGAAACGCGTGAATGCGACCGATGGCGGCGTCAGGTACAAGGGGCTCCTGGCCTGCCGTTCAATCCCCCTGTGTCCATGGCTGGGTCTGAATGACGGGGATCGCCAGGCCCTGTCGAGGGTGTTGGCGAGGCGGGGGCCAGAGGATCCCCCTTCTCACACCAGGACGCGGGCCAGTGGCCGGATCACGCTCATTACCTGTCGCAATCGAGTATAAGAACGACGAATGGGCATGTGGTCAGGGAGAGGTGGGGATTCGGTCGGGAGGGGCGCTTATTGAGCCGCCTTGCCGTTTGCAAGGGGGCGCACCGTCCTGACAAGGGGGGCGGGCTCTCCCTGCGCGGCGAGTCGCTCTTCCCATCCGGCGAGCGCCGCCCTCTCTTCTGACGTCGCAGCACCCTGGTCGCAAAGGGCGGTCAATGCCATGACCTCGAGCCATGGCGCGGCTTGGGCCATGGCCTCGGCGCGTGCATGGCGTGCCGAGGTTGCCGCGGCCGTCACGTCGCCCCTGGCCTGCTCTGTGGCCGCGCGAAGCAGCAATAATTGCGGCAGGACGATGCGCTCCCCGTGGCTGTGCACGAACGCCAGCGCCTGCGCCAGCGTCGCCTGGGCTCCTTCCCACTCCTGCTGGAGGACCAGGGCCTCGGCGGCATAGCCCAGGGTTTCGCTGCTCCCTGACAGCATCCCGAGCGCCCGGTTCTCTTCGTAAGCCAGGCAGATCTGGCGGCCTCCTTCCAGGGGGCTGCCGCAATGGCTCTCTGCCCACCCCTGGAACCAGCGGCAGGCCGCCTTACCCTGGGCAAGGGAGAAGCGGTCGACGAGGGTCGCCATCTCTCCGGCCAGCGCCGCGACTCGCGCCACGTCGCCATGCCGGATGGCACAGAGCGCATCGCACCAGAGGGTAAACATCAGCGCCATCGGCTGGGCAAGGTGGCGGGAGCGGGCATAAGCCTGCCGGAGGCGTTCGCGCGCCTGATGGAACAGCCCCAGCTGGGCGAGGGAGAGACTCAGCAAGGCGAGCACAGTCGCCTGGGGATCGGCGATGAACCCGATGAAATTGTGCTCTGTCGTCGCCGTCGCCTGCTCGAGGGCCGGCAACGCCAGCTCCAGTACCTCCCTGGCCGCCAGATGATGGCCCTGCATCATGAGCGCATGCCCCTGTATGGTGCAGGCTGCCAGCGTCAGCAGGGGATCCGCCCTCTCGGTGGCGAGGGCTTGCGCCCGTGCGGCTATGGCCAGCGCCTCGTCATACTCGGCCCGAAAATCGAGCAGCAGGCCAAAACCGTGCAGTGCCAGGCCGGCCATGGGATGCGATGGCACCTCGACGAGGCGCCTGGTCGCACGCTGGTAGGCCGCGCGGGTGTCGTCCCCGGCCCCCAGGGTGTGGAAGGCGGCGCAGCCGCGCAGCGTGGCCAGGGTGATCTCGAGCGCATGGCGCTGGGCACTCTCCGGCATCTGATCGATCAGAAAAAGCGCCCGCTCGGTCAACCCGATGCACTCGACGGGGCTGAGATGGAGCAAGGCCGCCCGGGCCGCCTCGGCATAATAGCCAAGCGCCTTCATGGGCTCACGGCCCCGATCGAAATGCATCGCCAGTTCGGCGGCCGTTGCGCTCCCGTCCTGCTGGAGCAGGGCCCCTATCTTGCCGTGCCAGGCGGCGCGCACCGCGCCGGGCAAGCCGTCATAAAGGCGCTGACGGAACAGCTGGTGGTGGAACACGAAGGAGGGCATCACCCCGAGTGCGGGTTCGCTCGATGTGACTTCCGTCAGCCAGAGCCGCTCCCGTGCCAGCCGATCACAGAGCTCCGCCACCTGCACAGGATCGCTGTCCAGCACCCGTGACAGCATGTCGAGACGCAGTGTCATGCCAAACACGGCGGCCGCCGTGNNGGGCGAGGACCTCGTTGGCGAGGGATGCCACGAACAGGGGCACGCCACTCGTGCGTTCATGCAGGGCCTTCACGAATCTGTCCTCGGCGGCCAGCGTCGGCAGCCGCGTGCAGACATAGGTCGCCACATCCCGCTCGGAGAAGGCGTCGAGCAGGATCTCTTCGCACAAGCCCTGCGGGCGCAGCTCGTGTCTGAGCTCGTTGAGAGGATGATCCTGGGCGATGATCTCGGTCAGGCGGAAACTGCCAAGCCACATCAGGCGGCTGTGGCTGCGCCGGCGGGCGAGATAGTCGACAAGCTGCAGGGTGGAGGGATCGCCCCAGTGCAGGTCTTCGGTGATCAGCAGCAGTGGCTGATGCTCGGTGTAACGATCCAGAAACTCGCTCATCTCCCGCAACATGCGCTGCGGGTGGGCGCCGACCAGTTCATTCAGCAGGGCTTCTCGCTGCGCGGCCGAGC